>JACQEO010000047.1:0-125000 GCA_016200545.1 Deltaproteobacteria bacterium | reverse complement strand
AAGTTGAGCGGGCGCAGCAGCACGTCGGAGTCGCGGAGGTAATCGACGATGTCGCGCTTTGCCCAGATGTGGTTGCCGGACGTGAGGACGTCGACGCCAGCCTCGAGGAGCTCCGAGGCGGCGCGCGGGTCGACACCGACACCACCCGACGCGTTTTCGCAATTCGCGATCACGAGATCGGCGCCGGCCGTCGTCAGCAGGTGCGGCACCGACTCGACGACCGCGCGTCGTCCAGGCTTGCCGACGACGTCGCCGAGAAAGAGCAGGCGCATCAGCGCGCGTACTCGCTCGCCCGCATCTCGCGGATCACCGTCACCTTGATCTGGCCGGGATAGGTCATCTCGCTCTCGATCTTCTTCGCCACCTCGCGCGCGAGCGACGACGCCTGATCATCCGATATCTGGCTCGGCTCGACGAGCACGCGGATCTCGCGGCCCGCCTGCACTGCGAACGACTTCTCGACGCCGCGGAACGAGTTGCTGATGCGCTCGAGATCCTCCAAGCGCCGGACGTAGCTTTCGAGGACCTCGCGACGCGCGCCCGGGCGCGCGCCCGAGAGCGCGTCGGCGGCGTCGACCAAGGGTGCGAGGATCGTCTCCGCCTTCACCTCCTCGTGATGGGCGGCGATGGCGTTGACGATTTTGGCCGACTCGCCGTACTTGCGCGCCAGGTCGGCGCCGATGATCGCATGCGACCCTTCGATCTCGTGCGTGAGCGCCTTGCCGATGTCATGCAGCAGCGCCGCACGCCGCGCCTGCTTCTCATTGATGCCGAGCTCCGCGGCCATCATGCCGCAGATGAACGCGGCCTCGATCGAGTGCATGAGCACGTTCTGCGCGTACGAGTAGCGGTACTTGAGCATGCCGAGGAGCTTCACGATCTCGGGGTGCACGCCGTGGATGCCGACCTCGAAGATCGCCTTCTGGCCGGCCTCGCGCACGCTCTCCTCGACCTCGCCCTCGGCTTTGCGCACGACCTCCTCGATGCGGCCGGGATGGATGCGGCCGTCCGAGATCAAGCGCTCGAGCGCGATGCGCGCGATCTCGCGCCGGATCGGACTGTGGCAGGAGACGATCACCGCCTCGGGTGTGTCGTCGATGATGAGATCGACGCCGGTCGCCGCCTCGATCGCGCGAATGTTCCGGCCCTCGCGCCCGATGATGCGCCCCTTCATGTCGTCGCTCGGCAGGTGCACGACGGAGACCGTCCGATCGGCGATGAACTCACCCGCGAGGCGCTCGATCGCGATCGTGATGATCTTCTTCGCTTTGCGCTCGGCCTCTTCGCGCGCCTCCTCCTCGACCTGCCGGATGCGCTTCGAGGCCTCGTGCTTCGCCTCGTCCACCATGCGGTCGATGAGGGTTCGCTTCGCTTCCTCGCGCGTCAGCCCGGCGACGCGCTCGAGGGCCTCGCGCGTCTCAGCCACCAGTCGGTCGTACTCGGCCTCGCGCGTGGCGAGCTGCGTCTCGCGTGCACGAATCGCCTCGTCCTTGCGCTGCGCCTCCCCGTCGCGGCTCTCGATGCTCTCGAGCTTGCGGTCCAGCACCTCCTCGCGCGCCAGCAGGCGCTTCTCGATCGCCTGGAGCTCTCGCCGCTCGTCTTTCACCTCGCGCTCGAACTCGGCACGCGCCTGCAGGACGACGTCCTTGGCCTGAAGCTGCGCCTCTTTGCGGACGGCGTCGGCTTCCTTGCGCGCCTCCTCGACGATGCGCCGTGCCGTCTCCTCCGCGCCCGCCGCACGATTCCGGACTTGATAGCGCCGTAGAGCGTCGAGCACCGCGGCGAGCGCGGCGCCGAGCACCAGCGCCGCGAGGACGGTGGTCAGGTCAACGGTCATCTCGCACCTCCTCCCTCGCGGGGCGCGAGGGGTCGCAGTGCGGGGACGGTTTCGGAACGAGCACGCGTCGCTCGGTCACCACCAGGTCGACGCGCTGGTCCCACGGATCCTGCGGCAACGCGTCCACGACCTGCGCGTCGTACGCCACGCCCACGATGACGACGTCGCCGGCGTCGCGAAGGGCGGCGATCGCGCGATCGTAGTAGCCGCGCCCTCGTCCGAGGCGTCGACCGAACGCGTCGAAACCGACGCCGGGCGCGATCAAAAGAATCGGGAGCGCGAACCGCTCGCTGGACGCGGCGCCTTCCGGGACGTCACGCGCGCCGGCGGCGAGCGGCTCTTCTATGGACGGCTCGGAAGGACTGGAATCATCGCGGACCCACGTCGGCGGCGGCTCCGCGCTCGCCGGACGATAGACGTCTTTCCGCGCGTGCCACGCGGCGCGCGCGAGCGCGTGCACGTCGAGCTCTGCGCCGAGAGAGGCGTAGAGGAGAACCGAGCGTGCGCCGATGAACTCGCGGAGCCTCGCAAGACGGGCGACGACATCGGCGCCCGCCTCGCGGCGCGTGCCCATGTCGATCGAGCGGCGCGCGCGCTGCAGGCGCTCACGCCATTCCGCTTTGGTATCTGCCATGCCCGGACCGAACAGATTCACCGTCGGGCCGGAAACACGAACGATGTCGTGAGGACTAAGTCATCAACGAGTACGGGTCGTCACGCGATGCGCGCGCGTGCGGTCGGAACGTCATGAACCCGGGATCTCGCCGTATCACTGCAACGCCTCTCGATTGGTCGTCGTATCTCCGTCCGGCGCCACCCAACCACCATTCCCCTGAGCGATGCGCGCGCTGGGAATACTCGCATGCGCGTACGATTCGGTTGCGGAGAGTAGGGGTCACGGGTGCCGGGTGTCAAGCACATCCCGCGCTACCGGATGCCCCGAGAAGCGCGGCGACGAATTGTCGCGGATCGAAGTCGCGTAGGTCGTCGACGCGCTCCCCGATGCCCACGTAGCGGATCGGGATGCCGAGCTCGTCGGCAATCGCAACTACGATGCCGCCCTTGGCGGTACCGTCGAGCTTGGTAAGGACGACGCCGCTCACCTGCAAGGCATCGACGAAGGCGCGCGCCTGCGCGAGCCCGTTTTGCCCCGTCGTGGCATCCAACACGAGGAGCGTCTCATGCGGCGCCCCCGGAAGCTCGCGCGCGATCACCCGACGCACCTTTCTGAGCTCGTCCATCAAATTGCTCTTGGTGTGCAGGCGCCCGGCGGTGTCGATGATGATAACGTCGCTCCGCCTGGCAATCGCGGCGCGTATGCCGTCGAAAACGACCGCCGCCGGGTCGCTTCCCTGCTGCTGCCGGATGAGCCCGGCACCGGCGCGCTCCGCCCAGACGGCGAGCTGCTCGATGGCGGCGGCGCGAAACGTATCGCCGGCGATCAGCAGGACGTGCTTGCCCGCCGCCGCGTGGCGCGCCGCGAGCTTTCCGATCGATGTCGTCTTGCCGACGCCGTTCACACCGAGAACCAGGATCACGTGCGGCGGCGCGACGGCCGTCGGCACAGGTGGTGTCGGGAGCATGGCGACCATCGCGGCCGCCAAGCGATCGCGCACGGGCGTGTCGCCGCTGCGCGTGCCGACGGCGGCGAGTAGGCGCGCGGTTGTCTTCACGCCGACGTCGGCGCGGATGAGCGCGGTCTCGATCTCCTCGATGGCGGCCGCGTCCAAAACCCGACCGCCGAGGATGCCCGCAAGACCCCCGAAGATGCCGTCGCGGGTCTTCGCGAGGCCGCGCCGGAGGCGTTCGTAGGAGGACTCCGCTGCGGGTGGCGTCGTCGGCCGGACGCGCGCAGGCGCGGCCGCCTGGGGGCGCGAGGCGCGCCGACGTCGGGCGCGTACGAGCGCCAGCGCCCCGATGACCACGATCAGCGCCACGACCGCCACGACGACGAGCGCCGCGACCGGCGCTGCCGTCGCATCGAGCCTGTTCAAGAGCCCGTTCATCGCTCGGCGAAGGGCGCGCGGCGGATCGACCGCAGGCTAGTCCGGCAGGCGAACCGAAACGATCTTCGAGACGCCCGGCTCCTCCATGGTGATGCCGTACAGCGTCTGCGCGACCTCCATCGTGCACTTATTGTGCGTGATCAAGATGAACTGCGAGCGCGCGCTCATCTCCCGCACCATCAAGTTGAAGCGGCCGATGTTGGCGTCGTCGAGGGGCGCATCCACCTCGTCGAGGACGCAGAAGGGGCTCGGCTTGATGAGGAAGAGCGCGAAGATCAAGCTCACCGCGGTCAACGCCTTCTCGCCGCCGGAGAGCAGATCGAGCGAACCGACACGCTTGCCGGGCGGCTGCACGACGATCTCGACGCCGCTTTCGAGCAGGTGCTCTTCCTCCGTGAGGCGAAGACGCGCCTTGCCCCCCTGAAACAGCTTCGGAAATACCTCCTGAAACGTCGCGTCGACGCGATCGAAGGTCTCGCGGAAGCGCGCGCGCGACGTCCGATTGAGACGTGCGATCGTCTTCTTGAGGTCGTCGAGCGCGCGCTCGAGATCGGCGCGCTGCGTGTCGAGGAACTGCTGCCGTTCCTTGAGCTCCGCGACCTCGCTGAGGGCGGCGACGTTGACCTCGCCCATCGCCGCGAGGCGCTCGCGCAGTCGGCCGAGGCGCTCCTCGTGGGCGGCGTCGTCGGCGCCGCCGGCGTCGTCCGTAGGCGCCGCAGCGGCGGCGTCGCCGAGCATCGCCCCGTAACGTTCACCCAAGGTTGCCTCGAGATGCTCGATCGCGAGCCGGCGCTCAGCGGCCTGGAGTTGCAGCGCAGCGGCACGCGCACGCAGCGCCTCGAGCTCCGTTTGTATGCCCGCGGCGCCGCGCTCCGCCGCCTCGGCGGCGGCGCGCGCGCCTGCAACCGCCTGCGTTGCCTCGGTGACCTCGGCGGCGCGTGTGTTGGCTGCTGCCTGCCGGATGCCGAGTTCGGCTGTTCGGGCCGCCGCGATCTCGCGCGTCTCGGCCAGGACCCGCGCGTCGGACGTGCGGCGCGCCTCGAGCGTCATCGCGCGGCGCCCGGCCTCCTCGTCCGTCTGCCGCAGACGCTCGATCAGTGACGCCAGCGCACTGGTACGCGTGCGCTCCTCGGCGAGCGCGATGCGGGCCTCGGTCAACGATTCCTGCAGCGTCACCACGTGACGCTCCGCCACGCAACGGCGCTCGTCGATGAGCGCGAGCTCGCGCTCGAGCCCGAGCCGCTGCGTCTCGGAGCCGCTCAGATCGGCGGCAAGACGCTCGCCTTCGGCCGCGAGCTCACGCAGTCGTGCATCGATCATCTCGATCTCGGCACGCAGGGCGCGTAGCTGCTCGTCGAGGTCGTGGTGCTCCTGTCCGGCGCGCTCGACGTCTTTCTCGCTGGCGACGACGGCGACGGTGATACGCGCGAGCTCGGCGTCGAGCTCGCGTACGCCGCCCTCCCGCGTCACGACGGCGGTCGCGAGCTCCTCCTGGCGGACGCGCGCGCCGGCGAGATCACGCGCCCGGACGTCGACTTCCTGGTCGAGCGCGCGCAGCTCGCGCCGCTCGGCCAGCAGCGTCTCCTCGGCGCGTTCGCTTCCGCCGGCGACGGCTCCGGTCGCATCGATCGTCTCACCGCTCGGGGTGACCAGGGTCCAGGCGCCGCCATTCGCGCGCCAGAGCGTCAAGGCAGTGTCGAGGTCGGGGGCGAGAACGACGTTGGCGAGCAGCGCCTCGGCAACATCTTCGTAGCCGGGTCGGACCCCGATCACATCGAGCAGCCGCCGCGCGCCCGTGGGAATCGGACCGATCGCCGGCGGGCGCGGTTGTCGCGGAATGCACGTCGCCCTGCCCGCCCCGGCACGGCGGAGCGCCTGCACGGCGTCACGCGCGACCTCGTGATCACGGGTGACGACCGCTTGCAAGTACTCGCCGAGTGCCGCCGCCACCGCACGCTCGTGATCGGCGGGAATCTCCAACACCTCCGCGACGAGGCCGAGCGCCTCGTCGTGCGACGACGCCGCGAGCACGGCGCGCACACCTTCGCCGTAGCCCGCGTGCGAGTCCTCGAGCTGCCGCAGCGAGTCCCGGCGCGAACGCACCCGCGCCAGCGCTTCTTTCATGCCATCCAACGTCGCGTCCCAGCTCGCCCGCTCCTCGAGAAGACGCCGCAGTTCCTCAGAGCGCTCGCGCTTCGCGCCAGCGACGCTCTCGAGCTGCTTCTGCAACTCCACGACCGTCTGCTCGGCCATCCTTGCGCGCTCCTCGACTCCACGTTGACGCGCGGTCAAGGCGGCGGCCTGCGTCGCGAGGCGCCCGCGACGCTCCGTATCCTCTTGCCGGCGCGACTCGAGCGCGGCTTGGGCGTTGCGCGCGCGGGTCTCATCCGCCAACGCGTCGACGACCGCGACCTTTGCCTCCTCGAGTGCGCACGCCGCGGCCGCGAACGCGGCGGCGGCGGCGGCGGCGGCGCCCTCGCGCGCCGCGAGCGCCTCCTCGGCGGCGGCAATGCGCACCGCGAGCGCCGCGAGCGAATCCTCGACCGACGTCCGCTCGGCGCTGGCACGCGCCCCGGCGGCGCGCGCCTCCTCGAGGTCGCGTGCGGTTGCCGCATCCTGCGCCGCGAGCTCGGTGGCGCGCGCCGCGAGCCGCGCGACCTCGTGGCGGCACTCGTCGAAGGCGGTTCGCGCCTCGAACGCCGACGCTTGTGCGGCGCTTGCACGCTCCTGCGCGCTCGCCTCGCCGCTACGCGCCTCTCGCCGCTGGCGCTCGACCCGTGCCAGCGCATCCTCGACTTCAGACTGGCGCATGCCGGTGTCGGCGCGCTCGCGCTCGAGGCGGGCGAGATCCTGCGCGAGCCGCGCCCGCTGGCGGCGGCTCAGCGCGAGGTCGAGCGCGGCGATCTCCGTCTGCAGCGCGCGGTACTGCTCGGCGCGCTTCGCCTGCCGCCGCAATCCGCCGAGCTGGCGATCCACCTCCCGTAGAATGTCGCGCACGCGTTCGAGATTCTCCTGCGTACGTTCCATCTTGCGCTCGGCGACCTGACGGCGGCTGCGATAGAGCGTCGTACCCGCCGCCTCTTCGATGAAGAGCCGCAGCTCATCGGGCTTCGCGCCGACCAGTTGCTCGACCCGCCCCTGCTCGATGATCGCATACGCCTTGCTGCCGACTCCGGTCCCGAGGAACAGCTCGGTGATGTCACGCAGACGGCACGGCAGGCCGTTCATCAGATATTCGGACTCACCGGAACGGTAGTAGCGGCGCGTGACCATGATATCGGCCGGCCCGGCGTCGGCGATCGGATGCCCGGACTCCTGCAGCAGCGCGTACTGATCGACGGGCAAGCCGTCGCACTCGAAGACGATCGACACCTGCGCCATGCCGAGCGGCGCGTGACGATCGTTGCCGCCGAAGACGACGTCCTCCATGCCCTGACCGCGCAGCCGCTTGGCGCTCTGCTCGCCCAGCACCCAGCGGATCGCGTCGACGACATTCGACTTGCCGCAGCCGTTCGGGCCGACGATGCCGATGACGCCCTCGTCGAACCGCAGCACGACGCGATCGCGAAACGACTTGAAGCCGACGAGCTCGAGCTGGCGAATACGCAGCGTGGCGGCGCGCAGCGAGGCGTCGGCGGCCGATTCTGTGTCCTCACCGATGTCCGGCTCGGGCCAGCTCACGAGCGCGCATTCAGCGGAAACCTCTTGCGGTGGAATCGCCACGGCCCCCTCCTCCCCAACATCCCCACGTCTGGTGGCGCGCGACGCGCGAGACACCATGGTGCAGATTTCCACAGGGTGTGGGAGGTGTCAAGAAAAAGCGCTAGATGCTGATGCGTCGCGCCTGCCGAACCACTACATCTTGGAGCGCGAGCGCTCCTCACGAGGCGCGGCGAGCGCTCCGCGCATTCACGGCTCGAGCTCCGTATTCCAGTACGAGACGTCGACGGTATTGAGGAAGGGACCCCACTCGCGGTAGCGACGCAGGCTGAACGCCTCGGCCATGAACGGCGTCCACTGCGGGCGCGTCGGCCGCTTGAGAAGCCGCATTCCCGCCTCGTCCGGCGTGCGACCGCCCTTGCGGCGATTGCAACGATGGCAGGAGCAGACGACGTTTTCCCAGGTAGCGAGTCCGCCGCGCGAGTGGGGCACCACGTGGTCGAGGTTCAACTCGGGACGGGGAAAGCGCTTGCCGCAATACTGGCAGGTGTTCCCGTCACGCATGTAGATGTTGTAGCGGCTGAAGCGTACATGCCGCTTGGGCACGCGGTCGAACGCCACCAGCAAGATGACGCGGGGAACGCGCACGAGGCGGCTCACGAGCCCGATCGAATCGTGCTCGACGACCGCGAGCTCGCTCCAGCTCGCGAAGTCGAACGTCCGGTACTGCTCGTCGACCGCGCGGGCGACGTCCTGGTAAAGGAGGACGAAGGCGCGCTTTACGGAGGTGACGTGCACCGGCAGGTACGACCGGTTCAGTACCAAGACCTTGGTATTGAGCACCGACATCATGGACTCGAAGGGCCGTGCGGACGGTAGTACGCGCCTCCCTGAGGTGTCAAGCCGGTTTGTCTTTGTGCGTCGCGCACTTGCGTGCGCAACGGCGGCTCTTGTAGTCTCGCCTTGCGAACGTTCGGGTGAGGGCGTGTAGCAACGTGGCGAATCTGATTCTCATCAACTCGATTCCCGAAGAAGCGCGGGTGGCGCTGGTCGAGAACGGCGCGCTCGCCGAGATTCACATCGAGCGTACCCGCGATCGCGGCATCGCCGGCAACATCTACAAGGGAAAAGTCGTGCGGGTGCTGCCCGGCATGCAGGCGGCGTTCGTCGACATCGGCCTGCCGAAGGCGGGCTTTCTCCACGTGTCCGACTTCTATCCCGGCGTCGACGAGCTGCCGATGATCGACGCCGACGCCGTCGAGGGCGGTGCTGACGGTGTCGCCACGTCGGAACCCGAGCCGGTGCCGTTGCTCGATGCACCCGCCGTTCCCGAGTTCTCGGTGACGGCCCACGAAACCGAGCCCATTCCTGCGCCGCTCGAAGAGCGCCTGCGCCGCGGCGACGAGATCCTCATTCAGGTAGCCAAGGAGCCGCTCGGCTCGAAGGGCGCGCGCATCACCTCACACATCTCACTTCCGGGCCGCTACCTCGTCTACCTGCCGACTACCAATCACCTCGGCGTTTCGCGCCGCATCGAAGACGAGACCGAGCGCCAGCGGCTGCGCGATATCGTGCTCGCGCTCAAGCCGCCGGGCGCCGGGTTCATCGTCCGCACCGTGTGCGTCGGCCTCAGCAAGCGCGAGCTCCAGGCGGACATGCGGTTCCTCATCAAGCTCTGGAACCGCATCCTCAAGCGCAGTGAGGACGCGTCGGCCCCCTGTCAGCTGCACTACGACATGGACCTGATCCTGCGCAGCATCCGCGACCTCTTCACGTCCGACGTCGCCAAGGTGATCGTCGATCGCGCCGTCGATCAACAACGCATCCTCGACTTCGTCGACTCGTTCGCGCCGCGGCTGAAGACACGGATCGAACTCCACGAGGACGCGGAGCCGCTCTTCGATCAGTACGGCATCGAGCCCGCGATCAGCCGCGCGCTCGAGCGCCGCGTGTGGCTCAAGTCCGGCGGCTACATCGTGATCGACCAAACCGAGGCGCTGACCACGATCGACGTCAACACCGGTCGCTACGTCGGCACGCGCAACCAGGAGGAGACGGTCCTCAAGACCAACCTCGAGGCGGCGCGCGAGATCGTCGACCAGCTCCGTATCCGTAATCTCGGCGGCATCATCATCATTGACTTCATCGACATGATGGATCCGGCGAGCCGCCAGCGCGTGATGGACGCGTTCGACGCTGCGCTTCGGCAGGACAAGATGCGGAGCAATATTCTGAAGATCTCGGAGCTCGGTCTGGTCGAGATGACGCGCAAGCGCACCCGCGAGAGCCTTTCGCACCAGCTCACCGAGCCGTGTCCGAGCTGCGAGGGCAAGGGACGCATCAAATCGGTCGCGACGATCGCCTACGAGATCATGCGGCGAATTCGTTACGTCGCCGCGGCCGCGCCCGCCGCCGGGCGCATCGTCGTGCGGGCGCACGCCGCAGTCGCGGCCTTTCTCTGCGAGGACGAAAGCCTCGCGATGGACGCTCTGGAGCACGAGCTCGGTCGCCGTATCACCGTCGAGCCGATCGAGGCGCCGGATCATGCGCGATTCGAAGTGCAGGCGGCCTGACGACGCCGTGCGAAGCACGCGGTTCGTTGACTTGACCGCGGACCCTGCCTATACCTCGCCGCCTCTGCCGGACGACGCTTCCATGGTGTTCGATCGCGATTCCGCCCACATCATCGCGGGCGCGGCGCGCGGCGCCGGGCTTACGCTTCCTGACGCCTATGCACTCGTCCGTTGCAACGACGACGTGCTGCCGATGCTGCTCGCGGCGGCCGGCGCCGTTCGCGACCGCGGTAAGGGCCGCACCGTCACGTACTCGCGAAAGGTGTTCCTGCCGATTACGAATCTCTGTCGGGACCGGTGCTCGTACTGCACGTTCCGCAAGGATCCCGGCGACCCGGGCGCCTGGACGATGACGCGCGCCGAGATCACCGAATGGGTCGCGCGCGCGCGCCGCCAAGGCTGCAAAGAGGCGCTGATGTGCCTCGGCGATCGTCCCGAGGCGGTGTTCCCGAGTCACCGCGAGACCTTGCGCGCACTCGGTCACGACTCGACGATCGCCTACGTGCGTGAAGCGTGCGAGATCGCGCTCGCCGCCGGTCTGCTACCGCACACCAATGCGGGCCTGCTCACCTCGGAGGAGATGCGGCTCTTGCGACCTGTGAACGCGAGCCTCGGCCTCATGCTCGAGAACGTCAGCCCACGCCTGCGGGCGCGCGGTATGCCGCATCAGCACGCTCCCGACAAGGAGCCGGCGCGCCGGCTCGCCATGATCGCTGAGGCCGGACGCCTGCACATCCCGTTCACGACCGGCATCCTGCTCGGCATCGGCGAGACCCAAGAGGAACGCGTCGATTCGCTGTTCGCGATCGCCGACCTGCATGCCGCCTACGGCCACATCCAGGAGGTCATCCTCCAAAACTTCCGCAGCAAGCCGGCAACCCCGATGGCGACGGCGCCGGAGCCCGGCGCCGCCGACCTCGCACGCACGATCGCCGTCGCCCGCCTCCTCCTCGGTCCCGACGTCAACATCCAGGCGCCGCCGAACTTGAGCCCCAGCAATCACCGGCTGTTGTTGCGCGCCGGCATCAACGATTGGGGCGGCATCTCACCGGTCAGCAGCGACTACGTGAATCCGGAGGCGGCGTGGCCGGTCATCAGCACGCTGGCGCGCACGTGCGCGGAAGAAGGATTCGTGCTGCGCGAGCGCCTCACGATCTACCCCGAGTACGTGCATCCGCAGTACCTCGATCCCGACCTGGCGACGCTCGTCGATCGCCTTGCGGAAGTCATCCGCACGGAGGACGTCCATGCAGACGGCGCTCATTGAAGAGCTTCGCTCTCACCTACCGCTCGACCGCCGCCTCGCCGCGGCGTCTCCCGGCTTCCGCGCACTCCTCGAGCGCGCGCTCGCCGGTGACGAGCTCGACGTCGACGACGGGATCACGTGCCTCGGCGCGGAGGGCGACGACCTCCTGGCGCTGATCGCGGTCGCCGACGCCATCCGTCACGAGGACGTCGGCGACGACGTCACCTACGTCGTAAACCGCAACATCAACTTCACGAACATCTGCTTCGTGGGCTGCCGCTTTTGCGCCTTCAAGCGCCAGCGCTGGGAAGCGGACGCCTACAACGTGCCGGTCGACGCCCTCCTCGCCAAGGTGCAGGAGGCGGTCGATCGCGGCGCCACCGAGATCTGCATGCAGGGCGGCATCAACCCCGACATGGAGCCGTTCACGTACCGGGACGTCCTGCGCGCGATCAAAACCGCCTTTCCCGCAATCCACATGCACGCGTTCTCGCCGATGGAGATCCTGTACGGCTCACGACGTGCCAACATGAGCTACCGCGACTACCTCGGCATGCTGAAGGACGAGGGCCTCGGCACCATCCCCGGCACCGCCGCCGAGATCCTCGACGACGACGTCCGCGAGATCTTGAGCCACAAGAAGGTGGACGTGCGCACCTGGATCGAAATCGTCACCACTGCGCACGAGCTCGGCGTTCGGAGCACGTCGACGATGATGTACGGTCACGTCGAGACGTCGCGCCACATTGCCGAACATGTCGCCCTCCTGCGGCGCCTACAGCGGACGACCGGCGGCTTCACCGAGTTCGTACCGCTGCGCTTCATCCACGACAACACCGAGCTTTTCCGTGACGGTGTCGTCAGCGAGCCACCGCCCAAGGGCCTCTACGATCTTCGCATCTATGCCTTCGCGCGCCTGATGTTGCGAGGGGCGATCGACAACGTTCAGACGTCGTGGGTGAAGCTCAACCACGAGCTCGCGCAGCTGTCCCTACTCGCCGGCGTCAACGACTTCGGCGGCACGCTGATGGAAGAGAGCATTTCACGAGAGGCGGGGGCGGACGCGGGCGAGTACACGCCGGTCGCCGAGATCCGCGGACTCATCGAGGGCATGGGACGCCGACCCGTCGAGCGGACGACGCTCTACCGCAAACTCGACGGCGGGGACGAACGGGCGGCGGATGGCGAATCGACCCGCATTGACGGTACTGGCGGGCGGAGTGGGGGCAGCGAAGTTTCTCCGCGGCCTGCTCCGTGTTGCTGACCCGTCGACGCTCACTATCATCGTCAACACGGGCGACGACGAGCGCTTCTTCGACCTCGCCGTCTCGCCCGACCTCGACACCATCACCTACACCGCCGCCGGCGTCGCGAACCCGCGCACGGGTTGGGGCCGGCGCGACGACTCGTTCCACTGCCTCGACGCCCTCGGACGCTTCTACGACGAGACTTGGTTCCGGCTCGGCGACCGCGACCTCGCGACGCACATCTATCGTACGCAGCGCCTCGCCGCCGGTGCGCGGCTCTCGTCCGTCACCGCCGAAGTGTGCCGCGCGTTCGGAATCGCCGCACGCATCCTGCCGATGAGCGACGATCCGGTGCGCACCGTGCTCGATACCGCCGCCGGCACGCTGACGTTCCAAGACTACCTCGTGCGCCGCCGCGCGCGCCCGGCGGTGCGGCGCATTCGCTACCTCGGCGCGGAACGCGCTCGTCCGGCGCCTGGCGTCGTCGCCGCTATCCGCGACGCCGCGGCGGTCGTGATCGCACCGAGCAACCCGCTCCTCAGCATCGGTCCCCTGCTCGCCGTGCCCGGCATCCGTCGCACGCTCGAGCGTCGTCACGGCCCGACGGTCGCCGTCTCGCCGCTCGTCGGCGGGCGCGCGCCCACCGGTCCGCTCGCCCGCCAGTTGCGCCGTCTCGGTCTCCCAGCGTCGTCGCTCGGGATCGCGGCGTGCTACCGGCCCTTCCTCGACGCACTCGTGATCGACCATCGCGACCGCGCCGAGGCGGCGGTGCTCGCCGCGTCGGGCTGTCGCGTCATCGTCGCCGACACGCTCTTCAGCACCGAGGGGCGCGCGGCGGCCGCGGCGCGGCGACTGCTGCGCGCCCTCGCGTGAGCCCGGTGCGCACGCTGGCTCTCATTCCGCTGATCGGGTTGCCACGCATCCGTCCCGGCGACGATTTGGCCGCCCTTCTGGTCGAAACGATCGAGGCCAGCAAGGTTGGTATCAAGCGCGACGACGTCGTCGTCGTGTGCCAGAAGGTCGTCTCCAAGGCGGAGGGACGCGTCGTGGAGCTGGCGACGATCGTCCCCTCGCCTTTCGCGGCGCGCATCGCCACCGAGACGGCGAAGGATCCTCGCCTCGTCGAGGTGATCTTGCGTGAGACGACGCGTATCGTGCGCATGGCCGCCGGCCATTTGATCTGCGAAACGGGACCAGGCTGGGTGTGTGCGAACGCCGGCGTCGACGAGTCCAACGGCATCGCCCCGGGCGTCGTAACCCTACTGCCGGAGGATGCCGACGCGTCCGCGGAACGGCTCCGTGCCGCGCTTGCGGCGGCGAGCGGCACGAGCGTCGGCGTCGTCGTGAGCGATACGTTCGGGCGCCCGTGGCGGGAGGGGCAGATCGACGTAGCTCTCGGGGTCGCAGGCGTCGGCGCGCTGCTCGATTGGCGCGGCCGTCTCGATCTCACCGGACGCGACCTGCAGCACACCATCCTCGCCGTCGGCGATCAGCTGGCAGCGGCGGCCGGGCTGCTCATGGAGAAGGACAGCAGCATTGCCGCCGTCCTCGTCCGTGGCTTCGAGTGGCGCGCGACCAGCGGCCGCGGCCGCGACCTCATTCGGCCGCGAGCGCTCGACCTCTTCCCCTGAGCGCCAGGGAGGCGCGCCCAGCCGGGAGCCACCCGGATTCACTCCGGGTGGCGACGCCCATCGCGAGCGCAGCGAGCGGGGGCGGAATCAATAACGACTCAGCTACTCGGGCCGGCCGCGCGCGCAGCGGCGACTTCTTCGCGATTCGCTTCGAGCACGGCACGCAGGACGGTCTCGAGGGCCGTGATCTCCCCGTTCACCGAGACCATGCTCTCGATGAGTCCGAGCCATTTGAACGAATTGGGCTCACCTGGATCAATCTCGGGACAGAGGCCGGCGACGCCGGTGGCGGCGCTGAGCAGTCCTTCTGAAGCGGCTTCGAGGTGTTTGGCGATATCGGTGAAGGTCTCTCGATCGATGATCATGCAGCCTCCGTGACAAGACGTGTTGCTCGCAGGGTCCAAGAAGAATGCCACGCAGGGGTGCGCGTCTCGGGAGCGCGCGCCTCCGCCGCCGCCGTCCGCTGCGCAGCCGGGATTTTCAGAGTCGCTGCCGCCACTTGCGGCGTGAATCCCACCAATGGCTGCCGGCATCGGCCGTAGCACCCGGCATACGCCGCGCGCCACGTCGATGAAGTGTCGCATCGTGCAAATCCGCGGGCGTCCGCACGGGAGCCGCAACAATGCGGGATCGGTGGCCCCCCCCGTCAGGACGATGGCGGCAGCGGAAGGTCGCGTGACGTCGTGTCGATCGGCGTCGACCACGGGCGTCCGGGCACGTCGGTGCTCAGGCTGTCGCCGAGGCGGCGCTCGAGAGCCGCCAGCTCGGCGAAGGCGCGACCGGGCATGATCGCCTGCTCCTTGCCGCCGCGGCCGCGGCGGGCGCGCGTCACGCAGCCGATCTCCGCCAAGCGATTCACGGCGTTCTCGAACGTGATCGCCGAGTTGCCCTCGGGCTTCTGCGCCTGTCCGAGGAGCTGGTGCATCAGGAAGCTCTTCTGCATGCGGGCGATCGCCGTTTTCTGCGAGAGACCGTCAGCGTCGAGGTCGAGGAGTGTCTTGGCGACGATCCAGTACGCCTCGCGGAAGTTTTCGAGAATGCCGTCGCCGAAGACGAGCAAAGGGTGCGTCCGACGTACGTCCCGGGACCCGATGGCACCGGCGGCACGGAAGTAGGCGAGCACGGTGTCGATCTCCGCCGCCGCCGCGGCGCGCTCGGGAAGCGCGAACTCCCAGCGGAAGAGCTCGAGCCACCACCAGACCTCCTCGACCAGCGCGTCCGTCCGCAGCACGTCGCGCCGCAAGGCATGCGCGACCAGCGAGGGCACGAGGAAAAAGTGGATGATGTTGTTCTTGTAGAAGTCGAGGATCATCCGCTTTTCCGGCGGTGCGTAGATGATGTCGCCGGCGCGATCCTTCATCCACTCGATCAGCTTGCCACTTTGCAGGAAGCGCAGACTTTCGAGGAAGTCGCCGGTGTTACGTTGCAGCGAGGCGGTCAAGGTCACGTTCCTTGCCACCAGGAGCGCCGTAAGCGCGCGTCCGGCGGTCACGAAATCGCCGTAGCGGATCGCCTGCTGAGGCGCCGACAGCAACACCGTCGACGACAGCGAGGTCGCGCCCGCGACCGCGACGTCGTTCACCTCGCGCAGAAGCCGGAACCCGAGTTTCTGGACGAAATAGCGCTTTTCGTCCTCGATCGTCGCGCCAGGTTCGTGGAAACGCTCCTTGCGGGATCCGAGCGCATCGTTCAGCGAGATGGGGGGCGCGAACGTGACGTAGGCGGTGCCGTACTTCTGCCGCAGGATGCGTCGAGCCTTCAGCAGTGCTCCGAACGATTCCTTCTCCTTCTGCCCACCGAGCAACTCCTGCTTGTAGGCCTCCTCCTCGACGATACGCCCGTAGTGGATCGACACCGGTACCAGATAGAGATCGCGCCGCACGCCCTCGACGAAGGCGTTGACGATCGCCGACAGCATGCCGAGCTTCGGCGTCAGGATCTTCCCGGTACGACTGCGGCCACCCTCGATGAAGAACTCCTGCGTGTAGCCCTCGCGGATCAGGTACTCGAGGTACTTGCGGAAGACCGTCTTGTAGAGCGGGTTGTCGTCGAACGTGCGGCGGATGAAGTAGGCACCGGCACCGCGGAAGAACGGGCCCATCGGCCAGAAGGCCATATTGATGCCGGCAGCGATGTGCGGCGGCGAGAGGAAGTTCTCGTGGAAGATGTACGTGAGGATCAGATAGTCGAAATGGCTACGGTGGCAGGGGACGAGCACGATCGGATGCTGCTTCACGCATTCGACGACGCGCTCCAGGCCACGGATTTCCAGGCCGGAGAACGTGCGTTGCCAGATGCGGCGGAATAGGAACGCGAGGATCGCGAGGTAGTAGCCGTGGAAGTTGGCGGCCATTTCGTCGAAATAAGCGCGCGCCTCCTTGGCGACCTTCTCCTCCGAGACCTTGCGCTCCGCGGCGAGCGTGCACACCAGCGCCTGCACCTCGTCGGCGCCGAGTACCATGTCGCGTACCTGACGCTTCGAGCGCAGCGTCGGCCCCCAGACGACGCGCTCTTCGCGATAGAGGAAGATTTGCAGTGCGCGCGTCAGGCGCCGTACGATGCGATCCTCGCTCTCAGATTGATACTGGGCGATGAAGGCGTTCAGCGGGATCTCGGCGCCGAACGAGATCGTGAGGTCGCGCGTGTTCCAGACGTAGGTGAAGAGCCGCTTCACGTCGCTCGGCGCCTCGTGGACGCTGTAGACGAAGCTCGCCAGGCGTGAGCCCTTTCGTCGCAAGCCGGAGCCGCGGAAGATCGCGAGCGGTACCAGGAAGACCGGCTGCTCCTTGCCCCACAGGCTGTGCACGATCTCGCGCAGGTAGTCGGAGCCGCGCCGCATCTCGGTGGGCGGTACGGACGCGCGTGCGCGACCCATTCCGCCGCGCCGGCTGCGGATGAAGAGCAGCACCGAGCGGCCGTGGGCAGCGAGCTGACCGACGAGGTCGCGCTCGCGGAACTGCCGCACTTCCTTGCCGAAGAGATGCGCCGACTTGAGCCGCGTCCACAGCATGCCGAGAAGGTCGCGGAGCGGACGAAGCCACAGCGACGAAATGCCGTTTGCAAAACGCGGCAACGGCAATCCTTCCCGCAACAGAACGTAGTTCACCAGGAAGTAGTCGACGAGCGAGCGGTAGCGCATCACGTAAACGAGCGTCCCCTCGCTCGCGAGGCGACGCAGGCGATCGATGTCGGCGGGATCGACGCGGACGTGCTGGAAAGCGAGTCGCGTGAACAACCGCGGGAGGAGTCCGAAGCGCCGCACCATCGCCGAGTGGTGGGCGGGCGCCCCGCCGGCGCCGCCGCTGGCGGCCCGCGGCGGAGCAGGCGCGACACGTGGGCTCGTCATGCGCGCGCCCGGTAGTGCAGCGCCGGATTGTTGCTGCGCTGCACCTCGTCGAGGTTGACTATGGTGAGCTCGCCGAGCTGATACAGGTACTCGATGTGCGCGCCCGCCTCCTCGATGCCGAGGATCTGACCATACCCCTCGAGCCGCCCCGCGAAGAGCTCCTGGGTCACGTCCCAGATCGTGCGCGGCTCGCGGCACATCGCGCGCAGACGCTCGAGCCGTTGCAGATGGAAGCGTCGGATCTCGTGGATGCGGCCGTACACGTTCGTCATTTGGTCTTCGTGCCCGCCGAGCGCGAGCTCGACGCCGCCGACGTGTTGAATCTTGTCGAGCGACTCGAGGTAGCGCCGTAAGCCGCAGAAGAGCGTGATGCACTCCGGCGATTGGTGCGGCGTCGTCCGCGAGAGCATGTGATCACCGGTGAAGAGCACGTCGTCGACGAGCAGGCAGATCTCGCCGGGACAGTGGCCGGGCGTGTGAAAAACCTGGTAACCGTTCCCAATCGTCGTCGCGTCCGTCAGACGATCGGGCATGTCCACCGACGAGAAGTTCAGCGCGTACTTCGACATCGTGTACATCGACATCAACTGCTGCTTCAGGGCCGGACCGACACCCGAGCGGTCGAGGAAGATGGCAAGGTCTTTCGACGCGACGACCATGCGCTCCTCGTACGCCGAAAGCACCCGGGCATCGAGCTCGTGCACCCAGACGCGCGCACGCGTCTCCTCGACGAAGTAGCCGGCGTTCCCGCAGTGGTCCATGTGCGCGTGCGTGATCACCACGTCCGCAAGATCGTGGAGCTGGTAACGACGGCCCCAACGCGCCGCGATCTCGTCCAGGCCGGCGGTGATGTCGCGGCGGGTACTCTCGAGTCGCGAGCCGGCGTCGATCAAGGTAAGGCGGTCGTCGTCGTCGATGAGGTAGAGATTGTTGAAGTGCGCCGGGAACGTCTCGACCGGGAAACGGTACACCCGGATTCCCTGCCGCGTCTCGAAGCGAGCGACCGGGGCGCGTTCGCGCGTGCTCATGTGACGGTCTCGATCCTCACAGGTACCCGTCCAGGTGCCGGCGCTGCAGCTCCTCCACCACGCGACGGACGTCCTGGGCGCGGTCCCGTCGGCAGATCAACAATGCGTCGGGAGCGTCGACGACGATCACGTCGTCGACCCCGACGAGCGCCACCAACCGCTCGGGACTGAATACTACATACCGAGCCGCATCCACGGCGACAACCGGTGCCCGCGAACCACCGCCGAGGCCGCGCTCGAGGTCGGCGAGCGCCGCCCAGCTGCCGACGTCGCTCCAGCCGAAATCACCGCGGACGACGACGACGCGCGCGGCCTTTTCCATGATGCCGTAGTCGATCGAGACCGGCATCAGACGCCGGTACGCGCGCGCGATCGCCGCGGCGCGACGGCGGCCGGTGTGACGCATCGCCTGACGGAGCGTGGCCATGAGGGCCGGGAGATGCTTCTCGAGGAGCGCCAGCACGACGTCGACGCGCCAGACGAACATGCCGCTGTTCCAGAGATACTCGCGCGCGGCGACGAAGCGCCGCGCCTGCGCGAGCGGCGGCTTCTCGACGAAGGCGCGCACCCGACGCGCGTGCCGGCCGAGCGGCTCGCCGAGGCGGATGTAGCCATAACCGGTCTCCGGTCCGGTCGGCACGATGCCGATCGTCACCGGCGCGCGCTCACGCGCCGCCCAACCGAACGCCTCGGTGAGCGTCGCACGGAAGCGACGCGGATCGGCGATCGCATGATCCGCAGGTAGGCTTACGAAGGTCGCGTTCGGGGCGCGCTCGGCGAGCGTGAGCGCCGCGAACGCCAGACAGGGGGCGGTATTGCGTCCGATCGGCTCGACCAACACGTTCGCGGCGGGGAGCTGCGGCAGCTGGCGCCGCACCTCCGCGACGTGGTCGCGATGGGTGACGACGAGGATCTGCCCCGGTGGCACGATACCACGCAGACGGTCGACCGTCTCTTGCAGGAGGGTGCGCGGGCCGGTGATGCGCAGCAACTGCTTCGGGAGCCGCCGACGGCTGTGTGGCCAGAAGCGTGTCCCGGTGCCGCCGGCCATGACGACCGCGTACCGATCGGCCCGTCGCGGCATCTCGAGCTCGCGTCGCGGGTGCACCGCGTTCGTGTAGGCGCCGGTCGGGCGAAAAGCAAGGCGAAGCGAGGCGGAGACTGGCGGCAGGACAACCCCCGAATGGCGCGAGCGGCAGGCCCGCTCCCACCGGCGCCCGCCGCTTGCTACAACCGTGTGCGGAGGTGTTCGTGGGGCTCGTCTGGGGCGTCGCCTGGGGCATTGTGAAGACGGTCAGCGGCGCGGTCGTCGTCGCGCAGCTCGCGTGCTTCGTCGTCGCGCTCTACGAGATGCTGAATCGTCCCGAGATGCGTCTCGTGCGCCTCGCCCCCGGGGCACTGGCGGGCGCCGTGCGCGGGCTCGTCGTCGAGACGATCGGGACGATCGTCGCCGTTCTCACGGTCCCGCTCGGTGCCCTCCCCTGGCGTCGCATGCCGGATGACGTGCGCTTACACCGGCCGCCGATCGTCTTCGTCCCCGGCTACCTCATGACACGGTCGTGCTTGTGGCTCCTCCGCCGGCGCCTCGCGCGCGCCGGCTGGCGAGACGCCGTCGGATACAACTACCGGACGTTCCACGGCGATCTGCGCACCGCCGCGCGCGGCCTCGGCACGCTCATCGAGGACGTCGTCGCGACATGCGCAGCATCGCACGTCGTGGTGGTCGCGCACGGCATGGGCGGCCTGGTGGCGCGCCTCTGCCTGCACCAGCGCGTCCACCCTTGCGTGCGGACACTGGTTACCCTCGGTACCCCACACCAGGGGAGCAAGCTTCACGCGCTGGCGCTCGATCCGATGGCGCAGGACATGCGCGCGGGATCCGAGCTTCTCGAGGAACTCGACGCCGACGACGCCCTGCCACGCCGCCTGGACATGACGGCGATCTATTCGAGCTTCGACCTCACGGTCGTACCCTCCTCCGCGGGACAGTGTCCGGGTGCGAGCAACATCGAGGTCGAGGGCGTCGGCCACGTCGGCCTCCTCTGGTCCGCACGCGTCTTCGACCTCGTGCGCGAGAACCTGGAGTTCGCGCACGAGACGTCGCCGGCGGAGGGGGTCGAGAACGCGAAGCAGCCGGCGCGCGAGCCTCAGGCCGAGCCGAGCGCTCGCACGCAGCGCGCGACGTCGTCGGCGTCCGAGTAGAAATGTGGCGACAGGCGCACGCCGCCGCCGCGTGGGCTTGCGATGACCCCCGCGGCGCGCAGGCGCGTCACATCGATCTCGGGCGCGCGCACGCTCTCGACTGTCGTGATTCCTGACCACTCGTCGCGGCGCTCCGGACTCAAAATCCCGTGCCCGGTGTCGCGTAGGGCCGCACGCAGCATCTCCGTCACCGCGAGCACTCGGCGTTCCATCGCGAGCGGTCCGACTTCGAGGACGAGATCGATGGCAGCGCCGAGGGCGCTGATCCCGAGGAAGTTGAAGCTGCCGCACTCGAACTTCGTCGCCTCGGACTTGAGCTCGAAGTGATACGGTAGATATCGGCCCTGGTCGATGACGCTCTTCCACCCGAGACGCTGCGGTTGCACGCGCTCGAGCCAGCGCCGCGAGAGATAGAGGACGCCGCAGCCCTCGGGCGCGCACAGCCATTTGTGACCGTCGGCAGCGAGGCAGTCGATCGCGTCACGCTCGACGTCGATCGCGAGCGCACCCAGCGCCTGAATGGCGTCGACGCAGAAGAGAATGCCGCGCTGCCGGCAGAAGTCGCCGATCGCGGCGAGCGGCCGGCGTTGCCCGCACGCGAAGTCGACCGCGCTGACGCTCACGATCCGCGTCGAGCGGTCGACGACCGCAGCGAGGGCGTCGACCGTCAGCCGGCCGTTCTCGACCTCGGCCATCCGCGTCTCGACGCCGCGGGGCATGAGGCCCCACCACGGATAGACGTTCGCCGGGAACTCGCCGGCGGCCGTGACGACGGAGTCACCCGGCGCCCATAGAAATCCGGTCGCGAGAATCGAGAGGCCGTCCGAGGTGCTCGCGACGAACGCGACCTCGGCGGCGGCGGCGCCGATCAGCTGCGCCGCCGCGGTACGCACCGCCTCGGCACGGCGCTCCCACGCCGCGTAGTGGAGGGCGGCGAAGTCGCGAGCGTCCGCGATGAAGGCCGCCACGGCATCCGCGACCCGACACGACACGGGCGCTACGCCGGCATGGTTGAAGTGGACGCACGTCGTGGTGCTCGGGAACTCGTGGCGCCAAGTGACGTCCGGCCGCTCGTGCGAAAAATTGCCCGTGTGCATGAGAGCCATGCTATACTGAGTTTTGATCGACGTCGCGACCCTTGGAGGAATGGATGGAGAAGCCGAGCGAATTGCCGCGGCTCCACGAGTTTTTCCTCAGCATGACCAGACGCAGCTTCGCCGAGCTCGGGGTCGGCGATACCGAGGTGGTCGGCTACGTCGCCGCCCTCATGACCGACTTCACGCGCGCCGATCGACTATACGCGATGCGGCAGGCGGGTAGCGCGACCGACAGCGTCGTGCAGATGCGGCTCGCGACCTGCGAGCGGCCGCGCGACGCCGGCGCCCTCGAGCGCACGCGGGCACTCCGCAAGTACGTCGCCGACTACGCGCTCTTCATGAGCGGACTCTTCCGCACGCACGTCGAGCGCCGCGGTGCGCTCGGCTACTACATGCAGGAGGGACAGCGCTCGTACCGGGCGGTGTCGGAGATGGACGTCACGCTCTACCGCACCGGCTTCCTCTTCTTTCAGGAGCTCTCGAAGAACTTCGAGTTCTACTCGGGAGCGCTCGACTACATGCGGAAGGCCTACTTCGCACCGCAGCCAGTCGGCGACAGTCCGTTCGCGACGTTCCTACGTCAGGTCGAGGGCTGGATCACGGACGGCCTATCCGACAATTGAAGGTTGCCGTTCCATGGCGTCGGCGCGCCTGATCTTCGCCGGAACGTCGACCCGTATCGATCGCTATCTTCGCGACGAGCTCGGTCCGGGGTTCGGACGACGCCGCGTGGCGGTGCTCTTGCGCGCGGGCGCGGTGCGGGTGAACGGACGCGTTGCCGCCAAGAGCACCGTGCTCCAGCTGGGCGACGAGATCACGCTCGACACGGAGGCTGCGGCGGCGACAGCGCTCCGGCCGACGCCCGCCCCGCTCGCGGTCATCCATTGCGACGCCGAGCTGGTTGTCATCGACAAGCCGCCGGGCATGCCGTCGACGGCGGGTGCGAGTCCCGCACCGTCAGTCGCCGGCGCGCTTCTGCATCGCTTCCCCGAGATGGCGGCGATCGACGGCGCGCGCGGCGCGGGCCTCGTCCATCGTCTCGATACCGGCACCTCCGGCCTCCTCATCGCGGCACGTACACCGGTAGCGTACCGTCGTCTGCGCGACGCCTTCACCACCAAGGCGCTCGTAAAGGAGTACCTGGCGGTCGTCCGTGGTCGCATCGCGACCGCCGGAGTCGTTGCCCTGCCGCTCGCCCGCCACCCACGCAGCCGCAAGCGCATGATCGTGGTCGACGACGGGGCAAGCGGGTGGATGGCGGAGACGGAGTATCGGCCGATCGCGCAGGCGGACGACTTCAGCCTGGTGCAGCTGCGCATGCGGACCGGCGTCACGCATCAGCTGCGCGTGCACCTCGCGCACCTCGGGCATCCGGTGCTGGGCGATCGTCGCTATGGCCGCCGCGCGGACGCCGCGGCGGCGCGGGACGAGCACACCTGGCACTTCCTGCACGCGCTCCGCATGCGCGCCGAGCGCGGCGCGGTGCTCGGCGAGCTCACGACGCCCTTTCCGACGCATTGGGCGCCGCTCTTCGAGCGACTCGGCTGGTCGATGGACCTACCGGCGGGGTGGTGAAAAGCCGGCCGCTCAGGCGGCCGCTTGCTTGCCTTTCGGACCTTTCGCGTCCTTGCCGTTCTTGGTGTCGCCGGGTTTCGTGCCGCACGCGCCGCAGAGATTGCGCACGTTGTCCGGATCCTCGGCCAGGCCGTCGTCGACGTTGTGGCACACCTTCGCGCACTCGGCGCAGATGAAATAGATGCCCTCGATCGTCTTGTTGATGCGCTCGCGGTTCAGGATACGGCCGCGGAGCTTCTGGATACGGATGCCGAGGAGATCCTCGTATTGGCGCTTGATCTTGCGGCGGCCGGCCTCGTCCTTCGGAAGCTCCTCTTCGGTACCCGTCTCGCGGTGATCGTCTTCCTCGAAGATGTTGAAGCCCTTTTTGGACTTCTCCTTTTTGACCTTCTTCACCATCGCGGCCGCTCCTCTGTGCGTGCGCCAATAAAAAATCCGGCGGAAGACGACCTTCCCCGGATGTCGTTGCGCTGGATATCTACGTATCTTTTATATCAAAATCAGGGCTTCGTCAACGTGGCTCCTGCCCTTCGAAGGTCGCCGGGCGCGCGCTTGTCGCCCCGGGAGGCCGGTGGTAGCGTCGCCGCGATCAAGCCCCGGTTGTCCGCATGCATGTTCGCCTCGAACCTCAAGGAAGGCAGTTGACGATCGCCGGCCGGCGGCGGGTCGGTGACCTCGTCCGCTCGCTCGGGCTGGTCACCGGAACAGTCATGGTGATCCGCGGCGACGATCTCCTCACCGACGACGACATGGTCGAGGACGACGAGGCGATCGAGCTGCGCGCCGTCATCTCCGGAGGCGCGCGATGAAGTGCAAGCGCTGCGCGGCGAAGGCGACAGTCCAGCTGCGGAGCCACAACACGGCCTTCTGCAAGGAGTGCTTCGTCTTCTTCTTTCAACGGAACGTCGAGCGCTCGATCGAGCGCGAGCGCATGTTCACGCGCGAGGAGCCGGTGCTCGTCGCCGTCTCCGGAGGCAAGGACAGCCTCGCGCTCTGGGACACGCTCGTCACGCTCGGCTACCGCACCGAAGGCCTTTACCTCGGCCTCGGGATCGGAGCCTACTCGGCCGCGTCGCAGCGCAAGGCCGAGGCGTACGCCGCCGCGCGCGACCTGCCACTGCGCATCATGCGGCTCGAGGAGGAGGGCGACGGCCTGGCGATTCCGGAGGCGGCGTTTTTCACTCGCCGGCAGCCGTGCGCCGCGTGCGGCACCTTCAAGCGCCACCACTTCGACCGTGCCGCGCTCGACGGGGGATTCGCCGTGCTCGCGACCGGTCATAATCTCGATGACGAGGCGGCGCGACTCCTCGGCAACGTCCTCCATTGGCAATTGCCGTACCTCGCAAAGCAACATCCCGTCCTGACGCCAACGCACCCGAAGTTCGTCCGTAAGGTGCGGCCGCTGTACCGCACGAGCGAGTACGAGAGCGCAACCTACGCGTTCCTCCGCGGTATCGACTACGTCGTCGAGGAGTGCCCCAACAGTCACGGCGCCACCCAGCTCGTGTACAAAGACCTGCTCAATCGGCTCGAGGAGACGATGCCCGGAAGCAAGCTCGCGTTCGTCAGCGACTTTCTGCGCCACGCGCATCCACTGTTCGCCGGCGCGCCCGACAGTCCCGCCGGCGAGTGCGCACGTTGCGGGATGCCCGCCTTCGCCGAGCTGTGCGGGTATTGTCGGCTCGTGGCCGAGATCGAGCGACGGCGGTCGCAGGCGGTGGCCCATTCCTGACTCGGCAGACGCAGTCCGGACTGACCACGACCGCCGCCGCCAAGACGTCGCGGTGCCGAGTGGCACCAGGTCGGCACGCGCGCTCCTCCGCGACGGCGACACGATCCTCTTCATCGACCGCAAGGCGCGCCAGTACCTGCGCACGGTGCACGCCGGACGCTCCCTCAACGTGCGCGGCGCGCGTTTCGCGGCGGACGAACTGATCGGGCTTCCCGAGGGCTCGGTCCTGCGCTCGTCACTCGGCGAGTATCTCCAGATCTTCCGGCCGACGTACGCGCAGCTCATTCCCAACCTCCCGCGCGAGGCGCAGGTGATCTA
Organism: Deltaproteobacteria bacterium; assembly: GCA_016200545.1. Classification (GTDB taxonomy): domain Bacteria; phylum Desulfobacterota; class Binatia; order UTPRO1; family UTPRO1; genus DP-19. The sequence goes on along the minus strand of JACQEO010000047.1, from coordinate 99,502 downwards.
CCCGAAGGACGTCGGCACCATTCTCGTCTGGGGTGACATCCATCCGGGCGCGCACGTCGTCGAAGTCGGCGTCGGTCCGGGCGCGACCACGATCGCGCTGCTACGTGCCGTCGGCCCGACGGGCGAAGTCGTGACCTACGAGATCCGCGATACCTTCGCCGCAATGGCGCGCGAGAACGTCACCCGCTTTTACGGCGACGCACCGCACTGGCGCCTCGTCTCCGGTGACGCGTACGAGGGGATCCATGAGCGCGACGTCGATCGTTTCGTGGTCGACGTGCCGGAGCCGTGGCGCGTCGTCCCACACGCGGCCGGAGCGCTCCGGCCGGGCGGTGTGTTCGTCGGCTTCATCCCGACGGTGCTGCAGATGCAGCAGCTGGTCGCTGCGCTCCGTGACGGCGGTTTCGCCGCCATCGAGGCGATGGAGTCGCTGCAGCGCTTCTGGCACGTCACCGATCGCAGCGTCCGTCCGGAGCACCGCATGGTGGCGCACAGCGGCTTCTTGGTCGTCGCGCGCCGGCTCGCGCCACCTCGCACACCACATGCCGACGACGTGCCGACAGATGCGCCGCGCACCACACCCACGTTCGCCGAGTGAACGCGCTGCGCGGCGAGGAGCGTCGCGCACCAGCGCATGCGCGATGGTTTCGTTGACTTCAAATCTTCTCCTGGTGTAGCGTCCGCCTACGACGCCAGTGAGCAGCGTGAGGTCGAACGCATGACCAAGGAGGATCTTCGCCGGAAGGTCTGGCAGCTGCTGGAACACAACGGCGTGCAACGATTTCCCGGCACGCAAGGGCGCATTCCGAACTTCGTCGGCGCCGAGCGCGCCGCCACCCGACTCGCCGAGCTCGCGGTCTGGAAGAAGGCGCGGGCGATCAAGATCAACCCCGATGCGCCGCAGCTCCCGGTGCGCCGTCAGGCGCTCGCGGACGGGAAGATCGTCTACATGGCGCTGCCGCGCCTGCGCGTTGAGAAGTGCTTCGTCGAGATCGACCCCAAGCGTCTGGGGCGACGCGCCGCCCTCGCCGCGAGCATCAAGGGCGCGACAAAGTACGGCCGCCTGGTGAGCCCGCGTGAGATGCGCGCCGTCGATCTCATCGTCTGCGGCTCGGTGGGCGTGCGCCGCGACGGCACTCGTGTCGGCAAGGGAGGTGGGTTCGCCGATCTCGAGTACGCGCTGCTACGCGAAGAGGGCAAGGTCAAGGAGACGACCCCGGTCGTCACCACCGTCCATCCGCTGCAGATCGTGCAAGAGAAAGTCGCGATGCTGGCGCACGACATCCCGCTCGATTTTCTCGTCACGCCCTTCGAGGTCGTGGCGACGCGCCCGGCGTATCCGCGCCCGCGCGGCATCTACTGGGATCTCTTGAAGGCGGCGAAGATCGACGCCATCCCGTCGCTCCGCAAACGGCTGAAGCAGGGCAGCACGGACGTGCCGTCGCGCCGGCTGTAATAGATCTCACCCCCGCTCGCTGCGCTCGCGCTGAACGTCGGCGCGCGGAGTGAATCCGCGCGCCTGCTTTGTTTTCGTCCCCGCTCGCTGCGCTCGCGATGGACCTCGGCGCGCGGAATAAATCCGCGCGCCTCCCGGCATCAAGAGCGCGGCATCAAGAGCGAGGTAGTCGGAGGCTGGTGGCCGCGACGCAGACGGTTGCGATCCCGAGGAGGAGGACGGCGCCGTTCAGCTGCACTGCGAGACGGTGCAGGCGATCGAACTCGGCGCGCACCGCCGGATCGACGGTCGCTTCATGGATCTGCGGACGTAGCGCCTGTGTGCGCGGTTGGATGACACGGCCGGCGTAGAGCGTCGCGGCGACCATGAGCGCCAGCATCAGCACGACCGCCGACCACGGGCGCGTCGCGGAGGTTCCGCTACGGAGCATGAGTGCGGCGACGAGGGCGATCGCGCCGGCGACGGTACCGACGCCGTAGTAGCGCGGAAAAATCACGCCCACGACTTGACCGGCGATCTCCTGCGGCAGCGCGCCGAAGACGCTGGGCGCGACGATGAACGAGAAGAAGACGATTTCGCCGAGCCAGACGACGAGCGCGAGCCAGAAGACCGCCTTGGCGACGCCCATCGGCAGGTCGCTACTGGAGGCTCGGCCGTTCGGCGGCGGTGAGCGCCCGGCGGTTCGCGAATCCCTCGTCCGTCCGGTGCCAAAACGCGATCTCCTTCTCGCCGTACTGCCAGCAGAGGAGAATGGTCGTACCGTCCACCTGCGCCGGGAAGTCGACGAGGCCGAGGTCGAGCCCCTTGAACTGGCAGCCGAGCGCCTCGATCTCGGCGACCGCCCACTCGAGACGATGCACGTCGTCGGCGAGATCGGGCCGCACGCGCAATACGTCTTTCGTCGTGTGGGCCTCCGTCCCATCGACATCGTCCGCTTCCTGCATCGCGCTGCGCAGCGTGAGCGCGGCGCGTTGCGCGTCGGCCATCAGCATCTCGAGGCGGGGGATCAACGCGTTCGCCTCCTCGATCGTGAAACGCTGCGCTTCTGCCACGCCAAGAATCCTAAATAGTTTTGTTAGTGCTGTCGAGTGAGTGACGGCGGCGTCGCGGGTTTGGGGTTGTCGATACAGGGGGCCTGTATTACTGTCGCGCGGGGGGTCGGCCATGGCGCGCGGAGAAGAGTTTGATCCTGAGAAGGCGTCGGAGGAAGCGGGCGGGCAGAAGTTTTACGGCTTCGAGGAAGACGTCACCGGTATCCAGGTGCCGAGCGAGCTCTCGATCCTGCCGCTCCGCGGCGTGGTGATTTTCCCCTCGGCGATCGCGCCCCTCCTGATCTCGCGCGGCGCCTCATTGAAGCTCGTCGAGGACGCGCTCGTCGCCAACCGGATGCTCGGCCTCGTCGCGCAGAAGAACGCCGAGGAGGAGAGCCCCGGAAGCGAGGGCCTTTACTCGCGCGGCACCGCCGGCCGCATCTTGAAGATGCTCAAGTACCCGGACGGCAGCGTGCGCATCCTCGTCCAGGGGCTGCGCCGCATCGAGGTGCAGCACTACACGAAGCGCGAGCCCTACTTCGTCGCGCAAGTGCGGCACCTCACCGACATCTACGAGCCGTCGAAGGACCTCGAGGCGGTACAGGCGCACATGGTGCACCAGTTCGCGAAGTTCGTCTCGATGATCCCCTACCTCCCCGACGAGCTCCAAGTCGTGGTGATGAACATCAAAGACCCGGGGAAGGTCACCGATCTCATCGCCTCGAACCTCAACATCTCGCTCGAGGAGAAACAGGACCTCCTCAACACGCTCGACATGCGCACCCGCCTCGAGAAGCTGAGCACCATCCTCAACCGCGAGATCGAGCTCCTCGAACTCGGGCACAAGATCCAGTCGCAGGTGCAGACGGAGCTCAACAAGAACCAGAAGGAGTTCTACCTCCGCCAGCAGATGAAGGCGATCCAGAAGGAGCTCGGCGAGGGCGACTCGCGCACCGCCGAGATCGAGGAGCTGCGCCAGAAGATCACCGAGGCGAACATGCCGGAGGAGGCGAACAAGGCCGCCGAGAACGAGCTCGAGCGCCTGCGCATCATTCCGCCCGAGTCCGCCGAGCACACCGTGGTGCGGACCTACCTCGAGTGGCTCGTGAACCTGCCGTGGGCGGTGTCCACCCCCGACAACCTCGACATCCCGCACGCCCGCGGCATTCTCGACGAGGATCACTTCGACCTCGAGAGGGTGAAGGACCGCATCCTCGAGTACCTCGCCGTCCGCAAGCTCAGGAAGGACCCGCGCGGTCCGATCCTCTGCTTCGTCGGCCCGCCGGGTGTCGGCAAGACATCGCTCGGCCGTTCGATCGCGCGCGCCATGGAGCGGAAGTTCGTACGGCTCTCGCTCGGCGGCGTCCGCGACGAGGCCGAGATCCGCGGGCATCGCCGCACCTACATCGGCTCGCTCCCGGGCCGCATCATCCAGAGGCTGCGCAGCGCCGGCTCGAATAACCCGCTCTTCATGCTCGACGAGATCGACAAGCTCGGCGCCGACTTCCGCGGCGATCCCGCGTCGGCACTTCTCGAGGTGCTCGACCCGGAGCAGAATCATACCTTCGCCGACCACTACCTCGACGTCCCCTTCGATCTCTCCAGGGTCATGTTCGTCACCACCGCCAACTACCTCGACCCGATCCCGCCGGCGTTGCAGGACCGCATGGAGGTCCTCGAGATCGCCGGCTACATCGAGGAGGAGAAGGTGCAGATCGCGTGGCGCCATCTCATCCCGAAGCAGTTGCGGGAGAATGGCCTCGACGATTCGCACATCGAGTTTACCGAGGAAGGGATTCTCAAGATCATTCGCAGCTACACGCGCGAGGCGGGCCTCAGGAACTTCGAGCGTGAGATCGGTCGCGCCTGCCGCAAGGTGGCGCGCGCCGTCACCGAGGGCCAGACCGAGCGTATCCGCATCACTCTCGAGAAGGTTCGCGAGTTCCTCGGACCGGAGCGCTTCTTCTCCGAGGTGGCCGAGCGGACGGGCGAGCCCGGCGTCGCAACCGGCCTCGCCTACACGCCGAACGGCGGTGACATCCTCTTCATCGAGTCGACGAAGATGGGCGGGAAGAAGGGCCTGACGCTCACCGGGCACCTCGGCGAGGTGATGAAGGAGTCCGCACAGGCGGCGCTCAGCTACGTCCGCAGCCGTGCCGAGCGTCTCGGCATCGCCCCGGACTTCTTCGAGAACTGCGACATCCACATTCACGTGCCCGCGGGGGCGGTGCCGAAGGACGGCCCGTCGGCCGGTGTCACGGTCGCGGCCTCGCTCGCCTCGCTCCTCACCGGCCGTCCGGTGAGGCACAACTTGGCGATGACCGGCGAGATCACCCTGCGCGGCAAGGTGATGCCGGTCGGCGGCATCAAGGAGAAGGTGCTGGCCGCCAAGCGCGCGGGCATCGACACCGTGATCCTGCCGAAGCTCAACGAGAAAGACCTCGAGGACGTGCCGCAGAAGGTCCGCGACGAGATGGTTTTCGAGTTCGTCGACACCATCGACGAGGTACTGGAGCGCGCCCTCGAGCCGCGCAGCGAGCCGGCCGAGCGCACCGGCGAGGGGCGCCGCCCCCGCGCCGCGAGCGTCTGAGCGCCGCCGGCGCGGCTCAACTGATCAATCTCCGACAGCCAATAGTGCGTCGGAGCAACGACCTTCCACCCATGGCGGCAGCCCCCCGTATCCTCATGGCGGCGTCGGAGACGGCGCCGTACGCGCAGACCGGCGGTCTGGGCGACGTCCTCGCCGCGCTGCCTGCGGCCCTCGAGCGCCTCGGGGCGGCCGTCCATGTCGTCCTCCCCGCGTATCGCACGGTCGATTGGGACGCCGCCGGCGCCGCGCCGAGCGGCACGCTCGAGTTGCGGGCCGGTGGCGCCCGCCGCGAGGTGCGCATCCGGACCGCGCACGCGGGCACCGTGACGGTATCGTTCGTGGAGGCCGACGACTACTTTGGGCGCGATCACCTGTACGGCGGGCCCTACGGCGACTACCCCGACAACGCCGAGCGCTTCGCCTTCTTCTCGCGCGCCGTCCTCGCGCTCGCGGCGCGGCTCGAGCCGGCACCCGACGTGCTGCACTGCCACGACTGGCAGACCGCGCTCGTTCCCGTCTTCGCACGGGCATTTCCGGATCCGCGCCTCGCCGGCACGCGCACGCTGCTGACCATCCACAACCTCGGGTACCAGGGGATCTTTCCCTCCTCCGTCTGGCCGCTCCTCGATCTCGACTGGAGCTACTTCACCCCGCGCACGCTCGAGTTCTACGGACAGGTGAACTTCTTGAAGGGCGGGATCGTCTTCGCCGACGCGCTCACGACCGTGAGCCGGCGCTACGCCGAGGAGATCCTCACCGCCGAGTACGGCCATGGGCTCGACGGTGTGCTGCGCGAGCGCCGCCATCTCCTGCAGGGCATCCTGAACGGGGTCGACTACACGAGCTGGGACCCGAGGCACGACCCTTACATCGCGGCGCCGTACGGCGCCGACGATCTCGCGGGAAAAGCACGCTGCAAGGCCGATCTGCAAGCGCGCTTCGGCCTGCACGTCGCGCCGCATACGCCGCTCTTCGGCATGGTCTCGCGCTTCGCCGATCAAAAGGGACTCGACATCGTGAGCGCGGCCATCCCGGAGCTCCTCCGCCACGACCTCCAGCTCGCCATCCTCGGCAACGGCGACGCACGCTACGAGCACGAGCTCGCCGCCGCGGCGCGACCGGCGCCTGGACGCCTCGCGGTGCGCATTGCCTACGACACCGCCGCCGCGCATCAGGTGGAGGCGGGAGCAGACGCGTTCCTCATGCCGTCCCGCTACGAGCCCTGTGGCCTGAATCAGATGTACAGCCTTCGCTACGGCACCGTGCCGGTGGTGCGCGCCACCGGTGGCCTCGACGACACCGTCAGCGAGTTCGACTCGCCGACCGGTCGCGGCAACGGCTTCAAGTTCACCGCGTATACGCCGGAGGCGCTGCTCGGCGCGATCCGCCGCGCCGTCGACGTCTACCATCGGCCGGTCGATTGGCGTCACCTCATCCGCGCCGGCATGGCTTGCGACTTCTCGTGGCGCGAACCCGCCGAACGCTATCTCGCGCTCTATCGTTCGCTGCTCTCGCAGCCGCACTGAGCGTCTTCGTCCGCTCGGCAGATTTCTCCCGGCAGAGTTTTCCGGTACGCCGCGGGCGCAGCGTGATTGGACGCGCTCTTCCCAGTCGGCATCGCCTTTGCTCCCAGCGGCACACGGAGGAACCGCATGATGCGCATCGAACCCGATCGGGACACCCTGCCCGCCTTGCGTCCGACGGCCAATTCAGCGGCGTCGGACACTGGCTTCGCGAGCGCGCTCGGCAGTGCGCGCAACTCCGTCGATCCGAGCCTTCCGGTGGAGACGGATCCCTCCAACGCCGGCACGACTCCCCTTGCCGAGCGTTGGGGAGCATACGGGCGCGGGGCCACCGCCGAAGGCTACGGCACACCACCCGACGCGGCGCAGTACAGCGCTCTTCCGGTCGGGCCCGATCAACCCGCGAGTCCGCTGAACCCGGGCGGCGTCACGACGAGGCCCGCGTTCACCGTCGACGGCTATACTGCCCGCGGCACACCCGTCCCGCCGGGCTTCTACAATCTCGCCTACTACAACTGGTACCTGCGCGATGGCGGAACGCCGCTCGCAGGCTTTTCGCAGCTCGCCGACGGCGCCACGATCAGCGAGACCTACGGCACGTTCGGCGACGGCATCGAGCGCGCGACGAGCTTCGTCACGGCACCCACCGCGGGCGGTGATGATCCGGGCTGCGCGAGCGCCGCGGCGGGGACGGCGGTTGCGGATCCCGCTACGGCCACGACGGGCGTCGAGGGCGTGGCCGCGCCCTCGACGCCCGCCACGAGCGTCGCCACCGCGTCCGCGCGCACCGGCGGCGCGGCCAGCACACCGTCCAGCAGCGCAACAGCGGCGACGTCCGCGCCAAAGGCGGCAGCCGCGTCCGACGCGCGCAGCCGCACGACGATCGCCGATGCGCCCGCCACGACCCCGGCGACGAACGACCTCGCGGCCGCGGTGCGCATCGACCTCACGACCTTGCTGAGCGATCTCCTGCGAGAGGTGTAAGCGCGGCGGCGCCCGCTCAGTCGCGCCAGCCCTGGCGACAGACGCGCAGCAGCTCGTCGGGCGCCGCGATCAAGACGTCGGCCGCACTCTCGCGAACCGAGGGGCCGCTGAAACCCCAGAGGACGCCGCAGGTTGCGACGCCGGCATTGCGGCCGGTGGTGACGTCGATCGGCGAATCACCGATCATCAGCGTGCGCGCCGCCGGCACGCCGGTGTCGCCGATGAGACGCAAGAGACCGCTCGGGTCGGGCTTCTTCGCCGCCAGCGTGTCGCCGCCGACGAGGCGCGGGAAGAGCGCGCCGAGACCGAGTCCGTCGACGATCGCGCGACTCATGTCCTCGGGCTTGTTCGTCAAGACCGAGAAGAGGACGCCCTCCTCGGCGAGCGTCTCGACGACCGCGCCGAGGCCGGGATAGAGCACGCTGTGATCGAGCAGGTGGGCGCGATACCACGGCATGAAGATCGCCACTCCGGGCTCGAGGAGGTGGGTATGCTCGGCGCCGAGCGCACGCTCCAGCAGTGCCCGGGCGCCATGTCCGACGTAGCCCCAAAGTGTGTGCGGATCCTCGGGTGGAAGCCCGAGCTCGCGCAAGGTGACGTTCACGGCCTCGGCGAGATCGTCTTTGGTGTCGACGAGCGTGCCGTCGAGGTCGAAGACGAGATGTCCGAACGCGGTCACGCGCCGGCACGGCGGGCGCGGCGCACCCGGCTCCGAAGACTCACCGCGGCGATCGGCGCGCCGGTCTCGTGCTCAGGCGGAGAACGACGACCCGCAGCCGCACGTTCGCTCCGCCTTCGGATTCTCGAACTTGAAGCCCGCGCCATGCAGCCCGGCGACGTAGTCGAGCGTCGTACCGCTGAGATACTCGACCGACGCGGCGTCCACGAGCACGCGGATGCCGTCGACCTCGGCAACGCGGTCGTCGGGCTTCGGCTGGTTGTCGAAGCTCATGGTGTACGAGAACCCCGAGCACCCACCGCCGACGACCCCGACCCGCAGTCCGTACTCGGGCCCGAGTGACTCGCGCTGCATCGCGGCCTTCACCATCGCGACCGCTTTGTCGGTGAGCGCGACAACCTGATCCTGCTCGGAAGCCACGCTACCGACCGTGTTCGTCTGTGCATCCATGTGAGCGAGGCTAACGGGGCCCGGTTGGAGAGTCAATCCGGCGGCGACGGACAGGAGCCCGGCGCAGCCATGCCGGTCACGACGGAAGCCGGAAGTCCTCGGACGTTTCGCTCGTCGGCGTGACGGCGAGCGGCGTGAGCGCCGCCCAGTTGGGCTCGCCCTGCGTGACCATCCCCGCGGCCTCGCGCTTGCGCTTCAGCTTCTCGAGGAGCGTCGTGCGGTTCAGATGCAGCAACCGCGCCGCCTCCTTCTTGTTGCCACGACTGATGTGCAGTGCACGCGCGATGATGCGGTCCTCGATGGACGCCATCTCGCGATAGAAGTCGATGCCCTGCTGATCGAAGTCCCAGGGCGGCGTCGTCCAACCGCCGGTCGCGCTCACCCGCCCGCCGCCGCGCAGCTGCGGCGGCAGACTCTCCGGACGAATCACACGGTCGGCGTCGCCGAGGACGACGAGCTGCTCGAGGAGGTTTTTCAACTCGCGCACGTTGCCCGGCCAATGGTACGCGCTGAGCACGCCGAGTGCGTCGTCGGTGATCTCGAACCGCTGTAGGCCTTTTACGGTGTGCAGGTGGCCGAGGAACCACTCGACCAAGAGCGGAATGTCCTCACGCCGCTCGCGTAGGGTGGGCATCTCGACGGGCACGACGCGCAACCGGTAGTAGAGGTCCTCGCGGAAGCGACGGTCGGCGACGGCCTCCTCGAGGTTGCGGTTCGTGGCGGCGATGATGCGGACGTCCACGCATTGCGTGGTGACGCCACCGACCGGTTCGAACATGCCGTTCTCGAGCACGCGCAGCAGCTTCACCTGCAGCTTCGGGCTCATGTCGCCGATCTCGTCGAGGAAGATCGTGCCGCCGTCGGCGAGGCGGAAGCGACCGATGCGCGAGCAGATCGCGCCGGTGAAGGCGCCCCGCTCGTGACCGAACATCTCGCTTTCGAGGAGATCCTCCGGGATCGCGCCGCAGTGGACGGGAACGAGTCGCTGCAACCGTCGGCGGCTACGCGTGTGGATCGCCTGCGCAACGAGCTCTTTACCGGTACCGCTCTCGCCGGTGATGAGCACGGTGGCGTTGGTGCCGGCAACGCGACTGATGACGTCGAACACCGCCTGCATCCGCCGGTGACGTCCGATGATTCCCGCAAAGCCCGGCGCTTCCGCCTCCTCCGGCGTACTCTCGCCCACCGCTGTCGGGGTCGTCACCGCCAACTCCGCCGCCACCGGTTCTGTCTCCGGATTCACGAACTCGAACGCTCTCATCGTCCCTCCTTGGCCGCCCCGCGGCGTTCGACGAAGCGGGGAGCAATCAAGGTGCCAGAAACTTGAACAACTCCTATGAGTAACGCTCAAACATCCTGAGCCACTGAATTGTCACGTAAAAATCGTGACGCGATCGTGAACGCGGCCGTCGGCACCGTCGCGCGCGCGCCCCGGCGCCGTACATTCCTGTCTGCGCACGGTCGAAATTTGGCGAGTGTGCCCGGGCGCTGGCTTACGCCCGCGCGACCAGCTGCGGCGGTATGACGAGGTGGTCCGGCGGGCAGCGCGGATCGTCGAGAACGATCTGGCGCGCACGTCGCGTGCGCATATCGACTACGACCGGTGCCATGAGATTGACGGTCATGCGCGTCGGATCGGGCGGGATCGTGACGATCACGAAGAGGGCGATCTCGGCGGGATCGGTGTCGAGAAGGCGCGCCGCGAGCTCGAGCGGCGGCTGGTAGTCGGGGACGAGCTCGCCGGGATTGGCGACGGCGAACGCCAGCTCCGGGTCGTCCATCGCGAGCAGCCACTTGAACGGCGAGCCCGGCCGATGATCGAGGACGACGTAGCGGCGAAGTGTGGGAAACCCGATGAGGCCTTGCGGAACGTGCAGGACGCTCGCGCACGGCACCTCGAAGGAGCCGAACCGTCGCGACCGCACGTGCAACGCGTCCGACACGGACGCGCCGCTCTCATCGCGCGCGGCGGCGCGCTCAGCCGTGCTTACCATGGCCGACCTCCTCCCACAGCTCGGCGGCGCCCGCCAGACGGTCCTCGCCGACGAGCCGCGCCCGTTGATTCTGATCCTCGATTGTCCGGAAGATTTCCTCGCGAAAGATGCGTACCTGGGGCGGCGCCGTCAGCCCGAGTCGTACCTGGCCGCCGCGGATCGCGAGCACCTGCACCCGCACCTCGTCCCCGATGCGGATCGTCTCCCCGATTTTGCGTGTCAGCACCAACATGCCGCCCTCCTGGCGGGCGCCGCGCGATCACAGTTGTAGATAATCGAGCAGGCTCGTTTGCAGCTTGCTGCCGACGGCGAGTGTTGCCTGGAGCGTCGTCTGCAGTTGCACGAACTGGCTGATCGCGGTCGTGATGTCGACGTCTTGAATGTCGCTCAGCATGGCTTGTGCGCCGTTGGTCAAGCTGGTGATTTGATTGCTGCGATCCTGGAGCCTCGTCACGCGGCCGCCGACGCTCGCGCGCTCCTCGCGGATACCGGCCGCGGCGTTCGCGAGCGCATCCACGCTCGTCGTCGGCGCCCCACCGCTCGCCAGCGTCTGGCGCATCTGGTCGAGGGCGGTGATCGCGGCGCTGAACACTTGGTCACCCGGCGTCGTGATTGCGACCGTCTGGCCGGACGCGATCGGAAGCGTGAAGGGATCGCTCGGACCGCTGTATGCCGTCGCCGGATCGAACCCGGGATCGTCGAGATTGGCGAACGGTTGCGGACCGGTCGCGAGACCGCCGAAGACGTAGCGGCCGGCGACCGAAGTGTTCGCGAGCGTCAGGACGCTGCTCTCGATCTGCGTCACCTCCGCCGCCGTTTGCTGGCGCTGCGCGGGCGTGAGGAGCCCGCTCGCCGTCTGCGAGGCGATCTCGCTGGCGCGGGTGAGCAGGCTGTCGGTCTGCTCGAGCGCGCTGTCCTCGGAGCTCAAGACGGCGCTTCCGAACCCGATGCCGTCGCTCAAGGCGGCGAGCGCGCGAGTCTGGCTGGTGAGCCGGTTCGCCTGCGCAGCGCCGGCGGGATCGTCGCTCGCGTCCTGAAGCTTCTTCTGCGTGCTCACCTGCGTTTGCGCATCGGCAATTTGCCGTTGCAAGTTGCCGATGCTCGTCGTGAACTGACGCCACAGGGTCGCCTGGGTGACACGCCCGAGAATCATCGGATGAGCCCCAGGAGGTCGTCGAGCATGTGGTTGCTGACGACGATCAGCTGCGAGGCGGCTTGGAAGCCGCGCTGGAATCGAATCAGGTCGGTGAACTCCTCTTCGAGACTCACACCCGAGATCGCGTCGCGCTGAGCGTCGAGTGATGCAGCGACGGTCTGCTCGATCGTCACCTGCTCGTCCGCCGCACGCGTAATTGCACCGGCGTGCGCCTGTACGCCGCCGAAGAAGTCGTTGAGGGTGGCGCCGCCGAGCGCCGCGAAGGTGGTGTCGCCGATGGCGAGGAGCGCCTGCGCGCCGCCGTTGTCGCCGGGATTGGCGCTGCGTGCCGCGGCAATGCCGCGCGGATCGGTGAGCACGACCGTCAGATCGGCGGCGCCGGTCCCGGCGAAGAGCGGTGCTCCGACGAGACCGTCGAGGTCGCGTCCCGCGCCGTCGGTCTGGACGGCGTTCACCGCGTCGCGGAGCGTGGTTGCGAGCGTATCGAGGTCGCCGGTAATCAACGGCGCCGTCTGGTCGCGTACGGCGATGAGTGCGCCGAGCGTGCCGCCGAGGCTCCCCGGCAGCGTGACGACCGTGCCGGCGGCGTCCTGGAGGCCCACCTGAGCGACGCTGCCGCCGTCGAGCGCCGCTCCGCCCGCGCCCGCCTGCGTCGCCAGCGTCGCCGCGTCGTTGCCGAGCACGAGCGCGTCCCCCGACGCCGCGAATACGTTCACCGTCCCGTCGCTCTGCTCGACGACGTGAATGTCGAGGTCCTTCGCGAGCGCGGTGAGGGCCTCGCGTCGCGTGTCGCGGAGGTCATTGGCGGTGCCGCCGCCGATCTCGGCGGCGCGGATGGTCGTATTGAGGCTCGCGATCGACGTCAGCAGTTGGTTGGCGTCGCTGGTCGTCTGCACGACTTGCCGATCGGCGTCGCGCTGCGACGTCGCAGCCTCAGCGGCGGTCGCACGGAGCTCCGAGGCCAGCGCGTCCGCCCTGTCGAGCAGATTGGCACGCACCGCAAGATCCTGCGGGCTGGTGGCGAGTGCATTCGCCGCCGCGAAGAAATTCTGCAGCGCGGTGCCGACATTCGATCCCTGGACGGGAAAGGCGTTCTGGATGCGATCGAGCAGGTCGCGATTGGTGGTCGCGGCCGCCAGCGTCGAGGCGCTGGCGAGACGGCGGGCCTCGAGGAACGGATCGACCGCTTGCTCGACGCTGGCGACGCGCGCGCCGCCGCCGATGACGTCGCCCGCCGGCGGAACGTTCGTGAGCACCGCGCGCTGGCGGCTGTACCCCGGGGTATTCACGTTGGCGATGTTCTGGCCGGTCACCTGTAGCGCCCGCTGCTGCGCGAGCAACGCCTGCCGGGCGATCGACAACGGTGCGAAGAGCGCCATCTACGCGCTCCAGCGTCCGGCGGCTGGTAGCGGTGTACGCAACACCGCCCGGCCGTCGTAGCGGCTGTCGGGAAGCTCGCGACGGATCACCGTGAGGGTGTCGGTCACCTGCGCGAGCGCGGCACGGACGACCGCCTCGTTGATGCGTTGTGCGCGCCGTACGCGCTCGGCGTCGCGCCGCACGTCGGCGACGACGGCCGCGAGCGCGGCGTCGTCGGCGACCAGCGTCGCGAACAAGACCTTCGACTCGCGCAGGCGCTCGCGGCGGAGCCGCGAAACACGCTCCCATTCCGCTTGCAGCGCCTCACGCTCGCGCAGGCAGGCGAGCAGCGCCAGGTGGTCGTAGCCGGCCGCGGCAGCACGCTCGGCATCGAGGATGGGTAGCAGCCGCGCACAGCACTCACGCTCGAGCTCGAGCAGGGCGCGCAGGCTCGGCCCCTCGGACTCGAGGCTCATGACGTCAGACCACGAGATCGGCCGTGAGCTCGCCGACCAAGCTCTTTGCCACTGCATCCGGCGCCGGGCGATAGGCATTGGCGACGACGCGCGCCCGCAGGCTCAAAACCCGTGACGAGTCCGGCTGCTCGACATCGCCGAGGTCCGCTCGCAGCCGCTGGCGCAGCCGCGCCCCCTCGGAAAGCTCGACACGGTCCGCCGAGCCTTCGGCGTCGCGTCGCCGCCCCAGCGGCGGCGTGAAGCTCGGTGCCGGTGCGACCGCTCCGGGATCTTCGATGTCGGGGAGACCCGGGATCGATGTTCGTCTGGTGATTCGCATGCGTCGGCCCCTCCGCGGTACCTCCGGGGTACCGTCGGTCAGGATATCGACCGGACGCCGCCGAACCTTTAGCGGCGGAGTGGTACGAAAATGCCACTCAGGCCTCCTCGGGCTCGCCCGGCGGCGACACAACGACCGTGGCGGTCGATTGCACAATGGCTGCTGGATCGATGGCTTGGCCGTCGCGTGTCATTGCGAAATGCACGTGCGGGCCGGTACTTCTCCCCGTCGACCCGATCGTCGCGAGGACGTCGCCCGCGGCAACTTTCTGGCCTGCGCGCACCAGGGCGCGGGCAACGTGCGCGTAGGTGCTGACGACATCGCCGTCGCGCACTTCGACCACGTTCCCGGCGTGGCCGCGGCGCCCGCTGAAGGTCACCTCGCCCGATGCCACCGCATGGATGGCGCTGCCACGCGGCGCTGCGACGTCGATGCCGCCATGAAAGGCGGGCGCGCCGGTGATCGGGTCGCGCCGAACGCCGAAGCCCGACGTCACCCGGCCCTCGGCTCCGGCGACGAGCTGGGTCGCCACGTCGTCCTCGGCCGCTGCCGTTGCGGTGGCGCGTACCGCGCTGCCGTCCTCCGCCACCGCCGGTCTCGAGGCTGCGACAGCGTCGACCGTGCCCTGGGTATGTGGCGCGTCGCCGGCCGCCGCGGCCGCGTGCTGGTGGCGTTCGATCTGCGCCGCGAGCTGCTCGGCGAGGCCGAGGTGGGCGTCCTTCGCGATGCTCCGCGCCAGCTCCTGATCGAAGGCGCCGTCGAGCACCTTGTTCGCGCCGCTGTCGCCGCCTCCGAACAAGCCCGTGCTCGAGACCGTCTTCCGCATGGCGCCGATTATCTGCGCGACGAGGATGGCCTCGAACTCACGCGCGATCTCGAGCGGCGACTTGCGCGCCAGCCGCTGCTGCTCCTCGATGCCGCGCGGGGTCGACGCCAGGAGCGCCTGCGGAGCGAGACCAGTGATCGTGAGCGGGCTCATGCGTCGACCTCCTCACATCAGCTCGAGCTCGGCATCGAGGGCGCCGGCAGCCTTGATCGCCTGGAGGACGGCGATCAGGTCCTGCGGCGTGACGCCGAGGGCGTTCAGGCCGCCGACGAGCTGCCCGAGGTTGACGGCGCCGCGCAGCAGCGCGAGGCGCTGCGCCTTGCCTTCCTCGACGTTGATCGTGCTGTCGGGCACGACGACGGTCTGACCGTTCGAGAACGGCGCCGGCTGCGAGACGCCGAGGTCGGTCTTGACCTGGATCTGCAGGCTGCCGTGCGCGATCGCCACCGGCGCGATGTGGACCTCTTCGCCCATGATCACGGTTCCGGTGCGCTCGTTGACGATCACCTTGGCACGGCGGTCGGGCGCAACCTCGAGGCTCTCGATCGCCGGCAAGAGTGTCATGGCGCGCTCGTGATCGAGAAGGTGGACCTCGATCGTCGCGGGATCGACCGCTTGAGCGGCGCCGTCGCCAAGCGAGGCGTTCACGGCAGTCGCCACCCGAGTCGCGGTCGTGACGTCGGCCTCGTGCAGGCTGAGGCGGACGATCCCGTCGGCGCCGAGCGTGACCGGAACCTCGCGCTCGACGATGGCGCCGCCGGTCACGACGCCGACGGTCGGATGACCGCTCGTCGCCGACGCGCCCGCGGCCTGTGCCGAGAAGCCGCCGCCGAGCGAGACGGCGCCTTGCGCGACGGCGTAGACCAGCTGGTCGGCACCGAGGAGCGGCGTCGAGACGAGCGTGCCGCCGCGCAGCGACTTGGCGTCGCCGATCGACGACAGCTGCACGTCGATGCGGTTTCCCGAATGCGCGAACGGCGGCAACGTCGCCGTCACCACCACCGCGGCGGCGTTCTTCACGCGGATCTGCCTCGGGTCGACCGAGATCGTGACGCCGCGTCGGCGTAGCATGCTGAGAATGCTCTGGACGGTGAACAGCGACTGCTGCCCGTCGCCCGTGCCCTCGAGCCCGACGACGACACCGTAGCCCGACAGCTGGTTGGTGCGGACGCCCTCGACGTCGGCGATGTCCTTGATCCGCGCCGCCTCCGCCGGCACCGCAACCACGACGGCGAGGAGTACCGCGGCAACGAGGAGCGACCCGGACTTGCTCCGGGTCGCGACGCCCATCGCGAGCGCAGCGAGCGGGGGCGAAATCATTAAAATGGCCATACCCAGTCGAGCAGCCAGTAGCCCCAGCCGGGCCCCTGCTTCATGGCGACGACGCCGACGCCGTAGTAGTCGATGCGGCCGAGGGCGACGCGCGACGACAGCACCTGGTTCTGCGCATCGATGTCCTCCGGTCGCACCCAGCCGCCGATCACCAGATGTTGGTCCTCGTGATTCACCGAGACGATCTTCTCGCCCTCGACCCAGAGATTCCCGTTCGCTGCCACCTCCGTCACCTGTGCGCTCATGAGCGCGGAGAGCTTGCCGTGACGGTTCGTGGCGCCCTGTCCGTCCCATTCGCGGTCGGCATCGGCTTCAATGAGCGCGGCGGGATTGATGTTCGGCTGATGCTTCTGCAGTTGCTGCGGCAAGCCGAAGAACTCCGTCAGGCTCCCCGAGACGCTGGTCTTCGTCTTCGTCGAGGTCTCCGCGTCCTTGCTGCCCGAGGCGTCTTCGGAGACGACGATCGTGATCAGGTCGCCGGGATAGCGCGCCTTCACGTCGGTGAAGAGAAAGTTCGCGCTCACATTGTCGCGCCACAGCGATCCCGTGCGCGCCGCATGTGCGGGTACCGGCGGCAACGCAACGGCACCGCCGCGCACCTCCGGGCGGCGGTCGAGGTACATGCGGCCGCAGCCGGCGGCGAGGCCGCACGCGATCACGAGGATCGCGCGCGCCCCGACCCGACGGGCGCGCTCAGTACTGGACGAGAATCGTTCCACGCTCCACCACCTGCCCCGAGATCTCTTGCTGCGACTTGCGATTGCGGACGCGGATCTGCGCGCCGGCCGCACCCGGCTCGAGCGCCTCGCCGGGCGTACTGAGGCGCATGCCCGGCGTCTCGACGACGACCGTGACGAGGTCACCGCGCCGCACCAGCAGCGGGGTCGTGAGCACGCTCAACGTCACCGGCGCGCTCGCCGGCAGCGCCGCCCGCATCTCCTTGCCGGCCACCTCGGCGATCGTCGTGACGACGCTTCCCGGAAGCCCGGTGAGCTCGCGCTCCTCGACGGCGACGTCCGCCGGCCGCAGGACCGCCCCGCGCGCCACCGCATGTCGTAGGACTACCACCGGCCCGGTCGCGACGACCTCGACGCGCGCCGGCACGCTGGCGACGACGGTCCCGTCTTGCAGGAGCTGAACCTCGACCCGGCGGCGGGCCACGTGTCCACCCGCCGGCGGCGGCACGACGTGCAGCGCGTACGGACCCGGCGGAATGCGGGCGACGCCGCCGACGTCGACGCTGCGCAGCTGCTCGCCGGCGGCGAGGACCGTGCTCGCGTTGCGCTCGACCGCGCCGCGGATCTCCTCCGCGGCGACGTCTTGGTAGGCGCGCGCGATCCGCACGCTCGCGGGGATCTCGTAGTGCGTCGCCCCGTCGACGAGACCAGCGGCGCGCAGCTTGCGGAGGATCGCGACGCCGTCGAGCCGGCGGCTGCCGCCCGGATCGGGCGCGGCGCCGAGATCGACGTCGGCGAAGTCACCGCCGTTTCCTTCGAGGATGGCGACGTCGGCGAGGCGGACAGACGCGGCTTCGACCGTCGCGACGCGGCCGACCGTGATGCGTCCGACCGCCGGCGGTTGGAGGTCCGCGCCGGCCACGCCGCCGAGCGCGAGCGCCACGAGCGCGGCGCGTGCCGCGCGCCGCGACCAGCGGCTCGGAATCGAGTCCCGGCGCATCACGCCACCGATCACCGACCGAGCTGCGACGCGGTGCGGAGCATCTCGTCCGCCGCGGTGATGGCACGCGAGTTGATCTCGTAGGCGCGCTGTCCGGTGATCATCGCGACCAGCTCCTCGACGACGCTGACGTTCGATCCCTCGAGAAACCCCTGCGAGAGCTGCCCGTGACCGTCCTGCCCGGGGGTGCCGGGTTGCGCCGTGCCGGAGGTGTCCGTCTCGCGGAACAGGTTGCGTCCCTCGGCTCGCATGCCGGAGGGATTGGCGAAGCGCGCGGTCTGGATCTGTCCAACCTGGCTCGGTGCCGTCTGCCCCGCGAGCTTCACGCTCACCGTGCCGTCGTTGCCGACAGTGACCGACTCGGCACCCTGCGGGATGCTGATCTGCGGCGTCAGCGGATTGCCCTCCGACGTCACGAGCGCGCCCGTGGAATCGAGCTTGAAGGCGCCGGCGCGCGTGTAGGCGGTGTTGCCGTCGGGAAGGGTCACTTGGAAGAAGCCGTCGCCCTCGATCGCGACGTTGAGCGGATTGGTCGTCTGGTTGAAGTCGCCCTGGAGGTTGATGCGCTCGACCGCGGCGGGCCGCACACCGAGTCCGACCTGAATGCCCGTCGGCACCTGTGTCGTGCCGGTCGCGAGGCCACCCGGCTCCTTCAGCGTCTGGTAGAGGAGGTCCTGGAAGTCGGCGCGGCTCTTCTTGAAGCCGGCCGTGCTGACGTTCGCCAGGTTGTTGGCGATGACGTCGATGTTGAGCTGCTGCGCCTCCATGCCGGTCGCAGCGCTGTAGAGTGCACGGATCATCAGTCTCCCCCTTTACACGCGGCCGACGTCGCTGATGGCGCGACTGGTCGTTTGATCGAGCTGCTCGGCGGCACGCATGTACGCCTCGAAGCCGCGCATGGTGTCGACGAGCGCGACCAGGTTCTCGACCGGCGAGACGTTCGCACCTTCGAGCGCGCCCTGCCGCACTTCGACCGTGCCGGGCGCGGCGTCGACCGGCGCCTGCGTCCCCGCCGCGAAGGTCGTACCGCCCTCGCGCACGAGGTGGCTCGGATCGGGAACGGTCACGACGCGGATTTTGCCGACGGTGAGATCCCCGGCACGGACCGTGCCGTCGGGCGCGATCGCGAGCTTGCCGTCGCCGACGTGAAGATCGCCGTTCTCGCCCTGGACGCGCCAGCCGTCGCTGGTCGCGAGGAAGCCCTCGGCGTCGGTCGCGAGATTGCCGCGTCGGGTGAGGCGCTCGCCGTGCGGCCCGTCGACGACGAGAAAGCCGTTACCAGCGAGCGCGACGTCGAGTGGATTGTCGGTCGGCTGGATCGGTCCCTGCGAGAAGTCCGTCTCCAACGCACCGCGAGTGATCGGCGTCGGCACCTCGGTCGCGCGCGCCGCGGTGCCGATCTGGGCGGCGCGCTGCACCAGGCGCTCGGCCTTGAACCCGGGCGTGCTGCCATTGGCGAGATTGTTGGTGATGGCGTCGAGACGGGTGAGCGCCGACACGCTTCCCGATACCGCCGAATAGATACCTGCGTTCACGGTCGACTCCTCATCGTACGTTGGCGTGAGCAACGGTTGTGCCATTCGCCGACGGCGCGACCGTCGGCGACGACGCTACGCGTGCGGCAGCGGACGGCGCCGCGCGCCGCCGCGCATACCGCCCCGCACACGCCGCCACGGCGCGCCGGCAAAACTTGCCGGTCCATTTCTTCCGCTCGCGGGCCGCACGCGCTCACGCCCGCACCGCCGTCGCCGCGCGCGCGCGCGCCGCCCCGCCGCGTGTCGCCGGTCGCCCAGCATGCAGGCCGACGAGGACGCGCACCTCGGCGGCCGGCATCTCCACGCGGCGCGCGATCTCCTCGATCGGCATCGCAGCCTCCGCCAGGGTGCGGACCCGTTCGATCACCGCGTCGTCCGCACATGCCGACGCCGCTGGCGCGACGACGCGCCCGACCGCGGCGGTCGCCTCGTCGAGGAGCGCACGCAGACGCTGCTGGTGCGTGCCGAGCGTCCCGTCGAGGTCGCGTGCAATGCCCTCCGACTGCGCCACCAGCACGCGCAGGCGCTCGAAGATCTCGCCGAGCCGTTGCTCGCGCGCATCCCACGTCGCCGCGGGGTCGCGGCGCAGATGCCAGAGCACGGCACCGAGCATCACGATCGCCAGCATGTCGAGCGCCGGCGTGATCCACGTCGCGATCTCCATCATCCCGCTCCTCTTCCGTGGGCGTGCGTCATACGGCGCCCCCAAAGTGCTCGCGCAAGAGGCCGCGGAGGCGCAGCAACGCTTGCGCGTGCAGCTGCGAGACCCGCGACTCGGTGAGCCCGAGCACCGCCCCCGCCTCCTTCATCGTGATGCCCTCGTGGTAGTAGAGCGCGATCACCGTCCGTTCCTTCTCGGGCAGCACGCGGATCGCCTCGCTGACCAGGTCGATGCGCTCACGGGACAGGAGCGCATGCACCGGATCGCTCCCCTCACCTTCGAGGAGCTTTTCGAGTTGGATGCGTTCCTGTCCCGGCCCGACTCCGAGGTCCTCGAGGCTGAAGAGGGTCATCTGCCCGACCTCGGAGAGCAGCGCGTGCAGCTCCGGCAAGGTCATGCCGAGCGCCTCGGCCGCTTCCTCCTCGGTCGCGGGCCGTCCGAGGGTACCTTCGAGTCGGCGATACGTCTTCTCGAGGAGCGTCGCTTTCTGGCGCACGCTGCGTGACACCCAGTCCATGCCGCGGAGCCGATCGAGGATCGCGCCGCGGATGCGGAACTGCGCATAGGTTGCGAACGCCGCCTGCTTGGTGGTGTCGTACTTCTTGAAGGCATCGAGCAGTCCCTCGATCCCCCAGCTGACGAGCTCGTCGAGCTCGACCTGCGGCGGCTTGCGCACGGCGAGCCGCTGCACCACGCGCCGTACCAGCGGAAGGTGGGCGCGAATCGCCTCGTCCGGCGGCGTCGCGCCGCGCCCGACCGCCGGCCGCGCCGGCGCCGCATAGCCGCTCGGTTGCGGGACTGTCCTCATCGACGTTCCTCCGTGAGCAGGCGTCGGAAAAAGAACTGCAGGCCGCCCTTCGGCGGCGCGTCCTCGGCACCCGCGACCACGCGTTCGGCGAGCGCCTCGAAGGCGCGGCTCACCGATGAGCCCGGGGAGAGCTCGAGCACCGGCCGCTGCCGCCGCACCGCCTCGGGCACCTCCGCGTCGAAGGGTATGTAGCCGAGGTAGTGCAGGCTCACGTGCAGGAAGCGCTCGGCGACGCGGCTCAGGTGCGTGAAGGTCCGCTTCGCCTCGAACTCGCCGCGTGCCATGTTGACGAGGATCGCGAAGTGCTGTTCCGCGTAGCGCGTCGAGAGCACCTTCACGAGCGCGTAGGCGTCGGTGAGCGCCGTCGGCTCGGGGGTGACGACGACCATCGTCTCCTGCGCGGCGGTCGCGAAGAAGAGGACGTTCGCCGAGATGCCGGCGCCGGTGTCGAGCAGCAGGACGTCGAAGGCGCCGTCGAGGCTGTCGATTTGCTCGAGCAGGAGGAGGCGCTGCGTGTGTGTGAGCTGCGTCAGATCTTCGAAGCCACTCGCCGCCGGGACGAGGTAAATGCCCGCCGGGCCCTCGACGAGGACGTCCTGGATCGTGCACTCGCCGTGCAGGACGTGGCGCAGGGTGGCACGCGGGTTGACGCCGAGGAGCGTATCCAAGTTGGCGAGCCCGAGATCGGCGTCGATCACGATGACGCGCTGGCCGCGCCGACGAAGCGCGATCGCGAGATTCGCGACCACGTTCGTCTTGCCGACGCCGCCTTTGCCACTGGCGATCGCGATCGTGCGCACCCGTCCGCCGGCCGCCGCTGCCATGGCACCGTCGCCCACCGCGGTCGCGACCATTCCGGTTTCTCGTCGGCCGCTCATGCCGCCACCAGCCAACGCACGAGGGCGCTGCCGCTCGGCACCGCGAGGTCCTCCGGCACCCGTTGCCCGGTGCTGAGCCACGCGAGCGCGAGCCGTTGCTCGTGGAGCCACGTGCACGCGGTTCCGAGGCTCGCACCCTCGTCGAGCTTGGTGATCACGCAGGTCGCGGCGCCGAGGCGGCCGAGCTGGCGCCAGGCGGCGCGCAGCGCGACTTCGGAAGCGCCCGCGCTCACCACCGCCGTCCGCGCCACCGGTTCGCCCGCGCCCGCGAGCAGCCGCTCGAGCGCGCCGGCGTCGGCGGGATCGCCGCCGAGACCGGCGGTATCGACGTAGACGGCGTCACGATCCGCGAAAGCCGCGAGCACGGCGCGCAGCTCGCGACCGTCGCGGGCGATCTGCATCGGGACACCGAGGAGCCGCGCGTAGGCGCCGAGCTGCTCGCGTGCGCCGACGCGTTGCGTATCGGCCATCACGAGGCCGACGTGCGTGCGTCCGCCGCCGACGTGGCGCGCTGCGAGCTTGGCGATCGTCGTCGTCTTACCGGCGCCGGTCGGACCGACAAAAGCGATCACCCGCGCCTCGGCGGGGGTCGACGGTGCGAGGTGGCACGCCAGGCTCACTTCGAGCGCCGCACCGGCGGCGGCGCCCTCGCTGCGCGCGCGTTCGAAGCTCGCACCGATCGTGCCGGCGAGGCCGGCGGCGAGCCCCTGGAGTGCGAGCCGCTCGGCAAGCGCGCGCGCCTCGGCACCGAGACCGGCGATCGCCGCCGTTGACGGCCGCACCGCACGGTCGAGCTCACGCACCCGCGCCGCGAGTTCGCTGAGCTCGCGGGTCATCGCCACGAGATCATCGCCGGCTGCCCCGTCTCGTGCGGCAAGCGGCGTGGTCACGAGGTCGGCGTCGACGGCGGCGGTAATCTCGATGCCGCCTTCCGGACAGGCACGCGTCTGAAGGATCACGGCCTCGTGACCCAGCGCCTCTTTGACGTGCCGGAGCGCGGCGGGCATGTCGAGACCGATGAAGCGACGAAGCCGCATCAGAGTGCGACCTCCGCCGCGAGCGGCGTGTTCGCACGTGGCGGCAATGTGCGCGAGGACTCGGGGCGGCCGGCGAGCTCGCGCTCGTCATCCTCGAGGCTGACGACGCCGAGCGAGTGGATCTTCACATTCGCGGGGATCTCGCCGGGTGCCACCAGCGCCAGGCTCGGCAGGAAGCGCTCGGTCAGGCGCCGCAGATGGCCGCGGACGCTCGTCGAACACAGCAGCAGCGGCTGCTGGTTCTGCGTCGCAAATTGTTCCGACCACGAACCGAGCCGGCCGAGGAGCCGCTGCGCGACGCTGGGCTCGAGCGCGAGGTAGGTGCCGTCGTCGGTGCGGTGCACCGCCTCGGCGATCAGCTTCTCGAGGCGCGGCGCCAGAGTGACGAGCGGCAGCACTCGGTCGGCGGTGAGGAAGCGGTTCACGATCGAGCGCGACAGCGCTTGGCGCACCTGCTCGGTGAGCGCGAGCGGATCCTTCGTCTGCGGCGCGTGGTCGGCGAGCGTTTCGACGATCGTCAGCAGATCGCGGATGCTGACGTGCTCGCGCAAGAGGTTCTGCAGCACCTTCTGCACGCCGCCGAGCGAGAGCTGCTGCGGCACCAGCTCCTCCACCACCTTCGGGTTCGTCTTGGCGATGCCGTCGAGCAGACCCTGCACTTCCTGACGTCCGAGGAGCTCGTGAGCGTGGCGGCGGATCAACTCGGTCAGGTGGGTCACGATCACGGTCGCAACGTCGACGACGGTGTAGCCGGCGAGCTGCGCCTGCTCGCGATCGGCCGCCGGGACCCAGAGCGCGTCGAGGCCGAACGCGGGCTCCTTCGTCGGGATGCCGCGGAACGCCGGATCGGCGCCGCCTGGGTTGATCGCCAGGTAGTGCGCGCTGCGCACTTCGCCGCGCGCGATTTCCACCCCTTTCAAGAGAATCGCGTACTCGGCGGGTTTCAACTGCAGGTTGTCGCGGATGTGGACCGGCGGCACCACGAAGCCCATCTCCTGCGCCAGCTGGCGCCGCAGGCTGCGGATGCGCTCGGTGAGCTCGCCGCGCTGCCCGCCGTCGACGAGCGGCACGAGCTCGTACCCGACCTCGAGCTCGAGGAGGTCGAGTGGAACTGGGGCGTCGTGCTTCTCCGCCGCCTTCACCGCCTCGGGACGCGCGGCCGCCTCCTCCTCGCTGCGGGCGCCGGCGTCGATGCGACTGAAGTACGCGAGCCCGCCGATCGCGCCCGCGAGCACGAGGAAGGGGACGAACGGCAGCCCGGGGAGGATCGCGAAGGAACCGAGGATCACGGCGACGGTGCTGAGGACGCGCGGGTTGAAGAGGAGCTGACTCACCACCTCGGTGCCGAGGTTCGTGCCCGAGGCGGCACGGGTGACGATGATGCCCGCCGCCGTCGAGATCAGCAGCGCCGGCAGCTGCGACACCAGTCCATCGCCGATCGTCAACACCGTGTAGACCTCGGCGGCGTCCTGGATCGCGAGGCCGCGTTGCACGATGCCGATGAAGAGCCCGCCGACGATGTTGATCGCGGCGATCAAGAGCCCGGCGACCGCGTCGCCGCGGACGAACTTGCTGGCACCGTCCATCGCGCCGTAGAAGTCGGCCTCGGCTTCGATCGCGCGACGGCGCTCGCGCGCCTGCTTCTCGCTGAGGAGGCCGGCGTTGAGCTCGGCGTCGACCGCGAGCTGCTTCCCGGGCATGGCGTCCAAGGTGAACCGCGCCGCGACCTCGGCGATGCGCCCCGCGCCCTTGGTGATCACCGCGAAGTTGATGACCACCAGGATCAGAAAGACGACGATGCCGACGACGTAGCTGCCGCCGACGACGAAGTTGCCGAAGGCCTGGATGACGTGCCCCGCCGCCGCCGAGCCGCCCTCCCCGTGCAGCAAGATGAGCCGGGTCGACGCGACGTTGAGCGACAGCCTGAAGAGCGTCGTCACCAGCAGCACCGACGGGAACGTCGAGAACTCGAGCGGCCGCACCGTGTACATCGCAACCAGCAGGATGATGAGCGAGAGCGAGACGTTCAGCGTCAGGAGGAGATCGAGGAGCGGAGTCGGCAGGGGGATCACCATGACGATGACGACGACCACGAACGCCGCCGGAATCGCCAGCTCGCCGCCGGCGAGGAGCCGGCGCATCACCGTGCGTGCCGTCTTGCTCATCGCCTAGCTCGCCCGCCGCTGCTTGAGCGCGTAGATGTACGCGAGGATCTCCGCGACCGCGCGATACAGAGACCCGGGGATCTGGCCGCCGATCGGCACCGCGCGGAAGAGTGCGCGCGCCAGCGCGCGACGCTCGAGCACGGGCACGCCGGAGCGGCGCGCGATCTCCTTGATGCGTTCCGCGACGTGCTCCGCGCCCTTGGCGACGACGACGGGCGCGCCCATCTCGCCGGGCGCGTAGCGCAGCGCGACCGCCAGGTGGACCGGGTTGGTCACCACGACGTCGGCGCTCGGCACCGCGTCGAGCATGCGGCGCCTCGCGATCTGTTGATAAGCGCGCTTCACGCGCTGCTTCATCTGCGGATCGCCCTCCGCTTGACGCCGCTCGTCCTTCACCTCGCCCCTGCTCATGCGCAGGCTCATCTGGTGCTGGCGGCGCTGCCAGGCGTAGTCGAAGGCGGCGAGGACGGAGATCGCAGCCGTCGTCCAGGCGACGACGCGTCCGAGCTCGTGACCGGCAACGGCGAGGATCTCGCGCGGCCCGCTGCTCGCGAGCGGCACGATCTGGTCTTGGACGGCGCGGAGCAGATCCCAGGTGATCCAGCCGACGAGCGCGATCTTGAGAAGCGCCTTCAGGATCTCGACGGCACCGCGCTTCGAGACGATGCGGCTGAGTCCGGTCGCCGGCGAGATCTTGCTCGCGTCCGGGAGGATACGCTTCGGGAGGATCTGGAAGCCGACCTGCGCGACCGTCACCGTGAGCCCGACGGCACCCGTGACGGCGAGGATCGGCCAGGCGATGGCGACGCTGTCGCCCGCCATCCGGCGCATCACCTCGCTCATGAGCGCCGGCGTGAAGTCGGTCGCCGACGCGGCGAGCAGACTCCGCCGCATCATCTCACGGAGCGCGTTGAGGATCGCCGGCCCGCGGTTCGTGGTCACGACCACCGCCGCGAGCAGCACCGCCGCGGCGGTGACCTCCACCGACTGTGGCACCTTCCCTTCGGTGCGGGCTTCCTCGCGCCGTTTGGGAGTGGGTTCTTCGGTTTTGTTGGCGGCGTCTTCTGCCATGGCTCAGTGCAGCGCCCGCATGATGCCCGCGAGCGAGGTCGTGACCTCGGCGAACGAGGTCTCGAGAAGACGGATCGTGAACGGCTGCGAAGCGGCGAGCATGAAGAGCCCGACCGCGACGTGCAGCGGAAAACCGACGATGAAGACATTGAGCTGCGGAATCAGCTTCGCGAGCACCGCCATCGCGCCGTTGACGAGCAGCAGCATGACGAGGATGGGCGCCGCGACTCGGAGGGCGATCACGAAGATACCGCCGGCGAGGACGAGCACGCGTCCGAGCCCGTCGGTCGCGGGAAAGCCGCCCCCGATCGGCAACAGCGTGAAGCTCTCGGCGACGGCGCGGATCAGGAGGTGATGGCCGTCGACGGCGAGGAAGACGAGCAGCGCCATCAGATTCTGCCACTCCGCGAGCGAGGTGATGTGCTCCTGCGTCTGCGGGTCGATGAGGTTGGAGATGCCGATGCCCATCTGGATGCCGGCGAGTTGGCCCGCCATCTGGACGCCGCCGAAGACGAACTCCGCGACCAGCCCGATGGTGAAGCCGATCGCGACCTCGAGGGCGAGCGCCGCGAACAACCGGATGGGCCCGGCGTCGCCGGCGAGCGCCGTCGCCGCCTCCGCGGGGATCGCGGGCAACATTGCGAGCGCGAGGAAGAACACCAGCGCGGCGCGCACCCGCATCGGCGCCATCCGCGAGCCGAGGATCGGCCCCACCATGAAGAGCCCGCCGACGCGCGCCAGCGCCAGCACGAAGACGACCATGCGCGGCAGGGAAAGCGCGAGGAGCGCGGCGCCGATCTTCATCGCAGCAGCCCCGGAATCGATTCGAAGAGCGCCGTCGTGTAGTTCAGCATCTTCTGCAGCATCCACGGCCCGAAGAGCGCCAGCGCGAGGATCGTGGCGCCGATCTTCGGAATGAACGTGAGCGTCATCTCGTGGATCTGCGTCAGCGCCTGGAAGATGCTGACCGCGAGGCCGGCGACGAGCCCGAAGACGAGTACCGGGCCGGCGAGGATGAGCGTCATCTCGAGTGCGTTCCGCCCGAGCTGCAGCACGCTTTCGGGGCTCACGCGCACCTCATTGGAAGCTCCGGATGAGCGAGCTGATGAGGAGGTTCCAACCGTCGACGAGCACGAAGATCATCAGCTTGAACGGCAGCGAGATCAGCACCGGCGGGAGCGTGATCATCCCCATCGAGGTGAGGATCGACGCCACCACCATGTCGAGGACGAGAAACGGGATGTACACCATGAAGCTGATCTGGAAGGCCGTCTTCAGCTCGGAGATCATGAACGCCGGAATCACCACCTCGGGCGGGACCTCGGCCGCCGTATCCGGGCGCGCGTGCCGGCTGATGCCGAGGAACAACGCCAGGTCCTTCTCGCGCGTCTGCCGCAGCATGAAGGCGCGTAGCGGCTGGAAGCCGCGCTCCAGCGCCTCGATCGGCGGCGTGCTCTCCAGAAGGTACGGCTGCACCGCGTCCTGGTTCACCTGGCGCAAGGTCGGCATCATCACGAAGAAGGTCAGAAAGAGCGCGAGCGCGATGATCACTTGATTCGGCGGCATCTGCTGCGTGCCCACCGCCTGGCGCACGAACGCCAGTACGATGACGATGCGCACGAACGCCGAGACGCCGATCAGGATCGCGGGGGCGAACGAGAGCAGCGTGAAGAGGAGCATCAGCTGGATGCTCGTCGAGAGGCCGTCGCCGTTGCCGCCCACCTCCAGCGACAACTGCGGCAGCGCCGCATGCGCGGGGGTGGCGATCAGGAGCAGCGTGGCGACGATCGCGAGGACGAAGAGGCCGAGCGCGTGGCGTCCGGGCGGCGGGGGCGAGAGCGGGGTGCGCGGGGCCGGAAGAGAAGTCCACGTCCCCGCGCACCCCGCTCTCGCCCCCGCCGCTCGCTCGACGGTGTGCTCGGACGCGCGTCCTTCCGATGGCGTCGCGTCGCCGCGCCTGCGGCGCGGCTCGCTTTCGTCGATCGACGTCGCGCGCGCCGCGATCGCTCCTCCGTGGCGAGTGGCCTGCTCGTTGGTTGCGGCTCGCTGCTCGCCTGTTGCCAACGCCGCCGGCGCACTCTCGTCGTCGGACGCACGGCGACGGCGGTCGTGCGGCGTGGCGGCTCGAGGGAGGGCGCGCGCGGGCGTAGACTTCTCTTCCGCCCGCGCGCGCCCTCCCTCGAGCCGCCACGTCCGCTCGCCGCCCTCTTCGTGTGTCTGTCCGGAACGCTCGCGCCCGCTCGTGTTGTCGGAAGAGGAAGCGGCGAGACGTCCGAGGCACGTGACGGCGTCCTCGGTGAGCCCGAGGAGGAAGCGCTCGCGCTCGACCTCGACGATCGCGAGGAGTCGCTTGCCGCCGAGGGCGCGTGTCGCCAGGAGACGGATCAGGTCGTCGGGGCGGGCGCCGCCGCGGCGGCGCTGCCACCACACGAGCGCACCGGCGACGGCGGCCACCAGCCCGACGACCAGCAACGGCGTCAGGGCGAGGTCGGGAGGAGCGGTCGGCATCAGCGCAGGCGCTCGACGCGCTCCGTCGGGCTTACGATCTCGGTCAGGCGCACACCGAACTTCTCGTTCACCATGACGGCCTCGCCGCGCGCCACCGGCTTGCCGTTGATCAGGACGTCGAGCGGCTCGCCGGCGAGCTTCGTGAGCTCGATCACCGAGCCGGCGCCGAGAGCGAGCAGCTCGCGCACTGCCATTCGCACCCGGCCGAGCTCGACGCTCACCGTGAGCGGAACGTCGAGGATGAGGTCCAGACTCGCGCTCTCTCCCTCGGGCATTGGCGGGTTCGTCGTCGCTACGGATTCTTCGGCCATGCTCACTCTCCTCGCGCGACGCCGAGAACACGGATCGCGTTCTGGCCGCGGCTCACGCCCGCCAAGCCGGTCATCAACCGGACGTTCTCGACCCGTAGGGTAACGGGATCGTCACCGCGGGCGCCGAGCGCGAGCACGTCGCCGACGTGCAAGCGCAGCAACTCGCGCGCGGAAATCTCGTGGCTTCCGAGCTCGGCGCTGACGGTGACCGCGGCCTGGCGCACGGCGGTGCCCAGTGTTGCCAGCCACTCGCGGTCGCTGCCGCTCGCCATCGTCGCTCGCGGCGCGCCGAGACGATCGCGCAGCGGCTCGAGCATGGCGTAGGGCAACGCCAGGATGAGCGGCGCCGGGCCGATGCCGAGATCGCACGCGAGCTCGACGGCGACGACCGCATCGGCGGGCGCAGCGATCGCCAGGTAGACGGGGTTCGGCTCGACACGCACGAACGCGCACTCGACGCGCTGGACCGGCGTCCACGCCTCGGCGAGATCCGCGAGCATGCGCGCGCCGACACGCTTCAGCGTCTGCAGCTCGAGCGCGGAATATTCGCGGCCGTCGAGCGTCTCCGGCAACCGTCCGGGTCCGCCGAACACGCGATCGATCAGGGCGAACGCCGTCGGCGCGGAGATCGCCAGCAGCGCCTGACCGCGGAGCGGCGCCATCGTGAAGAGCTGGAGACATGCGCCCGCCGGCAGGCGATTCCGAAACGTGGCGAAGCGGATCGTGTCGAGCGCGCCGAGCGTGATCGCCGGCGTCACCCCGACGAGGCTCGCGAGGGAGAGACGCAGCCGGCGCACGAAGCGCTCGTACAGCAGATCGAGCGCCGGGAAGCGGCGCCCGGCGAGGCGATCTTCGGCAAGCAGGTCATACGGATGCACCGTGCCGCGCGGCTCGTGCTCGCCCTCGACGGCGACCTCGCCCTCTTTCATGCCGCGAAGCAGCGCGTCGACTTCGTCCTTGGAGAGTGTCTCGCTCATTGGACGATGAACTCGGTGAAGTAGACGGCCTTCACGGCGTCGCGATCCAGCACCTGGTTGACGTGGCCGATGATCTCCTCACGCAGCTGCTGCTTCCCCTCGAGCGTGCGCACGTCCTCGAAGGACTTGCTGCTGAGGAGGGTCAGGAGCAGGTCGCGGATCTGCGGCAAGCGGCCGTTCACATCGGGTGGCACGCTGGCGCCGAGGAACTCGACCTGGAAGGTTGCCTTCAGGTAGCGCGAGCCGCCCTCGTCGGCGAGATTGGCAATGAAGGTCTCGAGCGGCAGGATCGGACCCGGGCCCTTCTCGCCCTTGGCGCCGTGCCCCTCCTCGCCGGCCTTCTCCTCGACCGCCGCCGTCGCTTCCGCGTGGCGTTTCTTGCTGAACGGCAGGACGCCGAGGTACCAGGCCGCCGCACCGCTGCCGGCGAGCAGCACGACCGCGCTCAGGATGAGCGGCAGCTTCGATTTCTTCTTCGCCGGTGCCGACGCGTCTGCGGCGGCCTGCTGCGGCTTCTCGTCCTCGTCGACCATCGCCATCCCCTCTCGCCATAGGTCAGCGTAGTGACTCTCGCGACCCGCGCCGCAGAAGCAGCAAGCGATGTGCCCGCTGGGTGTGGGCGCACGCGGAGGACGACAGCGGAGAAAGTCGTGGAAAGACGGGCGAGAAGATGGTGCGCGGTGCGCCGCCACCGCGTGCCCCGGGTCATCGCCCCGGAGCACGCGTCAGGATTCTGGCGTTTCGCGAAGACGCGAGGTTACCGAACGATGTTGATCAGGTCGCTCAGCAGCGTATCGCTCGAGGTGATCACGCGCGCGTTCGCCTGGAAGCTCCGCTGCGTGGAGATGAGATCGATGAACTCTTGCGCGATGGCGACGTTGGATTGCTCGAGCGCGCCAGCGACGATGTTGCCGAGACCGCCCGACTGCGGCGTGCCGATCGCGGGCGAACCGGACTCGACGGACTCGCGATAGAGCCCGTTGCCGATCGGCGTGAGCGCGTCCGGGGCGGTGAAGTTCGCGAGCGCGAGCTGGAAGAGCGGCCGGCTCTGGCCGTTGTCGAAGATACCGGTCACGACGCCCGACTCACTGAACTGGAGGTTCAGGAGCTGACCGGCGCCGAAGCCGTCCTGCGACTGGAAGCTCACCGCCGAGGGGCCGGCGAACTGCGTGATGCCGTCGATCCCCTGCCCGGGATTGGCAACCGGATCGAGGTTCGGCGTCCCGAAGCCGAGCGCGATGTTCTGCGCCGCGGCGCCGTTGAACGTGACCGCCGCCACTCCCGGATCGGGATCCTGCGCGTTCAGTGAGCCGTCCGTATTGAAGGTCAACGTGCCGTTGCCGATGATGCTCAGATCGCCGGAGGTTCCGCCGGTTTCGCCGGCGTCGACGCCGACCGCGTAGCTCCACTGGTTCGCCGTGGTGGTCTTGGTGAAGAAGAAGTTCAGCGTGTGGCGCGCCCCGAGGGAATCGAAGACGTTCATCGAGGTCGTGAAGTTGGAGGTGGCGAACGCGGTGTCGAAGGTGGTCGAGTCGAACACCCCGCCATTCACCAACGCCGCATCGGCCTGGACGTTCGCCTTCATGCTGAGGACCGCCGTCGCGCGCGGCTGGCTGCTGGCGCCGGTCACCTGAATGTCCTGCGGCGCGCCGACCGGTGCGTTGGCGCTGTTGAGGGCGAAGCCCTGCACCGGCAGGCCCTGAAACGTCACCAGCTTTCCGTTGGCGTCGAGACGGAAATTGCCGGCGCGCGTGTACACGTTTCCGGCTCCAGCGCCGACGACGAAGAATCCGTTGCCTTCGATCGCGAGATCGGTCGGTCCGGCCGTGCTCTCGATGTTGCCCTGCGTGAAGGCGGCACTGATGCGGCCGATGCGGACGCCGAGACCGATCTTGCCGGCGTCGCCGCCGCCGCCCTGCGCCGAGAGCAGGTCGGCGAACTCGGTGCGGCTCCCCTTGAAGCCGACGGTGTTGACGTTGGCGATGTTGTTCCCGATCACGCTCAGCGATGCGCCGGTCGCGATGAGACCGCTGCGCGCGGTCGAGAGTGCTCCGAAAATGGCCATGACTCGTCTCCTTCGTCCTGTGGTGTGTGTCTGTCTTCGCTCACGCCCCCGTGGGCGTCTGCGTCTTCACTTGGCGAACGTCCGTCAGCGCGATGCGCCGGTCGCCGATCAACAAGACCGGCGAGTCACTCGACAGATCGACCCCGGTGACTACGCCGCCGCCGATCGTACCGACGGGCGTCGCCGTACCCTGGCCGTCGCCGGAAAACAGCTGGACCGTGTAGGTCCCGTCGCCGAGCTTCGGTGCGTCGGGGACGTTGGCGAGGTCGAACGTGTGCGCGCCGGCTGTCTGCGACCCGAGAATGAGGTCGGCGACCGTACCGCCGCTCGCGTCGACGATCTTCGCCTCCACGATGCTGGTACCGTCGAGCGTGTAGTCGAGCGTCGTCGCGACGCCCTTCTGGACGTCGATCGTGGTGCTGACGCCTTGCACGTCTTTGCCGAGAAACCCGACGGCATCGAATTTTCCGGTCGACCCGCCGCCTACGCCCGCGTTTTTCAGCTCGGTGTTGATCTCGGTGAGCTGCTGCAAGCTCGAGAACTGCGCGAGCTGCGCCGAGAAGTTGGCACTGTCGAGCGGGTTCAGCGGATCCTGGTTCTGCAGCTGGGCGACCAGAAGCTGCATGAAGTCCGCCTGGTTGACGGTATTGCCGTCTTTGGTGGACGTGGCGCCGCCGCTCGCCGGCGCGGGGGTGGAAGCGCTCGCAGCGCTGGCACCGAGGACGCTCGCGAGCGAGCTGACGGCGCTGATGGCGGCCGATGCGGCGATCGGAATCATGGTCTCATACCCTCACGCTGAGTCGCCCGGGCTCGGCGGGCGGTTGGATGAACTCGCTCATGGCGATGGCCTCGGGCTCCGACGGAGCCGCCGCGTCACGGCCCAGGCCGGCGGCGCCGCGTTCGGCGTCGCCGAAGGCGCTCGTCGACGCCCCGGACCCGAGGTCGACGGAGAACCCCGCGAGACGCAGGTCGCTGCGCTCGAGCGCAGCATGCAAGAGGTGCTGTTCGCTGCGCAGGAGCGCGCGCGTGGTGTCGTGCTCGGCGACGATCGAGGCATGGATACCGTCGTGCGCGAGCGTGATGCGGACGTCGATGTGGCCGAGCCCGGCGGGCTCGAGGCGCAGGCGCATCTCGCCGCCGCCCCGCAGGGTCGCAACCCGCACCGACTCTACCACACGCTCCGCCCACGGGCTCACACTCGCGTCGGCGGCGCGCCGCAGCGTCGGCGTTCCCTCCGTACCGGAGGTGATCGACGCGCTCGTGTCGCGCGCGCCCGCCGCCGAGGTCGCCCCGCGTACGCCGGCGTCGCCGTCGGCGGCGGGAACATCGACGGCGCGCGGCGTAGGCGCGCCCGCATCGGATCCGACCCCGGACGTGAGGCGCGCAAGCGATCCGTCGCCGGCTCGCCGCGCCGCCGCCCCTTCCTCCGTCGCTTCATCGCCGATGCGTCCCGTGTGCGCCCGCTTCTCCGCACGCGCGCCGTCGTCCCCGCCCGCATCGCCGTTCGTCGTACCGCCATCGTATGCATCTGCCGTATCGCCGCTGCGCCCCGGCGCCGCCGTCTGCTCGCCGGCCGCGGTGATGCGTCCGTGAGGCTGGCCGACGTGCGCGCCGCCGACGGCGTGTCGCGGACTCGCCGCCGCCGGTACCGCAATCGCGACTCGCGGACCGGGCTCACTGGGACCGGGCCGACCGGACGCGTCTGCGATGCGACCGGTGGCAAGCGTCTCTGCACCATCGCGGCGCGCGGCGTCGCGTACGCTCACCGTCGCCGCGTTCGCTCGTGGCGTCTCACGACCCGGGCTTGCGGGTTCCGCTGGCGTACCGCTGCTGCCGCGCCGGGTAGCGGCGGGCGCGTTCTCTGCCGGCGCGGGGGCGCGCTCACCCACCGCCACGTCGGCATGTGGCGCCGCCGGATCGGCGTAGGTCGCCGCCTCCACGTCGGCATG
The DNA here is from genome assembly GCA_016200545.1 of Deltaproteobacteria bacterium. Taxonomy (GTDB): domain Bacteria; phylum Desulfobacterota; class Binatia; order UTPRO1; family UTPRO1; genus DP-19. The sequence goes on along the minus strand of JACQEO010000047.1, from coordinate 65,685 downwards.
CTTCGCCGCGGTCGTGGGTGTCGCGTCGGGCGGCGGCGCCGCCGCAGCGGCGTCCGGCGGCGCGTTCCGCAGCGGTTTGGCGTCGACCGTTGTCGCCGCCTCGCCGTCCCTCGACGTTGCAGAGTCCGACGCAGCGGCGTGCGCCTGGTTCGCAGCGGTCGCGCCGTCCGACTCGTCGCGTCCGGACACGGGCACCGCGACGTTGCGTGGCGCCTGTTCCGGCGCGACGCCGCGGTCGCGAGCGGGACTCGCCGCATCCGTACCGGTATCGATCTCGTCGCTGGCGACCGTGCCGTCGCCTTGTGGTCCACCGTCTCGTGGTCCCTGCGCGGCGCGCGTGGCACCCGTCGGGCTCGCCGGCGCGGCCGGCGTACGGCCGCGGGACAGTGACGTCGCGACCTGCAGCCCCACACTCGCACCGGCTGCGCTGGGGACATTCGCCGCCGCCGGCGTCTCCGTCGAAACGGTGCTCGTCACCCCGGTCGTCACGGCGGTCGTCGGGGCGATCGTCACGGGAGGCGCGGCGATCGCAGCCGCAGTCGCCGCGCTCGCGACCGCGCCGTGCGTGGCAGCGCCGTCCGCAGCAGCGGCCGGCGGCGTCGCAGCCTCAATCTCGACACCGTCGTCCGCCGGCGCGATGTTGGTCGCGAGTCGCGGCATCTTTGCACTCTCGCCGGGAACCGCTGCCGCCGTCGCCTGCGTCATCGCCTGTGCGCCGTCGGTCGCGGGACGCGACGCGCTCGCCGGGGTATCTGTAGGGGCCTTCGTACTTGTCGCCTCGTCACCGCCGGCGGCCGCCTTGGCGTGACTTCCGCCGTGGTGATGCCGCGATGTCGAGCTGTGCAGGCTGGCGCCGTGCGCGTGCACGGCCGCGAGGGTCGTCGAGAAGGCCACGCGCATTTCGCCCTTGGCGTCGATCGCCGCGCCGGCCTCGGGGCGCGGCGCGCTCGGAAGCGCGGGCGAATCGCTGGTTGCGCGTACGGTACCCATGTCTGCGCCCGCGAAGCAGCAAGCACGGTGCCACGACGGCCTCGCCACCGGCACTGACGTTCGTGGGGCGCGCCGCCACGGCGGATCGGCAGGAAACGCCCGCGCGCGGAAGCTTCTGCCTAGCGACGCCGCCCTAGAGGAGACGGATCGAGTGGCTCTTAATCGCCAGCCAGACCGCGCACCCGGCGGCGAGCGCGAGCGACTCGAGGGCCGCCGGCGTCAGGCGGACGAGCCACGGGCGCGCGCTCTCTCCGGTGTCGCAACGCAGAATGACGTCGGAGCCATTGCGTACCACCTCGAGGACGCGTCCGGCGAAGACGTTGCGCGCCGAGACACCGTGCACCGGCGCCGCCGAGATCAGAATGTCCTCGGCGCGCACGACGCAGATTACCTCGGCGCCCACGGCGCGCTCGACGACGAGCGGCAACGCCAGCCTGGCCCCCGGCTCCCGGGGTGTGCCGACGGCGACCCACGTCACGCCGCCCGCGCTGTCGTGCGCCTCGATGCGCCCGCGGCGGACGTTCTCGAGGCCGCCGCTCGCCGCGTGCGCCAGACGCGGCATCGCCAGCAAAGCGGCGGGCGCGCCGCACGCGACCGCCCGGCCGGCGTCGAGCACCAATGCCTCGTCCGCGAGCGCGAGCGCTTCACCGAGGTTGTGCGTGACATAGAGACAGCGGACGCCCTGGTCGCGGATGCGCAGGAGGTAGGGCAGTACGCGCTCGCGAAGCTCGACGTCGAGCGCGGCGAGCGGCTCGTCGAGGAGGAGGATTCGCGGCTCGATCGCGAGCGCGCGCGCCAGGGCGACACGCTGGCGCTCGCCGCCGGAGAGCGATGCCGGATGGCGCCCGGCGAGCGCGCCGAGCTCGAGCGCCGCGACTGCGCGCGCCGGGGCCGCGCTCCCGGCGCGGGCGCCGAAGACGATGTTGGCAGCGACGGTGAGATGCGGAAAGAGCGCCGCGTCCTGTGGCACGTAGCCGATCCTGCGCCGCTCGGGGGACAGCTGCACGCCGCGCCGGCTGTCGAGGAGGACCTCGTCATCGACGACGATCCGCCCGCGCGCGCGCGGCCGTAGGCCTGCGATCGTCTCGAGGAGTGACGTCTTGCCCGCACCCGACGGCCCCATGAGCGCGGTGCACGTGCCCGCGAGGGACGCCGCGACGCGCAACGCGAAGCCGGCGAGCGGCACCTCGAGGTCGAGCTCGATCATCGCGCGCGCTCGGCCGAGAAGAAAACGTCCGCCGCGCGCGACCCACACGGGCACCGCACGCTCACGGCGCGGTCGCCTCCGCGGTACCGAGGGAGTTCCAGGCAGCGCCGTCGAGCTCCGTGAGCGAGCGGACGACGCGATCGGCGATGACGAAGCGCGGATCGGCGGCCATCCCGGAACCGGGAACGGCGACGCACGCCATCTTCGCGGCCTTCGCCGCCAGGACGCCGTTCAGCGAGTCTTCGACGGCACAGCACGCCTCGGGAGCGACGCCGAGCTTCTGTGCCGTCGTCAGATAGACCCCGGGATGCGGCTTTCCGTACGGTTCCTCCTCGGCGGAGTGGACGCACGCGAAGGTCTCGGTGAGCGCGAGACGCTCGAGGACCGCAGTGATGATCGCGTACGGCGACGACGACGCCAGGGCTACGCGGACGTCGCGCGTCGTCAGTAGGCGCAGCACGTCGGTGAGTCCCGCCTTGCGCTCCGCGCGCCGGCGGATGAGGTCGCTCACCACCCGCAGCAGCTCGCCCTCGACGTCGGCGGGCGCCGGCGTGGTCCACGGGCGGCGCGCGTACCAGTACGCGACGAGATCGTCGGAGCGGAGGCCGGTCGTCTGCAGGCAGAGTCGCCGATCGAGTGCGACGCCGACGGAGGCGAAGACCTCGATCTCGGCCTCCTGCCACAGCGGCTCGGAGTCGATCAGGACGCCGTCCATGTCGAAGATGACGGCGCGCACGCGCGAGCGCTCCGAGCCGTCGAACGCTGCGTTCGGCATCGCAGGCTTCTACCTACTCGGCCTGCGAACGAAAAGCGGGCGCGCCGCCGGCGCGTGTCGGACCGCTCAGCGCGGCGCGCTGGTCGCGAGGGCGTGCGTCAGCGCGATCGCCTTGTCCTTCGTCATCAGCGGGAGGATCTCGCCGATCTGCTTCTCCTTCATGCGTCCGAAGATGCTGAGCACGGTCGCCTCGTCGAGGCGCTCGAGGATCGGTGCGGCGTCGGCGGGCTTCATCGCCCCATACACCTTCGCGAGCGACTCGGAGGCCGCGTCGACGGCGGCGCTCGCCGCCTTGGCGCGTCCTTGGAGGCGCTTCTCGATCTCCTCGAGGCTCGCGACCTTGGCGACGACGTCCTGCTCGAACACCCGCAGGCGCTCTTCGCGCGCCGCGAGCCCGCGCTCACGGTCGTCGAGCTCCGCTTGCCGGCGGGCGATCGCGTCGACGAGCGCGCGCGCCTCCGGCCGCTTGCCGCCGGCTTCCACGGCCGGCCGGTCGACACTCGCGAGCTGGCGCGGCGCGCCGGCGGTGCTCGCGGAGCCGCGCCCGATCGTCTCGCTGGCCGGTTTCGTCGCCGTACCGGCACCGCGCGTGCCGCGGGTCTCGGCGGCGATCGCCGAGGCGGGCGGGATCCCGCCCGCGTACCGTACGGCGACGAGCGCCAGCTTGCCGACCAACGTCACGGCGAGGCCGATGTACAAGACGCGTCCGTAGTGGCGCCGCCGGCTGCGCGCCGTCGATTCATCGTTCGTCATGCATCGCTCCTCGGCCGTACGCGGCCGTGTCCTACGATTGCGAGCTCGTCCAGCAGTACCTCGGTCGCGTGCGACTCGACCTCGGCCGCACGTCGGCGCTGCGTCTCCGCCAGCCGCTCGAATTTCCGTTCCTCCCGCCGCTCCTCCTGCAGCTCGGCGCGTTTGGCCGCGAGTGCCTCCCCGACCTTTTTTGCCTCGGCGCCGCAGCGCCGCTCTTCCGTAGCGAGCGCGGCATCGTAGCGGCGACCGAGATGGAAGGTCTCCGGCGCGAGCAGGCCGCTGGCCGCCGCGTGCGCTTCCTCGGCGGCGCACCGCTCGCGCTCCTCGTCGAGCGCGCGCCGGCGTACGGCGAGCGCCGCCGCCGTCGCGGCGAGGGTGTCGACCTCGTGCTGACGAAGCGTGCGGAGCTGGGTGCGCAGCCGCAGCATGCGCGCGAGGCGCGGGGACGTCGCCATCAGGCGCCTCCGGCGACCGCGGTGAGCGCCGCGACGCTGTCGGCGAGTGAGACACGCTCACCGAGCGGCTGGCGCAAGAACGCGTTGATGGCGTCGATTTTCGCGATCGCCTCGTCGATGCGCGCGCTCGTGCCGGCGCGATACGCCCCGATGCTGATCAGATCCTCGGCGTCACGGTGGGTCGCGAGCCAGCCGCGGACGCGGTGCGCGAGCGCCGTCTGCGCCGGGGTCGCCAGGTCGCCCATGAGCCGCGAGATGCTGCGCAGGACGTCGATCGCGGGATAGTGCCCCTGATGCGCGAGCGCCCGCGAGAGGACGACGTGGCCGTCGAGGAGGCTCCGTGCCGTATCCGCCACCGGCTCGTTCATGTCGTCGCCCTCGACGAGGACGGTGTAGAGACCGGTCACACTGCCGTGCTCGGTGGCGCCGGCGCGCTCCACGAGCCGCGGCAGCATCGCGAACACCGAGGGCGTGTAGCCACGCGCCGAGGGCGGCTCGCCGACCGAGAGACCGACCTCACGCTGCGCCATCGCGAGACGCGTCAGCGAGTCCATCATCAACATCACGTGCCGGCCGGAGTCGCGGAAGTACTCGGCGATCGCGGTCGCGAGAAAGGCGCCGCGGATGCGTACCAGGGGCGGCTGGTCCGACGTCGCCACCACGACCACCGACCGCGCCAGGCCTTCGGGGCCGAGGTCGCGCTCGATGAACTCGCGCACCTCACGGCCGCGCTCGCCGATGAGCGCGATCACGTTCACCTCGGCGCGCGTGGCGCGCGCGATCATCCCCAAGAGCGAGCTCTTGCCGACGCCCGAGCCGGAGAAGATGCCGAGGCGCTGCCCGGTGCCACAAGTGAGCAGCGCGTTCATGGCGCGGATGCCGAGGTCGAGTGGCGTACGAATGGGGGCGCGCGTCAGCGGGTTCAGCGGCGCGCCGTAGAGTGAAATGTCACGCTCGCCTTCGATCGGCCGCCCACCGTCGAGGGGCGCGCCGAGGCCGTCGAGGATGCGGCCGAGAAGCCCCGGGCCGGCGCCGAACACCGGGCGCTCGCGGACGACGACGATGCGGTTCCCGGGCTCGAGTCCGCTGACGTCGCCGAGCGGCATCAGAAGAATGCGGCGCTCGCGGAAACCCACCACCTCCGCCGCCACGGCGGCGCCGTCACGGCGCTCGATCGAGCACACGCCGCCGATCGGCAGCCCCGGGCCGTTGCCCTCGATGACGAGGCCGAGCACGTTCGTCACCCGGCCGCTCAGGCGGACGGGGTTCACGCGCCGCAGTTGGCGGGCGGCGGTACGAAAGTCGAGCTCCGTCATGCGCCGTGGGCGCCGGTGAGTGCGGCGCGGATCGCGCTCATTTGGTCGTCGACGCCGAGATCGAGGTCGCCGTAGCGGCTCTCGATGACGCAGCCGGTCTCGTCGAGCGCGACGTCTTCGACGAGATCGAGCTCCTTCACGTCCTCGAGCAAGCTGCGCAGCCGCGGCAGGTGGTCGAGGAGGTAGCGATGCAGGACGGTGCCGACACGGATGCGGATGGTCTCGCGATCGAGCGTAGCGAGGACCGCCTCGCGGATCATGCCGAGCCAGTGCTCGGGGTGGTCGGCGAGCTCGCGCTGTACGACCTTGCGCGCCACGCCGAGTGCGAGCTCGAGGAGCTCCCGCTCGTAGCGATCGAGGAGTGCGGCGCGAAAGCGCGCCACCTCCTCGACGGCGCCGGCGAAGGCCGTCGCCGCGTTCGCCAGCTCCGCCTCCGCGGCCACCTTTCCAGCGGCGAATCCGACCGCGTGGCCCTCCTGGCGCGCCTGCTCGAGCACGCCCTGGGCCGCGGCGGCGGCGCTCGACGCGCCGGTCGCGGGCGGCGACTCCGCCGCACGACGGGCGTCGAAATCCGGAAAGACGCTTGCCGCGCGTACGGTCCCGCTCACGCGCGGGCCGGCGAGCGGCGCGAAGTCGACGCCGCCCAGCGGGCGGCGCGACGACTCATACGAGGACATCGTCCTTCCCACTGCCGGCGACCACGATCTTGCCCTCGGCCTCGAGCTCACGCAGGACGGCGATGATCTTCAGCTGCGCCGCCTCGACGTCCTTCAGCTTCACCGGCCCCGACGACGCCATGTCTTCGCGCAGGATCTCGGCGGCACGGCTCGACACGTTGGCGAAGATCTTCGCCGAAAGGTCTGGGCTCACCGTCTTGAGGGCGAGCAGCAGGTCCTCGCGCGCCACCTCCTTGAGCAGCATCTGCAGACCGCGGTTGTCGAGCTTGATGCAGTCCTCGAACGTGAACATGAGGTTGCGGATCGTGCTGGCGAGCTCGGGGTCGCGGGCTTCGATCTCCTCGAAGACACGTGCCTCGATCGTCTTGTCGGCGCAGTTCATCAGCTCCGCCACCACCCGCGGACCGCCGCAGGCGGTGCCGGCCGGGCGTAGCAGCGCGTGCGCCTGCTCGCGCAGCGCGCTGCCGACCTCGGCGACGAGGCCCGCGGGCACGCTCTCGAGCCGGGCGAGGCGCTCGACCAGGTCGCTCTGCAGCGTCTCGGGCAGGCTCGCCAGCACCTCACCGGCCTGGGCCGCCGCGAGGTTCGCGAGCACGAGCGCGGCGATCTGCGGATGCTCGCCGGCAAGCAGACGCGCGAGCCCCGCCGCGGGGACGCCGGCGAGCGCGTCGCCGAGGCCGGCGCCGCCGCCCGCCTGGGTCTCGATCTCGGCGAGGATGGCGCTGCGTGCCGGCGTGCCGCCGTCGCCGAGCGCCCTGGTCACCACCGCGCGCGCGAACTCGCGGCCGTCGACCACGAGTCCACTTGCACGCAAACGCTGGCCGAACTCCTCGTGCACGCGCTCGAGCTGCTCGGGCTCGACGCTGCGCACACGCGCGAGCGCTTGCGAGACCTGTCGCACCTCGGACTCGCCGAGGTGACGCATGACCGACGTCGCCGCCTCCGGGCCGAGCGACAGCAACAGCACCGCCGCCTTGTCGACGCCGGCAAGCGCCGCCTGCCCTACTCGGCTCCCGCTACCCATTGCCGGATCACCTGTGCGGTCTGCTCGGGGTTGCGGCGCGCGATCTCGAGAAAGCTCGTCGACTCCGAGCCGCCGCCCTGCGAGAGCGCGCGCTGCGCCGCCAGAGTGGTGCCCGGCACCACCAGCGGCGCCCGGCTCGCCATCGCCAACAGGAACGGACGGACGACGAGGAGCGCGATCACGACGATCGCGAGCAGGCCGCCAGCACGCCACAGCACGTCGGACCAGGCGCCGAGGCGCGAGAGCACGGTCGGCGCCTCCGGAGCCTCGGGCAAGGGCGGCGTCTGGAACGGCGTGCTCGCGACCTCGATCTGGTCGCCGCGCTCCTCGTTGAAGCCGACGGCGCGCTTGATGAGCTCCTTGTAGCGGTCGATCTCCTCGGACGGTCGCGGCGTGAAGGTTCGCGCCTCACCCTCGCCCTGATAGGTCCCGTCGATCATGACGGCGACCGAGAGTTTGCGGATGCCGCCCGATTGCTCGATGCGCCGGCTCGTCACCTTGCTGATCTCGTAGTTCAAGGCGGCGTCCTCGCGCTCCGAGCGTGGCCCCTCGTCGGCGGGCGCCGGCGCGGGCTCGTTGGTCAGCGTCGCGTTCACTCCCACCGCTCCACTGGCGGCGCTCTGCACGTTCTTCTCACGCGAGCGCTTCTCCGTCCGCACCGCGATGCGGTCGGGATCGTAGCTCTCTTCGGTCTTCTCCACCTGCGCCAGGTCGAGGGTGGCGGTGACGCGCGCCAGCGCATGACCGGATCCGAGAACGCGGCTCAGCATGCTTTCGATGCGCTCGGTGTAGCCCTGCTCGAGCTCACGCTGGAAGGCGAGCAGGCTCTGCCCTGCCGGCCGGCCCGCGGCATTCTCCTCGAGCTCGTGCGTCAGCACCTGACCGTTGATGTCGACGACCGTCACCTCCGCCGGCTTCAGCCCCTCGACGCTGGCGGCGACCAGGTGGACGATGCCCGCGATCTGGTCCTCGTTGAGCACCCGCCCCGGTCTGAGCTTCACCACCACCGAGGCCGAGGGGCGACGCTCCTCGGCGACGAACAGCGACCGCTCCGGCAGCGCCAGGTGGACGCGCGCCGCCTCGACCGCAGCGAGCTCGCCGATCGTCCGCGCCAGCTCGCCCTGCAGCGCCCGCTGGTAGTTCAGGCGTTGGACGAAGTCGGTCATGCCGAGCGTCTGCTTGTCGAAGATCTCGAAGCCGACGCCGCCGCCTTGCGGGATGCCGCGTCCGGCGAGGGCCATACGGGTCTCGTAGACACGCGCCGCGTCGACCTCGATCGTCGCACCGCCCTCGCCCATGCGATACGGGATCTTCTCGCTCTTCAGGTACTCCACCACGGCGCCACCGTCCGTGCCGCTCAGGTTCGAGAAGAGGACGCGATACTGCGGGCGCTCGACCCAGACGGCGAGCAGGCCGGTGCCGCAGACGACCGCCACCGTGAGGGCGAGGAACGTCAGCCGGCGCGCCGGCGGCAGCGCCAGGAAGAAGTCGCGAATCTGCAGGGCGAGCGCTTGCAGCCGGTTCATGGATCAGCCGTCAGACCTGGATCCGCATGATCTCTTGGTAGGCGTCGACGATCTTGTTCCGCACCTGCATCATCAGGCGAAACGAGACGTCGGCCTGCTCCATGGCGATCATGGTGTCGTGGAGGCTCATCTTGTCACCGGTCGCAAGCGCGGTGATTGCCGCATCGGCCTTCTGCTGCAGCGTGTTCACCTCGTCGAGCGAGCTCTTCAGGACGTCGGCGAACGGATGCGCCTCGCCGCCGCCCGCGGCTGCGGGCACCTCGCGCGCGCGCAGGAAGGCGAGCTGCGGAAGCTGTACGATGTCCTTGACGTCCATGACCTACGCCCGTCCGATCTCGAGCGCCGCCTCGAGCACGCGCTTGGTGGCGTTCAGCGCCGTGACGTTCGCCTCGTAGGCGCGCGTCGCCGCCATCATGTCGACCATCTCGGTGACGACGTTGACGTTCGGCATCGCGACGTAGCCGTTCGGGTCAGCGTCGGGATGCCCGGGATCGAAGACGAGCTGCGGCGGGCGTCGGTCCTCGACGACGCGCGCCACCCGGACCGCGGCGCTCGGCGCGCCCCCCGGGGCGAGCATGTCGTCGAAGCTCTCGCTCTGCGGCGACGCCTCGAGGACGACGTCGCGGCGGCGATAGGGACCGCCGCCTGGCGTGCGCGTGCTCTGGGCGTTGGCGAGGTTCGCCGCGATGACGTCCATGCGCAGGCGTTGGGCGCGCAGGCCGCTGGCGCTGATCGCAAAGGCGGTCGTGGTGTCCATTACGACCGACCGTCCGTGATCACGGCGCGCAGCCCGGCGTACTTCTTGGCGATGATCTGCGAGAGCGCGACGATCTTGAGCGCGTTCTGCGAGAGCCGCGCCATCTCGGTGTCGATGTCGACGGAGTTGCCGTCCACCTTCACCGCGGCATGGGTGTCGACCACCGGCTGCGCGTCGTCCGCCGCACCGCTCTCGACGCCGCCGTCGAAGGCGCGCTGCAGCGCCGACCCGAAGTCGAGATCGCGGGCGCGATATCCCGGCGTCTCGGCGTTCGCGATGTTCTCGGCGAGCACTCGGTGGCGCGTCTGGTAAAGATCGAGCGCCTGTCCGAGGCCTTGGATGACCGGTCCGAATATTCGCATGGGCGGGTCCTTTCGGTTCGGGCGAGTGCGAGCAAGTTGCATTCCACGGAACCCCGCACGTAACGCTCGACCGCGAGGGGAAAAAACGCCCGCCGCCATTTGCTCGACGGTTCGGTGGTCCACGGGCGTTTGCTGCCTACCGTCAAAAGCCTGACGGCAACTTTTGCCGGTGCCAGAATGCCGTCGAGCATGCGCAGCTCCCGTCCGTCACAGCGCCGCATCGATCTGCTTGTTCGTGCGGTACTCGGCGAGCTTGTTGCGCAGCGTGCGGACGCTGATGCCGAGCACCTTGGCGGCGTGGCTGCGGTTGTTCTTGGTGCGTTGCAGGGTGTCGAGGATGAGCCGGCGCTCCATTTCGTGCACGGTGAGGCCCGCGAAGTCGCCGCCGCCAGCTTCGGAGAGGGCGGCGGGACGCTCCATGGTGAGCTCGTCCTCGAGCGCGACGTCACCGAGGGCGATCGTCGTGCCGGCGGCGAGCAGCGCGGCGCGCTCGAGCACGTGCTCCAGCTCACGCACGTTGCCCGGCCAGGCGTGGCGGCGCAGATATACGCGCGCCGCCGGCTCGATGGTGAGCGCACGCCCGCCGCGGAAGCGCTCGCAGAAGTGGTCGATCAGCACCTCGACGTCCTCGCCGCGCTCGCGCAGCGGCGGGACCGTGAGGGGAATGACGTGCAGCCGGTAGTAGAGGTCGCGCCGGAACGCGGCCGCGGCGACGAGCGGTCCGAGCGGGCGGTTCGCGGTCGCGATCACGCGCGCGTCGATCGCCACCGGCCGTGTGCCGCCGACGCGATCGATCTCGTGCTCCTGGAGGACGCGCAGCAGCTTCGCCTGCAGCGGCAGCTCGAGCTCGCTGATCTCGTCGAGGAGAATCGTGCCGCCGTTGGCGAGCTCGAACTTGCCGAGCTTGCGGGCGATCGCGCCGGTGAACGCCCCACGCTCGTGGCCGAAGAGCTCGCTTTCGAGGAGCTCCCGCGGCAGCGCCGCGCAGTTGACGGCGACGAACGCCTGCTGGCGCCGCGGGCCGCTGGCGTGGATGTGGCGTGCGAGCAATTCCTTCCCGGTTCCGCTCTCGCCCTGGATCAGCACCGGCGCGCGGCTCGCCGCGACGCCCTCGGCGATCGCGAGAACGCGGCGCATCGCCGGCGAGCGCGTGATCAGCTGGCGGTGCAGAGCCCCGCCGCGCCCGTCCGGTTCCGGCGCGCGCTCGCGCGCGTCGCGCAAGATGCCGCGCACCAGATGCAGGAGATCGTGCGGCGAGAACGGCTTGGTCAGAAAGTCGCGCGCACCGGCCTTCATCGCCGCCACCGCGTCCTCGACCGTCCCGTAGGCGGTCATCATCACCATCGGCAGGCCGGGATGGCGCGCCTGGACGGCGACGAGAAGATCGCCTCCGCCCATGCTCGGCATGCGCATGTCGCAGAGCACGAGCACGTAGCCACCGCGCTCGAGCGCCGCCAGCGCCGCCGCGCCGCCGTCGACCGCGGTCACCGCAAAGCCGCCGCGCTCGAGCGTTTCGGTGAGCCCGATGCGCATGCCGCTCTCGTCGTCCACCACCAAGATGCGTTCCGTCTGTGGCATGATCACTCCTCGTCAGGGGCGGTCTGCCCCGCCTGCGGTAGCGTCAGGACGAAGGTCGCGCCGCCCGCGCACGGGCGCAGCGCGAGCGTGCCGCCGTGGGCGGCGACCGCGGCGCGCGCGACCGCGAGGCCGAGCCCGGTTCCGCGCTCCTTCGTGGTAAAAAACGGCGCGAAGATGCTCTCGGCGTTGGCGGCCGAGATTCCCGGGCCGTCGTCGGCGACGATGATGCGCAGCCAGCGCGTCGACGGCTCGAGGGCGACGGCGAGCGTGCCCGCGCCGGCCATGGCCTCGCCGGCGTTCCGCACCAGGTTCAGAAGTGCCTGGACGAGGAGGCCGCGGTCGACCGGCCAGGTGACACCGCGCGCGCCGCGGCGCGCGATGCCTACGCCGGCGCCGAGCGCCGGCGCCGCCACCGCCAAAACCTCGTCGACGAGCGCGTCGAGTGCCGTCGTCGCCAGACACGGTTCCGGGAGGCGCGTGTAGTCGAGGATGTTCGTCACCAAATGGTTCAAATCGGCGACGCCGCTCGCGACCTGTTCGGCCAAGCGCAGAGCCGACGGCTGCGCGCGCACCTCGTCGGCAAGGAGCTTGCTGCAGAGCTCCATGGCACCGAGCGGATTGCGCACCTCGTGCGCCAAGGTCGCCGCCATCTCCCCCATCGCGGCGAGTCGCCCGTGGCGGAGTGCCTGCGTCTCGAGGCAGCGCTGACGCGCGATGCTGGCATCGAGCGCCCGCTTCTTCTCTTCGAGCTCGCGGCGGAGCGCGTCCGCGTGCGCCTGGAGATCCCGGTACTGCTGCTCGAGGCTCGCCGTCGCCTCGGTGAAGACGCGGAACGCGGCGTGCAATTCCGCGAGCTGGTGCGCACTCGGCCCGCGCACCAGCGCCTCGGCGCTCCCGCGGCTCACGGTTCCTCCCGGCGGTTCTCGAACGGGCGCACGATCGTCTCGTAGTCTTGCGCCGCGGTGCCGACGCGACGCTCCAGGGCGTCGCGGCTGCGCGCCACGTCGGCGTATGCGGCGAGGGCCGCCCGGCCGCCGTCGCCGGCCCGGAGGCGCGCCATCCGGTAGGTCGCGCCGGCGGCGCTCGGCTGATCCGGATAGCGGCTGGTGAGCTCACTATAGGCGGCGAGCGCCGCGGCATCCTCACCGCTCGCCTCCGCCGCCTCGGCGAGGGTACGGAGCGCCGCCGCAGCCTCGCGCGCGGCGAGCGCCGGAGCACGGTCATCGGCAAGCGCCGCCCGCACCAGACGCGCCGCGAGCGCGGGGTCGGCAACGCGTACCTGGGCGGCCACGTCGAGACGAAGCGCGCGCGCCGCAACGGGATCGAGCGTCGCCGCCGCCTCGCTCACGCTCTGTGCGGCCACGGTGCTCTGCCCGAGCGTCGCGAGGGCGCGTGCGCGCAGCGCGAGCGCCGCCGCCGGCGCGGCGGTCCCGCGCGTACGCAACCAATCGTCCGCGACCGCCAAGGCTTGCGGTGCCGCGGCGCTGGCGAGCGCCGCGTTGCCGCGTTCCTCCCAGAGCGCGTCCGGCGCCGACGTGCCGAGCGCCTCGCCGAGGCGGCGTAGCAGCGCCTCTGCTTCGACGGTCAAGCCGACCGAGCGATAGCTCCGCGCCAAGAGAATCTGCTCCTCGGGCGTGAGCGCCGAGGGCGCGAGCCCCTGCTCGACAACGATCGCAACCGCCTCCGCCGCGGCGCCGCGTGTGAGCGCGTGCGCCAGCGCGTCGCGCGCGAAGCGGCGGCGCTCATCGAACCCGGCTTCCGGCGCCAGCGTGCCGAGCCGGCGGAAGCCGGCGTCGACGTCTCCGCCGGCGGCGTCGAGGCGCGCGAGGCCGAGCGTACCGCGGGTCGCGAGGCGGGCGCCGAAGCGACCGGAGGCGAGTTGCGTGTACGCGTCGCGTGCCGTCGCCTGCTCGCCGACCGCGATCGCCGCCGTCGCCACGTCCTCGAGGACGATCCCTTCCTGACCGGAGCCCGGCGCGCGTCGCAGCCCCTCGAGCATTGCGCGCGCGCGTCGCGGGTCGCCACTGGCGAGTTCCTGTCGTGCCTGGACGCGGATGGTCTCGGGGTCCGCGAGCAGCGCCGCTGGACAGAGATTCGGCAAGCGCATCACTTCTGCGGAGGCGTCTCCCGGCGGGTCGCTTGCGAGCAAGAGCGCCGCGCGGCCGCGCGCCGCGAGACACGCGCCGGCGCCGCCATCACCCGCCGCGCGCGCATACGCGTCACGCGCGCGGTCGGTCGCGCCGTGCTCGCGCGCGAGGTCGCCGACGAGCGCGTCGAGCACCGCACGCGTCGGATCCGTGCCCGCCGCCCGCGCGACACTCTGCAGCTCGGCGTCGAAGCCGAGCGTGCGGTAGGCGAGCGCGACGTTGAGCCGCGCTCGCGGCGCGTCGAAGAACCCGGGCGCACGGCGCACCGCCCGGCGATAGAGGTCGATCGCCGGCAGCAATCGTCCGCTCGCCGCCCGGATCACGAGCTCGCGATCGGCGGCGAGGTAGAGTGCCGCAGGCTCGTCGCTGGCCGACGCGGGCGGTAACGCCGCGGCGTCGGCGTTCTTCGCGAGCGCGTTCGCGAGCGACGCGAACTCGTTGTTCCCCGCGTACGCGTCGGGATCGGGTGCGCAGAAGGCAACGCCGCCGACACGCTGCCAGGCGCACGGGAACATCTCGGCGGCCGGCGCGTCGGGAGCGGCGGCGAGCACCAGTGTCGAGCGCAGTGTGCCGAGGTGCCCTTCGGCGGTCGGCACCGGCGACGGCACGTGCGCCGAGGCGGTCGGTCGCGGGGTCGGAAGGGCCGCCGTCGGCGCCGGTGATCTGGTCGGCCGTGGCGACCGTGCGACCGACGCCGCCGTCGCCCTCGCCCTCGCGGCCGGCATCGCCGTGCGTGCCGGCGTCGGCTGCACCGCGGCCACGAGTAGATCCACGATGAGACGCGGCGGGTCGTCCTCCGAGTACGCGTGCACGCCGCCGGGCTCAGCGCTGGTGGTGATCCGGATCGCGGCATTGCCGCGCATCCCGGGCGCGAGCGCGACCCTCGTCCCTGCGCCGACGCCGCTCTCGTCGCCGCGGAACGTCGTCCCGCGCAGCGTCGGATCGACGATCGCGCGCGGCACCACCACGTCGACGGTGTCGGCGGCGCTGCGCGAGGCGAGCGCGCCGACGACGGGCTCGTTGATGAAGAACACGATCTGCTCGCGATCACGCAGCGTCAGGAAGTGCGGCGGCGAGGCGAAGAGCGCCTCGGCGCGCGCCCGACTCTCGGGAACCGCGAGGAGCACGGCGGCGAGGAGCGCTATCTGTCGCGGATTCCGCATACCGGGAAATTTTTGCCCATCGAGCAACGCCTGTGCCGTGTGCGTCGCACGGTCCCGGGTCGAAATCGCGACGAAATTTCGCCGCCGCCGCCGAGGCCGGCCATGGATTTGGCCGGGCGAGCCGGCTCGACCGTCAGAAGCTTGACGAAACCGGCACGCCGGCGCCCGCCGTCGCGAGGGCGGCCTCCGCTTCGCTCCAGGCACGCAACGCCGGCGCGAGCCGCCCGCCGAGAAGGCGCGCCAGCTCGTCCCAGCCGCGCCGCTCCTGCGCGGCGAGGAGCGCCGGCGCGACAGCCACGATCGGTTCGACCGCCGCGGGGATCACGGCGCCGTCGAGCGTCGCCACTTGCTGTTCGAGGACGAGCGCCAAGCGCAGCTCCTCGAGGAGGGCGGCCAGCAGCGCGTTCGCGTCGTGATCGTCGCCGGCCCCGAAGCGGGACACCACCAGCTCCACCTTCGTGGCGATCACGGCGACCGCGCTCGCCAGCTCGCGTCGCATGCGCAGGGCGAAGGTCGCCGGCGTCGCGGTTTCGAGGACCAGCCGCTCGACGTTCACCGCCGCCCGCCGCGCGTAGCGGTGCTCCTCCCCGGCGCTGAACATGACGCCGTCGAGCTCGACGCCGGTGACGATCTCGTTCGGATCGACGTGAACGCCGAGCGCCTCGACCATCTCTCCGACGGTCGCGCCCGCGGCTTCCACCGCGCCTACTTCGCGCTCATTGATGAAGACGTGCATGGTGCGTGTCCCCCTTGATTCCGGCGTCGCCAAGCAGCGCCGCCATGCAATCGGCTCCGCGGGCGAGCTCGTGGTAGAGGGCGCGCGTCTCGTCCGCGAGCGTTGCGACGTCGTCGCCCTCGAGGTTCTCTTTCCCGAACTTGAACATCTGCGTCAGCACGGCGGTGTCGGGATGGGCACCGCCGTGCTCGAGGAGCGTTCGATCGAGCACGTCGAGTTCGCGTCCGAGGCGCGCGATCTCGTCGATCGGCGCCGCCGTCAGCGCGACGCCGCGCAACCGTGTCGCCACCGTCTCGCCCTCGCGGGCGAGATGCGCGAGGACGGCGAACGGCGCGACGTCGATCGTGCTCGGCAGCGGCGCCGGGAGCGCGACACCGCTGAGGAGCGTGAGCCAGGTGGCGCGATACGCCCGCCGCAGCTCGTCCTCGGGTCGCGGCGCGACCTCCCCGAGCACGTCGCAGCGGTAGAAGCCGGCGTGGTCGAAGGCGGTGCGGTAGAGTCGCGCGCTCGACGTCGCGCGCGCGATGCGCGCGAGGGCCGGCCAGTTCTCGGCGAGGCGCGCCGCGACCACGGCGGCGACCGTCTGCGGAGCGATCTCCGTGCGACAGAACGGCTGCAGGCAGGTGACGTTGTGATCGCAGGGCGCGCACGGCGCGTTGGCATGCAGCAGCACGTCGTCGGGAGCGTACGGACCGGTATCGAACGGCGACGCGGGACCGAAGAAGAGCCCGACGACCGGCGTGCCGACGGCGACCGCCATGTGCATCGGCCCGGTATCTCCGCTCACCAACACGTCGAGACGTTGGAGGAGAGCGCCGAGCTCGGCGATCCCGGTCTGACCGCAGGTGTCGACGACGCCGTCGCCGACCTCCGCGGCCACCGCCGCGGCGAGCGCACGGTCGCCGCGGCCGCCGACGAGGACGACGCGACGCCCGCCGGCGACGAGCTCGCGTCCGAGCGCCGCGAACGCCGCCGCGGGCCACTGGCGGATCTCGCGGCTGGCGCCGAGCTGCAGGCCCACGAGCGGCGTGTCGGCGCCCACCGCTTCGGCGGCGAGAAGTTCCGCCACCGCCGTCGCCGCCGCCGGCGCCACCGTGTAGCGCAGCGGCTGCACCCCTCCTCCGCCGCCCGCCATCGAGCGGTAGTAGTCGACGAGGTTGAAGACCGCGACGCGACGGTTGAGACACATCGTCGCGAACAGGCGCGCCCACGGATGGTGAATGACGCGGAACCCGTCGCTCGTCATCGACCAGCCGCGCACGTTGTCGATGCCGAGGAGGCCCATGAAGACCGCCGTCATCCGTGAGCTCGAGAAGTTGAGCGCCAAGTCGTAGTGCGCGGCGCGCAACTCGCCGAGCAACGCCTCGACGGAACGATAGCCGTCGAGAAGTGCCGGGCCGCCGCGTAGCATGAGGCCGCCGAGCCGATCGAGGTCGACGCGCACGACCCGATCGATACCGGGAATGTCGTCGCAGACGTCGGCGAAGTTGCGCTCGGCGAGCAACGTCACCGTCGCCCCGGGGTGGTGTACGCGCAGCGTCGCCACCGCCGGAGAGGTCTGCAGGAGGTCGCCGAAGCGCGTCAGATTGACGATCAAGATGCGCTGCGCGCTCATGCGCGGTACTCCCGCAGGTACATCTCGTCGAACTGATGCAGGAAGAGGAAGATCGCTTCCGGCTCCTCGAGTGGTCCTTCGTGCTCGACGATGCTGCCGACGAGGCGCTCGAGTGTCAGCGGCGTCGCGGGATCGAAGCGCGCGAGAAATCGCCCGAGCGCGCTCTCCCCGTCCTCGCGCACGACGTCACCGACGGTCGCGACGCGCGGCCGCGCCAGCAGGCGATCCTGCTCGCGACTGAGTACGGTACCGAGGAGACGCGCGAGGCGATGACGGTACGTGTGCTCGGCGAGCGCGTGCCGACGCGCGCGGCCCGCCATCGGGATGCGTTCCTCGGGGTGCGCGAGATAATATCGGGTGAGCTCCCGCATCTCGGCGACGCTGTGTGCGATCGCGAGCTCGCGCTGGTCGAAGAGCGGCGGCAGGAGCGTCCGCCGGTCGACCACCTGAAAGGCACCGCAGCCCGCGAGCTCGAACGTACGTGGGTTCACGAAGTCGCCGCGCGGGTCAACGCCGTCGTGGTACGTGGACGAGTGCAGGTTGAGATTCACATCGACGGCGTTGAAGATACGCACCGACTCTTCGGTCGTGATACGGGCGCCGCCGCGTTGAATGACGCGCGCGAGGTCCCCGGCGCCCTCCCAGTCACTACCCCAGATGCGGAAATCGGCGTCCAGGAAGCGCCGGAAGGCGAGTCGGCGGTTGCGGTAGCCGGCCCCGACGAACGCCACCTCGCTGCCGTACGCGGCGCGCTCGTCGGCGCCGAGGCTTACCGGACGATGAATCTCGGGATCGAAGCCGCATGGCAGGTACTCGAGGCAGGCGTCGGTCACGCCGCCGATGGCGTCGAGGCACTCCCCGTCCTGGATGGTGAAGACGTAGTCGTAGTGCGACGCAACCTCGCGCCAGTATGTGAGCACACGGAAGTCTTCGACGAACCACAGCACGCGCAGGGCGCCACTCGCGCCGATCTCGTCGAGCGCCGCGACGCCGAGCGGCGCCTGCGCCAGCGCCAGCACGATGTCGGGCTGGATCGCCTCGACGGCGGCGACGACGCCGGCGCCGAGCGTGTCACAGTAGCGGCTCTCGAGCGCGCGGCGGCGTACGCGGCGGGCGCCGAAGCGCTCGAGCGCGCGAAAGCCCTCGTGAAACGGACTCAGGTCGAGGAGGTGCGTCTCGTGTCCGAGCGCTCCGAGCGCTCGCGCCGCATAGCCGGCGATCGGCCACGACCCCCCGTAGATCGGTGAGACGACGAGAATCTTCATGCGCACGCCGAGGCGCGTCGCCGACGCCTGCCAGGTGGTCAGCGCCTGCCGGTAGACGCCGGTCGGCACGAGCAGCGACGGCCCGTAGCCGAGGACACGCGTACGCTCGCTCGTGACCGTCGTGCCCGCCGTCGAACCGTCGGCGGCGTCGCCGTCGGCGCTGGTGACGATATCGATACGCGCGAGCAGCGACGCGATATCGCGGTTCGCGAGCGCCAATCGCCATACCGCGAGGTCGGGCTCGACGACGACGATGGTGCCGGTGAAGCGCGCCGCGAGCGCCTCCACGTGATAGCCGAGGCCGAGGCCGACGACGACGGCACGCGTCGCGCCCGCGGCGGCGAGGCGCTCCGCCGCGCGGCGTGCCCAGCGTACCCCGTCCTGCATTGGATCCGTGCGATGTTGGAGTGAAACGCCGGCGATCGCCAGGAGAGGTGCGCCGGCCTCGGTCCACGTGAGCACGTGTGAGGGCGGAACGGGCGCGGCCGTG
Source organism: Deltaproteobacteria bacterium (assembly GCA_016200545.1). Lineage (GTDB taxonomy): Bacteria > Desulfobacterota > Binatia > UTPRO1 > UTPRO1 > DP-19. The sequence continues at coordinate 46,849 of JACQEO010000047.1, read as the reverse complement.
ATGGCGACCGCGAGCGTGGGGGCACGTACCGCGAGTACCCGTTGGTTCTCCTCGCGGAGTGTCACGAAGCGAGCTCGTGCTCCAGCGCCTGTGCCAGGGCATGGGTGGGCGCCTGGCGCAGCACCTCACGCACCACCGCCCGACTCTCGTCGCACCGTCCGGAGGCGTACAGGCAGCCGGCGAGCGCGAAGCGCACGTCGGCGTCCTCGCCGACGTGCACGAGATAGTCGCGCAGATGCGTCTCGAGCTCCGCGAGCCGCTCGAGCGGGCTCGCGAGTGTGACGAGGCCATGGAGGGCAACGCGATGTGCCGGATCGAGGGTGCGCGCCTCGACGTAGGCGCGCCACGCTTCCTCCACCGCGGCGAGTCGCGTGAGACAAAGCCCGAGCGCCGCCCACGCGTCGGCATCGCCGCCCGCGGTCGTCGCGCGGTCGAGCCACGCACGCGCGGTGAGGTCGTCGCCGCGTTCGAGTGCGATGATGCCGAGCCCAGCCTGCGCGCGACGGCAATGCGTGGTCGATGCGAGGAGCGCGGCGAATTGCGCCTCGGCGTCATCGAGCCGCCGCAGGTGCGTGAGCGCGAGCGCGCGGAGCTCGGTCACCACCGCATGATCGGCGCCGCCGACGGCGGCGCGCTCGGCATGCTGGAGCACGTCCTCCCATGCGCCTGCGGCGCGCGCCCGCGCCGCGTCCTCGAGCGCGTCCGGCGGCGCCGCACATGCCGCGGGCCGCGCAACCGTCTGCGCCGCCTTGGCGACCGACGATGCCGTAGCCGCGCCCGATCCGCTGGTCATGCCGCCCCCCCCACGTGCGCCGCCACCTCGCGGCGTACCGCGAGGTGGCAGCTCAGATCCCCACTCTCCCCCCGCCCCGCTTCCTGCAGCAGGGAGCAGCAAGACAGGTGCCAGGCTACGTGCGCGAAGATGTGTGCGGCGCGCCGCGACCGCCGGGTGGCGATGCCGGAAATCTGTGCCGTGGGGCGAAGACCGTCAGCGAATTGACGCTCGCATCCGCACCCGTCTCACTGGTGCGTCGGGAATGATCGCCTACGCACGACGGGACGCGAAGATCGGGATCGCCGGCGTCGCGTCGCGATAGTGCGCGGCGTTGGTGCGGGTGCCGTGCAGGCGGACGAGCTCTGCGCCGACGGCATCGCGCGCCACGCCGGCGAGACGGAGCGCGTCCGTTCGGCGCGCGTTCAGATCCCTCGCCATCGCGTCGACCGCGATCCACGGCGCGACCTCCTCGGGCGTCGACAGCGCCTGCCGCACGGCGGCCAGTGGACGCAGCGCCAGCTCGATCGCTTGTCGGCGCGCCGCGAGCGCCGCCGCCGCCTCCCAGCGCGCGGCCGCGAGGTGCTCCTCGAGCGCGTCGTAGACGTCGCGGAGCTCGCTATGGAGCGCGTACGCCGCGCGCGCGCACTGCACCGAGGGTGGTGCCGCCGCAGGAGCTGGTTCAGGCCGCATCGACCACGGAAACGCGCTGCTGCAGGATCTCGCGATAGGCCCCGGCGATGACGTCGAGGAGACGCGTCACTTGATCCACGTGACCTACGCTCTTCCGACGATTCGCCTCGAGGAGATGCTCCAGCATGAACTGATACAATCGCTCGAGGTCTCTCGCGATCGTGCCACCCGCGCGGTGATCGAGCGTGTGCAGCAGCTCGGCGATGATCGCCTGGGCGCGTCCCAGATGATGGGCGAACCTACTGATGTCGCCGGCGTCGAGCCCGGCACGCGCTTGCCCCAGGAACGTGAGACCGCCGTCGAACATCAAGAGGAGAAGGCGGCCACGGTCGGCGGTCGCGACCTGCGCCTCTTGATATCGCTCCGCGGTCGAGTGTGCTGCCATCATGATTTGGATGTCCCTCCGAGGGCGTTGGTGAGCGCAGTGATGTAGCCGCTCTGTGTCTGTAAATTGCTCACGAGCACTTCCAGGTTGGTGAACGTCGTGCGTAGATTGCTCTGGAAGTCGTCGAGATGACGCTGACCGGCCGCGAGCTGATCGTCGATCCCGGCGATCTGGTCGCTGATGCTCTTCGCGTTGATGGCGATCAGCCCCCCCGATTGCGTGAGCCCCGTCAGATAGTCGTGCAACCGATCGGCGACGCCCCCCACCGCGCCACCACCACCGAACAGCGACGATACCGCACCCGCGTCGGCGGTGAGTGCCGTCGCGAGCTTCCCGGTGTCGAAGGCGAGCGTCCCGTCGCGCTGGGTGGTGATTCCCACCTGCGCGAGCAGCGTCACACCACCCTGCAATCCGGAGACTGCGCTCGAGATCATCCCGTGCAAGCTCGCGAGGACCGTGCGCACCGTGCTGTCGAACGCCAGCGGTCCCGCCGTCACGCGGTGATCGCTCGCGGACGCGTCCTGCGTCACTTGGCTCTGACTGGCGACGAAGGCGACGATGTCGTTGAAGGCGTTCACCACGGTCTGGACGTTCTTGGTCACGCCCTGGACATCAGTCCCGACCGAGACCGTCACCGGGCCTCCGTTCCCGGCGAGCGACAGCGTCACGCCCGGAATCACGTCGTCGAAGGTGTTGTGCTCGCGTGTGAGCGGATCCGTGAAGCCGGTCACGTTGAAGCTCGCGTTCGTCGCCGGCTGCGTCACCGCGACAGCGAGTGTCGTGTCGTCGGTGACGATCGTGAGGTCGTTGGAGGAGCCGGTGTCCTTGGAGGCGATACGCAACCGGAAGTCGGGGCTGGCCGTCGTACCGACGTTCACGACCGAGGCGGTGACCCCGGCGTCCTTCCCATTGATCGCAGTGGCGAGGCCTTGGAGCGTCGTCGTGCCGTCGACGGCGACCGTCTGATCGTGGCCGCTGCCGACGTGGAACACGAAGTTGCCGCTGCCGGTCGCAACGGTCGCGGTCGCGCTCGCGAGCCCGTTGGCGGAGGTGGCGATCGCGTTCCGCGCCAGGTCGAGTACGGTAAGGGTCGTCGTTCCCGTCGAGGCGCCGGAGCCCGCCGTCGCGGTCAACACGCTGGGATTGCTCGAGGTCGCGGTGCGCGCGAGCACGTCGTCGCCGTTCCGGACCGCATCGACCGCGGTGAGAAACGCGAGGACCTTGGAGTTGAAGGTTTGCAGCGCCGTCTGGTGTGCCGCGACGGCATCGCGCTGCGTCTGCAAGATGTCCATCGGGGCGCGCTCGAGCGCCACCAACTGGGTGATGATCTTGTTGGTGTCGAGACCGGTCGCGAGACCACCGACGTTGATCGTCGCCATTCCGCTTCAGCCCTCTTGGTCGAGAAGCACGCCGCGTCCGTCGGGCAGGCGGCGCAACGCGCGGCCGAGATCCTCCGGCGGCACCGTACGCACGACCGTTCCCGTCTTCGAATCGATCACCTGGACCACCACCCGACCACGCTCCTTGTCGAGCCGGAATGACAGCTCGTAGTTCGGAAACTCCGGCAACTGCACGTGCTTCGGACCCGGCAGCTCCACCTCCGCGGGCGCCGCGCCGGCCGTTTTTTCGGCGGGCGGGTGCGGCGGCCGGGGCGACGATCCTCCCGACCCTTCCCTTGGGCTGGTGTCGACGACGCCGTGCACCGCCGCAAGCGGTGCGGTAGGCCCGTTGCCGATGCTCATGGACTGCCTCGCTGTTCGTGGCGGGACGGGCTACGCGCCCGTCCCGCCATCCCATGCATGCGCTCTACCGCAGCAGCGTCAGTGCGAGTGCCGGCTGCTGATTCGCCTGCGCGAGGACGGCGACGCCGGCCTGTTGCAGAATATTCGCGCGCGTGAGGTTCGCCGTCTCGACGGCGACGTCCACGTCACGAATGCGCGACTCGGCGGCCGAGAAGTTCTGGGCTGCCACCTGCAGGTTACTGATCGCAGTGTTGAGCCGGCTCTCGATCGAACCGAGCGTACCGCGCTTCTGTGCGACGGTGGCGATCGCCGAGGTGATGGCGCCGAGCGCGGACTGCGCCGCCGCCGACGTCGACACGGAGACGCTCGAGAGACCGATACCGCTCGACGAGCCGTCGATGGTCGTGAACCCGATGCGGCTGTCGACGCTACCGTCGAGGCCGATCTGGAGGGATACGCTGGTTCCGCCGGAGAGCAGATTCACACCGTTGAACGTGGTGGTGTTCGAGATGCGGTCGATCTCGGACACGAGGGCGCCGAACTCTTCCTGGATGGCGCTGCGCTGGACGTCGCTGATCAGGCCCGATGCCGCCTCAGAGGCGACCTCGCCGAGACGCGCGAGGATGTCGCCGGTCTTGCCGAGCGACTGCTCGCCGATGCTGAGGGCGCTGATGCCGTCGTTGGCGTTGCGGATCGCCTGGTTGGCAATGCGCGTGTCGGCGCGCAGCTTGTCGGCGATCGCGAGGCCGGCGGCGTCATCGGCCGCGGAGTTGATGCGGAGACCAGACGACAACCGCTCGATCGACCTTTGGAGCGACGCCGTCGTGTCGCCGAGGTGTCGCTGCGCCGTCAGCGACGCGACGTTGGTGTTGATGGTGATAGCCATAGATCCTCCCTGGTTGTCGGTCCCGTCCGTCCGTGTTCGGGCCTCGTTATTCGCGGACGAGCGCGAGCGGGGCCACCCCGCCCGATGCGCGCGTCGTTCCGCTTGCGGAATCTATCGTCGAGCGCTCGGGAAAACTTGAGACCCTGCGTCCGCCGCGCGTCTCTCGTCGGCGCCGCTTTCGCTCCGTGCCGTGCACGGTTGCGCCGCGCATTGTCCATTCCTCGGTGAACGGCGCGTGACGCGCGTTACGTGAAGCGGAATCCACCGGGTTCCCGCTGGCCTCGCGGGCGGCGGCGCACGCGGCTGCCTGGTCACACGCTATGCGAAGTCGCGCGGCGCCTGGGTGAGGACGCGTCGGCGGCGCCAGAACAGCGTTGCGAGGTGAAAAGGCCTGTTGCGTAGCATCTCACATGACACGTATCTTGACCGAGACATGGTGCCGTCGATTCGTCGTGTTGCGCTGGCGCTGGCTCTCGGCGGCGTGTTTGGCTCCCTCGTGATCGCAGGTTCGGCGCACGCGATCGCGATCGTGTGTGCCGATCCGTCCACACCCGGGGCGAGCACGTCGAACACCGCCCTGGTGTGCACGACCCCATCCGGCACGTGCAACGTGGTTTCGGACTTCACGGCGACAGACGGCTGCGATCTCGACTTCGGAAACCGTGACGTCGTCTTCGCAGGTCAGTTCGACGTCAACAGCGCCTCCCTGACGATCAAGGCCCGCACGATCACGGTGCAGAGCCGAATGAACGCCCGTACGGATACGGTTCAGCGTGGCGGGACGATTACCCTGACGGCGACCGGTGACGGGACGACGGCCCACCCGGGCGACATCGTGATCACCGGCCGTGTCGAGGTGACCGGAAACCCCGCAGGGATCATGCGCCTCACCGCCGCCGGCAAGATCGATCTCCCGGCGACGATCCCGCTCGTCGCCAATGGCAACCAGACGACCGCCACGGCCGGCACGATCAGTCTCAGCGCCGGCACCGCCATTCGTCAGGGCGGCGAGGTCTTTGCGGCCGGCGGCAATGGCGGCGGCGGCGGCGGGGTCTTCTACGTGGCGGGCACGAACATCGATATCTTGAACGACATCGATACGTCCGGCGGTGTCAACGACGGCGGCGCCGTCCTCCTGGCTGCGGGCGACGACATCACCATCGCGCAGCCGATCAACGTCGCGAGCATCAACGGCGGCAACGGCGGCAGTATCTCCGTACGCGCCGGTGTCGACGCGCTCGGCGGCGTCAAGATCGGCGGCGCGCTCACCATCACGTCGACGCTCCTGGGGGACGGCGGAAGTGACATCGACTCGGGCTACGACGGCGCCGACATCGCGCTCTCGGCGTTTGGCCCGATCGCGATCTCGGGCGCCATTCGCGCGATCGGCGGCGTCCCCGACGGCTCGAGTGGCACGCTCTCGGTAGACAGCAGCGACGGAGCGGCGAACACCATCGGCCCGCTGGACGGCGACCTCACCATCACCGGCCCGATCACGCTCGCGACGAGCGGAACCGACAGCGACGGTGGTGAGCTCGACATCGTCGCCGGCAGGAACGGCACGGTGTCGGGTCCCGTCGACTGCACCGCCGCGAACGGTGGCGACATCAGCATCGTCGCCGGCGGCGATCTCGCGATCAATACCGCCCTCCTCGCCAACGCCGACACGACGCTCGGCGACGGTGGATCGATCAACCTTCGTGCCGGTGACGCGTCATTCGGAACACTCACCGTGGCCGCAAGGGTCGACGGGCACGCAGGAACGAGCGGCGCCGCCTCGGATCAACTCTACTCCGGCTGCAATATCACGATACAGCCGCAGCTCACCTTCAACGCCAACGGCAGCGCACTGTTCGGCGGCGCACGGATCGACATCGCCGCGCCGGGGACGATCTCGATCGGCGCGAACAGCCAGGTCTCGGCGCTGCCCAACGGCGCGGTCTTCCTCACCTACGCCACTCCACCGGTGATCGCAGGCGGCGTCGCCTTCAACCCAAGCCGTACCGACACGGTGACCACAACCTCGTTGCTCTACCCCGTGTGCCCGGTCTGCGGCGACGGCATCCGGCAACAGGGTGAGGCGTGCGACAACGGTGCGGCCGCCGATGGGGCCTGCTGCAATGCGACGTGCTCGGCGTTCACCTGCCCCACGGCCACGCCGACGCCGACCGCAGCCCCGACGGCCACGAGCGTGACGCCGACGCCCACACGCACCGCCAGTCCGACGCTGACGGCGAGCCCAACGCAGACTCCCGCCGGCCGCACGCCTACTCCAACCACAACCGCCACCCCGGCTCTTCCCCTGGTGCAGCCGAAGCCTGTGCTCGCCTGCGAGCGCGCTCTCGGTCAAGCCTCGACGACGCTCATCACCGCCGACGTCACCACCGTCGAGCGCTGCAGTCTCGACGCGTTCACGTGCGTCCAATCGCAGGCCGCGGGCGTCGCGCGCGACGCCTGCATCGCCGCTGCACAGGCACGCTGCGCCGCCAAGTTCGCCACGCTCGACAAGGCGCGGAGCAAATTCACCATGACGCTCACCACGGCGTGCGGCGGTGAGCCGCCGCGGGTCCCGTTGGCACTGCTGCTGGCACCGTCGGTGCTCGCGTTCCAGACGATAAATTCCAGCTGCCAGCGGGACGCCAACCTTTCGCTCACCTCGCTCGGTGCCATCGCCAGCTGCGTGCAGTTTTCGGGTGCCTGCCGCGCCGAACGCGCGCTCGCGATTGCCCTGCCGAGAATCGGCGATCTCCTGCCGTCGGTCATCGATAGTGAAATATCCGCGGCGTGCGTACCGCCACCCGCCGGCGATGTGGGGGGCCTCGCCGATCCCGCGCAGGCAAAGCTCGCGCTGCGCTGCCAGAAGGGGACCACGGCCGCGGGCCGGAAGCTTTTCCTTCAGCGGCTCGCGACTGCCCGTCAATGCGTCGACGGTTTGCTGAAGTGCCGCCTGAGCGGACGCCCGCTGACCGCCTGCGCGAAGATCGCGGCGCACTGCCAGGCCGGACTCGCCAAGCTCGCAACCGGCTCGAGCAGCAGCGCCGCGAAGCTCGCGACGAGCGTCGACCGTGCCTGCAGAGCGCTCGCTCCCTCGGCGCTGTTCGGCCCCGACGGCGTCGGGTTCGACGCCGTCGCCGCACGCTGCGCCGATCTCGGCATCGACCCGCTCGGCGATATCTCCGCGATCGCGAGTTGCGTGGCGCGCGCCTACGGGTGCGCGGCGACGGCGATTGTCCGCCGCGCCCTCCCCCTCGTCGACGACGAGCTCGGTCGCTTCGGCATCGCGCTCGATGACGATCCCTTCTGCGCCGAACCGACACCGACCCCCACGCCGACCGCCACCCCGACCGTGACGCCGACCGCGACCCCAACCGTGACGTCGACCGCGACCCCGACCGCGACCCCGAGCGCGACGCCGACCGACAGCGCGACCCCGAGTGCGTCATCCACCGTTACCCCGACCCCGAGTGCTTCTGAAACTCCTTCGCCGACCGCAACCGAGACTCCGAGTCCCACGCCGACGCCGCCGCCTTTCATTGGTTGCGGGAACGGAGTCGTTGAGCCCGGCGAGCAGTGCGACTTCGGCGACACCGTGGACGGCGACGGGTGCTCGCACGACTGTCAATTCGAGTTGCTCATTCCCGGCAGCGGACAACTCGCCAACTGCGTCGCTGAATGGGCGCTCGTGAATCCACAGAACAACCCGCCGCTCGGGGCCGGCGCGCTGCCGTCCTATGCCCAGCGTTGCGTTGACGGCGATCCGAGCTGCGATGTCGACGGCCTCGTCAACGGCGAGTGCCACTTCCGCGTCGCGATCTGCTTCGGGCTCGCGGATCCTCGCCTCCCGGACTGCGTCCCCCCCACAGCGCTCGCGCAGTACGTCCTGCTCGTCCCGCGGCCGGAGGCGACGCCGACGCGCCATCCCACCAACGTCGCCAATGCGGCGGCCCTCATCCAGGCCTTCCAAGAGCTCAGTGCGACGCCCGCCAGCGGCAGCGACGGCAACGTCTTCACATTCGATCCGCCGCTCGATCTCACGCCGGCCGGCAAGTGCACGGGAGTCGCGGATTTCGTCGTCCCGCTGGGGCGCACGGGGAAGCTCCGTGGCGATGCCCTGACCACCCCACCGCCCGATCGCACGTCCGGTCTGAAAGATCGCGACAACCTTCTCCTCACCTGCGTTCCTCCCCCCTGAGCGGTACGATGGATCGCGAATTCGCGGTCCGCGGAAAAGCCGCGGCGCTGGGGTTCAGCGCCTGCGGCTTCGCCGCCGTCGTCCCGCTGCCTCGCGAGGCGTTTCTCGCCGGGTGGCTCGACGCCGGCTGCGCCGCCGAGATGCGCTACCTCGAGCGGCGTCCCGAGCGCCGCCTGCACGTCCGCGGTATCCTCCCGGAGGCGCGGACGGTCATCACCCTCGCCTATCCGTATCGTCCCCCGGGACCACCGACGATCGACTGGCGCGCGGAGCTCCGCGGGCGCATCGCGGCGTACGCCCTCGACGACGACTACCACGACGTCCTCGGGCGCAGGCTCGCGGCCTTCGAACGCTTCCTGGCGCAGGCGTTTCCCGGCTGCCGGACGCGCCGCTACGTCGACACCGGCGCGGTGCTCGAGCGCGAGTGGGCGGTGCGCGGCGGCCTCGGATGGTTCGGCAAGAACACCATGCTCCTCAGCACGCGTCAGGGTTCCTGGTTCTTCCTCGCCGAGCTCGTCACCGATCTCGTTCTCGCACCCGACGTGGCGTCCGGCAGCCACTGCGGCCGCTGCACGGCGTGCCTCGACGCGTGTCCGACCGAGGCGCTGCGTGACGGCCTCGTCTTGGACGCACGACGATGTATCTCGTACCTGACGATCGAACACCGCGGCGCGATCCCACCCGCGCTCCGGCCGGCGCTCGGCGCCTGGATCTTCGGCTGCGACGTCTGCCAAGAGGTCTGCCCATGGAACGCGCCGCCGGCGCCTGACGACGCGCGCTCCGCGTGGCAACATCCGCGCCTGGACGAGATTCTGGCGCTCGATGCCGCGGGCTTCCGCGCGCGCTACGGGCGTACACCGGTGACGCGCGCCAAGCGCCGCGGACTGCTGCGCAACGCCGCCGTCGCGCTCGGCAACAGCGGCAACCCTGCTGCCGTTCCCGCTCTCGTCGGCGCACTCGCGGATCCGGAGCCTCTCGTCCGCGCGCACGCCGCGTGGGCGCTGGGTGCGCTCGATCAGGCCGCGGCGCGAGCCGCGCTCGAGCGCGCGCGCGGACACGATCCCGACCCGATGGTGCACGCGGAGATCGAGAGTGCCCTCGAACGCGACATGGCGCCCAGCCGAGCAGTGCGGACTGGGTCCGCACCACTTTAGTAAGCGCGCCGGCGGGTCAGACCAACGGGCGCGGCGGCGTCGCCGCCGACTCGAGAAGCGCGAGGAGGCGATCACGCACACCCGCGGCCGCGCTCGCGGCGCTGCCTGTCTGTGTCGGATCGATTCGCACCCGGCCGCCCGCCGTCATGTCGTGGCCACCCGCGGACTCGCTCCCAAGAACGTGCTGCAGGATGTCGCCGGCGTTGACGTCGCGCTCGGTCGTCCGCAACGAGATGTGGAGGTTGTCGCCGAACGCACCGATGGCGCACGCCCACTCGACCTCGTCGAGGCGCAACAGGAAGTCCGCCACCTCCGCCACCATGTCCGGATACTGCACCTGCGGCAGGATCGAGACCACGACGCGATCGTAGATGACCGCGCGCTCGATGGCGTCGTGGAAGGCGCGGAAGTAGACGCGCGGCACGCGTGCGTTCTCGATCTTCGCAAGGCGGCGCTTGTTCGTGTACGGGTAGAGAAACTGCGCGGCGGCGATGTCCGCCGGAGTCGCCTCGCGGCCGAGGTCCTGCGTCTCCGCCGAGATGCCGTAGAAGAGCGCCGTCGCGAGCTTGCTCTCGATCTCGATGCGCGCCTCGCGCACGTATTCGGTGAGGATGGTCGAGGTCGCGCCATACTCGTTTCGGAGGTCGAGAAACGGCACCTGCCGGTAGTCGGCGTACGCGGGATGATGATCGATGACGACCGCCGGGACGATCCCCCGCGGCAGCGAGTTGTTGATGCGCCCTGGCTGCGTGTCGACGAGCGCCACCAGCGAGTCGCCGTTCAGTCTGAGAGCGCTCACCGGCTTGAGATCGATGTTCAGGTACGTGAGCATGGCGCGGTTCTCGGCGCGTCCGACGATGCCGCCCTGGGCGATGATCGCGTCCTTCTCGAGGAGTTCCTGCGCGAGGTACTTGAGCGCGGCCGCGCTCGCGAGCGCGTCCGGATCGGGATTGTCGTGCGGGAGGATGATGAGAGGTGCCCGACCGCCCAACGCCTGGAGCAGTCCAGTGAGCATGCTTTTCGGAGCGGGACTCGCCATGCAAGATCGCACCGCCGGTGCGACTCGAGGAGTATATGCGGACCCCTCGATTCCGCCAAATCACGATCGACGCGACGAGGCCGTCGGATGCCCGCGATGGCGGGGTGGCATTTGCTATGCTAGCAGCGAGGCACGTGATGCGTAGGCTGCGTGACAGCTTCGCCGCGCTCGTGGCCGACGGTGATCGCTGCGACCTCGGGCGTGCCGCCCTCGAGATCGCACGGGTCGAGTACCCTGATCTCGATCCGGATCCCTCGCTGCGGCGGCTCGACGCGCTGGCGAGGGCCATCCGCCCGCGTGTCGGGCCGGGAGAGCCGCCCGAGGACGCCGTCGCCCACGTGACCGCGTACCTCTTCGACGAGTGCGGCTTCCGCGGCAACGTCGAGGACTACTACGACCCGCGCAACAGCTTCCTGAACGACGTCCTCGAGCGGCGCATGGGCATTCCCATCACGCTTTCGCTGTTGGTCATGGAGACCTGCGCGCGTCTCGATCTGGCCGTCGAAGGCGTCGGGTTTCCCGGACATTTCCTCGTCCGCGTGGCCGGCAGCACCGGCCCCGTTCTTCTCGATCCCTTCTTCGGCGGCCGCCCGATCGGCCGCGACGAGATGCTGCGCCGCCTGCGCGCCTTCTACAGCGCCGCCGGCAGCGGCGGCGAGAACCTGCAACGCGTCCTGCCGCAAGTGCTGCAAACCACCGGGCCGACCGGCATTCTCGCGCGCATGCTCGCCAACCTGCTGCGGATCTACCTCGAGCGCGACGACCGCATGCGCGCGCTCGCGACCGTCGAGCTCATGCTCATCCTCGCGCCGGATGCACCCGAGCACTTGCGAGTCCGCGGTCTCCTCTACGAACAACTGGAGTGCTTCGACGCCGCCGCCGCCGATCTGCGACGCTACCTCGAGCTCGTCCCCGACGGCCCGTACGTGGGCGAGGTGCGTGAGCGCATCCACCACCTCGCGCGCGCTGCCGTCATCCTTCACTGACGGTGGCGGCCATCGCGACACGCGATTTTCGTGCGCGCGCCGCCGCGGCCGCTGGCGACACCGCGTTGCACCGCAAGCTCGACGCCGCGTCTCTGCGCTTCCTCGACAAGCGCGCGCGGGTCTTCGCGGCGTTGCCCGACGCCGACGCGCGGCGCGATCGCGCCCGCGCCGTGAAGGCGCACGCGATCGCCACCCTCGACACTCTGCTTCCCGAGCTCGAGCGCCGTTTCACCGCCAACGGCGGCATCGTCCACTGGGCACGCGACGGCGCCGCAGCGTGCGCCATCGTCCTCGACATCGCCGCCCGCGCCGGCGTGCGCCTGGTCGTCAAGGGCAAGTCGATGGTCTCGGAGGAAATCGGCCTCAACGCCTGCCTCGAAGCGGCGGGGATCGAGGCCGTCGAGACCGATCTCGGCGAGTACATCGTGCAGCTCGCCGGCGAGCCGCCGTCGCATATCATCACGCCCGCCATCCACCTGTCGCAGGACGACGTCGCGGCGCTCTTCACGGCCCGGCTCGGTGAGCCGTTGCACAGCACCGCCGAGGCGCTGACGGCAGCCGCGCGGCGCCTGTTGCGCGCCAAGTTCCGCGCCGCCGGGATGGGCGTCACCGGCGTCAACTTCGCCAGCGCCGAGAGCGGGACGCTCGTCGTCGTCGAGAACGAGGGCAACGGCCGCATGGCGCTCACCTTGCCGCGCGTGCACGTTGCCCTCATGGGGATCGAGAAGCTCGTCGCGCGCGACGAGGACTTCGCGCCGATGCTCGAGCTCCTGCCCCGGAGCGCGACCGGCCAGACTCTGACGAGCTACGTCTCGCTCGTCACCGGACCGCGCCGTAACGACGAGATCGACGGCCCCGAGGCGGTCCATCTCGTCCTCCTCGACAACGGCCGCACCCGTCTGCTCGCCGACCCGATCATGCGCGAAGCCCTCTACTGCCTGCGCTGCGGCGCTTGTCTCAACGCCTGCCCGGTCTACCGGCGAATCGGCGGGCACGCATACGGCTACGCTTATTCGGGGCCGATCGGCGCCGTCATCGCCCCGGCGCTCCTCGGCATCGAGCGCGTGCCCGACCTGCCCTTCGCGTCGACACTGTGCGGCGCGTGCCGCGACGTCTGCCCGGTCCGCATCGACATTCCGCGCCTGCTCCTCGCCTGGCGCGCGCGTATCGCGGCGGCCGTGCCGCGTGCGTGGGGCGAGCGCCTGCTCGTCCGCGGTTGGCGATGGATCGCCTGGTCGCCGCGTCTCTATCGCGCGCTGACGCCGATCGTACGTGCCGGGTCGGCGCTCGTCGCTCGCATACCGGCGCTGGCGCGTCTGGCGCCGCCCCTCGCCGCCTGGCGTCGTGGACGCGAGCTCCCGCGGGCGGCACCACGGTCGTTTCACGAGCGCTGGCGCGACCGCCGCCACGGTACCGACCCCGATGCCCCGTGAGACGATCCTGAACGCGGTGCGCGCCGCGCTCGCGGGTGACCGCGTGCCACCACTCGCGCCGATCGCCGCCGGCGCGGCCGACGCTCTCGACGGCGCCGCGCTTGCGGTACGCTTCACGCACGAGGCGCGCGCCGTCGGTACGATCGTGCACGAGGTCGGATCGCGTGCCGCCGCCGTCGATACTCTGGTCGCGATTCTCGACGCCGCGGCGCCGGCGCCGCGCGTCGTCGCATGGCCGACGGCGCTCGCCCGCGAGCTCGCGACAGCGGCGGTCGCACGCATCGCCGGCGCCGACCTTCGCCTCGTCGAGCGGGCGACGCCGGCGGACGCGATCGCCCAGGCCGACCTCGGCATCACCGAGGCCGACTTCCTGGTCGCCGAGAGCGGTACGCTCGTCCTGCGCGCTCGCGGCCGGGCGCGCACCGTCTCCCTGCTGCCACCCACCCACGTCGCCGTCGTCGGGCGCGAGCGCTTGGTAGCGGATCTCGGCGCCGCGCTCGCCCGCGTACGCGCCATGGCAGACCGCGACTCGTGCCTGACGCTGATCACTGGCCCGAGTCGCACGGCCGACATCGAGAAGAAGCTCGTCGTCGGCGTGCACGGGCCGTGCACGTTGCACGTCGTGCTGCTCGAGCGCGTGGAGGCATGACGTGGAGGTGCAGCTCCTCGTCACCTGCCTCGCCGATCAGCTCGCGCCCGAGGTTGGTGAGGCGACCGTCGATCTCCTCGAGCGGCTCGGTCATCGCGTGCGCTTTCCCGAGGCGCAGACGTGCTGCGGTCAGCCCGCCTTCAACGACGGCTTTTCCGCGGAGGCGGCGGCGCTCGCGGCGCGGACGGTCGAGATCTTTTCGGCGCCGGCGCCGGTCGTCGTCCCCTCCGGCTCATGCGCGACGATGATCCGACACTTCTACCCCGGCCTGCTCGAACGCGGACCGCACGGTCCCGCGGCGCGCGCGCTCGCGGCGCGCACGTTCGAGCTCTCGGAGTTTCTCGTGCGCGTCCTCGGCCGCACCGACGTCGGCGCCGGCTGGTCGGGACGCGTGACCTACCACGACTCCTGTCACCTGCTGCGCGAGCTCGGCGTGCGCGACGAGCCGCGGCGGCTTCTCGCCGGTGTCGCCGGCGTTGAGCTCGTCGAGATGGCGTATCCGGAGCACTGCTGCGGCTTCGGCGGCGCTTTCGCCGTCAAGTTTCCGGAGGTATCGAGCGCCATCCTCGACCCGAAGGTTGAATCCATCATCGCCACCGGCGCCGATGCGGTGGTGGCGAACGACACCGGATGCCTGCTGCAGCTCGCCGGCGGGCTCCGTCGCCGCGGCTCGACGATCCGGACGTTGCACCTCGCCGAGATCCTCGCTTCGCAGGCGTCCCGATGAGCCGGACCGCTCAGCACCCGATCAGGCTTGAGCCCGGCGCCGCGCACGCGCTTCACGGGCGTCGTTCCCACCGTGGCGACGCCTGATCAACCTCGACGCCGGGCCGCGCGCAGCGCGACCTCGGCGCTACGCAGCCCGGCGAGCACGCCGTCCTCGTAGTTGAATTCAGGATCGCGGGCGAGCTCGGGAAAGTCGTGCGGCTGTAGCAAGTCGTCGCCTGTGAGTCGCGGGTTGATGCGGGCGGCGCAGCCGCGCAGTTTGGCGTCCTGTTGCGCGATCAGCTCCGCGAGCACCCGCGCGATCTCCTTCTCCATTTCCATCTCGGCCCTCCGGAGGCGAACTCCCGCGCGTCCGCGCCCTTGCCCCCTCTCAGGTATCTGCTAGCGTACTCGTCGACGCTCGTGCCACTGGAAATGGTGGATTCCACGCAACCGGAACGGTTCTTTCGCGATCGCTACGGGGTCTCGTCCGGCACCCTCGAGCATGCGCTCGGCTCGGCGCTCGCGCGCCGCGCCGACTACGGCGACCTGTACTTCGAGTTCCGTACCACCTCCGCGGTCGCGCTCGAGGACGGCCTCGTCAAGAAGGCCAGCAAGAACGTATCCCAGGGCGTCGGCGTGCGCGTGCTCGCCGGCGAGAAGACCGGCTACGCCTACAGCGACGACGTCACGGTCGCGAGCATCGAGCAGGCCGCGCGCACGGCGGGACACATCGCGAGCGACGTCGGCGGCGCGCCGGCGGTCGCCGTCCGTTCGGGGCGACCGGCGCGTGATCTCTACGCCCTCGCCGCGCCTCCGGGCGACACCTCGCTGCCGCAGGCGATCGCGCTCCTCGAAGCCGTCGATCGCGAGGCGCGCCGCTACGATCCGCGCATCAAGAACGTAATGGCGTCGCTGGTCGTGGAGCACAAGCTGGTGATGATCGTCACCTCGGACGGCACCTTGGTGAGTGACGTCCAGCCGCTCGCGCGTCTCAGCATGACCTGCATCGCCGAGGACGGTGGCGTCCGTCAGCAGGGCACGTACGGCGGCGGCGGGCGCCAGCCGTTCGCGTTCTTCCTCGACGGCGACCGCCACCTGCGCTTCACGCGCGAGGCGGCACGCCAAGCGGTGCTGAACCTCGACGCGGTCGACGCGCCGGCCGGCGAGATGACGGTCGTCCTCGGGCCCGGCTGGCCGGGGATTCTCTTGCACGAGGCGGTCGGCCACGGTCTCGAAGGCGACTTCAATCGTAAAGGGACGTCGGCGTTCGCGAAGCTCCTCGGCACCAAGGTGGCGTCCGAGCTGTGCACGGTCGTCGACGACGGCACGATCCCCAACCGCCGCGGTTCGCTCAACGTCGACGACGAGGGCACGCCGACGTCGCGCACCGTTCTCATCGAACGCGGCGTCCTCCGCGGCTATCTCCAAGACCGCCTGAACGCCCGCCTGACGGGCATGCCGCTCACCGGCAACGGCCGGCGCGAGAGTTACGCCCACAGCCCGATGCCGCGCATGACCAACACCTTCATGCTCGCCGGCGAGTCCACACCCGAGGAGATCCTGCGCTCCGTCGATCGCGGCATCTACGCCACCTCCTTCGGCGGCGGCCAGGTCGACATCACCAGCGGTAAGTTCGTCTTCTCGGCGAGCGAGGCGTACCTGATCGAGCACGGCGCGGTAACCCGGCCGGTCAAGGGCGCGACGCTCATCGGCAACGGTCCCGACGTGCTCACGCGTATCAGCATGGTCGGCCACGACCTCGCGCTCGACGAGGGGATCGGAACCTGCGGCAAGAACGGCCAGTCGGTACCGGTCGGCGTCGGGCTGCCGACGATCCGCATCGACGGCCTCACCGTCGGCGGCACGCAGGCGTGAGCATCGCCGCGGGCGCGCCCGGCCTTCGTCCCGAGGAGCTGCGCGCGGCGCTCCTCTCCATCCTCGATTTCGCGACCCACGCCGGCGCGACCGCCGCCGACGCCGTGCTCGTGCAGCACGCCGCGTTCGCCGCCGGCGTCCGCCTCGGCGAGATCGAGAAGCTCACCGACGCACGCGAGAAGCGACTCGGGTTGCGCGTCTTCGTCGGCGAGCGTTCGGCGCTCGCCGCAACCGCCGATCTCACACGCGGCGGCCTCGCGCGCTGCGCCGAGGACACCGTCGCGCTGGCGCGCGTCACCCAGCCCGACCCGGCACAGGGCCTGCCCGAGCGCGCGGCCCTCGCCACCGAGGCCTCCGACCTCGACCTCTACGACGACGTTGCGGCGGTGCCGTCGCCCGAGGACGCGATCGCCCGCGCGCGCGCCGCGGAGGCCGCCGCCCTCGCTAGCGATCCGCGTCTCACCAACTCCGAGGGCGCCGAGTTCTCGCAGACGGCGGCGACGATCGCGTACGCCTCGACGCTCGGCTTCGACGGCGGCTACCGCAGCTCCGCCTTCCACCTCGGGGTCGAGCCCGTCGCCGTCAGCGACGGGCGCATGCAGCGCGACTACTGGTACGCCCGCGCACGCCACCTCGCGCGCCTCGACGATGCCGCCGAAGTGGGCCGGCGCGCCGGCGCGCGCACCGTGCGCCGGCTCGGCGCTCGCCGGGTGCCGACGCAGGAGGCGCCGGTGGTGTTCGAGGCTGAGGTGGCCGCGTCCCTCCTCCGCCACCTCGCGAGTGCCGTCGTCGGCCAGAGCCTCTACCGCGGAACGTCCTTTCTCCTCGGACGGCTCGGCGAGATCGTCGCCTCGCCGCTCGTCACCGTCGTCGACGATGGACGCATGCCGGGCGGGCACGGGTCGCGACCGTTCGACGCCGAGGGCCTCGCGACCCGCCGCACCACGGTGATCGAGGATGGCCGGCTCGCGAGCTACCTTCTCGACGTCTACTCCGCGCGCCGGCTCGGTCTCGCCTCCACCGGAAATGCCGCCCGCGCCGTAGGTGACACGCCGAGCGCCGCACCCACCAACCTCTATCTCGCGGCGGGGACGACGTCGCCTGAGGCGATCATCGCCTCGGTCGACCGCGGTCTCCTCGTGACCGAGCTCATCGGCTTCGGCGTCAACGCGGTCACCGGCGACTATTCGCGCGGCGCCGTCGGCCTGTGGATCGAGCACGGCGAGATCGCCTATCCGGTCGAGGAGATCACCATCGCCGGGAACCTCCTCGAGATGTTTCGCGACATCGATCTCGTCGGTGACGACCTCGTGTTCCGCGGCAGCGTCGCCGCGCCGACACTGAAGATCCGCCGCATGACGATCGCGGGCAGCTGAGTGGGTCTGTGGTGATTCCACCCTCGTCGCCGCGAAATCCGTCTGCGCTCGCGTCGGGACCGGCCACCTCACGTCGCGATCGCGACCGCTGGGGTCGTCGGCTCACCATCGTCCGCGAGCAGATCTTCGCCGGCTTTTTCTTCGCCGTCTTTCTCTTTCTGCTCTACCAGCTCTACCGCGTCCTCTCGGGATTCCTCGGGCCGATCGTCTGGGCGGCGATCCTCACGCTCGTCTTCTACCCGCTCTACCAGCGCGTCCTACGAGCGGTGCGCGGCAACGCAACCCTCGCGGCGCTCGCACTCACGACGCTGGTGACGGTCACGCTCGTGGTTCCCACCGCGTCGCTCTCGACGGTCGTCACGCAGGAGTCCGTCGGGCTCTACCAGCAGCTCACCGAGTGGGTGCGATCGGGTAGTCTGAACGAACGCGTACAGGAGCTGCGCGCGTCGTCCGTTGGCCGCGTCGCGCAGCGCCTCAGCCGCCAAGGATGGGAGGTCGACTGGGGTTCGATCGTGCAGCGCACAGCCGACACCGTCAGTACGCACGTCACCGCGTTGGCGCGCAACGTCGCCGTCTTTTTCTTCGACTTCACGATCATGCTGTTCACGTTGTTCTTCTTCTTCCGCGACGGCGATCGCATGTTCACCGCGCTCCGAAACCTCATCCCGATGGATCCCGTCCACAAGGACGCGGTCTTCCGCCGACTCTACGAGACCATTTCGGCGGTCATGCGTGGCATGGTCGTGACCGCCATCGTACAAGGCCTTCTCACCTGGATCGGCCTCGCGCTGGTCGGCGTCCCCTATGCCGCGTTCCTCGGCGTCGCCGCCGGGCTCATGGCACTGGTACCCTTGATCGGCGCCGCCGGCGTCTGGATTCCGTGTGCCGTCTATCTCGCCGCCACCGGCCTAGCGCTCCGCGCCGTCATCCTCGTCGCCTATGGCACACTGGTGATCAGCATGGTCGACAACATCCTCCGCCCGCTCTTGATCGGCGGCCGCACCCGCCTCCCCACCATCTTCCTCTTCTTCGGCATGCTCGGCGGTATCGAGGCCTACGGCGTCCTCGGCATCTTCCTCGGCCCCGTCCTGCTCTCGATCGTCGTCTCCTTCATCCAAATCTACCAATCCCAATACGCCACCCCAGACCCGACGCTGCCCGCGCTCCCTGCAGCATAGAGAGCATACCCGTCCACGAGCGAAGGCGAAGCCAAGCGACAAGCGAATCGCACGACCACGACCGCGGAGGGCCGAGACCGGCCCAGATGCAAGGCGCGAGGAAGCGAGCGCGGAGGCGTAGCGTCAGCTACGCCGCACAAGCGAGCGCCCGAGCAACGCGGCAGATGGGCCGGTATCGGCCCTACGCCGCGCGCCAGGAAGAGAGGCCGGTGAGGTCGTGGATACTCGCTCGTTGATTCAACCGCTGAATCCACCCCGCCAGGTTCCGCCACTCGGGATCGAGGGCGACGCCGAGTGCCGGCAGGATCACGATGCGCGGCGCGAACGCGACGTCGGCGAGCGAGAAGTTACCGACGAGCCAATTGCGGCCCGCGAGTGAGCCGTCGATCACGGCGAGCATCCCCGACACTTGCTGGCGCGACGTCGTGAGCTTGTCCTGATCGCGCTCCGCCTCCACCTTGCGGAGTTCGCGCATGATCGTGCCGGTCAGCGGAATGAAGGCGTTGTCGGCGTAGTCCTCGAAGGTCCGGACGCGGGCGCGTGCCGCGGAGTCGCTCGGCATCAGCTGCGGATGTGGATATTCATCCTCGAGGTACTCGTTGATGATCGTCGAGTCGTAGACGATGACCTCGTCGTCGATCAGGACCGGAACCTTGCCGAACGGATTCAGCTTGATGAACTCCGGCCGTTTTTGCTCGCCGGCCTGAAGGTCGACGGGCGCGAGATCATAGGACAAGTCCTTCTCCGCGAGAACGATGCGAGTCTTCTGGCAGAATGGACATTCGGGAGAATCATACAACTTCAGCATCGCTCACCTCGTCCACACCGGTTTGTCAATACGCGTCGCGACCCGCGCGACCCTTCTCTCCGCACGGCCCTAGCCGCCCAGAAACGCGCACACTAGAGTAAACCCCCACTGCACGCAAATACGGTATGGCGTTTTTTTCCGATATTTTCTGCCGAAAACAATGCGGGTGTAGTCAACAATGCCGCCACGCGTGGTAGGAGCTGCGGACGAGAGGCCCCGATTCCACGTACGCAAACCCCATCGCCCGCGCCTCTTCTCCAAGCTCGACAAACTCTTCCGGCGGGAGGTAGCGCACGACCGCGAGCTCGGCAGCGCTCGGCCGCAGGTATTGCCCGAGCGTCAGCACGTCGCAGCCGGCGGCGCGGAGATCGCGGAGCACCGCGCGCAGCTCGTCGCGCTCCTCGCCGAGGCCGAGCATGAGCCCGCTCTTCGTCCGCAACGCCGGGCGCTGGCGCTTGGCCGCCGCGAGGAGGCCGAGGCTGCGCTCGTAGGCCGCCCCCGGTCGCACCCGCTTGTAGAGGCGCGGCACCGTCTCGGTATTGTGGTTGAGGACGTCGACCGGCGCGCGGACGACGGTTGCGAGCGCGTCCGAATCGCCCTGGAAATCTGGAATGAGCAGCTCGACGGCGCATCCCGGCACGCGCGCGCGTACCTGCCGCGCCGTCTCGGCGAAATGTTCAGCGCCACCGTCCGGCAGATCGTCGCGGTTCACCGAGGTCACGACGACGTGTCGCAGGCCGAGGCGCGCCACCGCGTCCGCCACCCGCATGGGCTCGTCCGCGTCGACGGCGAGCGGCCGTCCATGCCGCACGGCGCAGAACCCGCAGTTTCGCGTGCAGGTGTCGCCGAGCAGCATGAACGTCGCCGTGTCGTGCGCCCAGCACTCGCCGAGGTTCGGACACTGCGCCTCCTCGCAGACGGTGTGCAGGCGGAGGTCGCGCACGATCGCGCGCGTGCGCGCGACCGCCGGGCCCGTCGGCGCACGGACGCGGATCCACTCCGGATGCTTGCGCGCGATCACGAGCCGCACTCCACGACGGCATCGTAGGCGAAGCGCGCCGCGAAGACCGCGCCGACCACGGCCGCGACCGTGTCGAGGTCGGGGCAACGACCGCTTGCTTCGGCGAGAGACGTCACGCCGGTGGCGGCAAGCCCGCATGGCACGATCGCCGCGAACGCCCCGCGCAAGTCGGCGACGTTCAGTGCGAAGCCGTGCATCGTCACCCAGCGCCGGATGCCGACGCCGATCGCGGCGAGCTTGTCGTGTCCGACCCACACACCGGTGAATCCCGGCCGCCGCTCGGCGACGACACCGAACCGAGCTGCAACCTCGATCACCACCGCCTCGAGGTCGCGGAGGTAGCGATGGACGTCCGAGCCCCGGCGCGCCAGATCGACGATGGGATAGCCCACCAGCTGCCCCGGCCCGTGATAGGTGACGTCGCCGCCGCGGTTCACGCGCACGACCGGCGCGCTCCGCCGCAGGACGTGGCGCTCGTCGCCGCCACGCCCGAGCGTGATGATCGGCCAGTGCTCCACGAGGAGGAGGTGATCGTCGCCGCCCGCGAAGACGCCGTCGCGGCGCGCCGTCTGCACGGCGAGCGCCTCCAGGTAGGCGCGACGGCCAAGGTGCTCGACGTGGAGCGTGCGCCGGGAGGCCGCCGGCGCCGGCATCGGGACCGCAGGACCCATCCGTGTCCTACTCGTGCACCACCAGGACGATCGGATTCTCCAGGAGACGTTTCAGTTCCTCGAGAAAACCGCCGGCGACGACGCCGTCGATGATGCGATGATCGCACGATACCGTGACCCGCATCGTGCGCCGCGGCACGACGACGCCGTCGCGCACGACGGCGCGCTCCTTGATCGAGCCGACAGCGAGGATCGCCGCCTGCGGGGGATTGATGACGGCGGCGAAGTCCTCGATGTCGAGCATCCCCATGTTGCTGACGGTGAACGTCCCGCCGGAGAGGTCCTCACGCCCGAAGCGTCCGCGCCGCGCCTGCTCGACCAGGCGGCGCGCTGCGGTCGCCACCTCGGCGAGTGACATCTCGTCGACGCGGCGGAGGACCGGCACGATGAGGCCGTCCTCGACGGCGACCGCCATCCCGAGGTTCACCTCGCCTTTCAGCTCGATCGCGTCGTCGCGATAGGAGGCGTTCAGCCGTGGATGGCGTGTGAGCGCGAGCGCCGTCGCCTTCAGGATCATGTGCGTGTAGCTGATCGGTGTCGCGAAGAGCGCGCCGCGCAGGAGGGCGTCCTTGAGCCGTGCCGCCTCGGTCATGTCGATCTCGGCGGTGACGTAGAAATGCGGGATGTCGCGGAACGCCTCGCTCATGCGCCGGGCAATCGACTGCCGCATGCGCGAGAGCTCCTGACGCTCGACGAGCGGCGCCCGCGCCGCCCTCGCGCCCGAGGTCCGAGTGGCGCCCTCGTCCACTTCCGCACCCGCCGCCGGCGCGGCGTCGCGTTCGCTCCGTGACGGCGGATGCTTCGCCGCCGCCTCGACGTCGTCGGTGACGATGCGCCCCCCCGGACCACTACCCTGGACCGTTTGCAGATCCACCCCGCGCTCCGCGGCGACCTTGCGCGCCGCGGGCGTGGCCTTGCCTTCGGACGCCGGCGCGGCCGTGGATTCATGCGACGCGCTCCCGGCTGGCGACGCGGTGCGCCGCGATCGGGAATCGGATGCCCTCGCACCAGCCGTGGTCGTCGGACGCTTGGGACCGCTCGGCCGATCGGAGGCCGCCGCGGCGCCGTTCTCCTCGACGAGAGCGATCACGGCGCCGACTGCGGCGCTCTCGCCCTCCTTCACCGTGATCTCGCGCAGCACCCCCTCCGTCGACGCCTCGAGCTCCATGTCCGCCTTGTCGGTCTCGACCTCGGCAAGCACCTCGCCGCGCGTCACCACGTCGCCGACGTGTTTCAGCCACTTGAGGATCGTGCCCTCCTCCATCGTGTCGCTGAGCTTGGGCATGACGATCTCGACGCTCACGGGGACGATTATAGGGACCGGCGTCCGCCTACGAAACCTCGAGACGGCGCGGCGGTGTGGATCAGGAAGCGGCCGGCGCGACGGCGCCCGCGGCGACGCACGGCGCGAACGAACGGCGATGAAGCGGGCTTGGCCCGAAGGCGCGGAGCGCCGCGAGGTGTTCGCGCGTCGCATAGCCGACGTGACGTCGGAAACCGTAGTGCGGATACTCCGCGTCGAGCCGCCGCATGAGGTCGTCGCGATGTACCTTGGCGACGATCGAGGCGGCCGCGATCGAGTAGACGAAGCTGTCGCCGTGGCCGTAGCCCGTCTGGGGCACGATGATGCCGGGGATGTGCCGAGCGTCGACGACGACGTGATCAGGGGTGAACGGCAGCGCTTCGACCGCGAGTCGCATCGCCTTCAAGCCCGCCTGGTAGATGTTCAGGCGGTCGATCTCCTCAGGCTCGACGATGCCGAGGCCGACACCGAGCGCGCGCGCGCGGATCTTCACCACCATGCGTTCGCGTGCGAGACGGGTCATCTGCTTCGAGTCGGCGATGCCCTTCATGGCGCGACCGGGCGGGAAGACGACCGCCGCCGCCACAACCGGACCGGCGAGCGGCCCCATGCCGACCTCATCGACACCGGCGACACGCGTGTAGCCGGCCTCCCACAGCAGACGCTCGACGTAGGTCTTGGTCACGATCTTCCGTGGTGTCCGGCCCCGCATGCCCGTCTCCCCTCCCGAGGCGACAGGTCGCACGAGGCTCGACGAGCTGTCAAGCGAGAAACGCGCGCTCGACGAACCAATAGAGCGCGAGTGTCAGGATCGCGCTCGACGCGGTGGCGACGATGGCGCGTCGCCGCGGCGCGCGCTGGATCGCCCTGATCACGGGATAGGCGAGGAGGACGACGACGATCTGCCCCGCTTCGACGCCGACGTTGAACGCCACCAGCGACACGGACATCCCCTGTGGTGGTAGGTGCATCGCACGCAGGATCGAGGCGAACCCGAATCCGTGCACCAGGCCGAAGACGAAGGTGATGCGCCAGCGACCGTGACTGCGGTCGAGCAGCACGTTCTCGAGCGCGACCCACGCGATCGAGAGCGCGATCGCCGACTCGACGAGACGGGTCGGCAGCGCCACCACGTCGAGCGTCGCGAGCGCGAGCGTGAGGCTGTGGGCGACGGTAAACGCCGTGACGATCCCCACGAGCGCACGCAAGCCGCCACCGATCAGAAGCAGCGCGAGAAGGAAGAGGATGTGGTCGTACCCGGTCGCGATGTGCTCGACGCCGAGGAGAAGGAAGTGCTGCGCGGTCGCAGCCAGTCCCTCGCCCGCCACGATCACGACGGTCGTGTCCTCCCGCGTGAAGACGTGCTCGGTGAGCGTCCCGCGAAAACGGATCTTCGCGAGGTTGTAGCCGGGGTTGCCGGTCGTCGCGAGGAGTTGGAACGCGACGTGGAGCGGCGTGTCGTCCGGGCACGAACCGCGCAGCCGGAAGGTGACGCCGCCGGCCGGATCCTGCACGAAGTCCTGCAGCGTGAGTGGGCATGGCGTGTCACCCGCCTGGACGATCGCCGCGTGTTCGAAATGCCGCCGCAGGGCCGGGTACTGCGCCACGACCTCGTCGTCGGAGATCGCGCCGTCGTGATCGACATCGAGCTCCTGCAGATCGTGGCTCGAGAGCGTGAGGTCGTAGCGCACGCGTCCGTCCTCGACCTCGACGTCGGAGTAGCTGACGCCCTGCTGGTGCGCGGCAGCCGGCACCGGAGCAAGCCCGGCAAGGAGAACCGCGACCGCCGCAGGCAACGCCCACCTGGCGATCATGCGGCCGCCGCGATCAATCTTCGTGCTCGTCGAGCCTCTCGCCGAGCGCCATCTTGATCGCCCGTCGCACCTGCGGATCCGGATGGATATCGCGTTGCTCGCGTAGGATGGCCTCGGCCGCCTCCCTCTCAGTCTGCTTGAGGGCGAAGGCGGCCGCGAACGCCGTCTCGAGACTCCCTTCGCGCAGCGCCGTACCGAGCACATCGACCGCCTCTGCGTTCGCGATCCGTGCCAGGGCCTCGCTCGCCGCGAGAATCTCCGCCTTGTCGTCGCTACGGAGCGCCTTCCCCAACACCGGAACGCCGCCCGGATTCGCGGCCGCGCCGAGCGCGCGGATGCCGGCGATTCGCACCTCGGCAACGGGATCGTTCGCCACGACGTCCGTGACCCGACTGAGCGCCGCACGCGAGGAAAGGTTTGCCAGACCGCGCAGCGCCGCGAGGCGGAGCGCCGGGTCGTCGCTGCGCGTCAAGGCGAGAAGGTCTTCCTCGCGCGGTCCACGCCCGAGCGTGACCAAGGCCTCGACGGCCGCCGCTTGCAGCGGCCCCCGCGTCCCCACGACGTCCTGCGCAATCGCGGCGGCGCCGGGGGCACCCGCGTGGGCGAGTCGGACGAGGATCGCGCCGCGTTCCGCGACCGGCAGGTGCTCGTCCGCGAGCAGGGCGCGCACCGGCTCCAACGCCTTCTGATCAAGTGCCGTCGCGATCTCGTGGCGACGCTCCACCGCCTCGAGAGCGTCCGCCCGCAGGCGCGGCACGGAGCTCGCCAGCAACGCACCGAGCCGCTCTGCCTCTGCCGGCGCGTCGTTCTTCGCGGCCAGGTAGGCGCTCACCGCGTCGGCGACCGCGGGATCGCTGAGC
Source organism: Deltaproteobacteria bacterium (assembly GCA_016200545.1). Taxonomy (GTDB): domain Bacteria; phylum Desulfobacterota; class Binatia; order UTPRO1; family UTPRO1; genus DP-19. The sequence goes on along the minus strand of JACQEO010000047.1, from coordinate 21,304 downwards.
GCGGCGATCTGGTCGGCGGTGTCGTTGCGGTCGGTCCACTGGAAGTACGAGCCGTCCGGCAGCGTCTCGCGGTAGTACGAGTACGGCGGCATCGGCACCGCAAACACGAGCGTCTCGGCGCCTTTGACGAAATACGGGCGCTCCGAGCCGAAGACTCGCTCTTCGACGAGCTGTATCGGGACACCGGGGGCCTGCGATCCCTTCAGCACTGCGCGCGGCATGATCGTGAAGACGAGAAACGCATCCTGCTTGTAGCTGCGTACGTCGTCGACGACGCCACGGACGATGATCGCCGAGTGATCGGCGAGCTTGAACACCGGCGCTGCCACCGCGGACGAGGCCGAGGCGACCAAGGCGAGCGTCGTGAGCAGCCGCAAAGAGCGCCGTCGACTCCGCTGCGGAAACCATTCCGATCGTGCCTTCATGGGAACAGTTGTACCGGGGACGTTCCCTGTTGGGAACGTCCCCGGTCGCGACAACGGAGGGGAGTCGGGTTAGGGGATCGTCAGGCCATTGTAGACGCCGTCGCCGTTGCGATCGATGAAGAGCGGATTGGCGATCGCCAGTGAGGTGACCCCGCACTGGCCGAGGTTGCCGTCGGCAAGGTCGGTGGCCGTGAGGTTGGCGTTCGCGCAGACACCGGAGAACGGCGCACAATCCTGCGGAATGTTGCAGGGACGGCACGGATCGAGGGTGCACGCCTTCTGCTGGATCGACGTTGGCGCCATCGGGAAGAGCGGCTTCGACACACCGTCGGTGCCCTTCACGACCACGACCACCCACGCGTCGACGGCGGGAAGGCTGCCGCCCGTCAGGACCTTGACGATGCTCGCCTCGAGACGATTCGAACCGTTGACGGGGACGGTGTTGACCACGAAGTCGGCGCCCTTGTTGAGCGTGAAGTCCGCGACCGGCGGGCAGACTTGCTTCACGCTGTTGACGAAGTTGGGAGCGGTGGTCGTGCAGCTGGGGGTATTGTTGACGAAGATCTGCACCTGATCGAACTCCGCCCAGTCGGGACTCTTGATGTCGACGTGGATGGTCGCGATGCCGAGCGCCGCCGGGACCAGCAGCGGCGAGCCCAAGGCGTGCGCCGCGGTCGCGCCCGCGTCGCCGACGATCGAGACTTGCACGAACGGACCGTTGGTACCGATGTCCCGGCCCTCGTTGATGTGGGTAGCCACCGTCACGGGGTCGATCGCGGAGATCGACGGGGCGTTGTCGGCGACCATGTTCCGCGGCCCACCGGCCTGGACGACGGTGGTCGTGTGGGTGTCGGAATCGAAGGTCGCCGTCTTGCGGAGCCGGTCATGGCCCGGTGCCGAGCTCCAGTTGTTGAGCATGTTGAACCAGTCGCCGAGGTTCTCGCCGAGGGCGAGGGCGGTTTGCGAGCGGCTGTTCTCGATCCAGATCTCGAGGGCGGTCAGCTCGTCCGTGTAGGTGTTGGTGATGCTCGGATCGAGACGCACCTGCGCCGGTGCCACGCTCGACTGGGGCGGCGCGGCGGTGGTGTCGATGCCGTGGATACGGAAGTAGCCGAGCGTCGTGCTGTTGATGTGATTCGCCTGGACGACGATGGCGTAGTAGGGCGGCCCCTTGGCCATCAGCGCCATGTCATTGGGACTGAGGTCGTAGCTCGAGTTGGAGGGATATCCTTTGCCTACCTCCACCACGGGATTGCCCCAGTCGAGCGCTCCGCCCGTATGACTGTTCGGATCGGGAAGGTTGGCGGGATCGTAAGGATACGCGCCGAAGTGGCCGCTATCGAAGTAGGTGATCTCCTGGCTGAGCCCCGCCTTCACCGCGTTCGTCGCCGCGAGCGCGACGACGTCGGCGCTCAAGTCGGTGATGAAGTCGTGGTCGCTGGCGACGAAGAAATCGACGCCTTCCGCGAGCATCGTTACGATGCGCTCGCGGTTGCTCACGACCGAGTCCGGGCTCTCGATCATGTGGACGTGGAAGTCGCCGGAGATGAAGCCCGTCGTGTCGACGACCGGGACGACGCTCGCGGCCACCACCTGCGGCGAGGCCTCGCTCCCCGCCATGACCGTCAGCATCTGCTTGAAGACGGAGTAGCGGGGGCCGTGTGAGACGACGATCTGGTACGTCCCCGGCTGGAGCGCGAAGACGCCGCTGTCGCCGCCGAGATCGGTGAAGTGGACCTGCACCAATCCGTAGGGCAGCCCGAATGTGATGGGCTTTTCACGCGCGTCGTAGCCGAAGACGTTGCCGGGGTTGACCTTCGTTGCCACGATCTCGTGGGTACCGGGATCGGCAGTTGCCTCGAGTCCGACGATCGAGATCTTCGAGGCGATCGGTTGCAGCGTGATGCCGTCCTTCGCGGTGACGCGGACGAAGCCGGTCGCCGGCACGTCGAAGTCGACGACCGTGGTGCCGATCTTGACCACGATCGGCTTCTGGATCGGGAGCGCGCCCCCACCCTCGTAGAGGTGGCCCTGCACCTTGACCGCCGCGACGTAGCTTCCGACGGGAATCGTTCCCTGGAAGAAGCCGCCGTCGCGCGTCTCGAAGGCGTCGACGAGGGAGACCGGCGAGCCGCGGTCGCCGGGCTTCTTGGAGATCACGACGCGAGCGCCATCGACGGGCGTGCCGGCGACCGTGACCGTACCCTGGACCCAGCCGGTCTTGACCAAGGGGAGCTCCCCGCGCGCCGCCAGCCTGGTACGAGCGTCGAGCACCCGGCCCATGCCGTTGTTGCTCACCGCCAGCCAGCGCTTGAACGTGCTCGATCCGCCGGCGGTAACGTGCAGCGCCCCGATCTGTTTGTTCGCCTCCTGGGGCAAGAGGATGTCGAGAAGCGAGTTGCCGTACACGGGGACGACGACACCGGACTGCGCGAACGAGCTCGTCCGGGTGTTGATCTCCGGAATGAGCGCGTACGCGAGGAAATCCGCGGCGCCGAAGCCGAACCAGCCGAAGTAGTCGTAGTGATACGTGCTGCTGGCGTTGAGGTTGGCGTCTCCCACCCGGATCGGGGAATCGCTGAACCCGAGGCCGGGACCGACCGACTCGGTCTGGCCGCCCCCGTTGGCGTAGTCGCCGACGTAGAGGTCGAGGTCCGTCCCGCCGGTGTTCTGCACCGTCGTCTCCATCGTCAAGAAGTTGTCGCCGCAATTGAGGGTGTAGTCGCTGGAGACCATGACCGGAATGTTGTTGTCGATCGCTGCGGCAGGCACCGACAGCGACGCCGAGAACCCCTTGATCGCCACCCGCGGATCGATGGGATCGAAGAGATCGTCGGGGCCGAGGGTGCGCAGCTTCGCCGGCCCGCCGCTCGCACCGTCGTTCAGGATCGTGATCGACGTCGGGTTGTCGCTCGAAGAGATGTTGATGAGCGGCGTGATCGCATGGAAGTTGTCGCGCCCCGGCGGGTACGGTGGGCTGAGCGTGCCGGACCCGAACTTTTGCTGCAGATCGGCGTCGATGAGGTGCCCGCCGTAGGTCAGCATGAAGCTGAACTCGCGGCCGGTATCGCTCACGATGAAGCGCGCCTTGTCGTTCTCGAGCAGGTAGTCGTCGATCTTGCCCATGGCGAGCGGACCACCGATGAGCTCGGAGGCCGAGGTGATCTTGCGTGCCGAGGCGCACGGGATGGTTGCGATCGCAGGGTTCGGCAGGCAGATGAGCTTCATCGAGTCGGCGTCGGTTGCCGTCCCAGAGTCGGTCACCCTGAGGGCGACGCCGGCAATGCGCTTTTTCACGCCCTTCTTCAACGCCACCACGAACCTCTCCTGCGGCGTGCAGACGTTCGGGCTCGCGGTCGGGATGAGCGCGTCGAGGTCGAGGGTGAGCCGGCGGCGGTTGTCGCGTGCGTTCGAATCTTTATGCGATTGGGTGGTGTTTTCCACGCTCGGCCTCGCGAGATCGTAACTTGCGGTGTCGGTCGGCGAGCACGTGAGGCGCGGGTCGACGACGTTCACGCACGCGCCGACGAGGAACGTGCACTGACCGGGCGTGGTGTCGGCGTCGCAGGTCGGGTCGTTGTCCATGCAGAAGACCTTGTTGAGCGGAATACCCCCGCCACCCGACGGCGGCTGCGGCGTGATCGACCATTCCGCGTGGCAGTCCAGCGAGCTTTTGCCGGCCGGCACGCAGTCGTTCACGTTCGAGACGACCCCTGCGGAGGAGCAGACCGCATGCACGCCTCGGGGTGAGATGATCCCGACGACAGCGAGAACGCCGGCACAAAGGCCAAGACGAGCGAGTGATCTCATGGAAGTCCTCCTCAGCGGTCGCAAAGACGTACGAAATTCCCGGGGGGGACTCGCCTCCCCCGATCAGGAGCGGCGGATACGGCACTCCCGGGTACCGAAAGCCACGTGTTTCCAGGGGCGACGGTATTAAGTCCCGGTGCGAACTGTCAAGCAAAATCGTACGGCCGCGCCCTCTCGACGTCGCGAAGGCCATGCTTCTTGACAGGCGGCGGTCCTTTCTCGACTGTTCCCGCTCCATGTCCAGCCCCTCCCCCCTCGATTCGGCGACCGTCATCGTGATGCGCGAGGCGGCGGGCGCGTTCGAGGTCCTCCTCGTCGAGCGCCACGCCAACAGCCGGGCATTCGCCGGGGCGCACGTCTTTCCGGGCGGCGTCGTCGACCCCGCGGACGCGACGGCGCGCCTGCACGAGGCCTCGCCGCGCCTGACACCGGCTGCGGCGGCGCGACGGCTGGGAGAAGAAACGACGCCCGCGGCGGCGCTGGCGTTCTGGATCGCCGCCATTCGCGAGCTCTTCGAGGAAGCGGGTCTCCTGCTGGCACGGATCGCCGGCGTGCCGCTGACCTTCGACGACACCACCACGCGGGCGCGTTTTCGCGAGCACCGCGCCGCAATCCTCGCCGGCGCCACGACGTTCGCCGACGTCGTCGCCACCGAGCAGCTCGAGCTCGCGACCGACGCCTTGCACTACTTCAGCCGCTGGATCACGCCGGTGATCGCACCGCGTCGCTACGACGCGCGCTTTTTCGTCGCCGGCGTACCCACCGGCCAGGAACCGCTGCACGACGACCGCGAGACCATCTCGATCGCGTGGCGCTCTCCGCGCGCCGCGCTCGCCAGCGCACGCGCCGGGAAGATGGTCCTCACCCCGCCGACGGTGCGCACCCTCGACGATCTCGATGCGCTCGGCACGCCCGCGCGCGTCGTCACGGCCGCCGACGCGCGCAGGGTGACGGCGATCCTTCCGAAGCCGGTCCAGGTCGACGGCTGCATGGCGATCCTCTACCCCGGCGACGCCGAGTACGACGCCGCGCTGCCGGGCACGAGTCTCGTCGACGCTGGCGTCGGCCGCCGCAACCGCGCGATCATGCAAGACGGCGGCTGGCGGAGCATTCGGACGCCCGACTAGCGAGCATGCAGCCGAGCGCGACGCGCTCCGCGATCGACATGCGCGCGACGTCGCGGCGCTCCACCTCCTCCATCGACCGTCGCACACCGTGACCGTTGGCGAGCTGAATCGTCAGGCCCGGACGGGCGTTCATCTCCAGCACCAGCGGCCCCAACTCGGCGTCGAGGACGACGTCGACGCCGAGGAAGCCGAGCGGAATGGCGTCGAAGCAGCGCGCGGCGATCGTCAGGATCTCCTCCCAGCGCGGCACCGCGACACCGACGATGGGGCACCCGAGATCGGGATGCGTCGTCGACGCCGTGCCGCCGAGGACGCCGTGCGTGGTCACGCCGCGTACGAGGTCGACGCCGACGCCCATGCCGCCCATGTGAAGATTGGCTCGGCCGTCGGAGGCACGCGTCGGCAGGCGGATCATCGCCTGCACGGGCACGCCGCGGAAGACGAGGACGCGCACGTCGGGTACGCCGCGATAGCTGATCGCGCCGAGGACGGGATCGGACTGTACCCGGTACTCGAGCAGCACCTGATCGGCGTGTCGGCGCAGTGAGAACGCGCCGGCGAGGATCTCCGAGCAGTGGTCCGCGAGCGCGGCGAGCGTCACCGTCGTGCCGCTCGCCTTCACGAAAGCTACGCCGTCGCGGTCGACGATCACCAGCACGCCACCGCCGCCCGAGCCACGCGCCGGCTTGATCACGAAGTCGCGGCGCTCGCCGAGAATCTCGCCCAAGCGCCGCAGGTCCCATTGCACCGCGAGCTCGGCATAGCTGACGGGCACCGGAATGCCGGCCGCCGCCAAGCGCCGCTTGGCCGTCGGCTTGTGGTCGACCACCGCGAAAAGCGGGCGCGGATTGTAGGGGACGAGAAACGCGAGGTTCCGCCGATTCATGCCGAGGGCCTCGCGGCGCAGGCGTCGCACGCGCGCCCAGAAGGCGGTCACCGCGCCGCCCGCTCGCGGCCGACGAGATCGTAGAAGCGGACGTACTCGAGCAAGCGCAATCCGCGCCATTTCCCGATCAAGACCTCGAGCACGATCACGCCCAGCAAGACCTCGGGAAACGACAGAATGATCGACTGCACGCCCCCGGCCTCGATCGCGAGATAGCACGCCGCGCACACCACTAGCGTGTTGATCGTCAACCGTAACGCCTCCCGCGTCCCCGACTCCACCTGCGTCGTCGTGAAGTTCTCGATCACGTTCGACATGATGACCATCGGAAAGATACTGACGTTCAAGAGCGCGCCGATGCCGAAATAGGCGCCGCCCACCGTGAGCGCGGCCATCGTCGCCGAGACCATCGCGATCAGGATCGCGAGGCGGGCGACGAGCTGGATGCGGAACCATTGCAGTGCGCTCCGCGTCACGACGCCGACGCCGACGATCACGCAGAAGATCACGACGCCCCAGGCCAGGCCCGTCATCAGAAATGCCAGCGAGACGATCACCGGTGCGAAGGTCCCGAAGGTCTCGATGCCGACGACGTTGCGGAAGATCACGACGATGCAGGCGATGACCGGCAGGACGAGGATCAGGTTGATCGCCTGCAATGGCACCTGCGCCAGGACCGCCTTCGACCACGCGGCGACGAGCGACCGCCGCCAGCCTGCGAGGTGGCGGACGTCGTCCTCGTCGATGACCAACGGCCGGATGTCCCACAGTCCCGCCGCCTCGACCATCGGGGTGCCGTCGAGGAGGTTGGCGCGCGCCATCTTCCACAGCGAGAGCAGCGGCGCCCCCGGGGTCACGAGGACGAGCTCGCCCGGAGTGACGAGCTTGTAGAGCACCGCGCCGAGGACGCGGCCGACGGCCCGCGGGAAGCTTCCGGCGATGACGATGCGGGCGTCGTGCAACGCCACGCGCTGCTCGCCGAGCTGGAGGAGTGCGTACAGCCCCGCTTCGTCGCGCGTCGAGACCAAGAGCAAGTGGGACTCCGCGACGGTATCGAAGTTGTTGGCGATCAGTCGCTGGAGATAGTTCTCGCGAAAGTAGCGCGACTCGAAGCGCGCGTTCAGGAAGACGATGCTGATCGAGCGCTCGCGTGCGTCGTCGACGATCTGCGCGATCACGCCCTCCGGAATCGTGTGATCGGTGATGAGCACGACCGACGCGACCGGCTGCTCGGCATAGAACGCGTAGGTGCGCGCGCGCTCGCTCTCCCAGCTCACCTCGCGCGCGCGTCCACCGCTCGGCGGTGTCTCGGCCTCGTCGGCGAGGAGTGACTGGCGCGTCACCTGGTGCATCAACATGTCGTAGTGGAAGCCGAGCTTCGCGGTGTGCTCGATGAGGGGCAGGTCGCCGTAGTACAGCGCGAGGTAATTGCTCGGCAGGTGCGCGTAGTTGCCGCCGGCGGGGTCGAAGGGCACCCAGGCGTCGCCGAGCCACGCCTCGACCCATGAGATCGTCGTCCGTTTGCGGGCGGCGTCCTCCAGACGGACGCCGCCGACCATGCGCGCGGGTATGCCGCGGCTGCGCAAGAGCGCCGCCAAGAGCCGCGCCTTGCCGGTCGCGTTGCCACGCTCGGCGGCGAGGACGCTCAGCGCGTCGTTCGCCGTTTCCTCGCCGGCGTCGGGCTGGAGAAACGAGGCCGCGTACTGGAAGAGCGACCACGCGATCTCGTCGAGCCGCTTGGCGTCGCGGGTCAGCGTCGCGGCTCGCCGCCGGATCGCCGGATCGTGCGCCTGGATCCCGTCCGTCGCCGCCAGATCGTCGCCACCCGTCGGCGCCGGCACGCCCGCGCCGGGTACGATCCGCGGCACGTCCATCCACACGTCGGTGGTGCGTGCAGTGAAGCCGTACTCGATGCCGCCGCGATTCGGCTTGACGGCCGACGCCTCCCATCGTGCCCAGAGGTTCGGCCCGACGCCTTGCTCCGCAAAATGGAAGGCGCTCGGACGTATGCGACGGCTCAAGATCGCTTGCCGCCCGTCGGAGAGCGGCACCAGCATGCGCACGTGCGCCGGCGCGCTCGTCGGCGCCACCTCCATCGAGATCGAGACCTTCCAATAGGTGATCGTCGGCTTGGCGGGACGAACGCGCGCGCCGTCGTCGGCGGGGCCGAAGAGTTGCGTGTCACCCGTCGACGTACTCGCCGGCGACGCCACCGGCGACGGCAACGTCGCGCCGCGCGCCGCGGTCGCGAGGGCGATCGCCATCGTGACCGCGGCGAGCACGGCCTCGGCGCCACACCTCATCGCGCCACGCCGAGCACCGGCGCGAGGACTCGCGCCGGCGCGAAGTCCGCGCACGCGATCGCGCGCGCGCGCGCCGCGTGGCGCGCGTAGTCGGCGTCGATCGCGGCGAACGCCGCGACCGCGTCCTCGAGTCCGCGGACGCTGAAGAGCCCGGTACCGGTCGGCAGCACACGGTCGAAGCCCGTGTCCTGGTTTACGACCGGGCGCCCAGCGGCGAGGTAGCAGGCGCTGCGATCGCTGAACCAGCCGCTCGCGAGGCGGATGTTGACGTCCTTCGCGACGGTGAACTCCCCCTTCGAGCTGCGGATGAAGCTCCGGTACGTTTCCGGATCCGACGAGATCGGCAACGGGTCGACGATCTCCCACCCCGCTTCCTCGAGCCGGCGGAGGTCATCGGGAGCGCTTGCCACGTCCATCGCAGCGCGAAAACGCGCCCCCGTGCGCCACGGCAGATCGAGAAAGCGAAACCATTCGGTCCGCTTGCGCCAGGTGAACACCTCGCCCCCGAAGGTGAGGTCGCGCCCGGCGCTGTCCCACTTGCCGATCGTCGTGTACGCGCCCCGCTCGCCGTCGGGAAGCGGCGTCCAGAGCTCCGCCGGCACCGGCTGCCGGATGGGCCGCCAGGTGATGCCGCCGACCGGGATGCGGCACCCGGGCGTGCCGATGTTCTCGCCGAGCGTGAAGTGGACGTCGTGCGCCTCGACCATCGCACGCAGGAGCAGATCGCCCTCGTGCAGGCGAAGCTGGGTGTAGGCGGGATCGAGGTCGACGTAGACGAAAACGGCGCGCGGGCAGCGCGCACGCCCGAGGCGATTCACCCCGCCGAGGTTCACGACCAGGTCGGCATCGTGCAGCGCGGCGCGCGTGCGCGCCGCGTCGGCACCGAAGTGGCGGTCGCGACCGGCGTCCCAGAACGTCCAGGCATCGCCGAAGCCGTGCGCGCCGAAGAACGCCGCGGCGTAGGCAACACCGTAGGAATAGTCCTCCGCCTGCATCGCAGCCGCGCCCGGCACGTAGGCGTACGCGTAGTACGCGCTGTCCTCGTAGAAAAGGACCTCGCAGCCGAGGGCGCGCAAGCCGGCGAGGAAATGCAGTGCTTGCCACGCGTAGCCGCCGAGCGGGTAGCGCACCAAGTAGCCGGCGAGGACGACGCGCACCCCCATCAGAGCCCCGCGTCGGCGAAGAGGCGCCGCAGGATGGTGCCGGCATCGAACGCCGTCGCCGCGATCTCGCGCGCCGCCGCGCAGCGCCGCGGATAGTCGCGCTCGACGTCGGCGAGCGCCGCCGCCGCCTCGTCGCCGTTCGTGAAGACGAGGATCGCGTCGCCGATCGGATAGTGCGCGCTCTGGCCGGTGTCCTGCACGATCACCGGCCGGCCGCTCGCGAGGTAGGAGGCCGAACGCGTGCTGAACCACCCACTGCGCGTGGCGACGTAGGCCTCCTTGGCGACGCTCAGCTCGCCGCGCGCGGCGGCGAGGTAGCGTTGGTACGCCTCTGGTGTCGCCGACACGTCGCGCGCGTCGACGACGCGCCATCCCCCGGCGCGGAGCGCCGCGATCGGCGCCGCGCCTGCCATCGCGATCTCGAGCGCGGCAGGTGTTCGTCCCGGGAGGTCGCGAATCTTCGCGAACTCGACGTCCTTGCCGCCGTAGATGCGGCCGCCGACGATCGGCGGTGTGACGTCGATCTTCCAGGACATGACGGTCGTATACACGCCGCGCGCCGGCGGCGGCGTCACCGGCCAATCGGCGAGGACGATCGGATGGCGCGTCGGGTGCCAGGCGAGACCCGCCTGCGGGATCGTGCACTCGGGCCGGCCGATACTCTCGGCGAAGGAGAAGAACACGTCGTGCCGCCGGATCATCGCCGCCGAGTACTGGACGTGCTCGTCGGCCGTGCCGGCGTCGGCGGCTGCGAGCTTCGCCTGACTGTAGCAGGGGTCGGTGTCGACGTAGGCCGCGACGCCGCGCCCGCGGTACTCGTCGCGCAGCCAGCATGCACCCGACACGTTCAGAAAGAGCTCCGCATCGCGACAGCGGCGCCGGAGCTCGTCCTCCTCCATGCCGTGGAGCGCGCCGGCGGGATCGCGAAATGCGAAGCGATACGCGCCGTCGCGATGCCGCAGCACCGTGCTCAGGTGCGCGACGTTCGCGGCGCAGTCGTCGGTGAACGTCTGCGACGTCGGGGAGTACACCCACTGACCGGTGTCCTCGAGATACGTGACGTCGTGACCGAGCGCGGCGAGGCCGTGCACGTACTGCACGTAGTCCCACGCCACCCCTCCGACGGGATACGTGGCGATGAGCCCGGTCACGACGATGCGCACGGCTCCGCCTTCTAGCCGATTCCCGCGGCGGTGAGCATGGCGCCGAGCACGCGCCCGGCGGCGAAGTACTCGACGGCGATCTCGTGCGCGGCGCGCGCGTGCGTCTCGTAGTCAGCCTCGACGGCGCGCACGGCCGCGACCGCCTCGTCGCGGGTCGCGAACGCGAGCAGGCCTCGCCCCGACGGGATGCGCTCGCTGAAGCCCGTCTCCTGCGTCACGACCGGTCTCCCGGCGGCAAGAAAACACACGCTGCGGTCGCTGAACCAGCCGCTCCGCGGTCGCACGTAGATGTCCTTGGCGACCGTGAACTCGCCGCGCGCGCCTTCCACGAAGGTGCGATAGGCGTCGAGATCGGCGGAGATCGGCCGCGGGTCGACGAGCGTCCAGCCGTGCGCGGCGAGCTCCGTGCGCACCGCCGGATCGAGCGGATCCATCGCCACCTCCATACACACCCCGCTCTGCCGCGGAACCTCGAGCGCGCGGACGAAGTTGAGATGCTTCGTCCAATAGTAGGTCTCGCCGCGAAACTGGACGTTCTTGCCCTTGTTCTCCCAGGTCGCGATCGTGCGGTAGGCGACGCCCTCACCGCGCCGGCGCCATTCCTCGAGGACGACCGGCGGGCGCGTCGGGATCCAGGTGAAGCGCGCGACGGGCACGCTGCAGGACGGCGTCCCGAGGAGCTCGCCGTACGTAAAGAGGAGGTCGTGCTCGGCGAGGAACGCGATGCTGTCGGCCTCGTCGTTCGCCACCCGCATTTGCTCGTAAACGGGATCGGTCTCGACGTAGCAGAGGCGCGCCCCTTGCCGATGCTCGGGACGGAGACGCGTCGCGCCGCAGAGATTGAAGATCGCGTCCGCCGAGCGGTAGAGCGCGTGGACACGCGCGCGCGCGAGGCCGTGCCACGCGTCGCCTTGCGCGTCCCAGTACGCCCACCGGTCCGCGAGGTCGAGACGCCGCATCACCGCGGCGAGGTACGCAATGTTGGCACGCGCGTCGCGCGCGATACCGCCGCTCACGGGATCGTACGGCGGCGCACCCGAGTCCTCGACGTAGAAGACGTCGCAGCCGAGCGCGCGCAGCCCGGCGAGGTAGTGGATCGCCTGCCAGGTGACGCCGGCGAGCGGGTATTGCGCAGTGATGCCGAGCACCACGACGCGTGCCCGGCCACCTCCCCTACCCGGCCGCTCCACGCTTCGCCTGCTTTCCGAACTGCGCCTCGTAGAGGCGCGTGAACGCGCCGCCGCGCGCGACGAGCTCGTCGAAGGTACCGCGCTCGGCGACCGTGCCTTCGCGCAACACGATGATCTGATCGGCATGGCGGATCGTCGACAGCCGGTGCGCGATCACGAAGGTGGTGCGGCCACGCATCAGCTCCTGGAGGGCGGCGATGATGAGCGCCTCGGTCTCGGCGTCGAGCGCCGAGGTCGGCTCGTCGAGGATGAGAATGGGCGCGTCACGCAGGATCGCGCGGGCGATCGTGATGCGCTGCCGCTCGCCGTCGGAGACGGTCGCGCCCTGCTCGCCGACGGGTGTCGCGAGGCCCTGCGGTAGCTGCGCGAGAAAGCCGTCGAGCTGCGCCATCCGCGCCGCGCGCGCGACCTCCTCATCGGTCGCGAACGGCCGGCCGTAGGCGATGTTCTCGCGCAGGGTCGTCGGAAACACGAGCGCCGGCTGAAGCACCATCGCGATCCGGCTCCGCAGCTCGCGCAGCCGGTATTCGCGCAGGTCGACGCCGTCGAGAAGCACGCGGCCGGCGGCCGGATCGTAGAAACGGCCGACGAGGCTCACCAGCGTGCTCTTGCCGACGCCGGTCGCGCCGACGATCGCCAGCACCTCACCGGCGCGCGCGGTGACCTCGAGGTCATGTAGGACCGGCCGTCCCGGGACGTACTCGAAGGCGACGTTCTCGAAGCGCACCTCCCCGCGCAACGTCGTCGGGTCGATCGCCCGCCGTCCTTCGGGCAGGTCGGGCGTCGTCTCCAGGATCTCGAGGACGCGGCGCGCTCCAGCCGCCGCGCCCTGCACCATGCCGATCGTCTGGCTGACGCTGTTGATGGGCGCGTAGAGGGACGCGAGATAGGTCGTGAAAACGAGCACCTGGCCGATCGTGAGCGTGCCGGCAAGCACGTGAGTAGCGCCGAACCACAAGACCACCGCCGTACCCGCGGCGACGACGACGTTGATGATCGACGAGTACGTGGTCTGCATGACGTAGAGGCGGAGGTTGGCACGCAGGCTCTCGCCGCTCGAGGTCGTGAACCGCCGTGCCTCTTCTTCCTCGGTAGTGAACGCCTGGATGACGCGGATCGCCGAGATCCCCCGCTGCGTGACCGAGTAGAGCCGGCTTTCTTTCTGGCGCGCGTCGATCGCGACCGCCGTGATCCGTCGGCTCATGAGCGAAATGCCGACGAAGATGAGCGGGCACACAGCGAGCGCGACGAGCGTCAGCAGCCAATCCATGCGCACCATCACCACCACCATGCCGACGAACATGGTTGCCGAGGTGATGATGGGGAAGACGCCGTTCATGCTGAGCGTCTGAATGGCGAACGTGTCGGCGGTGACCCGATACAGAAGGTCGCCGACTTCGCGCCCGCTGTGAAAACGCAACGAGAGACGTTGCAGGTGCTGGTAGAGGTCGCGACGGAAGTCGTTCACCATGCCCTGGCCGATGCCGATGGTCGTCGCGTTGTTGACGACGCTCACCAGCGCGAGTAGCGCGTAGAGGAGGACGAGGCCGACGCACACCGTGGCGAGCAGCGGCCGTCCCGACAGGCCGGCGAGCCCCGGCAGTGTGACCGGCGCGCCGCCGACGACGTTGTCGACGATGAGCTTCAGCGGCCACGGCTTCAACAGCTCGCAGGCACTGATCAGCAACACCTGGCCGATCGCGATCGCGAACCCCAGGCGGTACGGCCGCAGGTAGTGCGCGATCGTGCGCAGGAGCGCGAAGCGCGGCGGCACGCGCGCGTCGTGTACGCCGATGGTTTCGCTCAGGTGCGCGGCTCCACGGGCGTGAGCCCGATCTGTTGCGCAACGATCTCGAGCACGTGGTGTAGGACGCGACCGACGACGAAGCTCTGGTAGGCGACCGAGAGCCCGGTGAGCACGCCGAGCACGACCGCCACCGCGAGCAACTCCGGCACGAGAAAGTAGGCGCCGATCGCCAGCAAGGCGGCGAGGCCGCCGATCGCGAGCTTGCCGGCGCGCGAGGTCTTCACCGCGCAGCGCACGTTGAAGAGCCGCCGCGAGCCGCCGTGGTTTTCGACCGCGACCCGCACCTGCGACTTCGCCCAGATACCGCGGTGGATCTCGACGTCCCAGCCGCTCCAGCCGAGGTCGTGCGCGATCAGATACTTGCGCGGCAGGAGGAAACGAATGACGCCCTCGAGCAGCGCTTCTTTCTCCTGCCCGGAGTCGCTCCAGTAGCGGAGCTGAAACTCGCGTGCGAGCCAACGTACGCGCGGCGACTGCGTCGGCTCCGCGAAGCGGATGCGCTCGACGTTGGTCAGCCCCTTGATGCGCCAACGGTAGCGCTCGTAGCTGCGCAGGAGCGGACCGAGGTAGATGAGGGCAGCCACCGTCGCGCGCCCGCGCCAATCGTCGTAACGCGGCTCGATCCGTGCCTGCATCGCGGTCACGATCGACGAGCCGAAGGCGATCGCGAGCGGCACCACCGCGAGCAGGAGGTTCTTGCCGGCGGCGAGCGCCGCGATGATCAACATCAGTCCGAAGACGTTCCACTCGAGGGTGAACGGCAGGTACGCGAACATCGAAGAGGGCGGCTCGTAGAGCGTCTGGAAGAGCCCGCGCCCGAAGGTGCCCGAGTAGATGATCGGCCGGCGCGAGAACAGCGAGGTCGTGAAGTCGCCGTAGATGCGCCCGAGCCAGCGCGACTGGCCGAGCATGTTGAAGCGGTAGGGGTGCTTGAAGTAGAGCAGCGCCTCCGCCTTCCCGTAGCCGCGCTGCTGCTTCAGGTAGTCGCGGACGGTGTTGCGCCGGAAGTGCCACACCATCGCCGCCGGACTGAAGCCGATCACGTGGCCCGCATTCTGCAGCCGCCAGCAGAGATCGACGTCGTCGCCCGCGGCCGCGAAGATCGCCTCGAAGCCGCCGACGGAGAGCAGCGCCTCCTTGGTGAACGCCATGTTGCAGCCGGGAATGTGCTCGGCGACCTCGTCGTTCAAGAGGACGTGCGTCGGTCCGCCGGGCGAGGCGGCGACGTAGGCCGCGACCGCGCTCTCCTCCGGCGGCGGGAAGTTCGGCCCGCCGACGGCAACGAAGCCGCCCTGGACGAACTTGTAGACGAGGTAGGTGAGCCAATCGGGATCGACGACGCAGTCGGAGTCGGTGTAGGCGACGATCTCGCCGGTGGCGCGTTCCGCGCCGACGTTCCGCGCCACCGACAGGCCGCAATTGTCCTGATTGATGAGCGTGAACTCGGGATAGCGCTCGGCGATCGCGCGCGTACCGTCCGTCGAGCCGTCGTTGACGACGATGACCTCGTAGTCCGGGTAGCGCAGGGTGCGCAGCGACGCCAGGCACGCGTCCATCGTGCGCGCCGCGTTGTAGGCGCAGATGACCACCGAGACGCGTGGATAGTGCGGCACCGGCGGCGGCAGGTCGCTCGCAAACTCGGCCTGGACGGCGTGGAACGCGGGCTTGCGCTTGCGGTCGCGGGTGACGAGGCCGAACGACCAGTCGTCGATCTGGTAGCCCCCCGTGAACCAGTCGTCGGTCCACGAGAAGACGCACGTCCCGGCGACACCGGACTCGAACGCCGCACGCACCTGCCAGGCGAGGATCTCCGCCTGCGTCTCCTCGCCGAGTCGGTGCGAGTCGATGCCGTGCTCGGTGAGCACCAACGGCCGGTCGCCGGCGAGGTTTTGCAGACGACCGAGATAGCGGCGGAACGCCTCCTCGTCGTGGAGGTAGACGTTGAAACAGAGGAAGTCGATGTCCGCGAGATCGAGGTATTCGGTGGGCGGGAAGTTCGCGTAGCTGACGAGCGCCTGCGGCGCGATCGCCTGCACCTCCGCGCGCAGCGCGTGCAGAAACTTCTCGACGCGCGTCGGCCCGTACCACCGCACGATGTCGGGCGGGATCTCGTTGCCGATGATGTAGGCGAAGACCGCGCGATGGCCGGCCGAGTCACACACCGTGCGGCGGATCGTCTCGCGGATCTCTTCGACCATCACCGGTGAGTCGAGGAAACAGACGTGTTCAGCCCAGGGGATACCGATCACCACCCGCAACCCGTGCGCCGCCGCACGATCGAGCAGCCAGCGCGGCGGCACCGTGAAGGTGCGGATGGCATTGGCGCCGAGCTCGCGCATCAGCATAAAGTCGCGCTCGATCAGGTCGCGCTCGGGAAACTGGGCGCCGTGCGACGCGACGGCGAAGGGGCCGTAGGAGACCGCGCGGAGGTAGAATTTCTCCCCACCGGTCCAGAAGAACTTGCCTTGGACGGTCGGCGGACCCTCGGCCGCGTCGGGCGCGGCGACGACACGCGCGGCGTGACTACTCGCCTGCAAGGGCGTCATGCGATCGAGGGCTGATAGCAGGTCCGAATGCACACGGCGAGCGACGGCGGCGCCCTACGGGCGCACACCGTCTACGATAGACCACCGGCGTCCCACTGACCATCCGGAGGAGTCGGCGATCGCGATGGCGGCGCTCGACGCTCGGGTCAGCGTCCCGCGAAGCGCGGCGGTCGCTTCGCCCGAAACGCGGCGAGGGCTTCGCGCGCATCTTCGCTCGTCTGCGCGAGGATGAATTGGTCGCGGTCCATGTGGAGGAGCGACGTCGCGAGGTTGGCGACGGCGTTCACCGTCTCCTTGACCATCGCGGCTGGGATTGGTGGCACGGTCGCCGCGATCTCACGCGCCCACGCGAGCGCCTCGCGCTGCACGGCGTGCTCGCCCGCCTCCGTCACTCGATTCGCGAGACCCCACCTGTGCGCCGTCTCGGCGTCGAGCAGCTTCCCGGTCACGAGCAGCTCTTTCGTCCGCGCCGGCCCGAAGTGCGCCACCATCAGGGCGACCGAGTGCCAGTTCATGTTCATCCCGCGCGTCACCTCCGGCATACCGAACCGGAGGTCCGCTGCGGCGACGCGCAGGTCGCACGCGAGCGCGAGACATCCGCCGCCGCCCAAGCAGTAGCCGTGCATCGCCGCGATCGTCGTCTGCGGGAGATCCTGAATCGCGTGCACGAGATCCGGTCCGAGACGCAGGAGACGCCGGCGTTCGCCGAGCGGCGCCGATGCCGCGGCGGCATGCGCCGGGTCGGCGAGGTCGACGCCCGTCGAAAAGTCGCGGCCGCGTGCTTGCAGCACCACGATCCAGACGTCGTCACGCGCGGCGAGCTCCCGGCAGGCGGCGAGCAGGCCCTCCATGAGTGCGCGGGAGAGGCGATTGTGAACGGCGGCGCGGTCGAGCGTGAGGACGCCGATGCGGCCGTCGACGGCGAGGGAAAGGTCGCGCATGGCGACGCATGTTGGCACAGTCGTACCCGCAGCGCGACGCCGAGGACGGGGCGCGAATACGGAGCGGACCCCACCGAGTTGCGTTTGTGTCGCGTCGGCGAAGCGAGGTATTTTCTGCCCACTGCACGCGCCACCCGGTGCCCGAGGAGTCACTACATGGCTTTGACGCGTACCCGGAACGCTGGATGGCTCGCACGCAGGCTCGGCGGTCTCTACCTTCGTCTGTTCGGTTGGCGCGTGGAGGGCCGGTTGCCCGCGGGCACGAAGGCCGTCGCCATCGCGGCGCCGCACACCTCGAACTGGGATTTGCCGTTCATGCTCGCCGTGTCCTTCGTGCTGGGCGTGAAACCCTCGTGGCTCGGCAAGCGAGAGCTCTTCCGCAGGCCGTTCGGCGGGCTCATGCGGCGTCTGGGCGGGATTCCCGTCGACCGTGACCGGCGCACGAACCTCGTGCAGCAGGTCCTCGACCACTTCACCAGCGTCGACCAGCTCTTCCTCGTCATCCCGCCGTCGGGCACCCGCAAACGCGCGACGCACTGGAAGTCGGGCTTCTACCACATCGCGCGCGGCGCCGAGGTGCCGATCATCTGCGCGTTTCTCGACTACCGCCGCAAGGTCGGTGGCATCGGTCCGGTGGTCATGCCGGGCGGCGACCTACGTACCGACATGCTGGTCATCCGCGGGTTTTACGATCAGACCACCGGCAAGTACCCCGCGCTCACCACGCCCGCCCGCCTCCTCGAGGAGGAGGACACTCCGCTGCCCGAGCGGATCGAGGCCTGAGCGCCCGCTGCCGTGCCCCCCCGCGTGAATTGAAACGCCCGCCGCGGTATGCGCATTGCCGTTGACAGCGCGGACGAGATCGCAACCGCACTTCGGGCAGAGCGTTCCCCACAACGTCACTCTCAGATGCGCGACGCGTTGGGCGATGCGCCACGCGAGTTCGGGCACAGCTCCGCGAAGCACGCCAGCGCCTGGTCGGCGTCGCCGCCATCGAAGGACTCGAAGTGTCGGATGCGACCGCCACCGTGAGGCATCGTCCCGAATACCCGCACCACGTCGACGCGACCGTGGTGGTTCCAGGTGAGGATGCGGAACACCTTCGCGTCGACGTCTGGTACCAGATCGGCCAGCACGCGCATCGAGTCGATCCACTGGTCACGGTCGAGCGTACCCCACCCCGGCGTGCGGTGGTCTCGGAGCACGAGGTCATCGGCCAGCGACTCCCGCACCGCCTCCCAATCGCGACGGTCGAACGCGTCGTTGAAGGCGACGATCGGAGCCTGTCCGCCGGCGGAGGCCGCCTCCCCGGCGACGAAGCGAGCGTGCGCTTCGGTGAACGCGGCGCGGCGATCGTCGAGGTCGAATCTGATCCACGCCGCGAGCTGCCCGTCCGCATCGATCGCCGTCAGCAGGATGAACTCGATCTCGAACGCGCCGGTATCGGGCTCTCCTGTCCCAACGACACGCTCGAGCGCGATCCGATCGCCGACGGTGCCGATCAGCTCACGGGCTTCGCGCCGCAAGCGCGGCGCCATGAACTCGATGCTCTTGATCCAGACCTCGACGTCGCCGGCGACCAGCGCATGTCTGCGGCGATCCTCGTACCTGAAGTCGCCGCTCGCGAGCGCGCGGAGCGCGGGCCAGTCCACGCGCTCAACGCCCGTCTCACGTGGGGAGTCGCGAGCGACGAAGGCCTCTTGCGCCGTGCCCTTCAATTTGGCTAAGTTGGCCATCATGAGGGCCGTTCGGATCGGTGAGCTCAGGAACCATCTGTCTCGCTACCTGCGAGTCGTCCGGGGCGGAACCCGCCTGGTCGTGATGGATCGAGATACGCCGGTCGCAGAGCTCCGCCCGATCACGTCCGAGCGGAAGGCCAGGGCCAACCGCCGTGACGAGCTGATCCGGCGCGGCGTACTCGTCCCGGCTCCGCGCGAGTCTCTGACCCTCGGCGAGCTGGGTCCTCCGGTGCGCTGCCGGGGCGACGCCCTCGCTGCCCTCCGTGCCGATCGGGACGCGCGCTGACCGGCATGCAGTTCTGGGACACCTCGGCGCTCTTGCCGTTGGTGGTGCGGCAGCCCCCGTTTTCGGATTCGTGTCGCGGCGCGTTCCGCCAAGACGTGTCCCGTGCGATCGCTTTTCTGGCGCGCATCGAGTGTCGCTCGGCGATCGAGCGGCTGGCGCGCCAGGGAACCCTGAACGCTAGCGCCCGCCGGCGATCTCTCACGAAGATCGATAAGCTGGTTGCGGCGTTCGACATCGTAGCCTTCTCGCCCGAGGTCGAGGCCCATGCGCTCGCGCTGCTGGGTCGTCACTCTCTGCGATCCCTCGATGCCCTGCACCTCGGCTGCGCGCGGCGTCTGGCCCCCCAGGGCGACACGGACGCCCTACCGGAATTCGTCTGCTGCGATCGGAGGCTCGCAGAGGCCGCCGTGGCGGAGGGCTTCGCATTGGTCATCGGACCCTGACGGTCTCCACCCTGAGGCCACCCACGCGGCGGAACCCCCCGGACGCCGTCGCTCACCCAGCCCGGGCACTTCACGACCGCAACCCTGACGGGAGATCGGAGTACAGCTCCTCGAAGCGCGCGAGCGCCTGGTCGGCGTCGCCGACGTCGAAGACCTCGTAATCCTTGATGCGATCGCCGTCGGTCACGATGACACCGACGAAGACGTTCTCGAACGAGCCGCCCTCGCGCATCGTCCCGAACACTCGGCCCACGGCAACGCGACCGTGGCGGTTCCAGGCAAGGATTTGGAGCTCCTCCCCGGCCACGTCGGGCGCCAGATCGGCCAGAATCCGCAGCGACTCGACCCATTGGTCGGCGCCGAGACTGTCCAGGAGGCCCAGCGTACAGCGGTCGCAGTACACGAGGTCATCGGCCAGACATGCCCGCAAGCCGACCCAGTCGCGCTGCCCGAACGCGCGGAGGGCCGTGATGGGAGCCTGTCCCCCGATGGCGGCGGCCTCCCCGGTCACGAAGCGCGCCTGCGCCTCGGCGAACGCGGCGCGGCGATCGTCGAGGTCGAAGAGGATCACCGCCACGTGCCGCCCGTTCGCGTCGATCTCCGTCAGCACGAGAATCTCGATCTCGACGGCGACCCCGTCGGGCTCGCCGAACCACACATGGCGCCCGAGGGCGATGCGCCACCGCCTGGTCGGCGGCGCCGGCGGCGAGGGAGGCCCCGCAATTGTCGCAGAACCGCCTGCCGGGCTCGTTTTCGCTCCCACATGCCGGGCAGTGTGGAGTGAGAGGTTTGCCGCAGCCACCACAGAACCGCGCTCCCGCTCGGTTCGCATCTCCACAGCTCGCGCAGTTCATGGCGACACTCGGGTCGAGGCGAGCAGGCTACTGGTGGCGCTGATTCCGCGTTTCAAACAGGAGCCGCCGGGTGTCCGGCCACAGCGCTCAGACCACCGAGATGGCAGTGTGCCGATAGAGCCGAAGAGAGGGCGATATGTCGGAGGTAACGGCAAGCGCTCGCAGTGTAGTGCGGCAGCGGCACCGGTCACAACGTGCACGTGAGGCGATCGCAAAGCCCTTGCGGATGCCGTAGTCGGGACGACCTGGTTGAGTCAGCCGGCCTGCTCGAGGTCGTCGGGATAGACGACGTCGACCTCGTTGATCGCCTTCACGAAGTCCTTTCGGTTGTTGGTGATGAACCGATCCGCACCCGCCTGAACGACGGTCGCCAGGTGCACGGCATCTGCGGCACGCAGTCCGTGCTTTGCGCCGAGAACTGCGGCCAGGTTGGCGGTGCTTGCATCAACGGGCCGCAGATCAAGACGCGCGAGCAACCACGATAACGCAGCGATCTCTTCCTCCGCCTCGTCGCGCAGCGGCTTGGTCAGCAGCTCGGGGATCAGAAGAACGGATCCGATGCCGACGGGGGGCGTGCCCTCCTCGACCGGAGACGGCGGGAAGAGCGCGGCCACTCTGCTC
>JACQEO010000014.1 GCA_016200545.1 Deltaproteobacteria bacterium | reverse complement strand
GCGTTCCAAACGCTCCTGGGCCTCGGCAGTGGGCGGGAGCCAACCTCGTATGCGCTGATCCGCGGAGCGAAGGACCTCCAGAAACGCTCGCAGCAGACCCCAGCCCGTTGGGGTTAGCTGAAACAACCGGATAATCAAGAGTCGGCTAAAACTTTGCCCACCACGGCACGAAGCGCGTCCCCGGAACCTCCACCACGACCGAGTACTGATCGAGGAGGGTGCCTTGCGCGCGCGCCAGCTCGCCGAGCGAGACATTGTAGTCGGTCTGGGCCTGGACCTCGTTGCCGCGCGCGGTCGTGAGCTGGTCTTGGAAGTCGAGGATGTCCTTGGTCGTCGCCATGCCGACGTCGAGCCGCTTTTGCTGATCGCGGAGGTTCTGCTCGCCGAGCTCGGTGGCGAGGTGCGTCGCGCGTAGACGCTTCATGTTGGTGATGACGGCGTTCACCGCCTTTTGCACCTCGAGCGTGACGTCCGACAGTAGCTGGCGGCGATTGAGCTCGGACGACGACACGTCGATGCGTGCCTGCGCGTACTGCGCCTTGGCGCTGGCGTTGCCGAGCGGGACCTCGAGCTCGACGCCGGCGCTGTAGGAGTAGAAGTCGGTCGAGGTGAGCCGGTCGAGCGACTTGCCGTACGTTCCGCCGAAGGGGCTCGTCGTCACCGTGCCGTTGTTCAGGGTGACGGGCACCTGGTTGCCGGAGAGGCCGTTCAGGCCGAAGCTCCCGATGGCGTCGAGCCGAGGAAGAACCTGGTTCTCGCGGACGCGTGCGGTGAGGTTCTTCGAGCGCAGGTCGAGGTTTTGCGCGATGATCTCCGGTCTGCGCTCGAGCGCGACTGCGAGCGCCTGATCGGCATCGACCACGACCGAATCAACGCGCAACGGCTCGACCGGGTCGATGCGTTGCGGGACGAACGTGTCGTTGCGGTGGAGATACACCGTCTGCCGCAACGTCCGTTGCGCGACGTCGAGCGCGTTCTCGGCGACGATGACGTCCGCCTCGCGCGCCGCTTCTTGACTCCGCGCCTCGGTCACCGAGACCGGCGCGAGCAGGCCGACGCGGACGCGCTCGGTGTTCTCGTGCAGCGTCTGCTGCGCGAGCGCCAGCGACTTCTGACGCACCGCCAGCGTCTCGCGCGCGTTGACGACGTTCCAGTACGCTAGCACGACGCTCTGTACGAAGTTGGCGAGCTGCGCCCGATACGTGTACTGCGCTTGCTCCGACGTGATGTTGCTGATGTCGACCAACAGGTACGCGAAGTTCGCCCCGAAGTTCCGTAGCAACGGCTGATTCAGGGAGAAGAGCAGCTGGGGCTTGTACTGCGGCACCAGCGCTTGAAACTTGGCGTTGCTGACGAGCCGGTTGTTGTCGAAGTCGATCTCGAAGTTGGCGCCGGTGCGCAGGAGCTTCTTGACAGTGACGTTCGCGTTGAAGTTCTGGCTGACGTTGGTGCGGACGCCGGAGAGCGCGGAGGAGTTGGGCGCCTCAGTCCGGTCTTTGTTCACGTCGAGGATGAGGTCGGGATCGAAGGTTGCCTCGGCGATACGCACGTCCTCGAGCTGCCGGAGCGGCGTGAGCCGTTGCGCCGCGATGCCGGGATTGTGCTCGAGCGCGGCGTGAATCGCCTCGGCGAGCGTCAGCTCAGCGACCTGCTGCTCGGCGCTGCGGCTCTCGGGCATCGCGATCGGCGGCTCGCGATACCGCCACTGGTGCAGGAAGATCTGCGGCAAATAGGGGGCGCGCTCGAGCTCCTCGATACGGCGGGCCGAGCCCGCGGTGTCGACCTGCTCTCGCCCCGGCGCGGCCGCAGGGGTCGCCGTGTCCGTGGTGGCCATCGACGCGCCCGGCGCGTCCGTCGCGCCTGCTGCGTCCGGCTCCTGGCCCCACGCCGGCCGCTCCGCGGTCGTGACCAGCGTCATCCCGAGTACGATCGTCCATGCCCATCTCATCGTGCGCATTCCTCCAGCGAGTTGTCGTGCTCCATGACTACGGTCGCGACCGCGCGCGTCCCCGTCCGACGGCGACGAGGAACATGACGCTCTTGCCGGCGGCATGCGGCGCGAAAAAATCCGTCACCGCGTCGTCGAAGAACGTCAGCCCCGTCGCGCCCAGCCGGAGCGCGTAGGCGGCGAGATAGATGCGGCCGCCGGTGATCGCGGCCTCGAGCTGCGCCGCCCGGTAGCCGCGGTTGCCGAGCGCGGCGAGCGTGCGTGATAGGTCGACGAGCAGGTAGCAATCGACGCTGGCGTCGGCCGCGAGCTCCTGTCCGAGCGCCAGGAAGCCCGCCTCGCGACGGAAGTCGCCGGCACGAAGGAGCTCCAGACTCTGGTCGTCGCGCCGGTGGACGTACGTGCCGGACGCGAGGCCGTCGACGGCGTGCACGATCAGGTAGAGCTCGGCGAGGGAGTCCTGCCGGCTACGCACGAAGTCGGCCTCGAGTCCCTGCGTCGCCTGCACCAGGATCGTCGACAGCTCCGCGAAGCCGATCGCGGCGCGGGTGAAGGCGCGGCTCGAGCCGCGGCGGTGGATGACGGCATCGATCGTCTCCTGCGGCGTCACGGCGAGCGCACGCAGGGGAACGCGCCTGCCGCCGCGTTCGGCCGCGGGCGCATCGAGGGCGGACGCGCGCCAGGCGCGCACCTCGTCCGCGGACTCGAGCGTCGAGGCGGTGTGCATGGTCGTGATCGCCGGGTAGGCGATCACGGGGGCGCGCGCCGGCTGCGTCGCGAGCGCCAGCGCCGCGGGCTCGACCGCCGCGGCGGGGCGCGGCGTCGGGTCATCGCCGATCGCGAGCAGCGACAGCACCAGCTGCCGTGTTCCGTCGAGGTCGAGCAGGCGCTCGACCGGCGTGTCGACGAAGCCGGTGACGAGACGCGCCGGCATGTCGACCGCCGCCGCGGCCGCGAGGGCGTTCGCGAGCAGCGTGCCGTTGTCCCAGAAGCAGTGCCGGTAGGCGCGCGCACGGTACTTCCAGGCGTTCCTCCAGATCGTCGACACCGACACCAGAACGGCGGCCGCCGCTGCGATCGCCGGCTCCTCGCCGCTGGCTTCCGTGAGCCACGGCCGGTGATCGCCGGGTCGGAGGAGACGGAGGGCGAAGTCGTGCGGTCCGAAGTGGTAAACGCCGGCGTCGAGTCCCGGCAACGCGCCGCAGACGACGTAGAGATCGACGTGATAGAGCGCGCCGGTGCACGGTGCCGCGCGGAAGTACGTCTCGTGGCCGTTGGCGTATACGACCTTGCGGGTGATGCCCGCGCTCAGAAGCAAGAGCCGCGCGAGCTCCGCGAGCGTCGGCACGCGCGGCACGCGAGCCTCGCCCGGCGTGCGCGCCGCGCCCGCGATCGCGGCGAGCGCCGGCGTCGTCGCCACCGGCCAGTCGCGCGGCAGCGGCTGCGGTGCGAGCGTCGTGTACAGCGTGTAGGGCACCGGCTGCGTATCGAAATCGAGGTGATGCGGATCGCAACGCAGGCGCTCCGGCGAGTGCTTGGTGACGTCGTGGTAGGTCCACGCCGCCTGCACGTCGCCGTTCCGCATCGTCGCTATTTACGACGTGGACGCCGCCGGCACCAGCCTGGGGCGGCGCGCCAAGCGGCATTGCGCCGTCGATCTTGACACTCCATCCGGCCTCCGTTACGGTCGCCGCTCTCGAAGACGACGTTGGTACGCACGACTGGCGATTGCGTGGAGCACCACGAGGGAGTGCGACCTTCAGGAGCCGTACGCCTGGGCCTCTGAGATGACGAGGTCCAGGCTTTTTTTTGCCCGACCCGTGAGAGAGAGCCCATGCTGAAGAAGTATTTGCTCGCCCCCGGCCCCACGCCGGTGCCACCCGAGGTTCTCCTCGCGATGGCGCAGCCCATCATCCACCACCGCACGCCGCAGTTCGAGGCGGTCTTCGCCGAGGTGCAGGCGGGATTGCAGCGCCTGTTCCAGACGCGCGAGGACGTGCTGATCCTCGCGTCGTCGGGCACCGGTGCGATGGAGGCCGCGGTCATCAACACGACCTCGCCGGGCGATCGCGTCCTGGTGGTGAACGGGGGCAAGTTCGGTGAGCGCTGGGGCAAGATCGCGGCAGCCTACGGTCTCACCGTGAGTGAGCTCAAGGTGGAGTGGGGTCGCGCCGTCGAGCCCGAGGCGGTCGCGCGTGCGCTGCGCGAGCACCCCGACACGCGCCTCGTCCTGGTGCAGGCGACCGAGACCTCGACGACCGTGCTGCACCCCGTCGATGCGATCGCGCGGCTCACGCGCGCGAGCGACACCTTGCTGGTCGTCGACGGCATCACCGCCGTCGGCGTCCTCGACCTGCCGATGGACGCGCTCGGGATCGATGTCCTCATCACCGGCTCGCAAAAGGCGCTGATGCTGCCGCCCGGCCTGGCGTTCCTCGCGCTCTCGGAGCGCGCGTGGCGTGCCAACGCGTCGGCGAAGACGCCGCGCTTCTACTTCGACTTGAAGCGCGAGCGCGACAACCAGCGGCAGCACACGACGGCGTGGACGCCGGCGATCTCGCTCGTCAGCGGCACACACGCGGCGCTGCGGCTCATGTTCGCCGAGGGGCTCGAGGCGGTGTTCGCGCGCCACGCGCGTCTCGCACGCGCCACCCGCGCCGCCGCGCAGGCGCTCGGCCTCCGCTTGGTAGCGCCCGAGTGTCCGAGCCCGGCGACGACCGGCATCTACCTCCCGGAGGGCGTGCCGGGGAAGATCGTCGGCTACCTGCGCGACAAGGTCGGAATCACCTTCGCCGGCGGACAGGGTCACTTGAAGGGCAAGATCGTGCGCGTCGCGCACCTCGGCTACATCGGCACCTTCGACGTGGTGACGGCGATCGCGGCACTGGAAATGGGTCTCGCGGCGTACGGGCATTCCGTCGCCTTCGGCACCGGAGTTGGCGCGGCCGAGGCGGTGCTGATGGACGGCATGCCGCCCGTCGGCGCGGTGTAAGGAGGGCGACCGATGACCTATCGTGTCCTCGCCACCGACAAGCTCGCGCCCGAGGGCGTCGAGGTTTTCCGCGGCAGCCCGGAGATCGAGTTCGATTCGAAGCCCGGCATGCCGCCCGCGGAGCTCGCCGCCGTCATCGGCACCTACGACGCTCTCGTGATGCGCAGCGGCACTCGCGTCACCGCCGAGACCTTGCGCGAGCCGGGACGCCTACGCGTCATCGGGCGCGCCGGCATCGGCGTCGACAACATCGACGTCGCGACCGCGACCAAGAAGGGCATCGTCGTCATGAACACGCCCGGCGGCAACAACGTGACCACCGCCGAGCACACGATCACGCTCATGTTGGCCTTGGCACGGTGGATCCCGCAGGCGGACGCCTCGCTGCACGCCGGGAAATGGGAGCGCAACAAGTTCGAGGGCAGCGAGGTATGCAACAAGACCCTCGGTGTCGTCGGTCTGGGGAACATCGGTACCATCGTCGCCGAGCGCGCCCAGGGCCTGCGCATGCGCATCATCGCCTTCGATCCGTTCATCACCGCGGAGGCGGCGGCGCGCCTGAAGGTCGAGCTCGTCACCCTCGACGAGCTCTACGCGCGCGCCGACTTCATTACCATCCACACCCCGCTCACGCCGGAAACGCGTGGGCTGGTAAACCGCGCCGCGCTTGCCAAGATGAAAAAGGGCGTGCGCCTGGTGAACTGCGCGCGCGGCGGCATCGTCGACGAGCAGGACCTCGCCGCCGCGATCACCTCCGGTCACGTCGCGGGGGCCGCGCTCGACGTCTTCGTCGAGGAGCCGCCGCCCGCCGACCACCCGCTGCTACGCTTGCCGCAAGTGATTGCGACGCCGCACCTCGGCGCGTCGACGAGCGAGGCGCAGGTCAACGTCGCGGTGGCGATCGCCGAGCAGGTGACGAAGTTCCTGCTGCGCGGCGAGGTCGAGTCGGCGGTCAACATGCCGTCGGTGAGCCGCGAGATGCTCGGTCTCCTGCGCCCGCATCTGAGCCTCGGGGAGAAGCTCGGGAGCCTGCTCGCGCAGCTCTCGCCCGAGGCGGTGACCGAGCTCAGCGTCGAGTACGCGGGGCAGGTGGCGGAGCTCGACTGGCGGCCGGTCACCAACGCGATCCTGCGCGGCCTGTTGAGCCCCTTCCTCGACGCCGCCGTCAACTACGTGAACGCGCCGGCGATCGCGCGCGAGCGCGGCATCAAGGTGCGGGAGGCGCGCGCCAGCCAATCGAGCGCCTTCGTCAATTCGATCAAGGTGAGCGTCGTGCGCGCGTCGGCCACGCACGAGGTCGAGGGCGCGCTCTTCGGGAGCAACATCCTGCGCTTGGTGCGGATCAACGATTTCTACATGGAAGCAGTACCGGAGGGCTACGTGCTCATGCTCAACAACCGCGACGTTCCCGGCGTCGTCGGCCGCGTCGGCACTCTGCTCGGCGCTCGCGGCATCAACATCGCCGGCCTCGAGCTCGGTCGCGAGCGCATCGGCGGGCGCGCGATCTCGTTCTTCCACGTCGACGATACGGTGCCCGAGTCGGTGCTCGCCGAGCTCCGCCAGTCGCCGGACATCATCTCCGCGCAGCTGCTGAAGCTCTGAGGCCGCGATGAGCACCGTGATCGTCGTCGGCGTGCAGTGGGGCGACGAGGGCAAGGGGAAGATCGTCGACATCCTCGCCCGCGACGCCGACATCATCGTGCGCTTCGGCGGCGGCAACAACGCCGGGCACACCCTGCTCGTCGGCGAGGAGCGGACGGTCCTGCACCTCATTCCTTCCGGCGTTCTCCATCAGGGCAAGATCTGCGTCATCGCGAACGGTGTCGTCGTCGATCCCGAGGTGCTGGTGTCGGAGCTGACCGCGCTGCGTGCGCGCGGCTACCTCACCGACGATGCCTGCCTCAAGATCAGTGACGAGGCGCACCTCATCATGCCCTACCACAAGGCGATCGACCTCGCGCGCGAACGTCTGCGCGGCAAGGGCGAGATCGGCACCACGGGGCGCGGCATCGGGCCGACCTACGAAGACAAAATGGCGCGCACCGGCATCCGCTTCGTCGACCTCCTCGAGGAGGGCACCTTCCGCGAGAAGCTCGAGCGCAACCTCGAGGAGAAGAACATCTACCTGCGCTCCATCCTGAAGGAGCCGGGGATGGAGTTCGCCGCCATCTACGACGCCTACCGCCGGCACGGCGATCTCCTGCGTCGTTACGTCAGCGACACCGCGCTCTACCTTCAGGAGGGCATCGACGCCGGCCGGCGCATTCTCTTCGAGGGCGCGCAGGGCACGATGCTCGATGTCGATCACGGCACCTATCCGTACGTCACCTCCTCCAACACGGTGTCGGGCGCGGTGTGTGCCGGCGCCGGCGTCGGGCCGGGAAGCTTCCAGTCCGTCGTCGGCATCTGCAAGGCGTATACGACGCGCGTCGGCAACGGCCCGTTTCCGACCGAGGAGCGCGGGCCGATCGGCGAGCGCCTGCGCGAGAGCGGCGACGAGTTCGGCGCCACGACCGGCCGGCCGCGGCGCTGCGGCTGGTTCGACGCGGTCCTGGTACGGCAGGCGGCACGATTGAACGGCCTGACGGGCATCGCGCTCACCAAGCTCGACGTCCTGACCGGCATGGACCCGCTGCGCATCTGCACCGGGTACCGCGCCGGCGGGCAGCGCTTCGCGCGCGTGCCTGCAAGCACGCGGGTCTTGGAGGCGGTCGTTCCCGAGTACGAGGAGATGCCGGGCTGGACGACACCGCTCTCGGCCGCCCGCACGCTCGCCGAGCTGCCGGTGAACGCGCGGCGCTACGTCGCGCGCCTCGAGGAACTCACCGCGACGCCGATCACCATGATCTCGGTCGGCGCCGAGCGTGAGGAGACGATTCTCATCTGATGACGCCCCCGCTCCGCTGCGCGTCGCGATGGGCTCGCGGCCGGGAGTGAATCCCGGCCGCTCAGCGCCCGGCCCGAGCCGCCCCGACCATGAGTGCCGTTGAGCCTGCACCGACCCGTGGCGATCGCGTGCGCTGGGCGCTGCTGGCGTTTTTCGCGGCGTCGTTGCCGCTCGGCATCGCGCTGCAGCAGACCGCGCTCGCGCTCCTGCTCGCCTGGTTCGTCGTGGCGCCGATTCTCGGGATGAGTCGGGACGTCGTGCCGTGGCGCGCGCGCTCGCCGCTCGACGTCCCGCTCGCCGTCCTCGCCGCCGCGCTCTTGCTGTCGACGGTGTTTTGCCCGGCGCCGCTGCGCTCGCTGCGCTCCTACGATCGGCTGTGGATCGTCGCCGCGTACTTCGCGACCTATCACCTCGTCCGCACGCGCGCCGAGGCCGAGCGCCTGATCGCGATCACGATCGCCGCCGCCGCCGTCGTCGCCGTCTACGGCGTCGTGCAGCACTTCACCGGTCTCGATCTGGCCCGTGCCCTGGTCGGCAAGCCGTCCGACCTTCATCTGTTCTGGCTCGGCGAGGGCTATCGCACCAAGGGGCTGCATCCTTCGGGCATCACGTACGCGCACAATCTCCTCTTTCCGCTGACGTTCGCCACCGGCTACATCCTCGCGGGCGCGCTCACGCCGCGCCGGCGGTTGGCGCTGCTGTGCGCCTGGACCGTGATGGTTCTCGCGCTCGTCTTCTCCGTCACTCGCGGCGTCTGGCTGGCGTTCGGCGTCGTCCTCCTCCTCATGGGGTTGCTGCGCGGCGGTCGGACGGCGATCGCCGCCGGGGCGGGGCTCGCCGTCCTAGTCGCGCTGCTCGTCGGCGTCGACCCCGGGATCCGGACGCGCGCCCGCTCGGCCTTCGACCTTCCCGCCAACCTCGGCCGCACGCAGATCTGGCGTGCCAACCTCGACATGGCGCGTGCGCGGCCGCTCCTCGGCTGGGGGTACGGCAACTACAAGTCCGTCCGCCAGTCCTTCTACGACCGCTATCCCGACGCCGACACCACGGCGCATGCGCACAACGACTTCCTGCAAATGCAGGTCGACGGCGGGCTGGTGAGCTTGGTCGCGTTCGTCGCGCTCTTCGCCGTGATCGTGCGACGTGGGTGGCGCGGCTATCGCGCGTTCGACCCCGCCGCGGAGCCGACGCGCAGCCTGACGCTTGCGGCGCTCCTCGCCGTCGTCGGATTCCTCGTCGGCGGCCTCACGCAGTACAACTTCGGCGACGCCGAGGTGGTGATTTATCTCTGGTTCACCGTCGGCATCCTGCTGCGCCTGACGGTTCCGCTCAGCGAGTGACGGCGCCGCCGCCCTTGCGGGGATCGGCGGCGGCGTCGAAGCGGCCGTCGCCGTAGGTGACGACCTCGACGGCGCCGGCGAACGTCAGGAGCCGCACCTCGTGCCCGCGCCGCGCGAGCTCGGCACGCGTCGGCTCGTCAATCCCGGCCTCGACCGCGAGCGCCGGCGGCGCCCATTGATCGTGGATGCGCGGCGCCGATACGGCGCCGGCGGCGTCGCGGCCGAAGTCGATCATGCCGAGCAGCGCTTGCAGCGTGCCGCCGATGATGAGCGGGCCGCCCGAGCCGCCGGCGATCACGAGCCGCCGCGGCATCGCCCCCGGGTGCACCGTCGCGGTGCTGCGCGCGATGACGGGCGTCATGCTGCTGAGCGGTCGCTTGCCGGCGCCGACCGCGTTCGCCTCGCTGCCGATCAGACCGAACGCGTTCGGCACGCCGGGAGCGATCGCGAAATCGTCCATCTCGTTGTTGAGGATGACGCCGCTCTCGCCGTCCATGAGCATGGCGCCGAAGCCGGTGTTGATCGTCGTCGTGCAGGCGACCGCCATGCCGTCGCCGTCGGCGACGGAGAGGTGGGTGGTGCCGTGGTCGGGCGCGCTGCCGTACTCTGTGAGTGGGAGGACGGCGTCGGGGCGGATGCGGGCGCGGAGCTCGCGGCCGTACGCCGCCGACGTGAGGCGCGCGATCGGCACCGTGGTGAACGCCGGATCGCCGTACCAGCGGGCACGATCCGCGAAGCCGGTCTTCATCGTCTCCGCGAGGAGGTGGAGGTAGGCGGGGGAGCGCGCGCCGAGGGCGGCGAGGTCGTCGCGCGCGAGCACGTTCAGCATCTCGAGCAGCACGCCGCCCGAGCTCGGCGGCGGCATCGTGAAGACCGCGAGTCCGCGATACGTCGTGCGCAGCGGCGCGCGCCAACGCGGACGGTACTCGGCGAGATCGCGCGCCGTGAGAATGCCGCCCGCCGCGTCGACGGCATGCACGAGCGCGGCCGCGACCGGCCCGCGGTAGAAAGCGTCGGCGCCGTTCGCCGCGACGCGCTCGAGCGTCGTTGCGAGCGCCGGGTAGCGCACCAGCTCGCCTGCCTGCCGCGGTGATCCGTCGTCGTGGAGGAAGAGGTGCGCGAGCGCGGGCGTGGTCGCGAGCATGCCGGCGTTGCCGGCGATTTCGCTGGCGAGGTGGGCGCCGATCGGGAAGCCGTCGCGCGCGAGCGCGATCGCCGGTGCCAGCAGCGCGGCGCGCGAGAGGCGGGCGAAGCGGACGCGCGCCGCTTCGAGCCCCGCGACCTCGCCCGGAACGGCGACGGCGAGCCCGCCACGGCGCGAGAGATCGGAGAGCACCGTGTCGCCGAGCCGGTAGAGGCCGCGATGCGCGAGCGCCGGGGCGGTCTCGCGATAGTCGAGGGCATGGACGGCGCCGTTCGCCTCGTGGATCAGCATGAAGCCGCCGCCGCCGAGGCCGCACGACGACGCATTCAGGACACAGACGGCGTAGGCGGTGGCGATCGCGGCGTCGACGGCGTTGCCGCCGCGGCGGAGAATCTCGGCGCCGATCTCGGCGGCGCGTGGATGCTCGGCGGCGACCGCTCCGTGGCGGTCGGCGGTGCGCGGCGAGGTCGCATGCGCGGGCGCGCCGACGACCCCGGTGGCGACGAGGAGCGCGAGGACGAGCGCGCACGCCAGCGACGGCGACGTTCCACGAGCCGGGCGCGCGTGCACGCGTCCTTCCTACGGGCGCCGCGGCGGAAACGCAACGACGCTCCGGCGTGCGGCGCCGTCGAGACGGTGCAAGCCGGCGACCTTCGTGGTAGTGCGCGGAGATGGCGAGCAGGCGCACAGTGTTCAGCGAGAAGGAGTTCTACCTCGACGAGTTTCGCGGGCGGACCCTGCTCATCGCGGTGCACCACCACGGGCCGTTGGAGCGGCTGCGCCTCCTCGGCGAGGTGGCGCGCGATCTCTTGCTGAACGACACGCGTGTGATCCTGCTCCTCGGCGGTGCCGCGGCGCACGGTCGCGGCGGATTGCGTGCGCTCGACAGCGCGCTCACGGCGCCGCCCGGCGCCGCGCAGGTGTCCTTGCCGTTCGTGGCGCGGCCGCTCACGCCGTCGGCGCCGGACGCGCCAGTGCTCACCTTCGACACCGCCGCCCTCGCCGCGCCCACGATTCCCGATCGACTTCTGCTCGACATCTGGCGCGTCCTGCGCGGCGGTCCCTTGCTCGTCGGCTGCTGCGAGGACTGTCCGCCGGAGCGCTTGGCGGAGTTCGCGCAGCGACTCGGCGCGCGCGCGCGGGTGCACAAGCTCGTCGTCGTCGACGCCGGCGGTGGCGTGCAGCCACCTGACGCGTCTGCGGTGCTGTCGTTCATGGACGAGGCGGTGATGGAGGCGCTCCTGCGCCGCGGCGAGGCGGAGTCTGCAGGCTTGGCGGCGCGCCGCCCGCTGCTCGCGGCGATCCGCGCCGGGCTCCTCGCCGGGATCACATCCGTCAACCTCTGTACGCTCGACGGCCTGGCGCGCGAGCTCTTCACCTACGAAGGCTCGGGGACGCTCTTCACGCGCGAGGACTACTGCCGGGTCGCCCCGCTCGCGCTCGACGATTTCCACGAGGTGGAAAAACTGCTCGAACGCGGGCAGCGCGAGGGCTATCTCAAGCACCGCGACCCCGACGAGATCGGCCGCATTCTGATCAGCGGCTACGGTGCCACGATCGGCCAGCATCACCTCGCCGGTGTGTGCGCGCTCCAGACCGACCCGTATGTCGCCGAGCGTGCCGGCGAAATCGTCGGGCTCTACACGGTCACACGCTTCAAGGGCGAAGGCGTCGGCGTGAAGCTCGTCGACCGCATGAAGGCGGAGGGCGATCGCTTGCGGCTCGCCTATCTTTTCGCCTGCACCACGCAAGAGCGCGTCGGGCAATTCTTCGAGCGGCAAGGCTTCCGGCGCGTCCCGACGGAGGCGGCGCCCGCCGCGAAGTGGACGTGCTACGACCCCGCACGACGCGCCGCCGTCGCGGTCTACCGGTACGACCGCTGAGCGCGGTCGCCGCTCTGCCGCGGTCGGGGACGAGGAACCGCTGATCAGACGGCCCCTCCATTGCCGCCGGCCGGCGCCGCGGCGTATGCTGCGAGGATGAGATGTCTCGCCCACGGATCGCCGCGCTCGTGAGAGGCCTTCTGCGCGTACTCGCCGCCGTTCTCCTGATCGGCGGGCTGATCGCCTCCCTGATGGCGACGCAGGCGTTGCTCGGCGACGACGATTACTACCGCGCCGCGTCCGCGCTCGAGCGTCACGCCGATCACATCCTTTTCCAGGCGGAGTATCAGGCGGCGCTGGCGCGTCATACCGCGTATCTCGTCGCCGCCGTCGTCTGCGGGGTGGCGGGAACCGTCGGGGGCGCCATGCTCTTCGCCCTCGCGGCCATCTTGGCGCGCGTGCATCGTCTCGAGACAGGCGCCGCGCGCTGACGATGCGCCTCGGCGCCGGCACGCTTGCGGCCGCGATCAGTGACGCCGTCGCCCCGTTCGGGCTGAACCTGGTCGGTGTTGCACGGCCCACCGCGTACGACGCGCTGGTTCCGGCGGCGTATCGCTTGCGCGACGCGACCGGGCCGCTGGTCTCGGTGGTCGTCATCGGGAACGGCGGCGGCGCGTTCTGGTCCGCCTTTCGCGCGCACGCGCGGCGACACCCGGATTTCGCCACGCGGCCGCATCCTCTCGACGACTTCACGCGCGTCGTGATGGAGGAGGCGGCGCTCCCGGCGCTGGCCCGTTACGGTGTCGCCGGCGTCCTGCGCCTGCCCTTCGACCGTGGCGAGCCGTCGCTGTCGTTCGTCCATCTCGCCGAGGCCGCCGGTCTCGGGCGCCGCAGCCTGCTCGGCGTCCTCGTGCACCCGGAGTTCGGCCCGTGGATGGCGTTGCGCGGTGCGCTGCTCCTCGACGTGGCGACGAGCGCGCCGCGTCCGTCGGCCGGCTTCGGGCCCTGCGCCGCCTGCGTCGAGCGCCCGTGCATCGGCGCCTGCCCGACGGGCGCCGTGACGGCGTCCGGATGGGACGTCGAGCGCTGCACGAGCTACCGCGTCGGCGCCGCGGGACGATGCGACGAGGCCTGTCACGCACGCGTCGCTTGCGTCTACGGCCGCGCGCATCGCTATCCGCGGGACGCGATCGCGTATCATCAAGGCCGCGCCCGCGCGGTGATGGAGCAGCACCGCGCCGCGCTCCCGGTCTCAGGACCGGCGGGCTCCTGACGTCCGCCGGCGTTCGACGACGTCCGCGTCGGCGATGGGTATCGTGAGCCGCACCTCCGTCCCGCGCTGCGGCAGCGCGTGAACGCGCAGCCGCGCGCCCATCAGCTCGGCGCGCTCGCGCATCGTCACCAATCCGAGGCCGGGCGTGGCGGCGCGCCCTTGAGTGAGGCCGATGCCGTCGTCGCGAACCGTGAGGACGACGTCGCGCCGCTCGCGCCGCAGGGACACCGCGACGCGTGACGCACGCGCGTGGCGCGCGACGTTGGCGAGCGCCTCTTGAGCGATGCGGTAGAGGTGCAGCTCACGTTCACCGTCGAGGAGTCCGGCGACCCCTGCTGTGTGCAAGTCGAGCGTGAGTGCATGGCGCTGCGCGAACTGTTGCGCGTGCGTGCGCAGCGTCTCTTCGAGCCCGCGCCCGAGCAGCTCGGCGGGATGGTAGTCGCGCACGATGCGCGCCACGGACTCGGTAATGCCGCGAATGGTCGTGAGCGTGGCGTCGAGGGCCGGGCGCGCGTCGGGCGGGATCGGATCCGGCGTGCCCTCGAGCGAGCGCAGGAGCCCGCCGACGGTCGCGAGCGCTCGGCCGACGTCGTCGTGGAGCTCGCGGGCGACGCGCTGGCGCTCGGCCTCGAGGGTCTGCAGCATGCGCTGCGTGAAGGTCTTCTGGGCGCTTTCCATCTGCTTGCGGGCGCTGATGTCGCGCACCACCCCGAACACGTAGCGCTCGCCGCTGGCCTCGAAGAGGGCGAAGCTGACCTCGACGGGGAAGAACGAGCCGTCCTTGCGACGGGTACGCGTCTCGACGAGCGGCAACGGGCCGCCGGGGGCGAGCTCCGCCATCGCCTGTTGGTAGACCTCGATCGAGTAGTCGGGGTTGATGTCGACCGTCGTCATCCGTTGCAGCTCCTCCCAAGTGTAGCCGGTGAGGTCGAGCGCACGTTGATTGACGTAGCGGAAGCGGCCCTGGTGATCGGTGACGTAGAACGCCTCGTTCGACATGTCGGCCATGCGGCGAAAGACGCTGAGATCGAGCTGAGCGGGAAGGGCGCCGGTGGCGTCGGGGGACGGGCGCGGCGGAGCTTCGGCGCGCGGCGTCGCGCGACCCGTGTCGGGTGACGCGCTCGGTGCGCTCGGAGACGCAGGCGGTGCGCTCGTCCGCACGCGACTGTCGTCCCCTCGCTGGCGCGGCGACGTGGCCGCCTCCGAGATCGGCACGCTCACGCGCACCTCGGTGCCGGCGCGTGGACCGGCGCGCACCAGCAGCTCGGCGCCCATCAACTCGGCACGCTCACGCATCGTCACCAGGCCGAGGCCGGTCAGCCTCGGATCGACCGTGAAGCCGATGCCGTCGTCGCGCACGACCGCGACGACGCGGCGGCGCTCGCGGCCGAGGCGGATCGTCACCGTGCGTGCGGCGGCGTGCCGCGCGACGTTAGCGAGCGCCTCTTGCACGATCCGATAGACGTGCAGCTCGTGCTCGGACGGCAAAAGCCCCGCGACGGCATTCGTCGACAGACGGAGGATCAGGCGGTGCCGCCGCGCGAACTCGTACGCGCGCGTGCGCACCGTGTCCTCGAGCCCGAGGCCGAGAAGATCGGCCGGGTGATAGTCGCGTACGAGGCGGGCGACCGACTCGGTGATCTGTCCGATCGTCGCGTGTGTGGCGGCGAGCGCCGGCCGCGCGCTCGGCGGCACCGCCTGCGGCGTACCGTCGAGCGTGTGCAGCAGCACCCCCACGGTCGCGAGCGCTTGGCCGACGTCGTCGTGAAGCTCGCGCGCGACGCGCTGGCGCTCGGCCTCGAGCGTCTGCAGGATGCGCCGAGTGAGGCTGCGCTGCGTGGCCTCGATCTGCTTGCGCTCGCTGATGTCGCGCACGACGCCGAAGAGGTAAAACTCGCTGCCGACGTCGACGCGCGCCACACTCAGCTCGATGGGGGCGATCGTGCCGTTCTTGCGACGACTGATGGTCTCGAAGTGCGGCGGCGCCGTCCCGAGCGCCATGGCGTCGGTGTACTCGCGGAAGCGCGCCGGCGGGAAGTCGGGGTTGAGATCGGAGACCGTCATCCGCAAGAGCTCGGCTCTGGTGTAGCCGTCGTTCGTGACCGTCCGGTCGTTGACATAGAGCAAGCGCCCTGTGGCGTCGCAGAGGTAGAACCCGTCGTTCGACATGTCCGCCATCTGGCGGAACACGGTGAGGTCGAGCGGCGCCGGAGGGGGAGCCGCGTGCGCCCGATGGCGCGGGCTCGCTGCCACGTGCCGACGCTACTGCCCGAGGATCGTCACGGTCAAGCGTAACCGGTGTCAGTTCTCGATGACGATCACCCAGCCTGCATCGCCGGCGTGCGTGGCGATGACCTGATGGCCCTCGGCCTCGGCGGCACGCGGTAGGTCGCGCACGCCGCGCGGGTCGTCGAGGGCGATTTCCAGAAGGTCGCGCGGCGCGAGCTCGGCGAGCGCCACCTTCGTCTTGGCCCAGCTGAGCGGGCAGGCGACGCCGCGGAGATCGAGGCGGTGGCGGACGGGCATATCTCGCAGTTAGCAGAGGAGGAGTCGGCCCGCGAGCGGCGACCACGACGCCTCGAAAATCGCGCGCTTGACAGGTTCACCATGCGCCGAGATAGTCACTTGATGACGCAGGGCAGCGCGACATTGATCGACGCTCCGCCGGTAGCCGCCGGGGTCCGTCCCGACATCCGCAACATCGCCATCGTCGCGCACGTCGATCACGGGAAGACGACGCTGGTCGACGCGATGTTGCACCAGAGCGGCATCTTCCGTGCCAACGAGGTGGTCGTCGATCGCGTGATGGACTCGAGCGACCTCGAGCGCGAGCGCGGCATCACGATCCTGGCCAAGAACACGGCGGTCAGCTACCGCGGCGTGAAGATCAACATCGTCGACACGCCCGGCCACGCCGACTTCGGCGGCGAGGTCGAGCGTACGCTGGCGATGGTCGACGGCGTCCTGCTCGTGGTCGACGCTTCCGAGGGGCCGCTTCCGCAGACACGGTTCGTCTTGAAGAAGGCGCTCGAGCTCGGGCTCCCGGCCGTCCTCTGCATCAACAAGATCGACCGCGCCGACGCACGTCTCGCCGAGGTGCTCGACGAGGTCTACGCGCTCTTCATCGACCTCGGCGCCGACGACGCGCAGCTCAACTTCCCGGTCGTCTACACGAACGCACGCGCCGGCATCGCCCTCACGTCGCCCCTCGACACGGGGACGACGCTCAAGGTGCTCTTCGATACCATCGTCGAGCGCATGCCGGGACCGCCGTGCGACCCGGAGGCGACGACGCAGTTTCAGGTGAACAACCTCGACTACAACGACTACGTCGGGCGCCTCGCGATCGGGCGCATCGTGGCCGGGGAGCTACTCGCGGGCGGGCAGTACACGCTCTGCCGCGGCGACGGCAGGCAGGAGCCGTGCAAGGTGACACTCCTCTATTCCTGGCACGGCCTCGAGCGTCTCGAGGTGCCGAGCGCGCGCGCCGGCGACATCGTCGCGATCGGCGGCATCGAGGATCTCGCCATCGGCGACACCATCGCCGACCGCGAGCGGCCGGTCGCGCTGCCGCCGATCCGCATCGAGGAGCCGACGATCGCAATGATCTTCGGCGTCAACACCTCGCCCTGGGGCGGCCGCGAGGGACAGTACGTCACCTCGCGTAAGATCCACGAGCGGCTCTTCGCCGAGGCGCGGCGGAACGTCAGCTTGCGCATCGAGGAGACCGGACAGCCGGACATGGTGTGCGTCGCCGGCCGTGGCGAGCTCCAGCTCGCGATCCTCATCGAGACGATGCGCCGTGAGGGCTATGAGATCCAGGTCTCCAAGCCGACGATCATCACGCGCGAGGAGAAGGGCGTCGTGCTCGAGCCGATGGAACTCTTGTACGTCGACGTCCCGGAGGACTTCATCGGCATCGTCTCGCAGCTCCTCGCGGTCCGCAAAGGCATCATGAGCGGCATGGAGCACCAGGACTCCGGACGCGTCCGCCTGGAGTTCACCGTACCGTCGCGCGGGCTCATCGGCTTCCGTTCCAACTTCCTCACCGCGACGCGTGGCACCGGCATCCTGAACATGCTCTTCAATGGCTACGCTCCCTGGCTCGGCGCGATTCGCGGCCGCACCAACGGCGCCATGGTCGCCGATCGCGAGGGTGTCGCGACGCCGTACGCGATCTTCCATCTCCAGGAGCGCGGCACGATCTTCGTGAAGGCCACGACTCCCGTGTACGAGGGGATGATCGTCGGCGAATACTCGCGCGACAACGACCTCGACGTGAACCTCACGAAGGAGAAGAAGCTCACCAACATGCGCGCCAGCGGCCACGACGAGGCGACGATCTTGACGCCGCCGCGTGAGATGAATCTCGACGCCGCGCTCGAGTGGATCGCCGAGGACGAGCTCGTCGAGGTGACGCCCGCGAACGTTCGCATGCGGAAAAAAGTTCTCCAGAAAGGTCTCCGCCCGAAGACCGCGAAGGAGTAACGCGGCCTAGCGTATGTTGCGGAGGAATTGCCGCTCGAAGTCGGTGTAGGGTAGCGACAGCGCTTGGCGAAAGGCTTCGTCGATCGATGCCGCGGTCGCCATCGCCTCGAGGAGCCGGCGCACGTTGTAACCGCCCTTCTTGCGCAGCAGATAGTCGGCGGCGAAGTACGCCTCGGCGTAGGCGAGGCTCGCATCCTCGCGTCCGAGCTCGGTGAAACCGCTCTCGAGCGCCGAGAGCGGCACCAGGCCGTCTTGGGCGAGCGCCATCCGCAGGCGGCCAGCCCGTCCCGGCTCTTCCGTCTCCTCGGCGACCTGGGCCAGTCCCTCGTTCAGCCACACCGGCGCCTTGCCGCGGCTGAGCGTCACGATCGCCGCGTGCGCGTATTCGTGTCGCAGCGTCCGCGCCACGCGTTCGCTGCCGCGCGCGAGGCCGCCCACGGGGAGCTTGATGCGGCCGTCGTAGACGGCGCCGCTCCAATGCGGTGAATTCGTGATCTCGCGAAACTCCTCGTCCGGATACAGGATCACCTCGAGGCGTTCGAGGGGATAGTAGGCGAACCGCGCGCCGACCCGCCGGTACGCGTCCTCGAGCGCGTTCAGCACGATGCGCCCGGCGCCGATGTTCTCGTGGCCCTCGAACTTGAGGACGAAGTGCGAGCTCGCGAGTGACTGGAAGTCGCGCTCCGCCTCGGCGTCGCGGCGCAGGCGTTCCACGGTGGCGGCGAGACCGGGACGGTCGGCGCCGGCGGCGACGGCATGGTCGAACATGGCGAGCGCGCGCTCCTGATCGTGCCGCTCGAGGTAGATACGCCCGAGGGTGAGGTAGGTCTCGACGTCGTCGCCGCCGGCGGCGAGCGCTTGCTCGAGCGTCGTGCGCGCGAGGTCGAGATTGCCGAGACGATAGTAGGCGTAGCCGAGACCGCGTCCGATCTCGGGGCGATCCCCGAGCTGCCGCGCCTCGACGAAGCGCGTCACCGCCTGATCGAAGTGCTCGGCGGTGACGTCGGCGAAACCGGCGTTGATGAGGGCGGCCTGCAGGTTCCGCCCGTAGAGCGCGTTCTCGGGTTCGAGCGCGTGTGCTTCGCGGAGCAGCGCGATCGCCTGCGCCGACTCGCCGCGCCCGGCGAGGTCGACGGCGGCGCGGTTCTTGACCTCGGCCGCGGACAACTGCCTCCCGGACGCGCCGTCTTCCGCCGCGTCCGATGCCACCGGATCGGCGTCGGCGGGGCGATCGGCGTTCGGCGTTTCGGAGCTGACGTCGGCGCCGTCGCGAGCGGGGAGCGCCGCGAGCCGAGCGCGCTCGTCGTCCGTGACGACGCTCCGCGCCGACGGCGCCGCTCGGCGCGACGGGACAGCGTCGCGCCCGCCGTCGACGAACCAGACCGCGCTCCATGCGAGCGCGGCGCCGAGCGCCGTCGCCAGCGCGAATCGCGGAACGACTCTTCGCACGCGCAAGTCGTCCAGGCGCCGCGGCGTTCAGTGCACGTTGCGCGGCAGGTCGGTTGCCTCGGCGGTCACGCCGAAGGCGGTCTCGTACCGCTGGATGTTCTCCTGCAGCGCGCGCACGATGCGCTTGGCGTGCTCGGGCGTCGTCACGATGCGTGAGCGCAGGGTGGCGACCGTCTGCCCCGGCGCCGCCTGCTGCGGCTGCACGAAGAGGAAGTCGAGAACGAACTCCTCCTTGCGGTGGCTGACCATCATGAGATTGGCGTAGACCCCGAGGCTCGTCGCGGCGTCGGCCTGAATCGCCATCTGATGCTGGTGGACGTGGGGACGCGCGTTGTTTGCGTCGCGTTCGTCGTCGCTCATGCGGGCGCTCCTTCGGCGCCGACCAGCGCCCTGAACTGCGCGGCGAAACGCGGCCCGGTGCCGCGTTCCTCGTGCTTGAAGTACACGAACGCCTCCCGCCAGCCGGCGGCGCCGATCCGCTCGGCCCAGCCGCGGAGCGTCTCCTCGTCGTAGGCCGCTCGACGCAGGCGGAAGTAGCCGAAGGCCGCGGTCACCTCGAAGGGCGTTGTGCGCTCGTCGGTGTCGGCGATGCAGAGCGCGACCCCGAAGCGCCGCAGAACCTCGTAGGTGTCGTCGGCGTGCCACGAGGGATGCCGGAACTCCATGGTGGACATGAGTCCGGTCGGGAGATCGTGGAGGAAGACTTCGAGCAGCTCGACGTCCTTCTTGAGGAAGGGCGGGAGCTGAAAGAGGAGCGGGCCGAGCTTCGGTCCGAGCGTCTCCGCGATCTCGCAAAACGACGCCAGCGTGTCCTCGATGCTGCGCAGGCGCTGGTCGTGGGTGATCCGGCGCGGCGCTTTCAGCGAGAAACGGAAGCCGTCAGGCGTCTCTCGCGCCCAGTTCGCGAGGATGCGCACCGTCGGCATGCGGTAGAAGGTGTAGTTGATCTCGACGGTCGTGAACTGCTGTGCGTAGAACGGCAACATCCGCTTGTCGACGATATCCTCCGGATAAAATGATCCCTTCCATTCCTGATAGTTGTATCCCGACGTGCCGATCCAGTAGTGCGCCATGGATTCTGAGCTCGAGTCCGCGTCACGAATGATCCGCTACGCTCGGGCCATTATCGACGCCACTTGCCCGCTCGGCAAGCGGCGCGGGTCGGCCGGCGCCGGGAGCGGCGGGGCGCGTTGCAATCCGTGCAGCGAGCACCTACCGTGCACGACGTCGTGAGACGCTACACGCTCCGTGCCGATCCGCGGCGCGAAGGGGCGCAGTTCCGCATCGCCTACGCCGAGGAGCTGAACCCGCGACAGCTCGAGGCGGCGACGACCCTCGACGGGCCGATCCTCGTGGTGGCGGGCGCCGGCAGCGGGAAGACGCGGACGCTCGTCTACCGCGTCGCGCGTCTCGTCGAGTCGGGCGTGCCGCCGGGCGCGATCCTGCTCTTGACGTTCACGCGCAAGGCCGCCGAGGAGATGCTGCGGCGTGCCAGCGCGCTCGTCGGCGGGAGCTGCGCGCAGGTCGCCGGCGGTACGTTCCATTCGTTCGCGCACCTGACGTTGCGCCGCCACGGTCAGACCGTCGGGCTCTCTTCGGGGTTCACCATCCTCGACCGCAGCGACAGCGAGGACGTAATCAACCTGCTCCGCAGCGAGCTCGGCCTCGACCGCAAGGAGAAGCGCTTTCCCCGCAAGCAGGCGGTGACGGCGCTGTACAGCATGGCGGTGAACCGGCAAGCGACGCTCGCGCATCTGCTCGCCGAGGAATATCCGCATCTCTACGACCAACTCGACGCCATCGTCCAGCTGCACGCACGCTACGTCGAGTTCAAGGCGCGCCGGCAGCTCGTCGACTACGACGACCTCCTGGTGAAGCTGCGCGACGCGCTCGCCGAGCCGGCGCTCGCGACCTACCTCGGGCGGCAGTATCGCTACCTCATGGTCGACGAATATCAGGACACGAACGTCCTCCAGGCGGACATCGTGCGCCGCCTCGCGAGCGCGCACGACAACGTCATGGTCGTCGGCGACGACGCACAGTCGATCTACGCGTTTCGCGGCGCCGACGTCCGCAACATCATGGAGTTCCCGCAGCAGTTTCCGGGGACGCGCGTCATCACGCTCGACCAGAACTATCGCTCCACGCAGCCGATCCTCGACCTCGCGAACGCGATCATCAACCGCGCCCCCGAGAAGTACACGAAGAACCTGTTCACGGTGCGTGGCGACGGCGAGCGCCCGGCGTTGGTGCAGGCGCGGGACGAGCCGGAGCAGTCGCACTTCGTGGCGCAGCGCATCCTCGAGCTGCGCGAGGAGGGCGTGCCCCTCGGCGAGATCGCGGTCCTCTTTCGCTCGAGCTTCCATTCCTTCGACCTCGAGATCGCGCTCAGCCGACGCAACATTCCCTTCGTGAAGCGCGGCGGGTTTCGCTTCGTCGAGAGCGCGCACGTGAAGGACGTGCTGGCGCATCTGCGCGTGGTCGAGAATCCGGAGGATGCGGTCTCGTGGCACCGCATCCTGCTCCTCCTCGAGGGCGTCGGCCCGAAGAGCAGCCAGGATCTGCTGGCGCGCATCGGCGGCGTGCCGCGGCCGTGGGAAGCGCTCGCCGCCGCGCCCGGGCGAGGCAGGACCGCGGGCGAGGTGCAACGCCTCGCGCAGCTCCTGGTCGATGTGGCGGCCGCTGCGACGCCTGGCGAGCGGCTGGGGCACATCCTCGCGTACTACGGACCGGTGCTGCGCCGGCTCCACCCCGAGGACTATCCGAAGCGCGAGCGCGACCTCGAGCAGTTCGCGGTGATCGCCGAGCGCTACCGCAGCACGACGTCGCTCCTCGCGGACATGGCGCTCGAGCCGCCCACGGACAGCGTCGCCGGCGTCCTCGCGGGCGACGGCGAGGACGAAGGCATGGTCACGTTGTCGACCATCCACTCGGCGAAGGGTCTCGAGTGGCACGCGGTGTTCGTCCTGTGGGCGGCCGACGGTCGCTTCCCATCGATGTACGGCGTCCAAGACGACGCCGACATCGAGGAGGAACGCCGCTTGATGTACGTTGCGGTGACGCGGGCGAAGGACCGGCTCTACCTCACGTACCCGATCGAGGTTTACGACCGCGGGCTCGGCCTGGTCCTCGCCAAGCCGTCGCGCTTCGTGGAGGGTCTCGACGCGGACCTCCTCGAGCCGGTCGCGCTCGTCGACGAAGCGATCGATTGAGCACGGTCTCGGTGCAGCGCCGAGCGGGGGTCATGATTTCGCGGTGTTGGAGGGTGTGGGGGGCCGAATTTCCATCGCCCCGTGGGTGGCGGCCGCCGTTGCCGTGATGATACGATGCACAGGTTGTCGGCTACGAGGGCCGAGGGTCACGCGTCGCGCGCGCCAGGATGGAGCAGAGAGGAGTGGGGTCATGAACCGGGGTTCGTACGCTGTCCTGGCAACGCTCGCGGTGCTGCTCGCGGTCTCGGTCGCCCGCGCCGACGTATTTCCGGTACCGGCGTCGATCCATGACATGCGCAGCCCCCACGAGGAGGTGCACGTCCTGCGGACACTGGCCGACGGGACGCCTCTCGGCGAGCAGCGGTTCGAAGCGGTGGTCGAGCACGACCTCCTCGCGCTCACTGTGGTGACGCATTTCGCGAACGGCGAGCAATGGGACGAGCAC
Source organism: Deltaproteobacteria bacterium (assembly GCA_016200545.1). Taxonomy (GTDB): domain Bacteria; phylum Desulfobacterota; class Binatia; order UTPRO1; family UTPRO1; genus DP-19. The sequence goes on along the minus strand of JACQEO010000014.1, from coordinate 125,470 downwards.
GCCGAGATGGACTTGAGCGCCGGATACCGCGCCAAGGAGTTTCACAAGATCGGCCGCCTCGGGAGCAAGGTGATCGCGGAGCAGCGGGTGGACTTCGCGACCGGCAAGGTCTCGTGGCTGCGCGACGGGCAGCGCGGCGAGTGCACCCTGGCGCTCACGCCCGACACCTACATCGGCCCGATGCTCGGGGTCGTGCTGGCCGACGTGCCGGACGCGGCGCTCGGTGCCGCCTCCCTGCAGACGATCGTCTTCCGGCCCGATCCGCGCGTCTACACGCTCCGCGCCGACGTCGTCGATCAGGAAAACTTCAAGGTCGGCAACGTCAGCGAGCCGACCACCAAGGTCCGGCTGAAGGCCGACCTCGGCCCGGTGCAGAACCTGGTCTTCGCGAGCCTCATCCCTACGCACTACTTCTGGTTCACGCGCGAGAGCCCGCCCGAGTTCTTCGCATTCGAGGGGACGCTCGGGTACGGCGGTCCCGAGCTGCGCATGATTCCTCAGCGCTCGGCGACGAGTACCGCGAAGGCCGGCTGATCGGCGACGGCGCCCGCGTCACCGACGTGGGAGCCCCCGGTATCCGACCCGGCCGCGATCGGCTGCGCGACGGGAGCGAGCAGCGCGAAGGTCGAGCCGACGCCGGGGGTGCTGCGGACGGCGATGTGCGCGTGCATGGCGGCCGCGAGGCGGGCGCTGATCGCGAGCCCGAGGCCGGTGCCGCCGTGGCGGCGGGTGGGCGTGCCGTCGAGCTGCTGGAAGGCGACGAAGAGGCGGCGGAGGTCCTCGCGCCGAATGCCCTCGCCGCGATCGATCACCGCCACCTGCACGTAGGTCCGCGCAGCCGTGTCGGGTGCGGGCGCGGGTACGATGCGATCCCATCCCGGCTTGTCGTCGATCGCGCCGGTCGCGACGCGCAGCACGACCGGCCGGCCGCCGGAGAACTTGAGCGCGTTGGAGCCGAGATTGCTGACGATCTCCTCGATGCGTCCCGCGTCACCGATCACGACCGGCGCCTCGACGTCGAGCTCCAGGGTGACCTCGGCGCCGTCCGGGCCCGCGATGGCGCGCATGTCGTCCGCGACCTTGGCGACGATCGTGTCGAGACGGACGCGCTCGTGGGCGAGATCCATCGAGCCGGCCTCGATCTTCGAGAAGTCGAGGACCTGTACGATCAACCGGTAGAGCGTGAAGGCGTTCTCGCGGATGCGCGCGAGCCAGCCGCGCTGCACGTCGGTCGCCTCCGTCATGTAGTCGGCCATCATCTCGCAGAAGCCGAGAATGGCGGCGAGCGGCGTCCGCAGCTCGTGGGTGACGTTGGCGAGGAATTGGTCGCGGTGGCGTCCCGCCTCCTCGATCGCGACCCGTTGCAAAAACTCCCGCCGGCGCGCCTCGGCACCGACGTGATGGCTCGCCGCGGTGATGATTGCGGTCGAGAAGAGGAAGAAGAGATTACCGACGAAGACGCGCGCATCGGGCACGCCTGCCCAGGCGAGACAGCTGAGCGCGTAGGCCGCGACGAGGGTCACGCAGCACGCGACCGAGATCGAGAGTTCCCACGGCATCAGGACGGCGCCCGCCAGCATCACCAGATTCACGCCCGCGTAGTACGGGCTCGAGCCGCCGCCGTTGAAGCTCGTCATGAGGACGATCCCGAATCCGGTCTGCAGGAACGTGCAGAGACTGAGCGGCGCCGCGTACCGCGCGCCGACGCGAGTTCGCAACGCCAAGAGGACGAGCGCGGTACAGGCGAGCATCGTCACCCGAATCATCATGAAGACGCGTAGCAGCTGCGGATGCAGGACGGCGTCGAGCGCGATGAAGAGGGGGACGAGCGTCATCGCCAGCCAGCAACAAACGCGCAGTCGGTTGGCGAGGAGGGTGCGCGCTTCGTTCTCATAGCGCAGGGCGAGCGCGGGCCGATCGTCGAAGTCGCGGGGCGACACGTGGGAGGGGAGGGCGCTCGCGCGACCTCAGAGACGCTTCAGGCCGGGCGTCGCCGGCGGTCGATCGAAGAGCGGCGCGGTAGGCGCGGCGGCACTCCGACGCGTGAAGCGGAACACCTCCTGACGCGAATCCACCCTGCGCGCGGCGACGATCGCGGGCGTCATCGCGGCGGCCGCCGCGGCGGTGTCCGTCGGTGGAGCCTGCGCGTCGGACTCGACGCGTTTCGCCCAGCGTCGCAACCGCACGCATTGCAAGACGTCGCGGACGGTCGTGAAGTGCTCGAGCTCCTCGTCGGGTACGGTGACGCCGAACGCGAGCTCGAGGTTGGCGGCGAGGAGGCGCCGCGTCTGCGGCGAATGCAGCTCGGGGAGGACGGTATGCGCCTTCGCATGGCGGAGGTCGGTGCGGCAACTCGCGCTCAGAACGTCACGGATGGCTGCTCCGAAGTGCATACGCGAGATCGCATGCAAGGATGACGCCAGCCGTGCACGGCGACGCACCGGCGGGCGGGCGCGCCAAAGGCTGGAATTCTCGACGTCGAGCGTGTCACTCCCCCGCGGGGATCACGTCCTCCGAACACCCAATGTGCAAAAGCGACATCACGATGGCGCGCGGGGCATCCCCGCGCCACCCCGCGGTTGCCGCAGTGGGTTCAGCGGCCCGTGAAGCGGGGGGGCCGTTTCTCGAGGAACGACGCGACGCCTTCGCGAAAGTCCGCGGTCGGGAAGCTCGCCACCATCTCCGCGTCGGCCTCCGCCGTCGCGGTCGCGAGGTCGGTGAATTGATGGCCGTAGAGCATCCGCTTCATCACCGCGATCGAGCGCGGCGAGCTCAGCGTGGCGAGCTCGGTCGCGGCGTCGTACACCGTGCTCAGCAGCTCGTCATGCGGCACGACGCGATTCACCAGGCCCATCGCCAGCGCCTCCTCGGCGCCGATCATGCGGCCCGAGAAGAAGAGATCGCAGGCGTTCGCCATGCCGACGAGGCGCGGCAGCATCCACGAGCTGCCGTGCTCGGCGACGAGCCCGCGGCGCGCGAAGGCGGTGCCGAAGCGCGCCCGATCGGAGGCGATGCGCAGATCGTAGTAGAGCATGTAGGTGAAGCCGAGACCGGCGACCGCACCGTTGATCGCGCCGATGACCGGCTTCGACACACGGAGCGGGTAGGCGTAGGCGGTCGCGAGCGCCGGATGCGTGGCGAGGATTTCGCCGTTCGCCACGTGCTCCGCGGGTTCCGATGGCGCGTCGCCGGCGGTGCCGCTCTGGATGCCGCGCAGATTGTCCATGTCGGCGCCGGCGCAGAAGCCGCGGCCGGCGCCGGTGACGACGATCACGCGCACTGCGTCGTCGCGCCCGGCGGTCTGAAACGCGGCGTAGAGCTCGCGTCCCATGTGCGGCGTCCACGCGTTCAGACGCGCCGGGCGATTGAGCGTGATGGTCGCGATCGCGTTCTGCACTTCGTAGATGATCTGCTCGTACGGCATCGGCCCTCCTCGGGTTCGCGAATCGTCATAACGTCGGCCGCCGTGGCGATGCAATCGCGGTTGACATCGACGCACGCTCGGCTAGCTTGACCTCCCCGGATGCCGTCGTGAACCTCCCCAATCCACACGGCGAGTCGAGGGACCTCTCGGCGACCGCCACGACACCCCTCGCGCGCGCGCGCCGGTATCTCATGCTGCATCGGCTGCCGCTCTTCGCGACCAGCTGGCTCTCGACCAGTGTCGCGTGGGTGATGGTGCTCTGCAGGCGGTCGCCGACGGCGCTGCTGCCGGGGCTCGTCACCGTCGCGGGTCAGCTGCTGTTGCTCGTTGCCGCCGGTGCGCGCGCGCGCCGCGACCCGACGGACGCCGGCGTGCGCGCGACGCTCGTGATCACGTGCGTCGGTCTCGGCGCGTCGTCGACGCTGCTCTTTGTCTTCTCCCACGGCGGCGCCGAAGTGCTGGCGTTCGTCCTGCTGACGCTCTTTCTCTCCGCCGCGTTGCTCTTCGCGTGGGGTTGGCGCGCCGAGCTCGTCGTGCTCGCCGCGACGCTGGTGCTCGCGGCGGCGGCGTTGCCCTTCAGCGACCGGGTCGTGCCGGCGCCGGAGTTCATCACCGCCGTCCTCATCGGCGCCGCCGTCTCGCTCGCGATCGCCGAAGGATCGGCCCGCGTGTTCGCGAACGCGGTTCGCCATCGCGCCAGCGAGGCCGAGCGACGGCGCGAGCTCGAGGATTCGCGCGACGCCTACCGGAATCTCGCCGAGAACGTCCGCGACTTCATCTACACCGGCGATCTCGCCGGCCGCATCACCTACGTGAACGCGCCGCTCGCGGTGTTCATCGGCGAACCGGTGAACGCCCTCGTCGGCCGCTTCTTCGCCGAGTTCCTCGCGCCGCATCCCGACAACCCCGACCTCGACACCACGTTCACGACGATCGCCGCCCGTGGGAGCATGCCGCTCCTCACGTTCGCGACCCGCACGGCGGCGGGCGTGCGCTGGATGGAGGTGCTGCCGTCGGGAATCGAAGGTGGCGACGGCCGCGTGGTCGGCGTGCGCGGCATCGGCCGCGACGTCACCGCGCGCAAGCAGGCCGAGGAGGCACTGCGCGAGAGCGAGCGCCGCTACCGCGGGCTCGTCGAGTCGCAGCACGATCTCATCGTGCGCTTCGACCCCGCCCTCCACCTCACCTTCGTGAACGACGCGTACTGCGCGAAGCTCGGGCGCTCGCGCGCGGAGCTTCTCGGCCACTCGTGGCTGCCCTTCGTCGAGCCCGACGATCTGCCGGTCCTCGTCGAGGCGATGCCGCTGCTCGAGGTGCCGCCGTACCGCATGCGAGCCGACGTCCGCGTGCGGACCGCGGAGGGCGAGCGGTGGATTGCGTGGGAAGGCTCCGTGATCAAGGACGCCGACGGCACGACGAACGAGTACCAGAGCGTCGGCCGCGACGTCACCGAGCGCCACGTCGCCGAGCTGGCACTACGCAACAGCGAGGAGCGCTACCGTGGTCTCGTCCAGTCGCAGCACGACCTGGTTTCGCGCATCGACCCGGACGGCCGCTTCACCTTCGTAAACGACGCCTACTGTCGCACCTACGGCCGGAGTTGCGAGCAGCTCGTCGGGCGCCGTTTCGTGGAGTTCCTGCACCCCGACGACGTTGCCGCGACGCTGGCGGTGATCGCTGCAGCCGAGCAGCCGCCGCATCGCGGCGCCATCGAAAACCGGCAGCGCACCGCGGCGGGCTGGCGTTGGATCGCCTGGGAAGGTTGCGTCATCAAGGACGCACGCGGACAAACGATCGAAGTCCAGGCCGTCGGGCGCGACGTCACCGAGCGCCGCGCTGCCGAGGAGGCGCTGCGCGCGTCGCTCGAGGAGCTCCGCCGCGGCGAGGAGCGGCTCCGCCTCCTTGCGCGGCGCCAAGCGCGGATCCGCGAGGACGAGCGCAAGCGGCTCGGCTTCGACCTCCACGATAACGTGTGTCAGGAGCTGATCGGTATCGCCATCCTCGTCGAATCGCTGCGGCGGCGCATGACGCCGCTGCCGGAGGCCGCCAAGTCCGAGCTCGATCGCGTCGTGCGGTACCTGCACGAGCTCGTCGAGCACCTGCGCATGCTCGCGCGCGACATGCGCCCGATGCTGCTCCGCGACCTCGGCCTCGAGGGCTCGCTACGCTCGCTCGTGGATGGCATGGCGTCGCCCACGACGCGCGTCAGCGCCGAGTTCGCGAGCGCGATTCCCCGTCTCGAGGAAGAGCTCGAGGTCGCCGTCTATCGCATCGCGCAGGAGGCGCTGGGGAACGCGGTACGCCACGCCGCCGCGGGCACGATCGTCGTCACGCTCGCGGTGCGCGACGGGCAGCTCGAGCTGCTCGTGCGCGACGACGGTCGCGGCTTCAATCCTTCTGATAGCGGGCGCGCGCAGGCGCTCGGGCTCGTCAGCATGCGCGAGCGCGCGCTCGCGCTCGGCGGGCGCTTCGAGCTGACGTCGGCGCCCGGGAAGGGGACGATCGTCCGACTCGAATGCCCGGCCGTCTCGCGCGCCGCCGCCTGAGCGGACGCGACTCGTCGTCAGGCGGCGCCCCTACTGAGACGCCGTCGTCGTGTCGGCGATGCGGCGGACGATCTCGGGATGGTGCTCGGCGTTCCGTGTGAGCACGAAGAAGGTGCCGCGGTAGCCCGACTCCACGAGCAGCGCGAGCACCGCGTCGATGTTGCGCGCGACGCGCGACTCGTAGCGATCCCGGTCGGCGAACGGGATCACGGCGTCGAAGGCGGCGATCGCGCGACTGCGGAAGCGTTCGATTCCGAGATCGCTCAGCGCAGGCTGGACTTGTGCCCCAAGAAGTAAAACTGGACCCCGAGGTAGCCGAGCTCGTAGGCCCAGTAGACGTTCAGCGTCGCGTCGTCGAAGCCGGCGGCACGGAGCTGAGCGAGAACTTCCCAACCGAAATCGGTGAAGACGAGTGATCCCTCCTCGGACAGAGGATTGCCATGGTAGATCGGAGGCAGAAGGTGATGCGGGCGTCCGTCGATGAGGGTTGCCCGACGTTGGTTGAACGGCGTGTTGGGGTCCATGGGGAAGGTGAGGAGAGCGCGGCCACCGGGACGCAGGATTCGCGACGCCTCGGTGAGTGCACGCTGTGGATCATTCACGTGCTCGAGCACGTCGCAACTGATGACGAGGTCGACGCTCTCGGACGCGAGCGTGAGCGCCTCTGCGTCCTCGTGCCTGATGTCGCCGGGTTGCGACGGCGGAGCACAATTTGGCCCCAAATACTCGCTTCCGATCCATCGGATCCGTGGAAACGTCGTCGTTGCCCATCGATAGAGCGGCGAGATCTGCTCCATCATGTAGATCGTGACGAGCTCACGTTGAGGGAGGCTCATGACCCATTCGACGATGAGTTGCACGATCAGGCGCTGGCGCCCGTTCATCGTGCAGGTCGGGCACCGCAGGTAGTCGCGCCAGTTCGGAATCGACACGCCATCGGGCGCGCGCCACGCGTTGTCGTATGACGCGGTGAAGTCGACCGCTTGCTGGCAGACGGTGCAGAAGCCGGGGATCCTGATCGGCCCCGGTCCAGCGTGGGTCCGGGCGAGGTGGTGCTCGATCATCCAGCGCGTCGCGAACGCCGGGCTGTTGATCAGGAGAGCATACTCTTCAGACGTCGTGCAGCGATGGAGATACATGTGTCTTAGTGCGTATGGCGTAGTCGATTTCGGTTCGCAATGGTCCGTACTTCGATCTCGCGCGTCGCTTGATATCCGTTGCGCGCAATGCGATGTGCGAGCGTCGTCGCTTGAAATCTCGTGACCAGCGCGCGCACGTCAGCCGTCGTCGACCGCCCCGGCAGCCGCGTCCGTGCCGGGCTCGCGCGCTGCCTCGTGGCGCTTGCGATCGTCATCCTGGCGATTGCGGAGGCGGCGCCGCGCGCGCGGCGGCCGGGCGACGTCGTACTCATCGTCGTCGATACGCTCCGTGCCGACCATATCTCTCTGTACGGCTATCCGCGGCGCACGACACCTCATCTGGACGTGTTCGCGCGCGAGGCCGTCACCTACACGCACGCGATCTCGCCGGCGACGTGGACGGTTCCGGCGCACGGCTCGCTCTTCACCGGTCGCTGGCCGTCGTTCCACGGCGCCGAGCGCATCGCGAGCGATCACAATCTCGCGACGCCCCTTCTCGGCGACGTGCCGACGCTCGCCGAGTTCCTCGGCGCCGTGGGGTTTCGCACCGCGGCGTTCGTCGCGAACACCGCCTACGTGGCGCGTGTCCTCGGATTCGCCCGCGGCTTCGCGGAATTCTTCGACCGCGATCTGAACGTGGCTGGGGAGGTTGCGGACGCCGTGCGCCGCTGGCTGCCGCCGGATGGCGAACGCGTCTTCCTCTTCTTGAACATCCTCGATCCGCACGAGCCGTACGAGCCGCCGCCGCCCTTCGATACCCGCTTTCCCGGCAAGCGCGCGGAGTACGGCACGACGATGACGACGCTCGTGTACGGTGGAACGGCGGTGACGCCGGAGATGCGCGCGCATTTCGTCTCGCAGTACGACGGCGAGATCGCCTATACCGACGAGATGCTCGCGCGCATCATCGCCGAGCTGAAGCGTCGTGGCCGCTACGACGATGCGCTGATCATCGTCACCTCCGACCACGGCGAGATCCTCGGCGAGCACGGGCTCGCCGGTCACGGCGTCGCGCCCTACGAGGAGCTGTTGCACGTACCGCTCGTGGTGAAGCTGCCGGGCGGGCGCCGGCGCGGCGAGCGCGTGCGCCGCCGCGTATCGACGCTCGGTGTGTTCGCGATGATCCTCGAGACGGCGGGTGTGCCGATGCCGCCGGAAGCAGACGCGCGCGCGCTCGACGAGCCGCATGCGGTGTGGGCCGAGGACATCACCTATGAGGGTGAGCGCGTGCGCGTCGGCTACGATGGGCCGGAGAAGCTTGTCGTCACCGGCGACGGGGACGGGCGCACGCGAGTGTCGTATGACCTGGCCAAGGATCCCGCGGAGCTCCACCCGACGAACGCTTCGGATGATCACCTGCGCGCGACGCTCCTCGCGTTCGCGAGCGTGCTTCGCCCGGCGCGCGCGGCCGCGTCCCCCGTCATCGACCCGGAGCGCGAGGCGAAGCTGCGCGCGCTCGGATATCTCCGCTAGCACGATGGTGCCGCGATCGCGTCCCCTCGTCCCCGGGTGATGCGCGCCTGTTCGAATCGGTCGACGGCGCGGCGCGCCCTCGTCCTGGCGATCGTCGCCGTCTGCGTCGGTGGCGGCGGGCGCGCGGGTGTGGCGGAGACCGGCACGTCGCTGCCGCTCGCGCCAACACCGCCAGCATCGACGCCGCTCGCGGCGCCCCCGCCCGCCGCTCCCGCCGCGCTGACCGTGCCGACTTTGAGCCTCGCCGAAACGCCCGTGCTGCCCGCGCCGTCGGAGCGGGCCGGTGCCGATCTCGACCTCCATCAGGCGTGGCGTTCCGCGCACGTCCGTCAAGTGTTGTGGCCGGGCGAGCGGTCGAGCTTCCAGCAGTTCGCGGATCTCGTCGTATTGCAGGGGGACGCGCATCGCGCGCTGCTGCTGTTGCCGTCGAGTGACGGACTCGCGAGTCGCGCGAGCTTCAAGGTGGCGATCCCCGCCGCGAGCGACTGCGAGCTGGTGGCGTGGGTGGCGCTCGAAGGGAAAGTCGGGGCGCTGAGTGACGGCATCGACTTCGGCGCCGGCGTCGTCGCCGGCGGCGCCGATCCCGACGCGGCGCCGATCCCGTTCGCGCGCCTCGGGCCCGGTGCCGGTACGGCATGGCGTGAGGTGCGGGTCGATCTCGCGCCGTACGCGGGGACGACGGTCTGGATCGTGTTCGCGGCGCGCGAAACCGGCGACGCGGCGGGGGACTGGCTCTTGTGGGCGGATCCTCGCGTGCGGCTGAAGGCTCCGAGCGAGACCGTCCTCGACGTGACGCAGCCGGACGTACGCGCTCGGAGGCTCACGCCCGTGCCATGGTCCGAGGTGAATCTTTTCAAGCCCTACTCGGTCTTCCGCAACGACCCGGTCACCTACGACTCGATGCGTTGGCTGGCGCGTACCTTCCCGTGGCTCACCTCGGTGCGATTGTTCTCCGCGCTCGGCGCGAACTGGGGTCCGACCCTGGAACGCGACTACGATGGACAGATGGGGAAGAACCCCACGTTCGACGGCTCGTGGGAGACACCCCTGGCGCGTACGTACGAGTTCTTCCACGACGGTGCGGAATGGGAGGGGCGTCCACTCCGCTCGCGATTCGATTGGACGTCCTTCGATCGCCTTCTCGACGCGCTCGGCGGATCCGAGATGGGGCTGCACGTGAATCTCGCCGGCGCTCCAGAGACGTTCACCGCGCACCGCGGTCACTACGCGACGTATCACTTCAACGAGATGCCCGTCGTCGACGAGGTCGGCTGGAAGGAGTACGTCCAGAAACTATTCCAGCACCTCACCGAACGTCCGTGGTTCGCGCGGGCGCACGTTTCGTTCTTCAACGAACCCAACTGCCGCTGGACCGACGCCGACGGCACGGTTCGACGCTTCGGGTACCAGGGCGACGCCGCGGACTACGCGCGTCAGTATTTCTGGACGTGGCAGGCGATGAAGCCCTACGTCGGGCCCGGCCAAGTCCATCTCGGGCCTTGGGTCGCTGAGCCGGACGCGCCCGACCCGGTCGTGAACAACCTCCCCGTTTTTCTGCGGGCGCTACATCGCGAGTTCGAGCGTGCCGCAGAGCCCTTGCCGCCGTGGTCCGGTTTCGCGTTCAATATCTACGACACGCCGCAGCTCACCCTCGAGGCATTCGCCACCGCCAAGATCGCGCCGGTGCGGACGCTCCTCGAGGCGGAGTTTCCCGGTACGTCGCTGCCGGTGCGTTTCGACGAGATCGGGTTGCATCCCGTCATTGCCTCCGTCTTCGAGCGCGCCGGCGCCGGCACGATCGACGAGACGCGGTGGGCGACCGCGTGGCGCGCCGAGATGTTGGCGCTCCTCGTCGAGCAAGGCATCGATCGTGCCAGCCCCTGGGTGTCGACCTACACGGGACACGGCTTCGCCCCGTATTTCTTCGCGAGCTACGTGGCCCACGCCGTCGACTATCGTGTGAGCTCGACGAACGAGATCGCGATCACGCGCGACGAGGTGGACCCACCGCAGTCGTTGTCCGTGCGCCTCGCGTCGCACCACGCCGATCGCATCGGGGCGCTCTGGTCGTCTTCGGACGATGGACGCGAGTTTCGCGTCGCCGTCTGGCGCTATCCGCGGTTTCCGTCGAGCGACGCGCGATTGATCGCGGAGGCGCAGATGTTGCCGGTGGAGCTGCGGTTGCCGGCGGCGCGCGGGCGAGTATGGCGGCTGCGCGTGCTCGGCGACGCCGCACAGCGCCTTCCCGAGACGGGCGAGGCGTTGGCCGTTTCGTCGTCGCGCTCCGCGCTCCGCGTCCGCGGCGCACCGACCGTGCCGCCGCTCGCCATGCGCGAGCTCATCGCCACCGCGCGCGTACGCCTCGAGATGGGCGGCGCCGACGTGTTCCTCATCGAGGCGACCGCGAGTGACGCGCGCTCATTGGAGGTACCCGAGCGCCCGTAGCTTGAACTCGCGCTCCGGATCGACTACCGGGGTCGTTCCGCGGTTCACCGGGCGCGGGGCGGCGCTGAAGGCCGCCAGCGCGGTGTGCAGCTCGGCTGACGCGTTCGCCTCGGTGATCGCGTGCGTCTCGTCGCCGTCGCGCGCCAGATCGAACAGCATGTCGACGTCGCCGTGATCGGTGGTCGTGCGCACGAGCTTGCGGGCGCCGTCGTAGCCGGCGCGGACGCGGATGCCACCCGGCGCGACGTCCTCGACCCACACCGGATGGGGCTCGTCGAGGGGAATCGATTGGACGTCGGCGGGGGGCGGGACGCCTACGCTGGCGAGAATCGTCGCGAACACCCCGAGCGTCGACACGCGGCGGGTCACGCGCTCGCCGCCGCGCCAGCCGCGAGGATACTTCACCAGCAGCGGTACGTGGACGAGCGGTTCGTAGGGAAAATGGCCGTGGCCGGCCAAGCCGTGCTCGCCGAACATCTCGCCGTGGTCGGACGTGACGACCACGAGCGCGTCGTCGTAGCGGCCGCTCGAGCGGAGATCGCCGAAGATGTCGGCGAGGACGGTGTCGGTGAACGCGATCTCGCCGTCGTACTGGGAGACGAAGTGCGTCAGCATGTCCGGCGTCGGCCTGATGCCGCCGAAAACGAGCGTCGTGAGCGTCGTGCCGTACTCCGCGTGCTTGCCGGGGAAGCGGGTGTCGAAGGGTGGCGGCGGGTCGTACGGCTCGTGCGGATCGAGGATGTTCATGAAGATGAAGGCGTGCTCGCGATGGCCGACGAGCCAGCCGCCCAGCGCGTTGCGGACCTGGCGCGCGACGTTGAGATCGCGATCGAAGAACTCGTCGAAGCCGCGATCGAATCCGAGGACCCGGGCGACGTAGGCGCTGTTGGCGACGAACGCCGCGGTATGGAAGCCGTGCGGGCGCAACAGCTCCGCGAGGGTCGGCACCTCTGGATTGATCGGCGTAACGAGGGTGCGGTCGCCCGCCACCCGCTCGGCGCCGTGATAGGACGGCCAGCGCCCGGTGAACAGCGAGCCGTGCGACGGAGTCGTCCACGTTCCCGGCGAGATCGCGTCGTCGTACGTGACGGCCTCACGCGCAAAGCGCGCCAGGTTGGGTGCGGTCTCGCGGGGATAGCCGTACAGCGAGACGTGATCGGCGCGCAGCGTGTCGATGACGATCAACACCACGTCGCGCGGCGGGACGTAGTGTGTCGTGTGGTGATGGCAGGCGGCGAGCGCCGCGAGGACGCAGAGCGTGGCCGCGACGCGGGCACGCGCGTTCTCGAGGCTCATCGGGCATCCTCCCGGACGTGCAGGCGCTGATCGGTGCCGACGTCGTGCAACTCCTGGACGGTGCCGGAGGGCCACGTGACGCGCAGCAGGTTCACGACGTTGCACCGTCCGAGACCGAAGTGGGGTGGAACGACGGACTGAGAAAAGTAGCTCGCACCCCCGTTGTGGTAGCGCATCTGGTGCGCACCGCAGGCGTCGAGTTCGACGCGCGCGCCGAGCCCCGGCCGATTCGAGCGGATGCCTTCGAGCTCGACGTCGAGCCAATGACCGCCGTTGGTCGCGTTGCGGAGCAGCCGGTAGGGGCCGCGGTCGAAGGGCGGGGCGCCCCACCCGTTGGTGAGCAGGAGGTCGAGACGCCCGTCGCCGTCGAAGTCGAAGAAGTGCGCGCTCGCGCCGCGGCCGGCGCCGCTCTCGGGTGTCGCGCCACTCGCGTCGGCGACGACGAACCCGCCGCGCCCGTCGTTCAGGAACAATCGATTCCGTCCGCCGGCGCCGTCGACACCGCTGTCGACGACGTAGAGGTCCAGCCATCCGTCGTCGTTCACATCCGCCCACTGCACGCCTTGGCCGTTCGCGTCGTGCGTGAGGCCCTTCGGGCTCTCCTTCACGAAACGCCCGGAGACGCCGCGGAAAAGCGTCCCGCCACGTGCGGATTGCGGGCGGAGCCCGACGGCCGTCGGGCGTACGGCGCCGCCGAGGATGCCGGTCTGGTGGTGGTCGCCCGCGCCCGACCAGCGCAGATGCCAGAGGAACGCCGGCGCGCACCCCAAGCAGCGCGGTGCGGCCGTCGGGTCGCGCCAGAGGGTGAACCCCGCCGCCGGCGTTGCCACCGCGACGGCAGCGGGCGGGTCGCAGTGGAAGGCGTGCGAGGCGGGCGACGCGGCGCCGCAATGAATCTCCTCGGCCTTTGCCGGGTTACCGTTCTCGTAGAGCGTGACGTCGATGCCGGCCGCGTTGTCGCCGGCCTCGAAGTCGAAGCCGGCAGGCTCGTCTTTTGCGAAGAACGCGAAGCTCACCGTGTGGTCGGGTCGTTCCAGGACGACGTCGCTGAAGTCGACGCCGAGGCTCACGTACAGATCGAGGGTGCCGTCGTTGTCGTAGTCGCCGAACGCCATTCCCGCAATCGAGCCTTGGTGCGCGGCGAGGCCCGTGCTGTCGGTGACGTCGGTGAAACGCACGCCGCCGTCGTTATGGAGCAGCCGCATGCCGGAGGGCGTGCCGCTGAAGATCACGTCGGGCCAGCCGTCGCCGTCGTAGTCCGCCCAGGCGACGCGTGTCGCGGAGAGCGCGGCGATCCCTGTCGCCTCGGACACGTCCTCGAACGTGCCGTCGTGACGGTTTCGGTAGAGACGGTTCGGGGTCGCGAAGTTGGCGATCACGAGATCGAGCCAGCCGTCGCGATCGTAGTCGAGCCACGCGACCGCGCGCGAGCGTCCGAGTGGATCGACGACGCCGGCGGCCTGGACGACATCGCGGAACTTCCCGTCGCCCTCGCCGTGGTAGAGCCGGTTCGTTTTCGTCCTTCCCTCCCCGCGCCACGCGCCGAGCGAGACGAAGAGGTCGAGGCGGCCGTCGTTGTCGTAGTCGGTCCAGCCCGTGCCGTGCTGGTCGCCGCCCGGGTCGATCCCCGAGGTCGCGAGCACGTCGGCGAAGCGACCGTCGCCGAGGTTGCGCAGCAGGACGGCGCCGGTGCCGTGATTGCCGACGTATACGTCGAGGCGGCCGTCGCCGTCGAAGTCGCCGACGGTCGCGTCGTAGGTCGCGGTGGCACGCGCGATCCCCGCGGCGTCGGTGACGTCGATGAAGCGCACGCTCGGCGGTCCCACCTTGGCGTGTCGACAGCCCGGAACACTCGCCGTCGCGGCGATCAGCAGGGTGAGCGTCCAACGTCGGCACCCTCGTGCCTTCATGAGGGCACCCGTCGCCACCTGGCACGGAGCTCCAGTCGCGCGGTCGACACCAGGAGGTAGAGGGTAGCCAGCGACCCCAACAAGCTCCGCTTCGTGAGCCAGATCAGCAGCGCCGACGTGGTCGGCTGGCCGCTCACGTGATGCGCTAGCACGCCGATCCGGCTCGCGTGCAGCGGAAAATAGTCGAGGTTGTCGTTGAAAACGAGGATCGTGCGGACGCGGAGAAGGAGCGGGAGGGCACGCAGGTAATCGCTGCCGCGATGACTCATGGGCACGATGACGGCGTCGTAACGCTGCCGGCGCAGCGTGCGTACCACCTCGCGACGTTCTTCCCACCGCACAACCATGACACGCGCGAAGTCCTCGCCGGCGAGCGCCGTGCGATCGTCTTCGCGTACGACCACCTCGATCGGGCATCCCGGAAACAGCGTGCGCAGGCGATGCGCGACGCGCAACGTCAGGTCGATCGGCGCCGACTGCAGTAACAGGACCGAGCGCACGCTCTCGTGGCGAAACGGCCGCAGGAACGTCAGCGGGCTCGCCATGCGCGCACGCTCCTTTCTCCGCAGCGGTCGCGCGCCGCGGTGGCGGCGAGCGCGTCGCGATAGCAGGTGACCAGGCGTGCGGTGATCGCGTCCCAATCGTAACGCGCCACCGCGAGCGCGCGCGCCGCGCTCGCCAGGCGTCGCCCGAGCTCGGGCTCGGTGAGGAGACGCTCGATCGCGGCGGCCATCGTCTCGGGGGTGTCGGCGAGGAGGAGCTCGCGGCCGTCGGTCGCGCCGAGGCCCTCGGCACCGATCGTCGTCGACACCACCGGGCAGCCGCTCGCCATCGCTTCCAGGATCTTGAGGCGCGTGCCCGATCCTTGCAGGACGGGGGCGACGAACACCGCGGCGGTGCGGTAGTAGGGCGCGATGTCGTCGACCTGGCCGGTGACCTCGACCCCCGGCGTCTCCGCGAGCCGGCGCACGATCTCGGGTGGATAGGCGCCGACGATGCGGAACCGCGTCTCGGGGCGTGCGCGGCGCACGCGCGGCAGCACCTCGCGGCAGAAGTAGCGCACCGCCTCGACGTTCGGCTCGTGACGGAAGAAGCCGACGAAGAGGATCGACGCCGGCTCACGGCCGTCCTCGGCAAAAGCGAAGCGCGCGCGATCGACGCCATTCGGGATCGTCACCACGTGGCGTGTGTCGACGTAGTGGTCGAGGACGGCGCGATCGTCGTCGCTCATCGTGATGACGAGGTCGGCGCTCTCGACGGCGGCGATCTCGTAGCGCAGCATCCGCATCCACTCCATCCCGAGACCGAGCCGCGCGAGCACGCCGGGCGCCGTGTCGCGGCTGCGCGCCAGGGGGACGAAGCTGACGTCGTGCTCGACCAGGACGCGCACCAGGCCGGGCGCGCGCGGCGGCAGGAAGTGCGCCATGTGCGTGTACTCCGCCTGCACCAGGTCGTAGTCCTCGCGGTCGCAGAAGTACTCGACGGCGTCGCGCATCGAGTTCGACCAGAAACCGTGCGTCTTGTGCGGCTGCAACATGCCGCCGAAGGTGTGGGTGGGGCGCTCGAGGATCGTTACCGCATCGCAGACGCGGCGGAGCTCGGCAGCGCTCGCCGGGTCGAGCTCCGCTGCGGTGTCGCCGTACGCGAGGAGCGTGACGTCGACGTGCGGCCGCAGGCGGCGTAGCAGCGCGAGTATGCGGACGGCGCCGCCGTGGACGGCCGGGTAGGGACTGTAGGGGCTGATGACGAGAAGGCGCGGGCGGGTATCGGGCGCACGCGGCGGCCGCAGGCCGTAGACGCCGCGATACGCGTAGCGGTAGCGCGACGCGAGGAAGATCGTCGCATCGTCGAGGCGGCGCGGCACACGACTCTCGCGCACGCGCGCCCGCACGACCGTCGGCAGCTGGCGGACGAGGCCGCGCCAGGTGGCGACCGCGGCGGCGCCGCCCATGTTGCCGAACACGCGTGCGGGGAGGATGACGAGGCCCGCGAGGTGCGGCAGAAGGAGACGCCAATCGGTGACGTTCTTCCACACCAGCGCGGCGAGGTTCTTCACGAAGAAGCTGTGGATCGTCCCCTCGTTCCACAGGCGGCGCGTCGTGCTGCGGTGCTTGTGGTGGACGACGCTCCGCGGTTGGAAGAGCGACGGCCAGCCGCGCTTCCAGGCGCGATACCCGAGGTCGACGTCCTCGATGTAGACGGGCGAGAAGACCGCCTCGTCGAAGCCGCCGAGCGCGAGGAACTTGGCGCGATCGTACGCCGAGGCGCCGCCGCCGGCGAAGAACACCGGGTAGCGAAGATTCTCGTCGTAGCGGTCCAGATGAAAGAGCGTGATGGTGCCGAAGCGGAAGCAGGCGTGGACCTTGCCGGTCTCCCATCGCGGCTTCGATTTGTCGATGAAGTCGATCTGGCAGGAGACGCCGAACGCCGCCGGCTGCTCGTCGAGTGCCTCGAGCAGCGGGGCGACGAAGTCGGGCTCGACGACCATGTCGTTGTTGAGGAGGATCACGGTCGCGTACCGTGCCGCGGCGACGCCGCGGTTGCAGGCGCCTGCGAAGCCCGCGTTGCGCGGCAGCGCGATCACGCGCACCTCGGGACACGCGTCGGCGAGGTACGCGCGCGTGTCGTCCTCGCTGCCGTTGTCGACGACGATGATCTCGCCGCCGGGCGCGTGCGCCGCGAGCGCGGCGCGCAGCGGCGGCACGCTCATCTCGAGCAGCGAACGGCCGTTCCACGTCGGAATGACGACGGAGACCGGCTGCGTGGTCTTTCTAATTTCGCCCCCGCTCGCTGCGCTCGCGATGGGCGTCGCAGGCCGGAGTGAATCCGGCCTGCTCCCGTCCTCGTCCTGTGCTTGCACGGCGCGGCGGCGGAGGGCGACCCAGATGTCGGTCGCGGCGAGCGCGAGCGCCAGGACGACGACGAAGGGCACGCTGAGGAGGACCAGGACTCCGACCAACACCGTGACCGCGAGACGGCGTGCCAGCGCGACGCCGCTCCGCAGCGCCAACACCATCTCGCGTGCGAGGCGCGCGGCGACCGGTGCCGCCGCGGCACGGGCGAGCCCGGCGCGGAGCTCCGCGGTCTCCGTGCACGCGCGGGCAAGCTCGTGGCGCGTCACCGCGAGCTCGGCGCCGATCCTGGCGAGCTCGGTGCGCAGCGCTTCGCTGCCGGCGGGGTCGGCGGGCTCGTCGTCGCCGCCGCGCGTCACCGCGACGGCATCGCCGGCGAGCGCCGTGCCGAGCGCCGGCGTCGTCTCGAGGGCGCCGCCGAGTCCGGGCACGAGCGTGTCGGTGAGGGTCGCGTTGTGGAGGAAGAGAAACGCCTCACCGTCCACCGGCAACGCCTCGGCGACGCCCTTCACGAGGTAGTGCGCGATCGACGCCGGGACCGGCGCGCCGCCGTCGCGCGGCGTGCACAGCCAGAGCGACAGCCCGCCCTCGGACGCGGTCGTCTCGAGCGTCCAGCGGTAGCGCCGCCCGCGCGAGTTGCCGATCGGGCGGAACTCGAAGCGTTGCCAGTCGTTGTGCGCCACCTCGGACAACGGAATACTGACGCGTGCGAGGCGGCGTCCCTCGAGCTCGCCGGCGTAGAGCGTCAGCACGAGATCCGATGCGGGCGGTGGGCCGCTCGCCCAGGTGAGCAGGTCGATGCGGCAGAGGTCGTCGTAGGCGGCGGTGAACTCGTGGCTGGCGACGTAGTCGCCGCCGAGCGCGGGCGAGAGCAGGCGCTCGGCGCTCAGGGTCTCCTCGGCGATGAGTGCGTCTTCTTTGCGCAGCACCTCGCCGCCCGTCGTACCCGGCGCGAACCACGCCCCTTCGCGTTTGTCGGTCGCGATCCGCGGTGCGGCGCAGAAGCGACGCACCGGCTCGACGACCCGGGTCCACGCCAGCTCGCCGCGGATCGCCGCGAAGCGCGCCGCGCACGCGGGGTCGGGCGGGGCGTCGACGAGCGCGAGCACCGCGTCGACGACGGCGTCGACGTCGCCCTCGGGTACGAGCGTGCCGAGGCGGTGGCGCGCGACGAACGCGGCGAGGTCGTCGCCGCGACTGAGCAGCATCGGCAGCCCCGCCCAGAGATAGTCGAGGACGCGCGTGCGGTAGGCGAACTGCGCCTCGACGCCGGGCTGATGGAGGCTCACGCCGACGTCAGCCTCGCGCAGGTAGTCCTGGCGCTCGTCGTACGGCACCCAGTCGACGAAGAATACGCTCCGTCCTTCGAGATCGAACTCGCGCACCAGCGCGCGCGTGCGCTCGGCCATCTCCATGGCGCCGATCGCGGGGTTCGGGTGACGCATGCCGAGGAAGAGCGCTTTCACGTCCGGGCGGCGGGTCCGCAGCCGATCCATCGCGCGCACGAGGACGATCGGATCGAACCAGTTCCACAGCCCGCCGGCCCACAAGACGACCTTGTCCTCGGCGCCGATGCCGGGGATCACGCCTTTGACGACGGCGCGCGTGTGCACCGCGGGCTCCTCGGAGATGCCGAAGGGGACGATCGCGAGCAGCTCGTCGAAGCCGTGGTCGGCGGCGTAGTTGGCGCGGTTCACGCGGCCTGCCGACGCCAGCATGCCGAGCCAGAAGCTGCGCTGCACGGCGCTGGCGCACAGGAAGAGGTCGCCATTCTCGAGATGGTGTTGCAGCCAGCGCAATGCCAGCAGTGGCCGGCCACCGGCACGCGCGAACTCGTCGCCGTAGAACTCGAGATCCGAGAGAATGAACGGGTCGTAGAGATCGACGATCAACGGTTTCCGCACCGCCGTCATCAGCTCCGCGCGGCCGGCGACCATGACGACGTCGGCGGTCTCGACGAGCGGCGGCAGCGGCGACTCCGACGGGACGCGGACCTGGATCATGGCGCCGGCGACGCGCGCGCTGCCGTCGGGAACGGCGAGCGTCACCGCGACGTCGCCGGAGAGCGCGCGCGCGATCTCCACCGAGCGGATGGCGGTACCCGCCATCCGCGGGCCCGTCTGATCGGGGCAGATGATCAACAGGCGGGTCATGCGGGGTGGGCGCCGGCTGCGCCGAGGGCGAACGTGCGGAGCGCGAGCGATCCCGCGCCGACGGTGCCGCCGAGGTGGTACTCGCCGTCCTCGTGCGGCACCGTCGTCGTGCCGAAGGAGAGCGCGTTGCGCGTTCCCGTGCCGTGGGCGCGAAGCTCGAGGACGTACATCCGATCCGCCGAGTCCGCCTCGGGCGCGAGCTCGAGCGCGAGCCAATCGCGATCCGGCGCAAGCGCGGCGGGGACGCGGGTGTCGCCGACGAGCGAGCCGTCGGTGCGCCGCAGACAAAACTCGAGGACGTGATCGAGCGGCAGCCCGTAGGTCACCGTGTGGACGTCGACGCGCGTGAGCCCCGGAAGCCGGGCGCGAAACCGTTGTGCCAAGAGCACGCCGTCGCCGAGGGGCGCGGTCGTCGCCGCCGCCGGGAGCGTCAGATCGGGGAAGGCGTTCGGCTCGCGCGCCGCGCGCGCGACCTCACCGGGAAAGCGCCGGGCGAGCGCAACCTCGTCGGCGACGGACGCGTCGACGCGATGCTCGGCATCCGTGAGGGTGTCGGCGGATCGCGGTGCGACGGGCACGGCGCGATCCGCGGGCGTGGACGGCCTCGCCATACGCTCGACGACGTCCGCCAAGATGGCGTGCAGCTCGCGTCCTTGCGCCGCAGCTGCAAAGCGGCCGACGACGTCGGCGCGCGCCGCGGCGCCGAGGCGCAGGCGGCGCGGCGCGTCCTCGAGGAGGTTCGTCAGCGCCGCCTCCCACGACGCCGTGTCGGCGGCGAGAAGGCCCGTCTCGCCGTCACGGATCGCGTGTCGAAAGGCCTCGGTCGGGCTCGCCACGGTCGGCACTCCGACGGCCGCGGCCTCGAGATATTTCACCGCGCCCTTGGCGGCGACGAAGGGATCGCGCCACACGAGCGGGGCGAGGTTGACGTCGACGCCGGCGAGGCGGGCGGGAAGCTCCGGCCAGGCGACGAGCGGCTGGCGCTCGATGCGCGCCGTGAACGCGGCGAGCGCAGGGTCGAGCCTGACCGGCCCCGCGACGACGAGCGTCAGCGTCGGATGTTGCGCGAGTAGCGTACGCAGCACCGATGCGATCGACGCGAAGTCCTCGTCGTGCGTCGCGGTGCCGCTGAAGTACCCGAGGCGTACGGCAGGCTGCGTCGAGCCGGCGCGGTGGGTGCGATCGCGGGCGGCGCGCCGTACGGTGATCGCGGCGGCGGCGCCGATGGCGAGCTCGCGCTCGGCGAGGCTGCAGCGGTGCAGATACACGCGGCGCCCCGCTGCGCGTCCGGCGGCCGCGAGCGGCTCCGAGGTGGCGAGAACGGCGTCGCACGCGAGCAGCGTCCGGTGGTAGCGTTCGACGCCGTCCCGCCACAGCCGTCGCTCCGCCGCGTCCATGCGGCGCACAGGCGGCGGGTCGGTGAGCGCGGGGTCGAAGATGAGGTCGTCGGCGGCGAAGACCGTCGCGCGTCCGAGCGCGCGCGCACGCGCCAGCAGATGGCGAACCCAGGCGCCGTCGGGCACCCGATAGAGGACGAGAACGTCGTGGACGGCGAGATCAGCGGCGAGCCGCGGATCGCTGTGCGCGCGCGTCGTGCTCGCGACGTCTTGGGCGGCAAGCTCCTCCGCCCAGTGCAGCACCCCGTACCGGTGGCAGAACCCGTCGATGCCGCTCGCGAAGAGCACGCGCATGCGTCCGACGGTTGTGTACTGCGTGTTCCGAGCGGTCAAGGGGATTTCGCCCCCGCTCGGCTGCGCCTCGCGATGGGCGTCGCACCGCGGGGTGAACCCGCGGTGCTCCCGTCGGCGCGCGAAGTGAATTCGCGCGCCTCCCCACCGTTGCGTGACCGTCTGCGTGACCGTCCGATCGTCCACGATCGTCTTCGTTTGCGGCGGTTTGAATTTCGGCACATAAGCAGGGGACACGATGGACGCGTTTAGTGACTTCGGCCTCATTCCGGCGCTCAACGAGGCCGTTGCCGACATGGGGTACACGCGACCGACGCCGATTCAGGCGGAGGCGATTCCGGTCGGGCTCGCGGGCCGCGATCTGATCGGCTGCGCCTCGACGGGCACCGGCAAGACGGCGGCGTTTCTCTTACCGATTCTGCAGCGCCTGCACGTCGGCCCACGCGGCAAGTGTCGGGCGCTGATTCTCTCGCCGACGCGCGAGCTGGCGATGCAGATCGACGAGCAGGCGCTCGCGATCGGGTACCACATCGGGCTCACCGCGGTGTCGGTCGTCGGCGGCGTCGACATGCGACCCCAGGAGCGCGCGCTGCGCGCCGGTGCCGAGATCGTCGTCGCGACGCCGGGACGGCTGCTCGATCACATGCGCTTCGACTACGTCGATCTCTCGACGCTCGACGTCCTCGTCCTCGACGAGGCCGACCGCATGCTCGACATGGGGTTCCTGCCGGACATCCGCCGCATTCTGCGTGCGCTGCCGACCGAGCGGCAGACGATGATGTTCTCGGCGACGATGCCGCCGGAGATCCGCCAGCTGGCGAACGACATCCTGCGCGACCCGGTGACGATCATGGTGGGCGCGCGGAAGCCGGCGAGCGGCATCGTGCAGAGCGTCTATCCGGTCGCGAATGCGCGCAAGGCGGCGCTGCTCACGACGCTCTTGCGGCGTGAAGACATGCGCTCGGTACTGGTCTTCGTGAAGCGCAAGGTCGACGCCGATCGGCTGGCGCGCACGGTGTCGCGCAGCGGCGTCGGCGCGACCAGCATCCACTCCGATCGCCGTCAGGAGGATCGGATCGCGGCGCTCGAGGCATTTCGCCGCGGCCAGTTCCCGGTGCTCATCGCGACCGACGTCGCGGCGCGCGGCATCGACGTCGAGGGCATCTCGCACGTCGTCAACTTCGACGTGCCGTTCTCCGCCGACGACTACATCCACCGCGGCGGACGGACGGCGCGCGCCGGCGCCGCCGGCGAGGTGCTGACGTTCGTCGCTCCCGAGGAGGAGTACGACCTGTGCGCGATCGAGCGCGCAATCAACGTCACCTTGCCGCGGATCATCCTGCCGAATTTCGACCACGGAACCCACGAGCGCGTACCGCCGGCAGTGGCGATGCCCGACGCTTCGCGATCGCGTCGCCAGGGCCACGGGGGCCGGCGGCGCGGTGGCAGCGCGCACACGGACGGCGCGCGGCCGACCACTGCGGTCGAATCCCCCCGTGCCGTCGAGTCGCGTACCGCTGAGTCGGCGCGCGGCGCCGCCGAGGCCGGCGCGTCCGATGCGACGGGGCCGCGGCGCCGACGCCGACGGCGCGGCGGGCGTGGTAAGTCGACGGCGGCGCCGACGCCGGAGTGAACCGCATGACGCGCGGCCGCAAGCGACGTTCCGGCAACGGAGACGCCGCTCGCCCGAGGCCGCGGCGGCGGGTCGTCGCGCCCGCCCGCCGCATCGTCCATGTCGGCCTCGTGCAGATGCGCTGTGAGGCGGATCCGGATGCGAACCTCGCGTGCGCCGAGCGCCACGTCCGCGCCGCCGCGCGTCGCGGTGCCGTGATCGTCTGCCTACCGGAGCTCTTCCGCTCGCTCTACTTTTGCCAGTCGGAGAACCACGACAACTTCGCACTCGCCGAGCCCGTTCCGGGGCCGACGACGCACGCGCTCGGCATGCTCGCGCGTGCGCTCGAGATCGTCGTCGTGGCGTCGGTCTTCGAGCGCCGCGCGCCGGGCGTCTACCACAACACCGCCGTCGTCCTCGGCAGCGACGGCACCCTGGTCGGAAAGTACCGCAAGATGCACATCCCCGACGACCCGCTCTATTACGAAAAGTTCTACTTCACGCCCGGCGACCTCGGCTTCCGCGCCTTCGCCACCGCGCACGGCCGCGTCGGTACGCTCGTCTGCTGGGACCAGTGGTACCCCGAGGCGGCGCGTCTCACGGCACTCCAGGGCGCGGAGATTCTCTTCTATCCGACCGCGATCGGCTGGCATCCGGCGGAGAAGGCGAAGCACGGCGCCGCGCAGCACGCGGCGTGGGAGACCATCCAGCGCAGCCACGCGATCGCCAACGGCGTCTTCGTCGCGGTGCCGAATCGCGTCGGGCGCGAGCGCCCGGTCGGCGGCGCCGGCATCCAGTTCTGGGGCCAGAGCTTCGTCGCCGACCCGGCGGGGCGCGTGCTGGCGCGCGCCGGCGTCGATCGCGAGGAGGTGCTGGTCGTCGCCTGCGATCTCGCGGCGGTGGAGACGACGCGCACGCACTGGCCGTTCCTGCGCGATCGCCGCGTCGACGCCTACGGCGACCTCACCCGCCGCCTCGTCGACTGACGTCGTGGACGCTGCGACGCCGCGCGCACTCGGCTACCGGATGCCCGCCGAGTGGGAGCCTCACGAAGCGACGTGGCTGTCGTGGCCGCGACGCCAGGGCATCAGCTTCCCCGGACGGTACGCCGCGGTCCCGGCGCTGTGGCGGGCCATGGTCGCGGCGCTCTCTACGGGCGAGCGCGTGCACGTCAATGTGTCCGACGACGCCCAGGAGGAAGAGGTGCGCGCGCTTCTCGTGGCGGCACCCGGCGTCCGCCCGGATCACGTCTTCCTCCATCGCATCCCGACCGACGAGCCCTGGTGCCGCGATCACGGGCCGACGTTCGTCGTCCGCGACGCGGAGCTCGCGCTCGTCGACTGGCGCTACAACGCCTGGGGCGGGAAGTATCCGCCCTACGACCACGACGACGCCGTGCCGGCGCGCATCGCCGCGCTCCTCGGCGTCCGCGCCTTCCATCCCGGGATCGTCATGGAGGGCGGCGCGCTCGACGTGAACGGACGCGGCACCGTCCTCACCACCGAGTCGTGTCTGCTGAATCCGAACCGCAACCCGTCGCTCGGACGCGCCGAGATCGAGGAGTACCTGCGCGAGTATCTGAACGCGCCCCACGTCGTCTGGCTCGGCGAGGGCATCGCCGGCGACGACACCGACGGCCACGTCGACGATCTCAGCCGCTTCGTCGGCGCGCGCGCGGTCGTGACCGTCGTCGAGGCGGATCCCGCCGACGTCAACTACCATCCGTTGCGAGAAAACCTGCGACGCCTGCGCGCGGCGCGCGATCAGGACGGCCATCCGTTGGAGATCCTCGAGCTGCCGATGCCGGGCGTCGTCGAGTGGGAAGGCCAGCGCCTGCCCGCGAGCTACGCCAACTTCTACGTCGGCAACGCCGTCGTGCTGGTTCCGACGTTCGCGCACGCCAACGACGCTGCCGCGCTCGCCGTCCTCGGACGCTGCTTTCCCGGGCGCCGCGTCGTCGGCATCGACAGCGCCGCGCTGGTCTGGGGCCGCGGCGCCTTCCACTGCGCGACGCAGCAGCAGCCCGCCGTCGGCGCCGGCGTCGTGTGAGCGCGCGCGCCCCCCGCGGTTGCTGATCGGGCGCCGCCGCCGGCCGCGCCGGCTGGACTCAGCTCGTCAACGGCGCCACGATGCGCGCTCAGCCCCACCCCAACAGAGGAGGTCACGATGAAGCTCTACTACTGTCCCCAGACCCGCGCCGGCCGGCCGCGATGGCTGCTCGAGGAGATCGGCGAACCCTACGAGCTGGTGCGCATCGATCTCACCAAGGGCGAGCACAAGAAGCCCGACTACCTGAAGATCCATCCGCACGGCGCCGTCCCGGCATTGATCGACGGCGATCTCGCGCTCTTCGAGTCGGCGGCGATCTGCATGCACCTCGCGGACAAGTACCCGCAGAAGCGGCTCGCGCCCGAGGTCGGGACGCCGGCGCGCGGTCTCTATTACCAGTGGATGCTGTACTCGATGGCGACGCTCGAGCCGCCGGTGCTCGCGGTCTTCCTCAACACGATCATGCTGCCGGAGGCGGAGCGCTCGGCGGCGGCGGTCGAGAAGGGCAAGACGCAGTTCGCCGACGTCGCGCGCGTCCTCTCGAACGCGCTCGCGGGGCGCTCTTTCCTCCTCGGCGAGCAATTCTCGGCTGCCGACGTCATGATCGGCAGCACCCTCGGTTGGGCGGGCATGATGGGACTCCTCAACGATCACCCGGCGCTCCAGGCGTACGTGAAGCGGCTCACCGAGCGTCCCGCCTTTCAGCGCGCGCAGCAGTAGCCCGCGCGGATCATCACTCGATCGTCACTTGAGGGGCGCGGCTTGCGACGCCGCGCCCCCCCGCGCCGTTGCCTCCGTGAGTGTCGTGGCCTATGGAGGAGACACGCCCATGAAGCAGGACAGGCCTCCTCGGCCCTCTCGCGCGCGCAGCGTGCACGCGAAGGCGGTGTCTCCGTCGTCGGCGCCGCTCATCACGGTCCCGGAGCTACGGCGTGCCGTGTTGGAGCTCGCGAACACACTCGCGCCCGCCGACGTCGATGATCTGCTCGGAAGCGAGGATGAGATGCGAGCGCGCGCCGAGCGGCTCGACGGCGATGCCGGCAAGCTCCTCGTCGCGCAGCTCGAGCTCGCGCTCACTTGCCTCCAGGATCACGCCGCCGGCCGGTGTCCGCAAATCCCGTACTTCACGATCAGCATGCTCGCCGCCGGCCTCGCCTACCTCGTCGACGAGTTCGATCTCATCCCCGATTTCCTGCCACGGATCGGCACCCTCGACGACGCCGTCGTCATGGCGATGGCGTTCCGTTTCGCCGAGCCCGGGCTGCGCCGCTACTGCACGTGGAAAGAGATCGATCCGGTGCCGACGCTCGGCGCGGAGGCGAAGTAAGGCATGCCGATGAGAACCTTCCCGTCCATCCTCGGCATCGTCGTCCTCCTCGCGTTGCTGAGCGGCGCCGGCGTCGCCCGCGCCGCCGATACCCTGATCGCCGACGAGCAGCCGTCGCGGATCGTCGGCGTGCGCGACGTCACGACGCGCAACGGCGTCGTCTCGGGCACGCTCGTCAACCGCTCGCGCAAGCCGCTGCGCGACGTGCGGCTGCTCGTCCACCACACGTGGTTCTGGAAGAACGAGCAGAAGCCCGGCGACGACAGCCCCGGTCGGGTCGACTACTACACGGCGCACGGCGAGCTGCGCCCGGACGGGAGCGTCGAGTTCACCTATCGGCCGGCACCGCCGCTGCCCGATCGTGACGACGGCCATTTCGAGACCACCGTCGAGGTCGTCGGCTGGACCGAGATCGGGCGCTGACGGAGGAGGGGAAGGAGCGCGTGCGCTGGCGCGGGTCGCGATGAAGCTCGGCGCATATCTCCGCAACATGGGTCCGCAGTCGACACGCGCGACCCTGCTCGCGTGCGCGCGCGCCGCCGAGGCGGCCGATCTCGACGACCTCTGGGTCGCGGATCACATCGCGATTCCGCCCGACGACGCCGAAGGATCGGGCGGGCGCTACCTCGATCCGCTCGCCACATTGGCGTTCCTCGCCGGCGCGACCGAGCGCATCGGGCTCGGCACCGGCGTCTTGGTCCTACCGTACCGTCCGCCGCTCGCGACCGCGAAATGGGTGGCGACCATCCAAGAGCTTTCCGCGGAGCGGCTGCTCCTCGGTGTCGGCGTCGGCTGGATGGAAGCGGAGTTTCGCGTCGTCGGCGTCGCGCGCGGCGACGCCGCGGTGGTCACAGACGTGACGCTCGCGTTCCTGCAGCGCTGCTTCGCGAGCGATGAAGTGGAAGCGAACGGGCAGCGCTTCCTCTTTCGTCCGCGGCCATCGCGCCCGCCGATCCTCGTCGGCGGCGCCGCGCCGCACGCGCTCCGCCGCGCCGCCCGCTTCGGCGACGGCTGGATGCCGATGGCGCGGGACGCCGCCGCGCTCCGCCCGGACGTCGAGCGGCTGCGCGCGCTGATGGCGGACGCCGGTAAGCCGGCGCCTGCGGTCGTCGTCCTCACCGCGCTGCCCCTCCACGATCCCGCCGCCGCGATGGCGCGCGCTCGCGAATTCCTCGCGGCGGGCGCGACCCACCTCGTCCATGCGGCGCGCTACGACGACGCCGATGCGTTCCGCCGCGCCGTCGACGTGCTCGCGACCCGGGTCGCGCCCGCGCTCGCGGGGTGAGGAGTCAGTCGGAGCGGGCCTTGAAAAGGCCGGCGTCGTTGCGGCGCACGCCGCCGTCGTACGTGGCGCTCCAGCAAATCCCGGCGCCGTGCAGCTCGACCGTGACGGGCAGCGTGCCGATCGGCAGGGTCGGCATTGCCAGCGGTTCCCCCTTGCCCTTGAGCGTGATGCGCGCCCGACCGTCGACGCCGGCGCGCAGGTCGAGCTTGAAGGTGCCGTTCAGCGGGAGGTCTTTCCGCGCGTAGCTGAAGCCCGACCCGCGCGCTTTCCAACATGGCCGTCCGCTGCAGGTGCCGCCCGCCGGTGCGAGCGCGCTCGCGATCAGGCTCGGAGTGCCGTCGTAGAGGCAGAGGTCGTAGTGCGTCGACGCGAGAGGATCGCCGAGCTCGGCGAGCGACGTTGCGGCGCCTCTCGCCCACTTCCACAGCAGCTGATCCTTGGTGTCGGGTGTGCGGTCCTCGATCACGACGGCGGCTGCTCCCGGAGCGACCGCCGTGCGGCAGCCTGCGTCCGGGATCGGCGCGCAGAACGGCGTCGGCGTGTCGGTCGGCGTCGGTGTCGCGGCGGGCGTGAACGTCGGTGCGATGCACGGGCCGGCGACGACCGTCTCGGGCGCCCACCAATTCCCCGACATCACGATCATGGCAAGGAGCTTCAGCGTGTTCTCGTAGTAGCCGTCGGTGGTGATCGGCGTCGCGACGACGAGGTCCCAGAGAGCGTTCAGCCACGCCTGGTTCGCCGCGTCCACCATCGCCCCGACGCCGAGCGGCGCGACGAAGGCCATCGAGAGATAGTCGGCGCCGGGACTCATCGTGCCGTTCAACCGATAGCCGCTGCTGATCGCGGACGGGTCTTCGCCGGTCGCGCCGCGGATCCACGCTTCGATGCGCTGCACGGCCGTTTTCGCGCGCGCGTCGCCGGAGATGAGATAGTCGGTCGCGAGCCGCCACGGATCGCGGCAGGCGTTGTAGTCGTAGGCGCCGTCGTTCGGACCTTCGAGGAAGTTCGGCGCCACCGGCTGCGGCGCGGTGAGGGGGTTCTTCACGAAGTCCGGAAGGAGCCCGGTCGCGGGGCTGTAGCCGCCCTGGACGGCGTCGACGATCGTGTAGGTGCGGTCGAGGAGGCCGGACCAGGCGGCATCGCCCGTTGCCGCCGCGTAGCTCCGATAGTGATCGACCATGAAGTCCGACGAGCGCGTCGACGGGTAGTACTGGACGTCGCCGGTCGACACCCAGTCGCCGAGGAGAACGTAGCGCGTGCTCGCGTCGGCCTCGCCGTCCTTGATGTCGGCGATGACCTGCTGCGCCTCGGCGAAGTAGTTGACGGCGCCGCAGCTGCCCCACTGCTTGTCGGCGAGGAGGAGTGCGAAGGCGATGTCGAGGTCGCCGTCCGAGGCGCTGTCGTTACCTTCCGCGTCGGCGCAGGAGGTGTTCTGGTACCACGACATCAGGTGATCGTGCGTCGCCGTGGGGTGATCACGGAAGTAGTGGAAGAGGCCGTCGAACTCGACCTGCGCGTTCGGATCGTGGCCCGCCATGAGCGCCGCGAGGATCATCCCGTAGCCGTGCCCCTCGGAGACCGTGAGGTTGCCCGCCTGCGTCGCCGTCGCGACGTAGTAGCGACCGGCGCCGCAGCCTTGTTTCAGAAATCGCGCCTTCCACGCGTCGTAGAAATCGCGCACCGCTTGATCGCGCGTCGCCTGGCTCACGTGACTCGGCATGATCGATCCGGCGGCATACGTCAGCGGATGCGAGCCGAACGGATGATCCGGCGCGGCCGCCGCCGTTAGCGGCATCGCAACCGCGTCGGCGGCGAGGGCGCCGATCGCGAGCGCGTGCAGGAAGCGCATACCCGGACGAGCTATGCACGCGCCGCTTCGCGCGCGCAATCGCTGCGCGATGGCTGGTCGCTCAGTGGCGTTATTGCACGAACAGCGACGACGTCGGGCCGCCGTCGACCGAGAGCGTCTGCCCGGTGACGAACGACGACGCCTCGGAGGCGAGGAAGAGACACGGCCAGGCGATCTCCTCGACGCGGCCGAGCCGGCGGAGCGCCGTCGAGCTCGCGATCGCGCGGCGGATCTCCGGCGTCGGCCAGGTGCGCGCCCCCGCCTCCGGCGTGTCGATCGGCCCGGGCGCGATGCAGTTCACTAGGATCCCGTGGTGCGCCCACTCCATCGCGAGCGTGCGCGTGAGGTTCTGGATGCCCGCCTTCGCGGCGCCGTAGTGCGCCATGCCGGGCGACCCGTACACGCCCGCCTCCGACGACATGTTGATGATCCGTCCGCCGCGCTCCGCTGCGATCCAGCGCCGCGCCGCTGCCTTCGAGCACAGAAACGTCCCGGTGAGATTGATCGCCACGATCGTTGCGAACCCGTTCGGGCTGATCTCCTCCGCCGGCTGAAAGAAGCTCGCGCCGTGATTGTTCACGAGCACGTCGAGCCCGCCGAACCGTTCGTACGCGGCCGCGATCATCGCCTCCACCTGCGCCGCGTCCCGCACGTCGCACGTCAGACTCTCGATCACCCCTCCGTCGGAACGAATCCCCCTCGCCACCCCCTGCAGATGCTCCGCGCTCCGACTCGCAATCAGCACTCGCGCCCCACGCCGAGCGAACTCCCGGGCGATCTCGCCCCCGATCCCCGTCCCCCCACCAGTCACGACGACGACCTTCCCCTCGACGCTGAACGGATCCCGCATGTCGTCCAGGAGGATGGGGCGCTATCGATCGCCGGCCGTCATGACTGTTTGCCGGCGCGGTCGCGGGGGGGAGGTGACCATCGCCCATCGCTGCCGATGGTGCGCTCGATCTGGCGGCCGGCCTCTTCCATCTCTCGCGCCCAATCGCGCACCTTGCGCGGCGTGCTCTTGAACTCGTCGTAGAGCGGACGAGCGAGCTCGCGGCGGCTGATCCCTTCGGGCGCGACCATGATGTCGATCTGCGCGCTCGCGAGGTCGAAGCCGCTGTGGACGAGATCTTCGGCATCCATGCCGTAGGCGGCGAGGGTCTGGCGCAGTGCCCCGGCGTTGGTACCGAAGCGACGCGCGACCTCGTGGATGTTCTGAATGTGGTAGCCGTCGTTGGCGGTGATGCCGAGGTGATAGGCGCAGAAGAGTTCGAAGGGGTCGATCTCTTCGCCACCGGGAGGCATGCTCGGCGGTGGCAGCGGACGACGCTGCTGCTCCTGCTGTGTCGGGCGCGGCGGCCGGCCGCGATTCCAACGCTGGGATTGCGGATACTGCCCACCGGCGCCTTGCGCGGCGTGTCCTGGAGACCAGCGACGCTGGCCCCCTGGGGCTCCCTGTCCGCCGGGTGCACCGTTCGACCACCGCCCGCGTCCGGACTTGCCGCCGTCCGGGCGTTGCGGTCTCGGGCCTCCCGGCGTTCCCTGCCAGCGCGATTGACCGAACGAGGCTCCCGACGACGGTCCGGTGTATCCACCCGGACCTCGTGGCGGCGCTGATCCATTCGGTTGCCCGGCCGGACCGAAACGCGGTTGGCCCGGGGGGCCCGCTCCTTCGCGCTGATCCCAGGGAGGGCGTCGCCCTCTCCGTTTGCGACCGCTCATCTGACGACGACTATGCCTGATCGCCATGCGGTCGTCGAGTTCAGATTGCGAATATCCGTACCGGCTCGTTAGGGTGCTCGTGTGCTCGGCTACCTGATCGACCGTGCGCGTCGCATGCGACGCGGGGGCCACTCCGAGGCACCGCACATTCCCGGCGGCGGCATCGTGCGCGAGCTCGTGTTCGGCGCGAACGACGGCTTGGTGGCGGCGTTCGCCGTTGTCTCGGGCGTCTACGGTGCGGCGGCGCCGCCGCACGTCGTCTTCCTCGCCGGCGTCGCCGAGCTGATCGGCGGCACCATCGCGATGGGTCTCGGCGGATATCTCGCGGTGAAAAGCGAGCGCGAGTACTACCT
This sequence comes from Deltaproteobacteria bacterium, assembly GCA_016200545.1. Taxonomy (GTDB): domain Bacteria; phylum Desulfobacterota; class Binatia; order UTPRO1; family UTPRO1; genus DP-19. The sequence continues at coordinate 94,350 of JACQEO010000014.1, read as the reverse complement.
CGCGGAGCGCCGGCGAGAAGAGCGCGAGGTGGATCTCTACCCGGAGACGGAGCGGTGCGAGGTGCGCGAAATCTTCCGCGCCAAGGGCTTCGACGCCGACGTGCTCGACGCCATCGTGACGCACGTCACCGCCGAGCGCGGCCGCTGGGTCGACACGATGATGCGCGACGAACTCGGACTCTCGCTCGACGGACAGCGCGCGCCCGCCGCCGCCGGCCTCGCGACCGGATTGGCCTACGCCTTCGGCGCCTCGATGCCGAGCATGCCCTACGCCGTGCTCGGCGTCACCGCCGCCTTCCGCGTCTCCATCGCGCTCACCCTGGCGACGCTCTTCTTCGTCGGCGCTGCGAAGACGGTGGTGACCGGCCGCTCGTGGTGGCGGGCGGGAGTCGAGACGACGGTTATCGGCGCCCTCGCCGCGGCGGCGACGTTCGCCGCCGGGCTCTTGCTCGCTGCCTGAGCGTTGCGTCCCGCGCCGTCGGCGACGCATCCTGGAATCGTAGGCGATTCCCGCTAAGATCCGGCCCCGTCTCCGCAGCCGCGGAGAGGAGGTGCGAACATGTGGAACGAGTTCAAGGGATTTCTCCTCAAGACGAACGCCATGGCCCTGGCGATCGGTGTGATCATCGGCGCCGCGACCGGCAAGGTCGTGAGCGCGATCGTCGCGGATCTGCTGATGCCCGTCATCAGCCTGCTCATCCCCAGTGGGAGTTGGCGCGAAGCGGAGTTCGTGCTCTCGCGGACGACCGGCGCCGATGGCAAAGCGGTCGTGAACGCGCTCAAGTACGGCGACGTGCTCGGCAACCTCGTCGACTTCATCATCATCGCGTTCGTCGTCTTCCTGATCACGAAGGCGCTCCTCCGCGAGAAGCCGGCGCCGACGCCGAGCACGAAGACGTGCCCCGAGTGCAAGGAAGTCGTGGCGCTCGAGGCGCGCCGCTGCAAGTGGTGCACGGCGGCGTTTTGATTGATTTACGCCCCCGCTCAATTGATGCCGCCCCCGCTCCGCTGCGCTCCGCGATGGGCTCGCGGCCGGGAGTGAATCCCGGCCGCTCCTACCTCTCTTGGCGCCCGGTCGGCTCTCTGGCCGGTCAGCGCGCGACGGCGAGCGGCGGGCGGGTGACGCGGTCGCCGCGGATTTCGGCGAGGGTGGCGGCGATCTCGTCGTGGATGCGATCGAGCAGCAGCGCGTGATCCTCGCCCGGCCGGCGGCGGATTGGATCGCCGATGCGGACGCGGACGCGGACGCCGAACGGAATCGGGAAGAAGTTGGAGCGCATCAAGCGCCAGGAGTCGTCGATCGTCACCGGCACGACTTCGGTCGCGGGTGCCGCGGCGAGGAGCGCCAGCGAGCCGCGTGGCTTGAACGTGCCGAGCGCGCCAGCGCGGGCGCGCGTCCCCTCGGGGAAGATCACCGCAGAGACACCGTTTCGCTCGACGCGCTCGCCGAGCGCGCGGATCGCGCCGACGGCTTGCTCGGAGTCGCCGCGGTCGATGAGCGCGTTGCCGCCCCGCTTGAGGTTGTACGAGACGCTCGGAATCCGCCGTGCGAGCTCGCGCTTCGAGACGAACTTCGGGAAGTTGGTGAAGAAGAGGTGCCCGAGGAGCGGGATGTCGACCATGCTCTGGTGGTTCGAGATGATGAGGTAGGGATGACGCGCGCGGACGGCCGGTGAGCGCTCGACGGTGAGGCGCAATCCGGTGATGCGGAACGCGGTCACGAGCGACGTGCACATGCAGCCGACCGCGTAATCATGCGCGCGCTTCCCGAAGGCCTTCGCGGCGCGCTGCACCACCTCGAACACCAACAGGACGACACCGAACGCCGGGAGGAAGAGTAACGTGGTCGTCCAGTCGAGCACCCGACCCATGGCGCGAACGGTGCAGGAAACCGCGGCCCGAATCAAGGTGCGGCGGTTCGCCGGCGCGGGTCGTTCGACGCAAGCGCGCGACGGCGGATTGACGGCGGCGGCGCTCGACCCTAGGCTCCGCACCTTGCGCATCGGCGACGGCATCCTCCTCACGCTCGTGCTCGCGGCCGCGCTCGCGTGGCCGCTGCATGCACCGCCGATCGCCGCGCACGGCGAGGCGCGCGAAGGCCTCGTCGTCCAGGACATCGTGCTGCACGGCGAATGGACGCTGCCGCGGCGGAACGGCGAGCTGCCCTCGAAGCCGCCGCTGTTTCACTGGATGGCGGCGGGCGCGGCGCGCGCGGTCGGCCTCTCCGACGCGGTCGTGCGCTTGCCGTCGGCGATCGCCGGGTGGGCGATGCTGCTCGCGACCTTCGCGCTCGGCGTCACGATCGGCGGCCGCACGACCGCGTGGCTCGCCGTGGGCGCGCTCCTCGGCACCTACGGTTTCTGGGAGTCGGCATGGGAGGCGCGCGTCGACATGGTCTTTGCGGCGTCGATCGCGGCCGCGCTCGTCGCGTTCTTCGCGTGGTATCGCGGCGGCGGCAGGGTTGCGCGCGCCGGCTGCTACATCGCGACCGCGTGCGCCGTGCTCGCGAAGGGACCGGCCGGCGCCGTGCTGCCGGCGCTCGTCATCGTCGCGTTCGTCGTCCGTGAGTCGTGGCGCCGGCACCGCGGAGACGCGGCCGACGGCGCCGTCGCGGACGAGGCGACGCCGAACGCGCCGACGACGCTCGCGGCAGCGGGCGGCGGACCCTTGGCGCACGCGATCGCCGTCGTCGGCCGGCTGTGGTCGTGGCCGCTCGTCGCGCTCGTCGTGCTCGTCGACGCCGGATGGTACCTGCTCGCGTATCGTCGCGGCGGCGCCGAGTTCCTCGCGGTGCAGCTCCTGCACGAGAACGTCGATCGCCTCGTCGGTCGCGGCGTCTTCGGGATGCACGGCGGCCGCTCGCGCTTGGCGATGGTCGTCGAGCTCGCGACCGACCTCGTCCCGTGGAATCTGGTCTTGGTGTGGGCGGCCGTCGCCTGGGCGCGCGGCGCGCGCGCCGATCGCGGCGAACGCTTCCTGCACGCCTGGTGGCTCGTCATCGTCGGCGTGTTCACGGCCGTGTACGGGAAGCGCGACATCTACCTGCTGCCGCTCTATCCGGCGCTCGCGCTCCTCGCCGGTCGCGCGCTCGCGACGGCGTTGCAGGTACCCGCGGGCGGACAGCTCTTCGGCGTCGTCCCGATTCCCGATGCGCTGCGGCGGCGGTTGCCCGTACGCCCCGCGCTCGCGCTCCTCGCGCTCGCGGTCGTCGTCTTCGACGTGACGTTGGTGATGGTCAGCGAGATCGCCCGCCTGCACTCGGTGCGCCGGCGGTCCTTGCTCGGCTTCGTGCGTGAAGTCGAGGCCCAAGTACCGCCGGGCGCCGCGCTCTCCGCCGCGCCCGATCTCGACGGCAGCGATCTGCAAGTGCTCGCCTACCGCTTGCGTCGCGTCATCCCGCGCACACCGACGCCGGACGCCGCCGCTACGCTGCACGCCGGCACCGCGTCGCTCGTGTACGTGCTCATGCCCGCGGCTGCGGCCGACACGCAGAGTGATGCGCGCGCACAGCGTCTCGCGGTCTCGAGCCGCCGCGGCACGAACATCGCATTGGTTGCGGTGTCGTCCGCCGGCGCGCCGGCACGTGGCATCAGCGAGTGAAATGTCGGCGCGCGCGCGTTGACACCCCGTACCCCGTTCCGTACGCTCGCGGCGAGGAGAGACGACCCGTGCAGCCGATGCCGATCGACGAGAAGACCCCTGCGAAGATGATGCTCGGCTTCGTCGTGCGCCAATGCGCCATCGCGCTCGGCCGCCGGCCCTCGCCGGCGGAGCTCGCCGAGTGGGCGAACAATCAGCGTGAGGGTCGTCGTCGCTACTGTCTCTTCGGCCGCGCCATCAGCGTCGAGGAGGCGCGCGTCATCCTCCGCCATCCCGGCCGCCCGGTCACCGTCCGCGTCGCCGGTCCCTATCCGCTCTACTCTCTCGCCTGACCGCGGCGCTACGCGAGCACGTTCGGCGACAACACCTTCTCGTCGAGCCACGTCGAGAGATCGGCAAGGCTCGCGGCGCTGAGCTCGTGACCCATCGTGTACTCGCGGTAGGTGAGCGGGACGCCGAACCCGCGCAGGGTCTCGACCGATTGTCGCGCCCGCGCGACCGCGATGATCTCGTCCTCCGACCCGTGCTGGACGAGCGTCGGAAGCCGCCGACGCGCGTCGTTCGGCGGCAAGGCGGACGCGAGCGGCGGCGGCAGCCACGAGCTCAGCGCCGCGAGTCCCGCGAAGCGCTCGGGGTCGGAGAGCGCGACCAGATATGCGAGCACGCCCCCCTGGCTGAAGCCGGCGAGCACGAGTTTCCTGCGGTCGATCGCATAGCGCTCCTCGACGCACGCGAGAAACGCGCGCACTTGATCGGCGGCGCGGGTGATCGCGCGCTCGTCGAACAGCTGCCCCGAGCCGGTCAGCGGAAACCACCCGAAGCCGGCGGTGTTCCCGACCGGCACCGCGAGCCCACCTTGCGGGCAGAGCATCTGCACGCGGCCGCCGCCGAGGAAGGGCGCGACGCCGATCAAGTCGTGAGCGCTTGCCCCCCAGCCGTGGAGCGCGACGATGGTCGGATGCGGTCCGGCTCCGGCCGGCTGGTAGAGTGTGTGGGCGAGGTCCACGGGTCCTCCGTTCGCGTTGGCGGGCATGACCTCCTCTGCTACCTTCTCTCGATGCGGGACCGCAAGGCGCGCCGGTGAAGCTACTTCTCTTCGACCTCGACGGCACGATCCTGCACGCGACGAACACGCCGGGCCGCGTCCCCTTCGACCTGGCGATGCGCGACGTCTTCGGCGTCGACGTCGCGCTCCACCGCGTGCGGCCCGACGGCAAGACCGATCCGCTGATCGTCGCCGAGCTCCTGGCACAGGCGGGCATCTCCGCGGCAACCGACGCCGCGATGCTCGCGGCCTTTCACGAGCGCTTGTCGGCTCGCCTCGCCGAGACGCTCGCCTGCGGCGCGACGCGTGTCGCGGCGATACCCGGCGTCCGCCGCTTGCTCGAGGCGGTCGCGAGCGACGACCGCTTCGCGCTCGCCGTCTTGACGGGCAACCTCGAAGGGGCGGCCGAGCTGAAGCTCCGCGCCGCCGAACTCGAACGCTTCTTTCCGGTCGGGGCCTTCGGCAGCGATCACGCCGAGCGCGCCGCGCTGCCGGAGATCGCCCGCGTCCGTTCCCGCGTGCGGAGCGGCGTCGACGTCCCGCTCGGCGATTGCGTCATCATCGGCGACACGCCGCTCGACCACGCGGCGGCGCAGTGCAACGGCATGGCGTGCGTACTGGTGGCGAGCGGGCGTGTCGCGCTCGCGGAGCTCCTCGCGCTCGAGCCGGCAGCCGCCTTCGCCGATTGGAGCGACGCTGCCGCGATTCACGACGCGCTGACATCGCTATGAGTCGTCCCCGCCATCCCGTCCCCGTCGCCGGTGGCGAGTATCGCGTCGTCGTCGAGAAAGACTACCTCAAGTTCTCCGCCGCGCACTTCATCGCCTACAAGGGTTTCCGCGAGCCGCTGCACGGCCACAACTATCAAGTGTCGGTCGCGATCAGCGGTGCCGTCGGCCCCGACGGCTACGTCCTCGACTTCGGCATCGTGAAGCAGATCACCAAAGCGGTGTGCGCCGAGCTCGACGAACGCGTGCTCGTGCCGGCGGACAGCGACTGTCTCGACGTCGCGCGCGAGGGCGCGAGCGTCACGCTCACCTACGAGGACGGCGCCCGCTTCGTCCTTCCCGCGGTCGATACCGTACTGCTTCCGATCGTGCATGCCTCGGCCGAGGAGCTCGCGGCGTACGTGCTCGATCGGTTGCGTGCCGGCCTCAAGGCGCACGCGGTGCGCGGCCTGACGCACATCGAAGTCGGCGTCAGCGAGGCGCCGGGGCAGGCGGCGTACTGTCGCGCGCCGTTCTGACCGGCGGGGTTCGTCACACTCGCCGCGTGCGACCTTCCCAATACGGTGCGCGGATCTCGCGCTTCAAGAGCTTGCCGGACGGATTGCGCGGGACCTCGGTGACGAAGTCGACCGAGCGCGGGCGTTTGTAGTCGGCGAGATGTTCACGACAGAAGTCGATGAGGTCGTCGGCGCTCGCCGGCACGCCGGACTTGAGCTGCACGATCGCCTTCAGCTCCTCGCCCCACTCCTCGTTCGGAACGCCGATGACGGCGACGTCGAGGACGGCGGGGTGCTCGTAGATGACCTCCTCGATCTCGGCGGGGTAGATGTTGACGCCGCCCGAGATCACCATGTCGGTCTTACGGTCGACGATGTAGAGGTAGTTCTCCTCGTCGAGATAGCCCATGTCACCGACGGTCATGTGCTCACCGCGGAAGGCCTCCTTCGTCTTCTCGGCGTCCTTGTAATACTGCATCGACTTCACGAGCGGGTTGGTGATGTAGATGTTGCCGACCTCGCCGGGCGGCAGCCGGCGGCCCTCGTCGTCGAGAATGAGGATCTCAGTGCCCGCGAGGACCTTGCCGCAGCTCGCTGGGCGCGTCATCTGCTCGGCGGGTGGCAGGATCGTGTTCAGACCGGCGTCGGTCGAGCCATAGTACTCGTAGATGCAGTTGCCGAAGTGCTCGACGGCGGCGCGCTTGGTCTCGAGCGGGAAGGGCGCGGCGCCGACGATGAGCGAGCGCATCGACGACACGTCGTAGCGGCGCTTCACCTCGTCGGGAAGCGCGAGGATGCGCTTCACGATCGTCGGAACGACCAAGCTCGAGGTCACCTTCTCGCGGTCGACAAGCGCGAGGAACTCCTCGGGATCAAATTTCGGCATGACGACGATGGTGCCGCCGAGGACGATGGTCAGCGCCGAGCCGAGCGCCGGCGCACTATGGTAGAGCGGTGCCGGGACGACGTGCACCTCGTCGCCGAACTGCAACCCGAAGCCTTGCACGACGGCGAGCAGCAGCTGCGGATCGATGCCGCCGCGGCGGAACACGCCCTTCGGGCGCCCGGTCGTTCCCGACGTGTAGATCATCGAGTTCAGGCCGGGCGGTGCTTGCTCGGCGGGCTCGGCGGTGGGCGCGGCCGCGAGCAGAGCCTCGTAGCTCCGGAAGCGCCGATCTCGGCTTTCGCCGACGACGACGTAGCCGCCCGGCGCGATGCCGGCGAGCTGATCCATCACCGACGCGACCTCCGGCACGAACTCCTCGCCGCAGATCACCGCGCGCGAGTCGGAGTTGGTGACGATGTACTCCACCTCGCGGCCGCGCAGCCGATAGTTGAGCGGTACGGTGATGACGCCGATCTTGGCGGCGGCTTGCGTAATCTCGAGAAACTGGTGGCAGTTGTGCAGCATCACCGCGACCTTGTCGCCACGCCCGAGACCGAGCGCGCGCAGCGCGTGCGCCAGCTGATTGATGCGATCGTTCCACTCCGCCCACGTGTAGCGCACGGGCCCGAACACGACGGCGGTGCGGCTTCCGAAGTTCTTCGCGTTGGCGACGGCTCCGATTTCCATGGGCGGCTCCTTCGACGGCGGGATCGTCCCTCGCGGGATCGCTCGGTTCCTATAGGAGCCCGCGGAGGCCGGAGTCAACGCGTCAAGCGGCCTCGCTGGCGCTGCGCGTGCAGAGGAACGCCTCGATCTCGTCGCGCTGCTCGTTGGCGTCGCGATAGCCGATGTCGATGAGCGCCCGCGTGTAGGCGGAGTCGAAGAGGAGATAGCTGAGGAGATCGGCGCTGTGCGCCTCGGGCGTGCCGAGACCGTCCATCAGGTGGCGGATCAGCCGCGGCATCTTGTGCTCGTGTGCCTTGGCGACCATCGCGAGGTCCTCGGACGGGTTCACCGCCATCGGCATCACGACCCGCATCGGCTCGCTCACGCTGACCGCGGATGCCGGTGTCCTCGGCGTCGCCGTGTCGCCGCCGTAGGCGAGGATGAGCTCGTTCATGCGAGTCAGGTGATCGAAGTCGGTGTCGAGGTGATCGAGGAAGATCGCATTCAAGAAGATGCCGCAGATTTGTGCGAGCGGCGGCTCGGTCAGCGCGCCGCTGCCGAACGCGGCGCGCTCGCCCGCGAACGTCTCGGCACGCGACAGCGCGTCGGCGGAACGTTGCGAGCGAATGCCGATCGCGAGGACGCGCCGCGCGCCAAGGCGGATCGCGGCGCTGAACGGACTCACGAGGCGCAGGCTGCCGTCACCGAAGAAGAGCTCGCCGGCGCCGCAGTCGATTGCGACCGGCGGGAAGATGATCGGGATCGCCGCCGACGCGCACACGTGCTCGACGCCGAGCTCGACGGGCAGGACGACGCGCCGGCTCTTCACCCAGATAGGGTGCCCGTCCCGCCCTTGCACAAACGTGAACGAGCGCCCGGAGTGGTAGCTCGTGGCCGAGATCGCGATCGCGTAGAGGTATCCCCGCTGAATCGCCTCGGCGATGCGTCCGAACGGCAGGGTACGCGCGATCAGGTCGCGAAGCGGCGTGGCGTCGAGGAGGGCGCGCGCGCCCGCGCTCTGGAGGAACCCGCCGAGCGAGAGGTCGCGCAGCCAGCGCAGGCCGCCGATCGTGAGCGACGCCGTGCCGGTGCGAAACACCTGCTTCATCTCGAGCTGCGCCCATAGCTCCGCGAGCATCGAGGTGGCTTCGTGCAAGCGCGCGCTGCGGGCGGCGAGCATCGTGCCGTTGATCGCGCCCGCAGACGCTCCGGTGATGATCGCGAATGGCGACGGCCGATCGCGCAGCGCCGCGAGCTGGCCGATACGCTTCAGGACGCCGGCCTGGTAAGCGCCGCGCGCGCCGCCTGCGGTGAGGACGAGCCCGAGCACGCGCCTATCGTCTCGTCACGTGCGGTGTGTTCATGGCCGCGCAGCCTCGCTTGTCATGGTCGTGCCTTCCGGGTACGTCGTGACGGCTCATGGGTCGTGCCCTGATCGGCGTCGCGTTGCTCGTGCTTCCGCTGGTCGCTGCGTGCTCGACGCCGCTCCCCGATCCACAATCAGCCGGCGCCCAAATATACCAGGTGCGCTGCGCTGGCTGCCACCCGCTCTATGCTCCGCGCTTACTGACGGCTGCGATGTGGCAGGTGCAGGTCGACCGTATGCAGCGGGAGATGCTACGACGCGCGGTGAACCCGTTGACCGAGCAGGAGCAATACTTGGTGCTCAGCTACCTGAAGGCGCACGCGGCCGAAACGCCGGAACTTGGCGCTCCCGCGTCCTCCGCGTCGCCCGCGCCATGACCTCGTGCTTGGCGCTGCGCCGCGGGCCCGCGTGCTGACCGTCCGCCTCGCAGCCGGCGATCCGACGCGCGCACGTGTCGATCTCCTAGCCGTCGCCGTCACACGCGACGCGCTCAACGCGGTGCTGCGACCGTTCGCGCACGCCGCGGGCCGCCGGCTCGGCGCCGAGCTCGCGCGCCGGCGCTTCACGGCGGCGGAAGGCTCGTCGCTGCTGCTCGCGGGCGGCGGCCGGCTCGTGGCGGAACATCTCCTGGTGATCGGTCTCGGCGCGAGCGCGCCGGTACGTGCCGAAGCCTGGCGTCGCGCCGCCGATCAGGTGCTCGGGAGGGCTCGTGAGGTGCGCGGACGGACGGCCGCGCTCGTGCTCGCGCGGCCGCCCGCGGACGCGCCGGTCGCAGTCGAGGTGCTCGTCGAGTCGGCGATCCTCGCCGCGTACGCATTCACCGAGTACCGGCGCGACCCCGAGCGTGTCGCGCTGCGCACGCTTACGCTCTTCGGCGCCGGCGCCGGCGACGCTGCGTGCGTGGCCGCGCTCCGCCGTGCCACGATCCTCGCGCGCGCGACCAACGAGGTGCGCACGTGGATCAACACCCCCGCCACCGTGCTCACGCCGGCGGCGCTCGCCGCCGAGGCCGAGCGGATCGCGGCCGCGAGTGGCCTCGCCGTCGAGATCGACGGCCGTGACGGCATCGCGGCGCTCGGCATGGGCGCGCTGCTCGCGGTGGCGCGCGGCAGCGCCGAGGAGCCGCGCTTCATCCGCCTGACGCATCGCCCGGCGGCGCCCACGCGCCGGCGTCTCGCGCTCGTCGGCAAGGGGATCACCTTCGACAGCGGCGGCCTGTCCCTCAAGACGAGCGACGGCATGGAGCACATGAAGCGCGACATGGCGGGCGGCGCCGCCGTGATCGGCGCGATGCGCGCCATCGCCGCGCTCCGTCCGGACGTCGAGGTGCGCGCCTACGTCCCGGCGAGCGAGAACATGCCGGGTGGCTCGGCGATGAAGCCCGGCGACGTCGTGCGTACGGCCGCGGGGAAGACGATCGAGGTGGTGAACACCGATGCAGAAGGACGCCTCGTCCTCGCCGACGCGCTGGCGATCGCGGTCCGCGACGCGCCCGACGCGATCGTCGACATCGCGACGCTCACCGGCGCGGTGCGCACCGCACTCGGCACCCGCATCGGCGCGGTGCTCGGCAACGATCCCGCCTTGGTGCGCGCGCTCCTCGACGCCGGCACGGCAAGCGGCGAACGCCTGTGGCAGCTGCCGCTCGTCGCCGCGTACCGCCGCGATCTCGACAGCAGCGTCGCGGATCTGCGCAACGTCGCCGACGACGGCTACGGCGGTACGATTCACGCCGCGCTCGTGCTCCAAGAGTTCGTCGGCGGGTGCTCCTGGGCGCACCTCGACATCGCCGGCGTCGCCTTCACCGAGCGCGAGCTGCCGTGCACGCCGCGCGGCGCCGTCGGCTTCGGCGTCCGGCTGCTGACCCGCTACGTGCTCGCGGCCGCCGGCGCCGCGCCCGCCTCCACTGTGACGAACGAGCAGCGTCAGCGCGCGGGATCCGGGGCGGCGGGCGTGAGGACGGGCCCCGACCGGAAGCGCTCCTTGAGCGCGAGGAAACGCCGCTCGTACCACTCGTAGCTGGCGACGGCGATCGCGACCGACAGCGTCGTGCCGATCGCGGCTTGGACGAGCACCGCCGCCGCGATGTCGGGGGCGAGCCGCGCAAGCGCCGCGAGCGTGTCGTGGCGCAGCATGCAGTCGGCGATGATCGCGTGGAACACGTAGAGGCCGTAGCTGTACTTCCCGAAGAATCGCAGCACGCGTCCCGAGAGCACGGCGCGCAGCGGTGAGCGCGTATCGCCGGTCAGGCCGAGCGGGATCAACGCCGCGAGCAGCAGCACGAAAAACGTCCGCCGCGCGGTGAGGACGGCCGGCGCCGGCGCGTCCATCAGGGTGCTGAGCGCCACCAGTGCCACGACGCCGGCGGCGCCGGCGGCGGCGAGACAGCGACCGGCGCGGCGCAGGGGAACGAGCGGCTCGGCGTGCTCGCGCGCGTAGACGGCGAGGAACGCGCCGGTCCCGAGTCCGTCGAGCCGCGTGAACGTGAGCACGTGCACGGCGATATCGTTGACACCGCCCCACGCGAGGAGGACGCGGGCGATCGTCGAGAGCACGACCAACCCCGCGGAGAGCGCGAGGAGGCGTCGCGGCGTCAGGAACCAGACGGCGAGCGGCCAGACGAGATAGAAATGCTCCTCGACGGCGAGCGACCAGAAGTGACTCACGTAGGGCAACCAGTCACCCTCGCGCGCTTGCAGGAAGTTGATGCCGTAGAGCCATAGCCACGCTTGCTGCCGCCGCACACTGTCGAGGGCGTCGCTGTGGAACGCCGGGAGCGCGGGAACGACGAGCAGCATGAGGACGAGCGTGCCGTAATAGAGCGGGAAGATCCGCAGCGCGCGGCGGGCGTAGAAATCGCGGAAGTACCGTGCCGACCCTCGGGTGTCACAGAGGATGCCCGTGATGAGGAATCCCGAGAGCACGAAAAAGAGGTCCACCCCGTAGCCGCCGTACACCGCGATCCGCACGAAGCGGTGCTCCGGAGCGGCGGCAACCGCGGCTTCGCCGAGGAAGTGGAGCGCCATGACCATGAGGATCGCGAGTCCGCGAATCCCGTCGAGCACCGGCACGTGACCCGACGCGCGCAGCGGATCGAGACGTCGAACGTCAGCCGCGGCTGGTCGCACGGGCGCTCTCGATGGCGTCCGGGCGCTTCGGCACCGCGGCTGAGAGGACGCGATTACCTTCCGGCGTGACCAGCACGTCGTCCTCGATGCGAATCCCGATGCCGCGCCACTCGGGCGCGACGTGCTCGCAGTCCGGGGCGACGTAGAGTCCGGGCTCGACCGTCAACACCATGCCGGGCGCGAGTGCGCGCGGACGATCGTCGACGCGGTAGACGCCGACGTCGTGCACGTCCATGCCGAGCCAATGGCTCGTCCGGTGCATGTAGAATCGCCGATACGTGCCGCTCTCGAGCGCGGCGTCGCGCGTGCCCGAGAGGAGCCCGAGTGCCAGCAGGCCGTCCACCAACACGTCGAGCGCGACCCGGTGCGGATCGTCGAACGGCGCGCCCGGACGTACGGCCTCGATCGCCGCCTCCTGCGCGCCGAGGACGAGCTCGTAGAGGTCGCGCTGGCGTCCTGCGAAGCGCGCGCCGACGGGAAACGTGCGGGTGACGTCGGCGCAGTAGCCGCCGTACTCGGCGCCGGCGTCGATCAGCAACAGCTCGCCGTCGCGCATCTGCCGCGTGTTCTCGACGTAGTGGAGGATCGTCGCGTTCGGTCCGGAGGCGACGATCGACGGGTAGGCCGGGCCGGTCGCCCCGCAACGACGGAACGTGTAGTCGATGAGGGCCTCGATCTCGTACTCGAACGCGCCGGGACGCGCTTCGCGCATCGCGTGCTCGTGCGCCCCGGCGGCGATCGTGATTGCGCGCTCCAGCGCCTCGATCTCCTCGGGGGTCTTGATGAGCCGCATTTCGTGCAGGATCGTGCCGGGGTCGAGGAGGCCGCGCGGACCGGCGCCGCTGCGCGCGTGGTTGTCGCGTGCCCAGCCGAAGAGATCGAGGATGCGGGTGTTGAAGCGTTGGTCGCGCCCTGGGGCGTAGTAGACCACGGGCGCATGCTCGATGAGCTTGGGGAGCCGCGCGTCGAGCTCGTCGACGGTGTGGGCGCTATCGGCGCCGTAGATCTCCCGCGCGCCGTCGACACCGGCGCGCAGGCCGGTCCAGATCTCCTTATCCTTGTCGCGCGGGCGGACGAAGAGCGTGAAGGGATGCTCGGCGCCGGGAGCGAGGACGCAGGTCGCTTCCGGCTCCGGGAAGCCCGTCAGGTAGAGGAAGTCGTTGTCCTGCCGGAACGGGTACTCGACGTCGTGCGAGCGGATGGAGACCGGCGCTGCTCGGAAGATCGCCACGCCCCCGTCCATCCGACTCGTGAACTCGCGCCGACGGCGCGCGTAGACCTCCGGAGCGTGCGTCACGCCGGTTCTTGTACCACACGGCCGCGCGCCTCCGGTAGGCACGAGGCGCGTGGGCGGCGCGACGATCGCGGGCGCCGCCGCGAGCCTTTCTCCGTCTGACGACGCCGGCTATGATCGCGTGCTCGGAGGTGGCGACATGCGGATCCTGACGGTGGCGGCGGTTCCGGTTCTCCTCCTGGCGAGCGTGTGTACGGCGGCGGCGCTCGATTGCACGCGCATCAAGGCGCTCGCCGCCGAGGGCACGCGCCCCTCCGACATCGCGCGCCAGCTCGGCATTACCACACCCGACGTCCAGGCTTGTCTCGCCGGCGAGGTCGACGAGTCCCCGCCACCGCGCAGTCAGCAGCCCGTCGGCTCGATGGCGCCGACGCTACCGTCGAGCGACTCGGCGATTCCGCGGCCGCCGGGACAGTAGATTTTGCCCCCGCTCGCTGCGCCTCGCGATGGGCGTCGCGCCCGGGAGTGAATCCCGGGCGCGTTCAACGATGACGCCCCCGCTCGCTGCGCTCGCGATGGGCGTCGCACCCGGGAGTGAATCCCGGGTGCTCCCGACCTTGCTATGGTTCGGGGAAGACTTGAAGGAACGGGCGGACGTCGACCTGGTTGAAGATGCCGTGTACGACGTAGGGGTCGCGGGCGACGATCGACCAGGCGTCGGCTAGAGAGTCGGCCTCGAGGACGATCAGGCTGCCGCTGCCGTCGGTAAAGGGGCCGGCGAGGGGGACGCGGCCGGCGGCGGCGAGCGGGGCGAGGTGCTCGAGGTGCGCGGGGCGGTGAAGCGGGCGCTTGGCTTTGGCCTCGGGCGCGTCGTGGCCTATCATGACGAAGAGCGGCATCGTGTCCTCCTCCGGGGCGGCGATGCGGCGAGGCTACACCGACATGGCCCACGAGTTCGAGTCAGCGCCCGCCCTCGAGATGCTGGTCACACGGCTCGGCGAGATGGAGGTCGTCCTCGGCGCCTCGGCCGCGGTCCGGCTCGGTGCGGTGCGCGCGCATCTTCAGCGCGCGGTCGCGCTCCGCGCCGACGGCGCCCTGCCGGACGCCGCGGCGGCGATCCGCCGGGCGATGGAAGAACTCGCGACGCTGGTCTCCGACGTCGATCCACGCGAAGGCGTCCTCATGCGAGCCGTCGTCGAGCGCTTCAACGCCGCCCTGCTGCGCGCCGAGCCCACCGAGCTCGAACGTACCGCCGACCTAATGCGCGAACGCTCCGGCGCCATCAAGGTCCCAAAGAAGCCGTAGAAGAAGCCGTGGAGGAAGCCAGAGAGGAGGGCGTAGTAAGGAAGCCGCAGGAGTAGTTCTGGGAGCGCCCGGGATTCACTCCCGGGCGCGACGCCCATCGCGCGCCGAAGGCGCGCGGGGGCAAAATCAATTTGACAGCGCTGCCAATATCGCAGAAAGAAAGACCCCATGCCCGGGACGCAGGCGACGAAGGCGTGCTGTCAGCGGACGATCACCCGCATGATGCAGGTCATCCGCGAGAGCTACGTGTCGTTCCCGGTGATCAAGGACGTGCCCTGCGAGGAATGCAAGGAGATCCTCGCGATCCGCGTCTACACGAAGCCGGAGTGAGACTGCGGCGCGTCGCCGGCTCGAGGGCGCGCGCGGAGCGGGCGCCGGCGGCGTTCCGAGCCTGACAGTGAGCTCGCTCGCCGTCCTGATGGCGCTTCGTGTGCGCGGGCGGGCGACGCCCGCGGCGATCGCCGCCGCCGCCGGCGTCACGCTCGGCGAGGCGCGCGCGCGTGTGTCGGAGGCGGTCGCGGCCGGTCTTGCCGACGCGGACGCCGACCGCTTCGTGCTGAGTGCCGCGGGACACACGCAGCTGGCCGCGCTGCTCGCACGCGAGGCGCTCGACCGTGAGGCGCTCGACGCCCTCTACGCCGCGTTTCTCACGAACGACGCGTGCCTGAAGGCGCGCATCACCGCGTGGCAACTGGCCGCGCCGCGGTCGCACTCGGGAGGAGCGGCGAACGGCACGGGTGACGCGCCGGCCGACTCGGCGGAAGCGGCCGCTGCATTCGCCGATCTCCGTGCGGTCGCGGCGGAGGCGCGCGAGATCGCCGCGCGCCTCGCCGCCGTCGTGCCCCGCCACGCCGGCTACGCACGTCGGCTCGGCGCCGCGGTCGACGCCCTCGCCGTCGGTGACACCCGATTCGTGGCGAGCCCGCGCGTCGACTCCCTCCATCAGGTGTGGTTCGAGCTGCATCAGGACTTGCTCGTGACGCTCGGCCGGGAGCGCGCGGGGTGAGGCTCCCGGAGACACGCGTCCTCGGTGCGGTGATCTTCGACTTCGATCATACGCTCACCGACTTTGGTCGCGGGGTCGACTGGCGGAGGGCGCGCGACGAGCTCGTCGCGCTCTACGACGCCACCGGGATCGACACCGCCGCGGTCACGCGCGCCCGCGGGTCGCTGACGTTGATCGCCGCCCTCGATGCCGCGGTGGCGCGGCGGCACTCGCTCGAGCGCGCCTACGCGACCCGCGTCGAGGCGTCGCGTATCCTCGAGCGGGTCGAGCTCGCCGGCGCGCTGCATGCGAGCTTCCTCCCCGGGGCGGCGGCGGTGCTGGAGGAGGCGGGACGCGCCGGCCTCGACCTCGCGATCGTCAGCGCCAACGCGGCGAGCGCGATCCGCGCCACGCTCGACAGGTTGGGCGTGCTCGAGCGCTTCGTCGTAGTCGTCGGTCGTGATCCGTGCCGGCCGCTCAAGCCCGAGCCCGACATGCACCGGGAGGCGTTGCGCGTCCTCGGCTGCGCGGCGGAGGCGGCGCTCGGCATCGGCGACAGCACGAACGACGTCCGCGCCGCGCTCGCGGCCGGCATGCTGGCAGTCGGGGTGGCGGGCGGCGAGAGTCCTCCGGAGGAGCTGCTTGCGGCCGGCGCCTCCTTCGTTCTCGCCGATCTGACCGCCGCGCCGACCCTGCTCGCGCTGTGGCGCGCCGCCGCCGAGGACGCGCCTCCATTGCCGTGATTCCCTTGCGGTGATCTCGCCGGCAACCTGCGCCAATCCCCTGGAAAAATAGTGCTTTGACTTGCCAGGTTGCGCTGTGTCACGCTCGTTCGAGCGATGAAGCTCGTCATTCAGATTCCGTGTCTCGACGAGGAGGAGACACTCGCCGAGACGGTCGCGGCGCTGCCGCGGACTCTGCCCGGCGTCGACGAGATCACCCTCCTCGTGATCGACGACGGCAGCACGGATCGCACGGCGGAGGTCGCTGAACGCGCCGGGGTGAGCGAAATCGTCCGCTTTCCGAATCACCAGGGGTTGGCGCGTGCCTTCGCGGCCGGCCTCGAGCGTGCGCTCCAGCTCGGGGCGGACGTCATCGTCAACACCGACGCCGACAATCAATACTCGGCCGCGGACATCCCGGCGCTGATCGCGCCCATCCTGCGCGGCGAGGCCGACATCGTGATCGGCGATCGCGATCCGGCGAAGCTCAAACACTTCAGCCTCTCGAAGCGGCTTCTGCAGCGACTCGGAAGCTGGGCCGTGCGGCAGCTCTCGGGGACGCGCGTGCCGGACGTGACCAGCGGCTTTCGCGCCTTCAGCCGCGAGGCCGCGCTCAAGATCAACGTCCTCTCCGACTTCACGTACACGCTCGAGACGGTGATCCAAGCGGGGAAGAAGCTGCTCGCGGTCACGCACGTGGCGGTGCGCGCCAATCCGACCGAGCGTCCTTCGCGGCTCTTCTCGGGCCCGTCGCACTACATCCGGCGATCGGCGAGCACGATCGTGCGCATTTACGCCCTCTACGAGCCGTTCAAGGTCTTCAGTCTCCTCGGCGGCGCGCTGATCGCGGCGGCGGCGGCGATCGGGTTGCGTTTCCTCTACTTCTATCTCCGCACCGGCGGGGCGGGGCACATCCAGTCGCTGATCCTGGCGGCGGCATTGTTGATCATCGGCTTTCTTACCATGCTGAGCGGCATGCTCGCCGACCTGATCGGTCGCAATCGCCAGCTCTCCGAGGACGTGCTCCTGCGGGTGCGCCGCCTGGAGCTCATGCTCCGTGCCGGCTCGGACGCGGACGCGCGCCAGGCGGAGCGTCTGCAACGGCGCCGGCGGGCCGATGGCCTGCCGCGATGATCCGAGCGTGTCTCTTCGGCACCTACACCTCGACGCATCCAGCAAACCGACTGCTCACAGACGCGCTCACCGCCGCCGGCTGTGAGCTCAGCGTCTGTCACGAGCCGCTCTGGGAGCGTACGCGTGACAAGATGGCGTCGTTCTTCGGCGTCCGCAGCCTGGCGCGTCTCGGCGTCGCGTACGCCGCCGCGGCGGCGCGGCTCGCGCGCCGGTGGCGTCGGCTCTCGCCGCCCGACCTCACCGTCACCGGCTTCAACGGCCAGCTCGACGTGCTCCTGGCGCGCGCGCTCGCGGGGCGACGCGCGCGCGTGGTGTTCGCGCCGCTGGTGACGCTCACCGAGACGCTCGTCGACGATCGCCGTGTGTATCGTCGCGGTGGCGTCAAGGCGCGGCTCGCGTCGCTGCTCGATCGCCGCACGCTGCGTGCCGCCGATCTCGTGCTGCTCGACACCGAAGCGCACCGCGACTACGTCACCGAGCGCATCGACCCCCGCTGCCGCGCGGCGACGCTCTACCTCGGTGCCGAGCGCATCTTCACTCCCGGCGCGGAGCGCCTGCGCGCGCCCGGCGAGCCGTTGCGCGTGCTCTTCTACGGACAGTACGTGCCGCTCCACGGCGCGCGGACGATCATCGAGGCGGCGGCGCTCCTCGGCCCGCATGCCGGCGTCGAGTTCACGATGATCGGCACCGGCCCGGAGCGTGCCGCGGTGGAGACGCTCGCCGCCGCGCGTGCGTGCACGCACGTACGCTTCGAGGATTGGGTGCCGTACGAGCTGCTGCCGCAACGTCTCCACGAGAGCGACGTCGCCCTCGGGATCTTCGGCGTCACGACGAAGGCGCGGATCGTCATTCCCACCAAGGTGTACCAAGCGGCGGCGGCGGGGCGTGCCGTCGTGACCGGTGAGACCCCCGCGATCCGCGAGGTCTTCACGCCCGGCACGCATCTCGTGACCGTGCCGCGCGGCGATCCGGGCGCGCTCGCGGGCGCGCTGCGCGAACTTCGCGACGACCCCGAGCGCCGCCGTGCACTCGCCGCCGCCGCCGCCCGCCTGCTCGGCGAAGAGCTCGACCACGTGGCGCAGGGCGCGCGGCTGCGCGCCGTCCTCACGGCGGCGTTTCCCGATCTCGTGGGACGCTTCGGCGTCGCCCGCGCCGCAGCGGAACGCCAGCGCTCGATCACCCTCACGTCTGCGATTCCGCAGCCCGAGGAGCGGTGAAGTGTCGGCGGCGGAGGAGCCTGGTCGGGCGTCGCCCGCGTCGGCGCGTGCGCCGTTGATCGGGGTCGTCGTTCCCACCTGGAACCGCGCCGCCGCCGCCGCGCGCTGTCTCGCGTCGCTCGCGCGCCTCACCTATGCGCGCCGCCGGACGATCGTCGTCGACAACGGCTCCCGACCTCCCGAGCGCGCCGCGCTCCGCAGCATGCTCGGCGGCGCCGCGGCGGCGACGCTCGTCGAGCTGCCGGACAACCGTGGCTTCGCCGCCGGAGTGAACGCCGGTCTCGCGGCCGCGTTCGCCGCCGGCTGCGACGCCGTGCTGGTGCTGAACGACGACGCCGAGGTCGATCCGGGGCTGCTCGAGGCGCTGGTCGCCGCGGCCGACGCGGATACCGCGGCCGGCGTCGTCGCGCCGCGCGTCGTCGACGCGCAAAGCGGGCGCGAGGTGTCGCGCGGCGAGCGCGTACACGTCGCGCTTCTCTGCCTGCCGCGGACGTGGCTGCGCGTGCGCGGGCACGGGCGCGCGCCGCGGCGCGTGAGCGGCGTCCTCGGCGTCGCCTTTCTGGTGACGCGCGCGTGCTACGAGCGCGTCGGCGCGCTCGCCGAGCCCTTCTTCGCCTACTACGAGGAGGTCGACTATTGGCTGCGCGCGCGCGCCGCCGGCTTCGCGATCGTCGTCGTGCCGGAGGTGAACGTACGGCATGCGGGGTTTCGCGGCTTCGCCGGCGGCTTCACGCCGCTCGCCGCCTACTTGAAGGCGCGCAACCTGCCGCTCCTCCTGCGCCGCCACGGCGGTGTCCTCGACTGGCTCGCGTTCGTGCCGACGTACGCGGCGTTGCTGGCGGCGAGCGCTGCAGGGTACACGCTGCGCGGCGGCGGCGGTGCGGTGATCGGCGCGCTGCTGTACGGCGTCCGCGACGCCTGGCATGCGCGCGGCGGCCCGCCGCCCGCGGCGCTCGTCCCGCCGCCGGTCGCGGTCTGATCGTGCGCGTCGCGATTGGGGCCATCGTCCGGACGCTCGGCGGACCCGCGACCTACGCCGCCGAGCTCGTCGCCGCGCTCGCGGCGCGCCGGCCGTCGCCCTGCGAGTATGTCGTGATCACCGACGGACCCGAGGCGTTTCGCGAGGTCGATGTCGAGGTGGTCGCGGCGCCGTTGCCGACCCCCTACGCGCAGCTCTTCTGGGACCACGTCGCGGTGCCCGCGGCGCTGCGTCGCGTGCGCGCCGATCTCTATCACGGGACCAAGAACACCGTGCCGCTGTGGCAACCGTGTCCCGCCGTCGTGACGGTCCACGACCTCGCCGTGTATCGGCATCCCGAGAGCTTCGCGGCGGCGCAGCGTTGGCACCTCCGCAGCCACGTGCCGCACGCGATGCGCAGCGCGCGCGTCGTGCTCACGGTGTCGGAGCACGCCGCCAGCGATCTCCGCGCCGAGTTTCCCGCCGCGGCGGCGAAGGTGCGGCCGATTCTGAACGGCGTGAGCGCGCGCTTTCACGCGGGCGCCGATCCGCAGGCGCTCGCCGCATTCCGCGCGCGGCACGGGCTCGGTGTCGGCCCGCTCGTCGCCTACCTCGGCACGCTCCAGCCGCGGAAGAACGTCGAGCTCCTCGCCGCCGCGTTCGCCCGCGTGCGGGCGCGGATGCCTGATGCCGCGCTGGTGCTCGCCGGCCGCATCCGTCGCGGCTATCACCCGACGCTCGAGCGCGAGGGCGCGGCAGTGCGCTGCATCGGGCCGCTCGCGTCGGCCGAGCTGCCGCTCTTCTACGGCGTCGCGAGCGTCCTCGTGAGCCCGTCCCTCTACGAAGGCTTCGGCCTCACCCTCCTCGAGGCGATGGCGTGCGGCTGTCCGGTGATCGCACTCAGGCGCAGCGCCGTGCCCGAGGTCGTCGGCGACGCCGGGATTCTCCTCGACCGCGTCGACGAGGCGACGCTCGCCGACGCGCTGGTGCGCGTGCTCCGCGAACCCGGTTGCGCCGCCGCACTGCGGACGCGCGGGCTGGCGCGCGCCGCGACGTTCTCGTGGGCGCGCACCGCCGCGGCGACCGAGGCGGTCTACCGCGAGGTCGTCGGCGACGACAGCAGCCGTCGTCGCCAGCCGTCGCGCGCCGAGCCGTAGCGCACGCGTACCGCGTCGAGCCGCTGGTGACGTTTCTTCGAGCGCAGCCGGATCGGCGTACCACTCACCGGCTCGCCGCCGGCGCGGGTGAACGACGCGCGGTCGACGAGCACGGTGCCGGCCGGCGCCGCCGAGCATAGAAATGCCGCCAGGTTCACCGGCTCGCCGATGACGCCAAACTGCTTCTTGCCGGCGGGTCCGATGTAGCCAATCGTCGCGCGTCCGAAGCTGATGCCGACGCCGAGCCCGATCGGGCTCCCGAGGCGTCCGGTCTGCTCCCACTCGGCGCGCCAGCGCGCGTAGGCGGCGGCGAACTCCTCGTGCAGCTCGCGGGCGAGCCCCTGCACCAAGCGGTCGAGCATCGACGCCGCGTCGCGGGCGGCGATCTCGGGCAGGAAGAGCGCGAGCAGGCCGTCGCCGGTGTATTGGAAGACGACGCCGCGGTGGCGCTCGACGACGGCGGTCATCGCGGTCAGGTACTCGCCGATCAGCTCGGTCACGTGCTGGGTGTCGTCGAGCGCGTGCGTGAGTCGGGAGAAACCGCGCATGTCGATCGCGACCACCGCGACGTCGTGGGGGTGCGGGACGAGGAGACCCGGGTGGGCGCGGGCGCGAAGCGGCCGTTCGACGAGCGCCGCGCCGAGGCGGTCGGCCGTCGCGGCGGCGGCACCCGACGTCCAACGCACGACCGCCGATGCCGTCGGGCCGAACCAGCGCAAAGCCTGGGCCGAGAGCGCGCGCACGAACGCGTACGGTGCGCCCGTCAGACGCGCGACCGCCGGCCGTTCGCGGGTCTCGGCCAGCCACGAGACGAGCGGCAAGGGCACCTCGGGCTGGCTCGCGCCGCAGGCCAGCAGCAGCTCGACGTGGCGCGGCTGGTAGCGGACCGCGTCCACGACACTGCGCGCCGCCCACCACATAAGCCAATCCCACCAGGTCCCGAGGCCCGCTCGCGCCGCTCTCCCGTTGCCGTCGCTCCGACTCACGTTCGCCACCTCTACGAGCGAGCGTACCAGACGCGCTGCGTCAGAAATACTGGGCTACCGCGTTCACTCGAGTATGTTTGAATTATTAGATAGTTACCGGAGCTGAGCGATTGCCGTACGGCGCTACTGAAGACGAAGAAGTAGCGAAAGTAGAGCGACGACGGAGCCGCCTTCGCTGCGCTTACCGCGACGGCTCGCCGGGCGCGCCGAGCTCGCCGGAGGTCTCGAGAGCGCCGCGCGCGCGCAGCTCGCTGCGCAGGATCGCGAGCTCCTGCGCCAGGAGCTTCACGTACAAGGTCAGGCTCGAGAGCCGCACGGCGTAGTTCAAGCAGAGGACGAGGAGAAAGAGCTCGCCGAAGAAGAAGAGCGTCGAGCTCGGTGCCCAGGCGCCGACCGCGTGCGTGATCGCGCGCAGGCCTGCCGACCAGAAGCTCAACGTCATGATGCCGAGCGCGACGACGGTCCAGATCGGCGTGTACTCCTCGCGCAGCCGTCCGCGACGAACGAGGTTCAGCACTGCGGCGAAGAACGCGACGCTCACCGCGAGCGCGATGCCGCGCGTCGTCCACGGCTCGGGTTGGTCCATGAAGAGGAGGCGCAGCGCCTCGATGTCGATAGTCTCTGGGCTCATGACGTCTCCTTTCGCGGCGCGAACGCGCTGCGCAAAGTCGAGAGCAGCATCTTGTAGGGATAGTACACGGCGCGCACGCCGGCGTGCATCGGGACGTGCCCGGGCGGATTCGGCGCCATCGTGACCGGCACCTCGACGATGCGGAGCCCGCGCCGATGGAGGAGGAGCAGCACGTCGACATCGGGAAAGTCGGACGGGTAGAAATCGGCGCAGCAGAACGTGAACGCCGCGCGAGCGAGCGCTTGAAAGCCCGACGTCGGGTCGGTGACGCGCGGGCCGCCGCAGGCGACGAGGAGGCGTTGGAAGAACGTCCGCCCCACGGCGCGCGCCGCCCCCATGTGGTAGCCGCTCGCCACCATGAAGCGCGAGCCGATCACGACGTCGGCGGCGCCGGCACGGAGCGGCGCCACGAGGCGGGGAACGTCGGCAGGATCGTGCTGCCCGTCGCCGTCCATTTGGACGAGGTGGGCATAGTGCGCGCGCAGCGCGTGCTTGTAACCGGTCTGCAGCGCCGCCCCGTACCCGAGGTTGAAGGGATGCGAGACGACGCGTGCGCCAGCGGCCCGCGCGCGCGTCGCGGTGTCGTCGCTCGAGCCGTCGTCGACGACGAGCACGTCGAGGTCGGCCGCCGCCCGCCGCAGACCGTCGATCACGCGCGCGATCCGACTGCCCTCGTTCAGCGCCGGAATGACCACCAGCGCGCGTGTCGCATCACCGGGCGGACTCATGAACGGGCGGCCGCTGCGACGACGTTCAGGCGCACGCGGGACAGCACCAGATCCGGTGCGTCGCCGCGCGACAGCGTGAGCTGGTAGTCGCCGGGGCCGACGGCGATCGGCACCATGATCTTCCGTACCATGGTTTGTGCCGGCGCGAGCGCCAGCGGCAGCATCTCCCGCACGCGATCTTCGCGCACCAGGGCTCCGCTCGTCGAGTACCAGCGCAGCAGCAGCGACGCCGGCTCGATCGGCGGCGGATGGCGAAAGGTCGCGGCCGCGCCGTTTCGAAAGCTGAAGAAGACGTCGACGTGGGGCGGCTGTGCGGTCATGCTGGCGGTCGGCGGCTCGGTCGTGGCGAGGGCGGCGTAGCTCGTCGTCGTCGCGACCTCGTGCTCGAGGAGATAGGCGGTGTGCCCCGCGGCGTGATCGAGCAGGACGAGGTGCGTCAGCTCCGGATCCGGAGGATGGGCCACGGTGATGGCGCTGGCGAGCTGTCCGAGGTGGGGATCGTGCCGCCGCAGCAGCTCATCGTGCACCACCAGCGAGCGAAATCCCAGCGCGGTGAGGGCGTCGACCGCACCGCGATCGGGCAGACGGGACACGAGCGTCGCCAGATCCTGCTGCACCTGGACGACGAACGAGTCGTAGCAGGCGCCGATCGGACGATGGTGGTACGCCGCGAAGAAGACGTAGTGCGGCATGTACTTCAGGATCCCGGCCGCGCTGTAGTCGAACGGCACGTCGAGGACGGGCCCGGCGGGGAGCCGATCATAGAGCGCCAACAGGTCCGAGGCGGGCCGTACCTCATGGGCGGCCATCGTCACCGCTGCACCGAAGTCGCGAGTCGCGCACGCCGGCACGAACACCTCCACGAGGGCCACGGCGGCAACCGCGCCGGTGAGGAGGGCGCGCGTCGACGGTGCGCGCCGCTCGAGGAGGACGAGGACGCCGTAGCCCGCGAGGAACGTCGCGATCAGGGTCGCGCCGCGTCCGGTCACAGCGCCGGCGCGAATGGAGTCCAAGCCGGGAACGACGTACGCCGCCAGCGCGTACAGCGAAGGAAGGCGCGCGCCGAACGGCAGCGGGACACTGTACACCGATAGCCAGATCGTCAGCAGTCCGCCGACGAGCAACGGTAGGCGCGGATCGTAGCCGCGGCGGTCGCGACGACGCCACAGCCGCTCGCCGACGCCGATCGCGGCCAAGAGCAGCGTGACCGTTCCGGGGGACGCCTTGCCGCCGACACCGAAGTCTTGCAGCTGGAACAGTAGCGTGTTGCGGCCCGCGACGACGTCGCCCCAGACCTCTCGCATGTGCAGGTACGGCTCGAATACGGCCGCGGCGACGAGTGACACCCCGACGACGACGGCGAGCAGCTTCGGTGCGAGCGCCGGCAGGCGCCGCCAGTACCGCACCGACAGGTACAGGCCGTAGCTGCTGCCGAGGACGGCGAGCGCGAGCACCGGATAAATGCTCTCGAGCGTCTGCAGCGCAATCGCGCCGGTGAGCATCGCGGCGTCGATCCACCGGCCGCGGGTGAAGAGCAGGTGTGCGGCGAGGAGCGCGATCACCGTCCAATCGTTCGCCTCGACGTACGGATGGATCACGTTCGTCAGGCGCTGGGGTTGAAACGCGAAGAGGAGTCCGGCGACGAACGCCGCCCCGGGATTGCCGGTCCAGTAAGCGACCAGGACGTACATCGCCATGCCGGCGAGCCAGAGCGTCGACAGCAGCACGATGTTGAGAGTGAGGACGGGATCACGGGTGAGCGCGTAAGGGACGACGGCGCGGAGTCCCATGCCGAACATGTGCTCGCCGAGGGCGGTGGGGTTGGACGTCGGGTAGCATTGCCCGTTGTCGAAGAGCAGCCAGGGCGCCGTCGTCATCCGGCGCGCGTTCTGCGTCACCAGAGCCGCCACGAGCTTCTGATCGTTCCACGAGAGATCGAGCCAACTACCCCGGAGCGCCCCGAGCGCCGTCGGGTAGGGCAGGGCGGTGCTCGCCCGCGGCAGTACGGGACGTAGCGCCCAGAGCGCGACGACGAGGTACGCCGCCGCCGCGAGCGCGACGTGGCGTCGCCATGGCACGAGTGGCGCCGACGCCGAGGACGGATCGTCGACGGTCGCGGACGGTCGCGGAGCGCTCACGCGTTCCCGTTACCACGCCCTCGACACCCGATCGAACGTCTCACGATCAACTGCGGGCGGGGTCGGGCTTCGCCGGGTCGATGTCGAGGTTGCGGATCGCCGCGGCGACGCGCGCCGGCTCGAGGGCGCGCCGCAACGCCAGCGACTGCAGCGCGGCGACGCAGATCGACGCCGCGTCCACTTCGAAGAAGCGGCGGAGCGCCTCGCGCGTCTCGCTGCGCCCGAAGCCGTCGGTGCCGAGCGGGTGGAGGCCGGCGGGCACGAAGCGGGCGATCTGCTCCGGCACGATCTTCATGTAGTCGGTTACGGCGACGATCGGCCAGGGCTCGGCGGCGAGCACGCGCGTCACGTACGGGACCGCGGGCGGCTCCGTCGGGTGCAGCAGGTTCCAGCGCTCGGCCGCGAGCGCGTCGCGGCGGAGCTCGGTGTAGCTCGTGACGCTCCACACGTCGGCGGCGACGCCGCGTGCCGCGAGCAGCTCCTGCGCCGCGAGCGCCTCGCGCAGGATCGCGCCGCTTCCGAAGAGATGAACGCGCGGGCCGATCGTCGGGTCGGGCGCCGGTCGCACCTTGTAGAGGCCGCGTAGAATGTCGCCCTCGACGCCCGCGGGCATCGGCGGCTGCGTGTACGCTTCGTTCATGACCGTCAGATAGTAGAAGCAACTCTCCCGCTCGGCGTACATGCGCCGAATGCCGTCCTCGACGATCACCGCGAGCTCGTAGGCGTAGGCGGGATCGTAGGCGCGGATCGTCGGCACCACGCTCGCCAGCACGTGACTGTGGCCGTCCTGATGCTGCAGGCCCTCGCCCGCGAGCGTCGTGCGCCCCGCCGTCGCGCCGATGAGGAATCCCTTGCCGCGTGCGTCGGCGTGCTGCCAGATGAGATCGCCGACGCGTTGAAACCCGAACATCGAGTAGAAGAGGAAGAACGGAATCGTGTTGACGCCGTGCGCCGCGTAGGCGGTACCGGCGGCGGTGAACGACGCCATCGCGCCCGCCTCGGTGATCCCCTCCTCGAGGAGCTGCCCGTCCTCCGCTTCGCGGTAGTAGGCGACGACCGCCGCGTCGACGGGGTCGTAGCGCTGGCCTTGCTGCGAGTAGATGCCGAACTTGCGGAAGAGCGAGTCCATGCCGAACGTCCGTGCCTCATCGGGGACGATCGGGACGATGAGGCGGCCGATCGTCGCGTCGCTCATCAGGTGGCGCAGCATGCTGACGAAGACTTGCGTCGTCGCGACCGCGCGGTCGTCGGCCGACTTGAACGGCTCGAAGAGCGCCGGCGGCAGCGCGGCGAGCGCCTGCGAGCGGATCATTCGCCGCGGTACCGGGCCGGCGAGCGCCGCGCGGCGCTGGCGGAGATACTGCAGCTCCTCGCTGTCGTCCGCCGGACGGTAGAAGGGAAAGCTCGCGAGCTCGTCGTCGCCGACCGGGATCCCGAGACGATCGCGGAAGTCGCGGAGCTCCTTCTCCCCCAGCTTCTTCGCCTGGTGCGAAATGTTGCGGCCCTCGCCGGCGGCGCCGAGGAGGTAGCCCTTGATCGTTTTCGCGAGGACGACGCTCGGGGCGCCGCGGTGCTCCGCGGCGGCCTTGTATGCGGCGTAGACCTTCTCGGGATCGTGACCGCCGCGACGCAGCTTGCGGAGCTTGGCGTCGGTCACGTCTTTCACTAGCGCGAGGAGCTTCGGGTCGGTGCCGAAGAAGTTCTTGCGGATGTAGTCGCCGGACTCGACGGTGTACTTCTGGTACTCGCCGTCGACGACCTCGCCCATGCGGCGCACCAGCAGCCCTTCGTCGTCGCGCGCCAGCAGCGAATCCCAATCGTCGCCCCAGACGATCTTGATGACGTTCCAGCCGGCGCCGCGAAACGCCGCCTCGAGCTCCTGGATGATCTTGCCGTTGCCGCGGACGGGACCGTCGAGGCGCTGCAGGTTGCAGTTGATCACCCACACCAGATTGTCGAGACGCTCGCGGGCGGCAAGCGTGATCGCGCCCATGCTCTCGGGCTCGTCCATTTCGCCGTCGCCGAGGAACGCCCACACCCGGGAGCCTGCGGTTTCGGCGAGGCCGCGCGCCTGGAGATAACGGGCGAATCGCGCCTGGTAGATCGAGCAGATAGGGGAGAGCCCCATCGAGACCGAGGGCCATTCCCAGAATTCCGGCATGAGCCACGGATGCGGATACGACGCGAGCCCGCCGCCGGGCGCGAGCTCGCGGCGAAAGTTGCCGAGCTGCGCCGCCGAGAGCCGCCCTTCGAGGAACGCGCGCGCGTAGACGCCGGGAGACGAGTGGCCCTGGAAGTAGACGAAGTCACCCGCCGCCTCCGCGGTGTGGGCGCGGAAGAAATGATGGAAGCCGACCTCGAGCAACGTCGCCAGCGAGGCGTACGTCGAGATGTGCCCGCCGATGCCGCCGGAGTGCGCGTTCGCCTGCACCACCATCGCCGCCGCGTTCCAGCGGATCAGGTTCTTGATGCGGCGCTCGATCTCGCGGTCGCCCGGATAGAGCGGCTGGTCCTCGGCACGGATGGTGTTGACGTAGGGCGTGTTCGCCGTGAACGGGACGACGACGCCGTTCGCGAGCCCGTACTCGGTGAGACGCGCGAGGAGGAAGCGCGCCCGCTCCGGTCCGTCCTCGCGGATCACCGCGTCGAAGGACTCGACCCAGCCGTTGGTCTCCGATGGATCGCTATCGCGCGAAGACCCGCTCTCCATCGATCCAGGATACAACTCCGAATCGCGACGCGCGATGCCTCGGCGAGTGTCAGGCTCAGCCGGTCTCCTGCTCCGCGCCGGGCGCGTGCTGCCAGCACGCGTCGGGGCACCGCCGATCGCCGACGTAGGTTAGCAGTGGCGGCCCGTCCGAACGGACGCCGAGCTGCCAATGGATGGCGCGCGGCGCCGTTCCCGACGCGCGCACCACGCCGGTGTGGATGCCGTGCAGGTGATGCGCTGCGCAGACCGCACTGCGATTCGTGCGGGCGTTGCCGCCGCCGCGCGACCGGTAGCGGAGATGATGATCGTGCAGGTTGCGGCGCGAGCTGCAGCCCGGCACGATGCACCGCCAGCCGTCGCGCGCGAAGATCGGGTCGCGGTGCCGCGGCGTCGCCTCCCAGTAGGTGATCACGTGCTGCAGCACGCGCGCGAGCGCCAACCAGCGTGGCGCCCCTGGTCCCGCGTACGCATCGAGCGCCTCACGAAACAGCGCGACCACCGATACCGGCGCGGTGAACTGAATCTCGACGTCGCAGACCTCCAATGCCGCGCGGCGCCCGGTGTCAAATTTTGTCAGCAGGGTTTGCGACGGTGCGTGCGCACCGATTTGCACGCTTGCGGCGGACGGGGCTGCCGCCGCGGCGGACGTGACTGCGGACGCGACTGATGCGGCGGACGTGGCCGCCGCCGCGGTGGACGTGACTGCGGTGGACGTAGCGATCGCCTGCGCGACCGGCGACACCAGCACGCTGTCTAGCGGCGGTGGATCGAGCGGCGCATCCGCGCCGCAGAGATCGCGCGCCTCGAGCACGTAGTTCACCTCGTCGGCGAGGCGGCGCACCGTGACGGCGTCCGCGCGCGCGATCCATGCCGCGGCGTTCGTGCGATCGACGACGGGCAGCAGCGTCAAGGCGCACACCCAGGAAATCGCCCCCTCGTCGTAGGCCTGCGCGAAATCATCGTCACGCCGCGTGCTCCGTTCGACCTTGAGGAGCGCCCAGGCCTTGCGAATCGAGATGCCGAGGCGTTCGCGCACGTAGTCGGCGAACGAGGCGAACCCGTGTGTACGATACAGATGCTTGTCGACGACGATTCTGAGGAGGCGGCCGATCCGTGGCTCGCTCGTCCGGATCGCCCGCATGGCCGCCACGAGCCGCGCGTCGAGCGCGAACGGATCGGACGCGGCACGGGATGGCGCGGTATCCGAGCGTTCCGGCTCGCGAGTAGCGCCGGCCTGGCCCGTTGCGACGCTCCTTGACTCGGGTGCGACGGTTGGCTCGGGGCTGTGCTCCGATGAGACAGAGGTAGTGAGAGAGCTCGCGGCGGGATCCGTCACCGTGCGACGCGCGGCAGTCGTCGAGTCCGATCGGCGCGCGAGCCGCATGCACGCCAGCACGGCACGGTCGACGAGCGACACGCCCGCCGGCCGGCCCGAGAACGCTTCCGCGGCGATGATCTCGGCGGCGCGCCACGCCGCGAGCGGCTCGCCGGCGACACGCGACGCGAGCTCGAGCGCGTACCGCCAAAGCGCCCGCACGCGCGCCGGGCAGGCGATGCGCAAGCGCAGGGCGGCCTCGCTGTCGATCGTACCGTCGTCGTGGTCGGGATCGGCGGCGCCAGCGCCGGCGCCGTTCGGACGGACCGCGTGCGCGATTCGTTCGAGCTCTTCGACCGTGGTCGCGCGCGCGCGTGCCAGCCACTGCTCCTGATCGTCGGGGCGCGCGACGGCGCAGACCGCACGCACCTGCGCCCACGAGAGCTCGGCGCGATCGAACGCCGCCGTGACGAGCGGCAGCGCGTCGAGCCGCGTGGCGACCCAGGCGGCCGCGTGCAGCGTGCGCGCCGACACCCCGAGGCGCTCGCGCGCGTAGTCGCTCAGCCGGACGAACCCGAGGCGACGATACGCGT
Source organism: Deltaproteobacteria bacterium (assembly GCA_016200545.1). Classification (GTDB taxonomy): domain Bacteria; phylum Desulfobacterota; class Binatia; order UTPRO1; family UTPRO1; genus DP-19. The sequence continues at coordinate 64,621 of JACQEO010000014.1, read as the reverse complement.
GGCCGCGACAGAGCGCGCGCGCGACGATCCCGAGCTCGTGTCGTGCCGCCGCTTCGCTGCGACACGCGACCTGCAGCTCGATGTCGAGTTGCCGGGCGAACTGCGCGCGTTCGGTGAGGAGAGCGCGCTCGAGCTCGCCATCCGCGTTGCCGCGCTCACGTGGGCGACGGCTTCGTGCTGCCCCGCCGCGCCCGACAACGGTGCGACCGACGGCGGCGCGACCGACGGCGGCGCGGATGCGCGGACGCCGCCGCCAACCGCCTGCGCGATGCAGAAACGAGCTCATGTGAACGGTTGTCGCCCCTAGTTGATGAAGCCGAAATCCACGCTCCGACTGAGGCGAACAATAAGCGAAAGGATACGCGGCGTCAAGCGTTTTGTCGACCGCCGGTGTTCTTTTCAATCATATGGTGTTCGTTGAAGGCCGGTGAACCTGATCAGATGCAGCGAGTCGATTGATGAGAGAGGAGAAGGAACGCCGACGTTCGTGACCGCCGCGCTGATGGTTCTGGCGCCGGTCGTCGTTGCGATGAGGACCGCGCACACCGCGGCAATCGACGTCACGGGCACGGCGGATCAGCCCGGTGTCGCGCTTCGTCCTGTCACGCTGAAACTGACCACTACCTGCCTCGGCGCGACGGCTGACGAGTCCGACGCCGGCTGCTAGTGTCCCGTCGTGCGCGCTCGTCACGGCGCGCATCGAGGAGAGGCGCGATGAGCATGCGGCAGACGTTCATGAACACGTGCGCGATCGTGACGGCCGCGCTCGGCGTGATCGCGAGCACACGAGCCGCGGTCGCGGCGCCGCTGCCGATCACGGACGCTCCGGGCGTGCGGGTGCAGTCGTTCGGGGTCTACGACACCTCGCGTACGGAGGTCGTCGCCGTCACCACGCCGGCGAGCTTCACGGTGCCGGTCACGATCCCGCCGGGCGCGCGCCTCCTTTCCGCGGTGACGGTGCCGGACCGCATCTGGACGACGACGGTGACGACGACGGCGGCGCCGCTCCGCTTTCGCGTCCTCTTCGAGAGCGACGGCGCGGCGCCGGTCGTCCTCTACGATCGCACGATCGATATCGCCGGGCAGGCCGCGGATCGGCGCTGGTTCGAGTTCGGGCGCGACCTCGGCGCGCTCGCCGGCCGGCGCGGCACGCTGCGCTTCGAGACCGCGCTCGCCCGCCCCGATGCCGCGCCGGGGACGCTCGCGCTCTGGGCGCTGCCCGAGCTCGCCGATTGCGCCGAGGGCGCGCCGAGTCTGCTGCTGGTCACGATCGACGCCCTGCGCAGCGATCACCTCGGAAGCGCCGGCTACGCGCGCCCGACGACGCCCTACCTCGACCGCTTCGCCGCCGACGCGACGCGCTTCGCCGCCGCCTTCGCCGCCGGCCCGAAGACGATTCCCTCGATCCCGCAGATCCTGACCGGCACGTACTTCTTCCGTCACCGCACGACACCGGGGCTTGCCGCCCTACTCGGTCCCGGGCGCTTCGAGCGCAGCCGCGCGATCGTCAACAACCCCTACGTCGCGAGCTGGCTCGGCGGCGAGCGTCCGGGCTTTCAGAGCGTCGTCGCCGGTGACCTCGACGCGCGCGCGATCACCTCGGCGGCGCTCCGCTGGCTCTCCGCCGCCGGCCGCTGCCGGACTGCCCTCTACCTGCACTACCTCGACACGCACACGCCCTACCATGCGCCGCCGCGCTACGCGCGCCGCTTCATCGATCGCGACGCGAAGACCACGATCGGCCTCACCTTCGACGACGTGACCGGCACCTGGCAGAATCGCTACGGCGACGTCGACCGCACGCGCATCGTCGATCTCTACGACGGCTCGATCGCGTGGACCGACCGCCAGCTCGGCCGCCTGTTGCGCGGCGTCGCGCGCCGCAGCCGCGCCGATCGCACGATCGTCGTCATCTCCGCCGACCACGGCGAGGAGCTCTGGGAGCACGGGCACTTCTTCCACGGCCAATCGCTCTACGACGAGCTCTTGCACGTGCCGCTCCTCGTGCGCGTTCCGAACGCGCCCCGCGGACGGGTCGTCGAGGATCTCGTCAGCAGCGTCGACATCGTGCCGACGATCGCCGCCGCCGCCGGTTTCAGCGCCGCCGCTGCGCTCCCCGCCACTGTCTTCGACGGTACGAGCCTGCTGCCGCTGCTGCGCGGCGCGCCGGACGTCGCGTCGCCCCACCAGCTCATCTTCGCGACGGTCTCGAACGCGGAGCCACGCTCGCCGCCACGCCAGGCCGTCCGCACGCGCACCGCCAAGCTCGTTCGCGACATCGAAGACGGCCGCCTCGAGGTGTACGACCTCATGCAAGATCCACGCGAGCAGCGCAACCTCGGCTCCGCCGCACCGGGCGCCGGCGTACTCGTGAAGGCGCTCGACGCGATCCGCCAGCGCTTGGACGGACGCGGTATGCAGCTCCGCGTGCGCTCGACGCTGGATCACCCCATTGCGTACGCAGTCCAGCTGAGCGGGGATCCGCCCGTCCCGATCGTCGAGCCCGATCGTCTGGCGCTCGAGCCCAGCGACCACATCGTCGTCGGCGAGCACTCGAGTGCGCTCACCGTGCGCGGCACGCTCTCGCCTGGTGATGAGGATCAGGTGCGCATGGACGTCCTCGCGGCGACCGGCACGCTGCGCGTCAGCATCACGCTGGACGCCTTGCCGGCGCCCGCCGGCACGCTCCGGATCGGCGCCGCCGGGAAGATCGCCGAGGGTAGCGTCGATCTCGCCGATCCCGCCCTCGTCGGCCCTCCGGAGAGGGCGCCCACACCCGGCGGTGCGCCGAACCCGGGCGTCGTCGTCTCGCTCTGGCGCGCCGCCGAGGCGGCGGAAGCCGCGCCGGCGATCGATCCGTCGGCGCGCGAGCGCCTGCGGTCGCTTGGCTACGTCGAGTAGCGACACCAGGCGACCGCCCTTCGAGAAGGTCGCTGTCTCAGGCCGGCAGCACGTCGAAGCCCTCGCGCTCCGCCGCTTCCCGAAGACGGTCGTCCAAGCACACGAACCCGTGGCCGCTCGTCCGCCCCCGTGACCACAGCAGCGCGGCCGCTAGCTGAAACGCGTCCGCGGCATGCAGCGCATGTACGGCCAGGAGTCGCTCACATCGCCGACGCAGACCCTCGCTCGGCAGCACCTCCGACCACGTACCCGCGAGCTCGCGCAGGACGCGGCGGGCGTACTCGTCGGCTGCGGACTCCTTGCGTCGCTCGCGCCGCCGGCGCGCGAGCGCGGAAAGGCATTCTATCCGGGTTGCCCACCACACGATCAGCGCTCCATCCGACTCCGCCAGCCGACGTACGCGCGCAGTGGCGGGCTCCTCGACGCAAAGCGGAACGACCGCCGAGGTGTCCCAGAACCTCACCAGCCCTCGCCGCGTTCTTTCGTAACCGCTCGGCGCACGAGCGCACGTGGATCGCGGTCGCGCGGGAGCTTCCAGAAACCCTTCGGGAGCGTGCCCGTGCTCAGCCGAACCAAGCCCTGCCGCTCGAGATCGCGAAGGCCTTCGAGACCCTCGAGTGTGCCCGCAACCGGGACCAAGCGGGCGATCGGTACGTTCCGCTCGGTCACCAGAATCTCCTCGCCCGCCTTCACGCGGCTCAGGTAGCGGCTGAGGCGCGCCTTCAACTCGGCAACCGCGGCGGTCTTCATGTGACTATACTAGTCAAGTCGCCCGCCGCCGGCAAGTCTGATGGTGGGTCAGTTTGAAGGCGGCAACTCTTTCGCCGGAGCAGAGAGCCGACATCGCCTGCATCGCCGCAGCGGGCGCGCTGAAGAAGGCGAAGCGTCAGGCTCAGCCAGTCTCCTTCTCTTGGCCGAGCGCGTTCTTCCACCGCGCGTCGGGGCACCGCCGATCGCCGACGTAGCTTAGCAGCGGCGGCCCGTCCGAGCGGACGCCGAGCTGCCAATGGATGTCGCGTGGCGCCGTTCCCGACGCGCGCACCACGCCGGTGTGGATTCCGTGCAAGTGATGCGCCGCGCAGACCGCGCTGCGATTCGTGGGCGCGTTGCCGCCGCCGCGCGACCGGTAGCGGAGATGATGGTCGTGCAGGTTGCGGCGCGAGCTGCAGCCCGGCACGGTGCACCGCCAGCCGTCGCGCGCGAAGATCGGATCACGGTGCCGCGGGGTCGCCTCCCAATACGCGATCACGTGCTGCAACACGCGCGCGAGCGCCAACCAGCGTGGCGCCCCCGGCTCCGCGTACGCGTCGAGCGCCTCACGAAACAGCGCGACCACCGATACCGGCGCGGTGAACTGCATCTCGACGTCGCAGACCTCCAATGCCGCGCGCCGATCGGTGTCAAATTTTGTCAGCAGGGTTTGCGACGGCGCGTGCGCACGGATTTGCACGCTCGCGGCGGACGTGGCGATCGCCTGCGCGACCGGCGACACCAGCACGCTGTCGAGCGGCGGCGGATCGAGACGCGCATCCGCGCCGCAGACATCGCGCGCCTCGAGGACCCAGCTCACCTCGTCGGCGAGGCGGCGCACCGTGACGGCGTCCGCGCGCGCGATCCATGCGGCGGCGTTCGCGCGATCGACGACGGGCAGCAACGTCAAGGCGGACACCCAGGAGATCGCGCCCTCATCGTAGGCGCGCGCGAAGTCGTCGGCCCGGTGTGTGCTCCTCTCGACCTTGAGGAGCGCCCAAGCCTTCCGAATCGAGATGCCGAGGCGCTCGCGCACGTAGTCGGCGAGTGAGGCGAACCCGTGCGCACGATACAGGTGCTGGTCGACGACGACTCTGAGGAGGCGACCGATCCGGGGCTCGCTCGTCCGGATCACCCGCATGGCCGCCACGAGCCGCGCGTCGAGCGCGAACGGATCGGATGTTGCACGTTGCAGCGCTGTATCCGCGCGCTCCGGCTCGCTGGCAGCGGCGGCCTGGCCCGTCGCGGCGGCGACCTGTGCCGTCGCGACGGGTCCTAGCTCGGGCGCGACGGTTTCTGACGCGGGGCAGTGCGCCGATGAGCCGCCCATCGCGAGCGCGCGCGCGGCGGGATCCGTCACAGTGCGACGCGCGTCCGTCGCCGAGTCGCAGCGTCGCGCCCGGCGGGCGAGCCGCATGCACGCCAGCACGGCACGGTCGACGAGCGACACGCCCGCCGGCCGTCCGGAGAACGCTTCCGCGGCGATGATCTCGGCGGCGCGCCACGCCACGAGCGGCTCGCCCGCGCCACGCGACGCGAGCTCGAGCGCGCGGCGCCAGAGCGCCCGTACGCGCGCCGGGCAGGCGATGCGCAGGCGCAGCGCAGGCTCGCCGTCGATCGTGCCGTCGTCGTGGTCGGGATCGGCGGCGCCGGCGGCGTTCGGACGCACTGCGCGCGCGATTCGTTCGAGCTCTTCGACCGTGGACGCGCGCGCGCGTGCCAGCCACTGCACCTGATCTTCGGGGCGCGCGACGGCGCAGACCGTACGCACCTGCGCCCAGGAGAGCTCGGCGCGATCGAACGCCGCCGCAACGATCGGCAGCGCGTCGAGCCGCGTGGCGACCCAGGCGGCCGCGTGCAGCGTGCGCGCCGACACGCCGAGGCGCTCGCGCGCGTAATCGCTCAGCCGGACGAACCCGAGGCGCCGATACGCGTGGCCGCGACACAGCGCGCGCGCGACGATTCCGAGCTCGTGTCGTGACGCTGCTTCGCTGCGACACGCGACCCGCAGCTCGATGTCGAGGTGCCGGGCGAACCGGGCGCGTTCGGTGAGGAGAGCGCGCTCGAGCTCGCCATCCGCGTTGCCGCGCTCGCGCGGGCGACGGCTTCGTGCCGCACCGCCGCGACCGACGGCGGCGCGGCTACGCGGACGCGGCCAACTTCCTGCGCTGTGCAGCAACGAGCCCATGTGAACGGAAATCTACTTCCCCGAGAGGCGAACAATAGGCGAAAATAGCGACGACGTCAAGCGCGTTATCGACCGCTGGTATTCTTTCCGATCATATGCGCTTTGACCCGCGGGTGGGTGCCGAGATCCCGAAGACCCGTCTAGCCCTCGTGATCCAAAACGACCCCGGCAACGACGTCGGTCCCGTCACCATCGTGGCCGCCATCAGTTCCCAGGTCCCCGACGAGCCGTCGCCCGTCGACGTAGTCGTGCCTGCCGGCGAGGGGGGCCTGCGTGTCGCCTCCGTCGTCCTTCTGAACCATCTCCACTCCTGCGATCGCCGCCGGTTCTCGAAGCGTCTCGGCACTCTCGGACCCGAGACGATGCGCCGAGTCGATCGAGTGCTCGCGATCAGTGTGGGGCTTCCTCGAGACCTAGCGCTCGCCCGTGAGCGGTTGGAGGCCTCGACCTCTCGATGACCATTGACGAAGTAGCTACGTGGGGCTACTTTTGTTCATATGAAGGCAGTCGCCGTCAAGGAGCTGAAGAATCGGTTGAGCGCGTACCTCCGCGAGGTCAGAGGCGGGGAGGTCGTGCTCGTCACTGATCGCGGGCGGGTCGTCGCCGAGCTTCGCCGACCGACGAGCGAAGTGTCCTTGAGCTCCTGCGACCAGGTCCTCGAACGACTGCAGGCCGAAGGCGTTCTCGTCGCGGGGCTCTCGCAAGATGCCCGCGCATATCGCCCGTCTCCGATCCGCACGCCGGTGTCGACCGCCGATCTACTCGACGCGGAGCGCGGCGAGCAGTGACGGTCTACGCCGAGACCAGCGCGGTTCTACGTTGGCTCTTCGGCGAGAGCGATGGTGAGGCCATCCGGTCCACGCTTATGGCGGCGAGCAAGGTCGTCTGTTCCCGCTTGACGTTGATCGAGACGCGCCGGGTTGTTCGCCGCGCGGAGCGGGCGGCGCGCATATCGGCGGCCCAGGGTGCCGACGTGCTGGCGGTCTTCGCACAGGCGCTCTCCACGTGGGCGATCCTGGAGCTTTCGTCCGATGTCGCCAGGCGCGCCGAGGAGGCGTTTCCGCACGAGCCGGTCCGCACACTCGACGCGATTCACCTCGCGAGCGCGCTCTTCCTGCGGCAATCGTTCCCGGATCTCGTCGTCATCACGGCGGATGAGCGCGTGCGGACCAATGCCGCGCAGCTCGGGCTGCCGACGCCTGGGGCTCGAGAGCAACGTTGAAGTCGTACGCCGGGGGAGATCGAGGGGCTCGATCATCTCGCGAGCGAAGGACTCGATTGACGCTCGCGGTGCGCCGCATGCCCGACGGGCTCGGGGATCGCCTGTAGGGCGGCTGCGCCGATCAGGTACACGACGACGGCGAGCAAGAGCAGGATCGTGAAGCCGAGGGACATCGAGAGCATGGTCGCGAGGATCGAGCTGATGACGGAGAAAAAACCGTTCACCGCCCAGGCCCAGGCGATGTACTCGGTCTTGTGGTCGGTCGTCGCCGCGACGGTTGCCAGACCGAGCGGCATGAACGCACCGAGGCAGACGCCGAGCGGCGCCAGGCAAGCGACCGCCACGCCGATCCGGACCGCGAGATTGGCGCCGATCGAGCGGTCGACGACCCAGTTCAGCCCGAACTGGTAGAACAGCATCAGGAGCACGAGCGAGGGCAGCAAGAACTTCAGGGCCCGCATTCTATCCTGCGTGTAGCGCGGACTCGCCAGGCTGCCGAGTCCGGTGAAGACGAAGAGCGCAAAGAGCGTCACCGTGAGCGAGTAGGTCGGGTAGCCGAGATAGAGCGTCAGCTTCTGGATCAGACCGATCTCGAAGAACATGAAACCCATTCCGAGGGCAGCGAAATAGACCGCCGCCGGTGCTTTGTAGGGAATCTTCGCCCAGGTCTCGCGGATGGCGAGAAATGGCAACAGGAGAAACACGGTCGCGAACACGATGACCACCGTGAGAAGCACCATGAGGACGCGCTCCCCCGTGGCGTCTTCGATGTCCCAGCTGACCGTCTTGAGCGCGGTGCCGCGGATCGCGTCTCGGAAACGTGCGAAGTGCCAAAAGAACGGGGAGTCATCGGTCACGGGTCGGACGTCGTACGGATACGTGCGGTACCATCGCGCGAGATCGCCATCGTCTGCGGTGATCACCGTTTCGATCACATGCCCGGAAAGGGGTTGATCCCACGCGTACCGGATACTGCTCCCCTGGATGCGAGTCGTCGCCTGCCGGAGACGCGCGATGTCGTCGGCCGTGAACGGTCGCTTTTTGAGCAGCGTCTGCGACTCGAGGAAGAGGCTGGGAGACGTCACGACCATGACATGCCGCTTGAAGTCCGGGATTCCCATCTCCTCGAACGCGACGCGGGCGCTGCCGAGGTAACGCGCCGTACGATTGGGCCTTCCCTCGAAGTCGTACTCGCCGAAGACCATGCAGATGATTCCGTCGGCGGTGAGATGGGAGAGGCTCTCTCGGATCATTTCGGTCGTGTACAGATAGCTCTCCGAAAGAACGTAGGCGCCGGACGTGGCGGCGTTCATTGCTGCATAGCTGTCCGGCGCCACGAACCAGATCAAGTCGTACTTGGTGTCGTCGCGCTTCAGGAAGGACCGCCCTTCCGCGTTCACGAGCGTGACACGGTCGTTGGTCGCGATATGGCCCGTGTAGTCCGCAAAATGGTCTGTGAGCAGCGAAAGGGTTACGGGGTTCAACTCGACCGCGGTGATGTGCGATGCGGCCTTGTAGAGCGCCGCGAGGATCTCGTGCCCACCCGCCGCGCCGATGATCAGCACCTTCGGCGATGGTGGGAGGACCGCGAACGGATAGGAGCGGTTGTCGGAGTCGAACCGCGTCAACGTCGACACGTCGCCGTTGAAATGGTGGAGTGTGGATCCCCACATTCCGTCGTGGTTGATGATGTACTGCTCCGGAACGCCCGGCTCGGTTTGCTGCACGTCGATGCGGAAGACGGGGTTCCAACGGGAGAAGACGAAGGTGCTGCCGCGGAGGCGCTGTGGACTCATGGGTTTGAGGGCGTCGGGAACTGGGTCGAGCAGCACACGCGGCAGCAGGACACCCACGAGCAGGACGCCAGCGATGGGGACAGCGCACCAGAGCGCCGTCCGCAGATGCGCGCGCGCCAGGCGCAGCGCCGCCAGGAAGAACACGAGCCCACTCAAGAAGACGCAGCCGGGCGGGGTGAGGATCTCGAGCAGCGGTACGCACAGCGCACAGCCGAGCCCCGCCCCGAGCAGATCCGCGAAGTAGAGCGTCGGGATGCGATCGGGGGCCGCCGTGAAGATAGTGGCGATCGCGATGCCAGCCAGCAGAAAGGGAAGGAAGAGCGCAGTGCATATGGTGAGCAGTTTCACGTCCTCGACGAACCGATAGGGGAGGTCGGACGAGGTGAACTGGATACGCGCGATGGCTAAGTATCCTAGGCAGATGAGCGTGCCGGCCGCGAGGGCCGTGCCGGGAATGAGGCGGGCGGACCCCATGGCGCGAAGGCAGGGAAGAACCGCGGTCAAAACGCCCCCCGAGCCGATGCCGAGCAGCGCCACCCCGATGATCAGATAGGTGAAATAGTAGAAGAGCTTGAACGAGAAGACGCGCGTGTAGCTGATCTCCAACACGATGACCGCGAATGAGATGAGGAAGATCTCATAGTAGAACGACCGGTCTTTCATGGCAGGCCGCGGGCGCTCGCCCGGATTCCGAGAACGCCTACGAGGTAGATTGCAAGCGCGAGGAACGTGATGAAGCGAAATCCGTAGGACATCGCGAGAATGACGGCGAGCACGGTGGCCACGACCGACGCGCATCCATTGATACCCCATGCCCAGGGCACGAATGCGACGTTGGTGCGGCGGACGATCTGAATGCCGCTGGGAAAGAACATGCCCATGACGAGACCGAGTGGGGCGAGCACGACGCTGGCGATGAGGACGCGGAGGGCAAACGGGCTCCCGAGGAACGCCCTGAAGAAGGACGGCAAGAGGAAGACGTAGAGTACGCTCACCGTGGTCAGGCCTGCGAACAGCAAGGGAAACCGATCTTCCGGCCTGCGCTTCATACGCGCGGTCAGGAAGCTGCCGATGCCCGAATACGTGAGCAGCGAGAAAAGGACGACCGTCAAAGAGTAGGTGGGGTAGCCGAGAAAGAGCACGAACTTCTGGATGAAGCTGATCTCGATGAAGATGAAGCCCAAGCCGATGGCGAGGAAGAAGAGCACGAAGCCCCATCTCCCATCGGTTCGAAGGCCCTGGCGCTGAAACGCGAACAGCGGGACGAGAATCAGAAGGACGGAAAGGGCGATGGAGAAAACGAGGATCAGGGCCAGGATGACCTGTCCGGTTGCCAACGTGTGTCCGACGTCGATCTCGCTGTGGCTCTTCCCGAGGTTGCGCCACCGGTAGAAATTGAAGAAAAATGGATTGTCGTCGGTGGTCGGCGTCAGAATCAGCGGAATCTTGGACAGGAACGCCGCACGCTCCTCGCGCGGGGTCCGGAGATACGTCGAATGGATCGAGTCGGTCGAGACGCCGGGGAGTGCCAACACTGTGAACGCCATCTGCTCCGCGAACTCCTGGAGACGCTGGACCTCCTCGCGCGTGAAGGCGCTCTTCTTCAGGAGCATCGACACCTGCGGGACCCCTTCCGCGGATGCGATCACCGCGATGTGCTGCGCCGGATCCTGGATGCCACGCTGCTCGAGTGTCTCTAGGAACAACGAGAGCTGACGCATCGTGTGACGCGGGAAACCGAATCCTCCCGACAAGTCGGCGACGACCACCGACAGCAGGCCGTCCGGGGTGAGGTGGTCGAGGAACTCCTGCATCGCCTCGGTGGTGTACAGATAGCTTTCGGAGAGCACGTAGGCGCCGGTCGACAGGGCAGCGAGGGTGTCGACGCCGGTCATCTGAATCAAGTCGTACTCGACGGCGGAGTGGCGCAGCGTGCTGCGGCCCTCGCCGGCGATCATCGTGACGTCGGGCCGGTCGTAGATGTGACCGGCGAAGTCCGCGTGATCCACCTTGACGAGCCTCACGGTGACCGGGTCGAGCTCGACGCCGGTGATGTGACGGCGTGATTCTTGATGGCGTTCACGATGTCCGTCCCGCCGCCGACCCCGATAACGAGCACGTTCGGCTCGTTCAGGAGAAGATAGGGAGTCTTCAGAATGACGTGATCGAACATCTCGAGCTTCGAGAGATCGCCGTCGAAATTGTAGACGACGGCGCCCGCGTCGCCGTCGTGCGTGATCATGCGGAGCTTCGGTCCGAGCGTCGCCGCGTTTGCCTTCCAATGCGGGCTGCTCCCCCAACCGGCGTAGCCGCCTCCACGCGAATTGTCCTCGTCCGTGAAGCCGAACGCGTCGGTCCTGAAGATGGGGCTCCACTGATGGCTGTACATCGTGATGGCCTCCCCCTGATCGAGAAACGCCGCGAGGAACTTCTCGGGGCTGGGAGCGAAGTCTGCCACGGAGAGGACCGTCAGCCCGAGAACGCCAATGAATATGGTGCCGATACTGTGAGTGAGCCAGCCGCGCCGTCCCGCTGCCATGCTGAACATCACGCTGGCGAGGCTCACGATCACGGCGGCGGTGATCACAGCGCCCGGTGTCGAGAGCGTGGAAATGGCGAAGCACACGATCAAACATCCGACCCCGGCGCCGACCAGGTCGAAGAAGTACAGACGGCTCACGTGCTCGGAGAGCGTCGTGAGGGCGACGGACATGCAGAGGCCCGCGAAGAAAAACGGCGCGATGGCGGCGAGGTAGAAGACGATCAAGTACAGGAACTGGACATGGGGGACCTCGAGCACCTGGTCCCTCAAGAGCATCGACATCATTTGAAACGGATGGAACGGGATCTCGGAGAACGCCAGGAGCGCGACGACGATCGCCACACCGCAGGCGAACGCATAGGCGGAGAGCCTGCGCGCGGGCGCCGGGCCTGCCAGTGCGGGGAAGACGGCGAGGAGAGCACCGCTCGCACCGTAGCCGAGCAGCGCGACGCTGATCGTCACATAGGCGAAGTGGTACCAGAGTGTGAACGAGAAGATGCGCGTGAGCGCAATCTGCAGCAGCAGGATCGCCATCGAGACCAGGAAGACGCCGCCGTAGAGAAAGCCCTCGTGGCCGGGTGGGGCGGGATCGACGCGGGTTTCAGGGCGCATGGGGGGAGGTCGCTATCATCAATCGGCCAGAAGTTCACTTCGGTCGAGATCGTCCGTTTTAGCGGTGGGTGACGCTCTGATATACTGGCAGCCCATCATGAAAGCGGTGCCGATTCGTACCGGGATGACCGACGCGGCGGGCGACGTGCCGACGCGGGAAGCCATGCGTCCGCTGTGCGTCGATCTCGACGGCACGCTCGTCAAGACCGATACCCTGCTGGAATGCTTCGTTCGATTGCTCAAGCATCATCCGCTCCAGATCCTGCTCGTGCCGCTGTGGCTCTGGCGTGGGAAGGCGCAACTCAAGCGCGAGCTGGCGACGCGCGCAAATCTCGACGTCGCCCGCCTTCCCTACCACTCGGAGCTCCTCGAATTTCTACGGGCCGAGCGCGCCGCGGGCCGCAAACTGGTGCTCGCCTCTGCCGCGGACGTCTCGATCGTGCGCCGCGTCGCGGATCATCTGGCACTCTTCGAAGAGGTGCTCGCGAGTGACGGCACCGTCAACTTGAAGGGGACGCGCAAGCGCGTCGCGCTGCAGGAGAGGTTTCGCTCGCACGGGTACGACTACGCGGGTAACGACGCCTCGGACCTTACGATTTGGGACGACGCGCACAGTGCCATTCTCGTCAACACCAGCCCCCGGGTGAGCCGGCGGTTGAAAGCCCCGATCGGACGGGCGTTCCCGGGCGAGCGCGTCAGCGCCCGTATGCTGCTCGAGGCGATGCGGATTCAGCACTGGGTGAAGAATCTGCTCGTGTTCGTGCCGCTCGCGATGGCACACCAGGTTCAGAATCCCGAGCTCGTGTTGTCGAGCGTACTCGCGTTCCTCTCGTTCGGCTTGTGCGCATCCGGCATCTACCTGATCAACGACCTGCTCGACCTCGACGCGGATCGGCGCCATCCGACCAAACAGAATCGCCCGCTCGCCTCGGGCGCGTTGAGTCTTCGGCTCGGGATGATGATGGCGCCGATCGCGTTGATCGCCAGCCTCGCAATCGCCGCGCTGCTGCCGCCGGCGTTCGTCGCTACCCTGACGCTGTACGTCGTGGTGACGCTCGCGTACTCGCTCCGCCTCAAGTACATCGCGATTCTCGACGTCGTCGTGCTCGCCGGGCTCTATGCGATTCGCGTGCTGGCCGGCTCCGCGGCGACCGGCGTGCCCCCATCACCTTGGCTCTTGGCCTTTTCGCTCTTCTTTTTCTTCAGCCTCGCGCTGGTGAAACGATTCTCGGAGCTCGATACGCTCCGCCGCGACGCTGACGGAACCAAGGCGACGCGCGGATACTACGCCAGCGATCGTGAGCAGGTCGCCAGTCTGGGGTCCGCGAGCGGCTACATCGCCGTTCTCGTCCTTGCGCTCTACATCAACAGTGAAGCCGTCGTCGCCCTGTATCGGCAGCCGACCGTGCTGTGGCTGATCTGTCCGCTGCTGCTCTATTGGATCAGCCGCATATGGCTGCTCGCCCATCGTGGGCAGATACACGAAGACCCCGTCGTGTTCGCACTTCGTGACCGCGTGAGCTACGTCGTCGGTGCGTGCGTCGTCGTCGTTCTCTTCGTCGCCACCACCGGTCTCGTCGGACAGTGGATTCGATTCTCGGCGGGAAGCGATCGCATCTCCCCCATTGTAGCCCCCCAACGATGATCCCCTTCGCGGGCGCCTCAGCGGAGTCCGCGAGCGCACGATACCGCGAGATCGATTGGCTCAAGGGATTCGCGATCCTCTGCGTCCTCTCGATCCACGCGAATCTGCTCGTGCATGTCGCATTGGGCACGTACGTCGTCAATCGAGCGGTCCCAATCTTTTTGATCCTGTTCGGGATCACATCGGAGCTGTGGTGGCGTCGTGAAGTCGAGCGGAAGGGCCGCGTCGCGCTTCGATCGTGGTACGAAAGCAGATTCCGGCGATTGATGCCGCCTGTCTGGGGCACAGTCGCCGTATGGCTGGGGTTGGTCGTGTTGCTCAGCCATCCATTGGTGTTGACGCCGACCGTCATCGCGGCCTTGGCGTTGGGGTACTTGCGCTGGATCGGCACCGGATGGTTCGTGACGCTCATCCTACAAATCATCGTCGCCTACCCGATCATCCGACTGGCGATGAACAGGCTGGGTGCAGCGGTCATGATTCTCATTTCTGTCGGTCTCGTCATCGCTGCCCGATTGTATCCGATCCCCATCATCACACTGATGGTATCGATCTTTCGTCATACCGGCCCTGGGGATGGTCTGTGGTACCTGACGATCTTCGCTCCACCCAGACTGCTGTACGTGTGCGCCGGGATGCTCATCGCACGGCGCATACTGTTGCTACCGCGTCACTGGGTCGCTCTGTGCATCGGTTTGACCGTTCTCGGTGACAGCGTTCACGCCAACATGAATTCTGCGAGCGCAAGCGAGGTCATACTTGCGATGACCGACGTGCCGCTCGCGGTGGCGTTGTTGGCATGCGTCAAGGTCGTCCGGGTATGGCCTCCCGCGGCTGCGTTGCTGACATGGTGCGGTGAGAGGTCCTGGGGACTCTACCTTGGGCAGAGTCTGGTTCACGATTGGGTGCATTTCCTCGGCATGGAGCCGGGGCAGATGGCGCTCGTGTATCGGGGAGCCTACTTCGCATGCTTGTTCGTCGGTGCGGTCGGGTTCGTGACGATTGGCGAAGCGGTACGCAAGGTGCCGAGCTGGCGGCCTACGTTCTCTGCGCGCAATGATGGAATATGACACCCTCAACGTCGATCCACGCGATCGGCTCGGTCGCACGCTTTCCCTGACCGACGCGATCATGTTGGTCGTCTCGTCGGTAATCGGCTCGGGAATCTTTCTCACGCCGGGCGTCGTCGCAGACTTGTTGCCGGATGCGAGGCTCTTCTTGGCGGCGTGGATCGTCGGCGGTGTGTTGTCGGTCGCAGGCGCGCTCGCGAACGCCGAGCTGGGCACACTCTTTCCGCACGCCGGGGGCGACTACGTCTACTTGCGCGAGGCCTATCACCCGGCGGCCGGCTTCTTGGTCGGCTGGCTCACCTTCTTCGTAATCTACGTCGGGTCGGTCGCGACTCTCGCCGCGGCGTTCGCCGAGGGGGTGGCGTACTTCGTGCCGATCGATCCCTCGACGAAGCTCACGCTCGCCATCGCGGTGACGGTGGTGAGCTCCGCGGTCAACTACGTCGGCGTCAGATGGGGCGCGCGTTTCAACAACGTAACTGGGTTTCTGAAGCTCGCGGTGGTCTTGGTCTTCGCCTGCTGCGCCTTCTTCGTCGTGCCCGCGGCTGCGGCCGCGGAGGCGCCGCACGCCGGCGTGATCGGGCCGTCGGCGTTCGGGCTCGCGCTCTCGCCGATTCTGTTCACCTACCTCGGATGGAACGCGCCGGTATACGTGGCGAGCGAGATGCGGCGACCCGCGCGGAATCTTCCCATCGCGCTCTTTCTCGGCCTCGGCATCTGCACCGCGCTCTACCTCGTCGTCAACGTCGCCTACCTGCATGCGCTTCCCATGGAGAAACTTCGCGGGGAGACGAACGTCGGCCAGGCGGCCGCCACGGCGCTCTTCGGCACTCGCGGCGGCTTCTGGGTGGCGCTCTTCGTCCTGATCTCGATCGCCGGCAGCTTGAACGCGATGATCCTGGTGGGTCCACGGATCGCGTACGCCATGGCGTTGGACGGCTTGTTCCTGCGCGGCACGGAACGCGTCCATCCACGGTATCGCACGCCGCATCGAGCCATCCTCGTCCAGGCGGTGATCGCCGTCGGGCTCATTCTCATACTCAGAACGTACCCGAGCATCCTCGACTACACGACCTTCGCGATCGTCCTCGCCACCATGGCCGATACGGCAGCCTTGTATACGTTGCGGCGGACTCGTCCGCACGCGCTACGGCCTTATCGAGCCTGGGGCTATCCTTACGTTCCGGCGCTGTACCTGGTGGCCAACGGCGGCATCGCGGTCACGATGATCTACGGGCGCAGCACGGAGTGCGCCCTCGGCACGCTGATGCTCGTGCTCGGTGTTCCGTTCTATTGGATTCTCTCGACCCGTCGGCGGTCAGTGGGCGCCCCCGACCAATCGACGTAGAGTTACCGACTATTCAGCCGCCTGCTCGAATCGATCATCGAGGCGTCGAAGTAGTTTGCGCTGGGTCTGGCTAGGGTGTCGCACGCGCATCATCCGGCGCGGTGTCCGGAATCAGTTGCTTGGACCGAATCAGTGCGGCGAGATCCTGCGCGATAGCGACGTGCCCATCGCCATTCGGGTGGGCGAGATCGTATCGAGTGAAGAACTGCTCCAATCCTCGAGCCGCGAGTTCGCGGCTGCTGTCTACCAGATCCACGCTCAGATCTGCCGCCACCGCACGCACGACATCTTCGTAGCGCCGGTGTTCCGCAACTAGGTCCTCGTAGGTGGGGTACCCAAGCGCCCTGAGCTTCTTCCTATCTGAAGTGATCTCCAGAACGAGCGGGGCGAGCGGTGCCGTCATCAGGACGACTTTTGCACCAGTGGCGCGGCATTCGACCACCAGTCGCCGAAGGTTGTATTCAAAGTCAGGAAGCGGAACTCGAACTTCAACCGGTCCCTCGGCAGGCGGTGCCGTATCGTCGGGCGCGGGGAGTGCGGCGACGGCAGCCAACAGTGGGACGTTCTTCAATCGGACGAACAACTGAAAGATGTACAAATCAAACAGGCTGTCTTCGCTCCAACGTAAGATGGCGCTGTGAGGCTCGAAATCCTGAAGGTACCCGACCGACTTCTTCAAGTGATCGTTGATTCCATACCGAAGGGTGATCACATCGGGGTGCCAGTAGCGCACCTCGTGCTTGAGCAGCCGCAAACCCTCCGTCGTCGAATAGCCGATGATGCCAGCGTTGACTACATGAACCTCTTGCCTCGCGTCATGGGTGTTGAGTAGACGCTGCAATTCGCTGCTGTACGTCGGCGTGTACGTGAATTGAAACCCGCCATGGTGTACCAGCCCGAACGTCGCCGAGTCGCCCATGCACACGACCCGACGCAGGCCCGGCGGTTTTTGGTCGCGGAAATCACTGCCGCGAAAACCACGTTCGTTCAGGAGCTCGTCCGTCCCCGGTAGCCGGGCGAACGCCCGACCCCTCCAATCGAGGACCGGGTCGTAGCTCAACAGACTCCACCAACCGCCCTTGCCTTTCTCATATGGGTCTTCGAAGGCATGGGGGAAGAGTAGGCGATCGGCACCGGTCCAGCGCGTGAGCAGCTCCAGCGAAGTCAGCAGGGTCGCGAGAACGATGGCGCTGTAGAGCAGCCGCTTCCAGATTGGCAGTGGCGACGGTCGCTCGGTGGCCGCAGTGCTCACTCAGCACTGTCTTTCGCACCGATCCAGATCAGTCGGCAAGCGTACCTTCGGCGCGTGGAACGGAAGGCGACCGCGTGGAGCATCCTCGTCGGCCGCACCGAAACCTGGTCCGACCCCGGCTCGTTTCGCGCCGTTGACAAGTGCCCTATCGACGCGTCAATGTACAAGGAATCCATCTCGAAGTGTCTCCCCTCGAGGTTCGCGTCTATGGGTAGGTTCCGGATCGTTGGCGGGCTCTTTCGCGAGTTCGGCTTGTTTCTGAAGGAGGATCGGACCTGGTGGCTCGCCCCAATTCTCGTGCTTCTCGTCGGGTTGGGTGCGTTCATCATCTTCGCGCAGGGGTCCGCCCTCGCACCTTTCATCTACGCCCTCTTCTAACGCATCCCGTTCCGGCGAGGACTCTCGGATGACTCCGTCGGCGACCGCCGCGCCTGCTGCGACGACCCAGGTGCTGAAGGTCGTCAACGAGTTCTACGAATCCAACCCGTTCCCTGGCTTCAACCCAGGGAAATACGAGACGCGCAGGGATCTCGTTGCGCGGGCGAGCTGGTACGGGAAGATGATCGACGCCGAGATTCCCTACGGCGCCTCGGTGATCGACGTGGGCTGCGGAACCGGCCAGTTGCCCTGTTTCCTCGCGCTCAAGGATCGCCGCGTCATGGGCGTCGACTACTCGCAGCATTCACTCGATCTCGCCCGCACCCTCGCGAGCCGTCTGGCGCTCAAGAACGTCGAGTTTCGTCGCGTCAACATCCTCGATTGGGATATGCCGCCGCGCGCGTTCGACTATGTGTTCTGCAACGGGGTCCTTCATCACACGAGCGATCCCTACAAGGGATTCCAAAACCTGGTTGCGATCACGAAGCCGGGTGGGTTCGTCGTGGTCGGGCTCTACAATCGCTACGGTCGGCTCATGCTGCTGATTCGCCGCCGAATCGTACGTCTCCTCTCGCTGTTCGACAGGAAAGCCAAGGACCGCGCGATCAAGAAGCAGCTTGTCGAGCTCGAAGATGACGAGGAGAAGCGCCGAACGTGGTTCGCCGATCAGTACGAGCATCCTCACGAGTCGACGCATACGGTTGCTGAGGTTCTGCGCTGGTTCGATGACAATGGGCTCGACTACGTGTCTTCGTTTCCTAAGATCGAGCTCTTCGGCGCGGAGCCTAAGCGGATGTTCAAGCCGCGCCACGTCGCGCAGTGGCGATCCAATCCCGTCGCGCATTTGCTCGTGCAGCTGACCTGGATCCTGACGCAGAATGCCGGTGGGGGCTACTACGTGCTCGTCGGTCGGAAGCGCCCATGAACGTATTGGGCATCTCCGCTTTCTACCACGACTCGGCGGCGTGCCTCATGCGCGACGGCAAAGTCGTCGCTGCTGCGTCGGAAGAGCGATTTACGCGCAAGAAACACGATCAAGATTTCCCGATCAACGCAATTCAATACTGTCTCGCGGAGGGAAAGCTCCTCGTCAACGACATCGACTACATCGGGTTTTACGAGAAGCCGTTCATCAAATTTAAACGGCTGCTTTTCTCCCACGTCGCGTGCTTTCCAAAGTCGTTCCGGTCGTTCTTGAGGGCGATGCCGTCCTGGCTGCACGAGAAGCTCGTAATCCCGACATTGATCCGGGACCGGCTGCAATACGACGGCCCCGTCTATATGATCGAGCACCACATGTCGCACGCGGCGAGCGCCTTTCTGGTCTCGCCGTTCGCCGAGGCGGCGCTGCTCACGGTGGACGGGGTCGGCGAATGGTCGACGGCGACGTACGGGCGCGGCAGCGGATCGTCGATCGAGTTCTTCAAGGAGATTCGATTTCCACATTCGTTGGGCCTTCTCTATACGGCGTTCACGTCGTACCTCGGCTTCAAGGTGAACAGTGCCGAGTACAAGGTGATGGGTCTCGCGCCCTACGGCGTTCCTCGCTTCGAAAAGGAAGTTCGGGAGCTCATCGACGTTGCGGATGACGGCAGCTTTCGGCTCAACATGGAGTACTTCGCGTACCACTACGGTCTGCGGATGACGACCGAGCGTTTCCACCGGCTCTTCGGTGCGCCGCCACGCGATCCGGAAGGGCCGTTGGAGCAGCGCGACCGCGACATCGCGGCGAGTATCCAGGCGGTTACCGAGGACGTCATGCTGAAGATGGCCCGGCACCTGCATCAAGAGACGAAGCTCCCGAGTCTCTGCATGGCCGGGGGCGTCGCGTTGAATTGCGTCGCCAATGGCCGCATCATGCGTGAGGCTTCATTCCGAGACATTTTCGTGCAGCCGGCCGCCGGCGACGCCGGCGGAGCGCTCGGGGTTGCCGCCTACATCACGAACAGTGTTCTCGAGCGGCCTCGCGAATTCGTGATGCGCAACGCGTTCCTCGGTCCGGCCTACGACACCGACGAGATTCGCGCCTTCCTCGGGGTGAAGGGCGCCGTGTTCGAGGAGCTCGACCGCGAAGCGCTGCTCGCGACGACGGCCAAGGCAATCGCCGATCAAGAGGTCGTGGGGTGGTTTCAGGGTCGCATGGAGTTCGGCCCGCGTGCCTTGGGCGCACGGAGTATTCTCGCCGATGCGCGCAATCCCAAGAACCAAGACGTCGTCAACCTCAAGATCAAGTTCCGCGAGAGCTTCCGGCCCTTCGCGCCGGCGGTGCTGGAGGAACGAGCGGCCGAATACTTCGAGCTCGATCGACCGAGCCCGTACATGCTGCTCGTCGCGCAAGCGAAGGACGGCAGGAAGCGGCTCCCCGCGACGACGCACGTCGACGGCTCGGCGCGCATTCAGACCGTCGATGCGGAGACCAATCCGCTCTTCTACGACCTCATCCGCGCGTTCGATCGACTGACGGGGACGGCGGTGCTGATTAACACCTCGTTCAACGTCCGCGGTGAGCCGATCGTCTGCACGCCCGAGGATGCGCTCCGCTGCTTCTTGACGACGGGGATGGATACCCTCGTCATCGACCGCTTCGTCCTTCGAAAGGCGCAGCAACCGCAAGCAGGTACGGTGGATCAACTGCCGCCCGCCTTCGCACTGGACTGACACGACCCCGTGCTCAGCTACCTCAAGCGCGGGTGGATGGCGTTTGCGCATCGCGTCGGCCTGATTCAAACGGCAATTCTCCTATCCCTCGCGTATGTGCTCGTCATCGGACCCACCTCGATCCTCTTGCGCGTAGTAGGGCGCCGGGATCTTCTGGAGCTCCATCGGACGAAGGCGGCGAGTTTTGCGCACCAGAGGCACGCAATTCCAACGGACCGAGAACGCTGCGAGCGTCAATTCTAGCGGCGGGGCGCTCGCGTAGCCGACCTTCCCCGAATGCCCGACGCGCCCCCTCCTCGCACTCTCAGCCGCGGCAAGAGACTCGTGTTCGCGAGTGTGCCGTTGCTCTTGTTCCTCCTACTCGCCGAGGTGGTCGTCAGGATGAGGGGCATGGCCACGCATTGTCCGAATCCGTATCAGGACTCACCTTTATGGGCTTGTGATCCGATCCTCAACTTCAAATTGAAACCCTCGCTCGTGGTGGACGGCCAACCGTTGAATAGCACAGGCTTCCGGACGCACGAATTCACGAAGAAGTCTCCGTCCGTGTATCGCATCCTCGCGCTCGGTGATTCGTGCACATTCGGGATGTTGATCACCGACAAATTCGAATACATCCACGAGCCATATCCCATGAAGCTGGAGATGTTGATCGCGGAGCGTATCGGCTCTGGGAAAGTGGAGGTACTGAACGCCGGAACACCTGGTTACAACAGCTACCAGGGTGTGATGCTGCTCCGCAGCAAGCTGCGTGGCCTGCACCCCGATCTCATCACCGTCCGTTTCGGTTGGAACGACCATCTCATGTCTCGGGCCGGACGTGATACCTTCCGCGAGACTGAGAGCAAAGTCGGGCGCGGCGTAGAGGACATCTTGATGAGGACCGCGCTGTATCCCTTCGTGCTACGGCTCGGCCTCGAAGTCCAGGCTTTGCGTGCGCCTACCAACGCGAAGCCGACGCTCGGCGACATCCCAAAGGTCTGGAAGCCGAACGTCCCGCTCGATCAATACAAGGAGAACCTACGACGGATCGTGGCGCTCGGTCGTGCCCAGGGTTCCGAGGTGTGGTTGCTTACCGCTCCTCACGCATTCGACATCGCTGCGAACGTGGGTAAGTACGACGAGTTTCCCAATACGATGGCAGCGAAGACGCTGATGTTGTTCAGCGCAATTCCTGACTATGAGCGCTTCGTCGAGATTCATGACTCCTACAACAACGCCGTCCGCGACGTGGGAGCGGATCTCGGAGTCCCGGTCGTGGACATGGACGCGATCTACCGCATGCACAAGTCCGAGCACCTATATACGGCCACTGATATTCCGCACCCTACCCAGGAAGGTCACAACCTCGAGGCTGAGACGCTCTATGCGAAGCTGCTCGCCGAAGGACTCATCAAGCTGCCATCTCGGGAATCCGACGAAGCGCGACGATCCCGATGAGATAGACCAGCGCCGCCAGCGTTAGCACGACGGTGAAACCCCAGGTCATCGAGAGGATGGTGGCGAGGATCGAACTGATCACGGAGAAGAACCCGTTGACGGCCCACGCCCATGCGACGAACTCCGCCTTGTGTTCGGTCACGCCGGCCACGGTGCGGAGACCGACCGGCATGAACGCACCGAGGCAGAGCCCGAGTGGCGCGAGGCACGCGACGGCGATCCCGATCCGGATGGCGAGGGGAGCTCCGATCCAGCGGCCGACGATCCCGCCCATGCCGAATTGGTAGAAGAGCATGAGGATCATCAGCATCCCGAGCAGCACGACGAGCCCGCGGTTCCGCCGCTGCGTGTAGCGCGGGCTGACGAGACTGCCGATACCCGTGAAGAGCAAAAGCGCGAACAGCGTCACCGTGAGCGAGTACGTCGGGTAGCCGAGAAAGAGCGTGAATTTCTGGATCAGCACGATTTCGAAGAACATGAAACCTATGCCCAGCGCGGCGAAGTAAACGGCGGCCGTTCCCTTGTAGGGAATGCGAGTCCAGGTCTCACGGATCGCGAGGAAGGGCAGCAGCAGGAAAACGGTGGCGAATACGATCACGGTCGCGAGGAGGGTCATGAGGACTCGCTCGCCGGTCGCATCCTCCATGTCCCAGCCGGCTCGCTTGAGCGCTGTACCTCGAATGGCATCACTGAAGCGGGCGAAGTGCCAGAAGAACGGCGCGTCGTCGGTTACCGGCCCCACCTCGTAGGGGGCTTCCCTATACAGACGCTCCAGATCGGCGCCGTTCGCTGTGATGATGGTATTGGTTTGGTGGTTCGAGACCGGCTGCGTCCAGGCGTATTGGATGACGCTGCCCTTCACGTTCGACGTGCGTGCTCGGAAGGCGTCGATCTCTTGTGCGGTAAACGGGCTCCGCTTGAAGAGCATCATCGATTCCTGAAAGACACTCGGCTGCGTCACGAGGATCACGTGCTTCGGGAAATCGGGCGCCCCGGCGTTCGTGAATGCGACACGGGCACTGCTCAGGTATCGTGAGGTGCGGTTCGGTTTCGCGGCGAAATCGACCTCACCGAAGGACATGCAGATGATCCCGTGGGGCGTGAGGTGCGCGAGACTGTCCTCGATCATCTCGGTCGTATAAAGATAGCTCTCCGACAGCACGAACGCCCCCGACGTCGCGGAGTTCATCGCGGCATAGCTGTCCGGCGCGACGAACCAGATCAGATCGTACTTGCTCTCGTCGCGCCGCAGGAACGACCGACCCTCGCCATTGATCAGTGTCACCTTCTCGTTTGTCGCGATGTGTCCCGTGTAGTCCGCGAAGTGGGTGGTGAGTAAGGAATATGTCGCCGGGTTGAGCTCTATGCCCGTGATGTGGAAGGCGCCGAAATAGAGCGAGGCAAGAATCTCGTGGCCGCCCGCGGCGCCGATGATCAGCACTTTCGGATTCGGCCGCGCGACCACGAAGGGATACGAGCGACTGTCGTGGTCGAATCTCTTGAGGCTCGAGAGGTTCCCGTCGAAGCGATGCAGCGTCGAGCCGATGATCCCGTCGTGATTGATGACGTAACGGTTTCCGGTGTCGAACGGTGAATCCATCACGTCGATGCGGAAAACCGGGCTCCACGCGGAGAAGTAATATTTGGTGTTGGCACTGCGCTGCGGACTCATCGTCTTGAGCTCGTCCGGGACAGGTTCAGGGAGCAGCGCGGGATGAAGTATCCCGATCAGGAGCGCGACGGCCACGGGAGCCCCGAGGATCAAGCTCCGCGGAGAGTATCGAACGGCGAGCGGCGTGCCGGCCGCGATGAATACGAGGCCGCTCAAGAACACGCAGGCGGGCGGGGTCAGCCGGCCAATGAGCGGTACGACGA
Source organism: Deltaproteobacteria bacterium (assembly GCA_016200545.1). Lineage (GTDB taxonomy): Bacteria > Desulfobacterota > Binatia > UTPRO1 > UTPRO1 > DP-19. The sequence continues at coordinate 40,944 of JACQEO010000014.1, read as the reverse complement.
GCGCGCAACCGATTCCCGCACCGAGAAGATCTGCGAAGTAGAGACGATGTATGTGCCCAGGATCCTCGGAGAAGACGGTCGCGATGACGATGCCGCCCAATAGGAACGGGATGAAGACGCAAGCGGTAATGACGAGAAGCTTGCCGTCCTCTCGGAGTATCGTCGGGAGGCCCATCGAGTTCAGCTGAATGAACGCGATCGCGAAATAGCCGGCGAGCACGCCCGAGCTGGCGAGCATGCAGGCCATCGGAATGATGCGAGAGAGGCCGACGCGGCGGAATCTGGGTGAGACGGTGGTGAAGACGCCTCCCGATCCCATACCGAGCAGGGCGATGCCGACGATCAGGTACGTGAAGTAATAGAAGAGCTTAAAGGAGAAGATTCTCGTATAGCTGATCTCGAGCAGGATGACGCCGAACGAGACGAGAAAGATTTCCGGATAGAGGGGACGCGTTCGCATTCGAGCTTCTAGGCTAAGTGACGGCGAGGGTCAAGGTCGCGACAGTTGTCGGAGTCAGTCGACGTAGCCGAGACTCTTCAGCCGCTCGCGCGTGGTACCCCCAATGGGCAAAGCCTCCGGAGTGGGTGCTGCTCGAGGTTGGACCTCCCAGACGTGCTCGAGGAAGGCGGCCGCCAGACTTCTGTGTGACGCGATGACGTTGCGCAGCTCGCCTGGATCACTCGCGAGATCGTACAGCTCCTCCGAGTAGTACTTGCGCCGCACCTCGTCCGTGATCGGCGGTGCATTCAGCACGTCGGCAAACGGGGCAGGATCGTTGACGACGTATTTCCATTGCGAGGTGCGGATGCCGAGCCGGCGGTATCCGAGGCGAACATCGTTGACGGGATCGATTATCTCGCCGAAGAGGAAATTGGCCGAGAGATACGTCTCGACGTAGATCTCTTCCGGTACGTCGATCGCACTGCTCGTGAGCGCCGGGAGTAGGCTTCTGCCGTCGATCGTCGTGCGTGGCTCGATCCCTTCGAGCGCAAGGATGGTCGGCATGATGTCGAGGTTGCGCACCATGCGAGTGACACGCATGCCGGTGGCGAGTCCGCCGGAGGGCCGCACGATGAGGGGCACGCGCTGACTCGGATCGTAGATGTCACGGCCGTGTCCGAAGTAATCGTGCTCCAGGAGGCTCTGCCCATGGTCGGCGTGGAGAATGATCGCCGTCCGGTCCATGAAGCCGAGATCCCTGATGACCTTGAGCAGGCGGCCGACTTCGTGATCCGACATTTCGACATCGGGATTGTACTGCGCGAGCTGCCGCCGGCGCTCTTCGTAGACGTCGGATGTGGTCTGCGGCTTTTCATGGGGGCCGAAGTAGTGCACCCAGAAAAAGAACGGCTCGTGACGGTGTCGCGTTGTCAGCCAACGGATGGCGGCGTCCGTCACCTCGTTGTCGGGACGGTAAGCGTCGTGGGTGGCTTTGTCGAACAGCATCGCCATCATCTCTTGCGTGTCGTCGCTGAAGCGACTGGGAACCCGCTCGACGCTTCTCTGCGAGGGCGGGTGCTCGGGATCGATCGATAGCGGTGCCGTGAAGGTGTCGTCGTATGTCTGGAATCCCTGATCGAGTCCGAAGATCGAGTCCAGTGGAAAGGACGCGACGATGGCGCCGGTCTCGAACCCCGCCTGGCGCAAATACTCGGCTACTGTCGTTACGCTCTGCCGCAGACGCTGGTAGCTGGTGCGTACGCCGTGCTTCGGTGCGTAGAGGCCGGTCATGACCGACGCCATCGACGGCGTCGTCCACGTTACGTCGGCATACGCTTGCTCGAACAGCACCGCATGCGCGGCAAGCGTGTCGATGACCGGCGTGTACACGTCCGTGGATCCGTAGCAGGACAGGTGGTCGGCTCGGAGCGTGTCGATCGTGATCAAAAGCACATTCGATTTTCGCTTCAGATGTAAAAGCGACGTCGAGAGCGCGAGCGCGACCGCCGCCGCCGCGGCCAGTCCCAGAATGGTGGTGACCGGTGCGGTGCGCATCTCAAGGTGCGGCCACGGCGGAAGAGGTGATTCCGCTCGATGCGGGCGCCGAACCCTCGTGCTCGGCGGAAGGCATCGGTGGCGCGGCGCCGTGCAGCCAGGCCACGCTCCAGATCGCCGCCTCGCGCACCCGCTCGTCGGAGTCGTCGTCGAGTTCCGCCACTGCCTCGGCGAGTTTGCGGTCGCGTAGCGCCGCGACGACCCAGCTGAGGGTGGCCCGTGCCTTCGGCGTGCCGGTCTGAAGGCCGATCTCGATCGCAGCGCGCGCGGACTCGGGATCCCGATGATAGAGGTCGATGAGAATGCTCGGGGCGTAGATGTCGTCGATGTCGAACGCGGCGACGACCTCGGAGGCGACTTCCGTCGTCTTGCCGAGCGCGACCAAGCTGAAACTCGCCATCCGCGCGAAGCCGTGATCGTCGCTCTCGAGCGCTTTCTCGAGATAGGGCACCGCCGCGTCGTCTTGCAGCACGCCCGCCGCCCACGCGGCGACGTAGCGTAGACGGCTATCGCCGCGCCGGTTGCGAAGCCAGCTCCGGAAGGGCTCGAAGCCGAGCTCGTAACGAAGCGCGGTGAGCCGCTCGCGCTGCGCGTCCGACGCCAGCCAGAAGTGCTCGGTAAGCGATTTCTCGGCGATGAAGTACAGCGCGGTCGTCGCAAGCTGACCCGCTTCCGTCACATAATCGCGGCTCGCGATTTGCAAGAACGGCGGGACCGCGCGCTCGTCGGCGAACTGCAAGGCGATCCGCAGGAACGCGATGCGATTCGACGCTTGTCGCGAGACGGCACGACGGGCGAGCGCGGCGGCACCGCGGGGATCACGCCAGCGTTCGATGCGCGCGGCGGTCTCCAGCTGTACATTCGGATCGGGATCGTCGAGGCCGGCCCAGGAACTTTCCCTGCCCGTGATTCGCACGTCGATCGGCCGTGGGTCGCTGCTGTTGCGCGCCATGACGAGGTAGGGGCCGATCTGCGCCGCGGGTGTGAAGTGGTCCCGCACGAACTCGCGGATCAAGAAGTAGTACGCGGGCGCGGTGAGGACGAAGATTTGGTGCTCCGCCAGGTTCACGATCATGGCGGGGACGCGATCCCGTAGGTCGGTGACGATCGCCGCCTCGGTGTAGTGATCGGGGTAGCCGGCGATGAAATATCCCTTGGCGGTGGGGTTGAGGCGACCGGAGAGGAAACAGATCAGGCTCAAGTTGGGAAATGGGAAGACGTAGTCGTTTGGTCGCGTGTGCGCGCCGACGTAGGTGGCGATCGCGTGCAAGTTCGTGAACTCGCGTTCTTCTCCGGGCTCCCGGACGAGCGTCGCGTGCGGCAGATCGAGGCGCGCCAACGCGTCCGGGCGGAGACCGAGGTAATGGCTGTAGAGGCGCGCGGCGAGGCCGACGCCGGGAGCGGCGAGCACGACGGCGACGGCGACGACGGGGGCTGCCAGCGCCGCCGAGACCGCCCAACGCCAGTGTCGCCGGTCGGGCATCGCATCCTGCCAATGACGTGCGAGCTCCTCGAGGAGCACGGTGCCGACGATGATCGTCGCCGGCGCCGAGATGAGGAGGTGCATGAAGTCGGAGCGCGGATGCATGCCGAGGCTGAGCGCCGGCCCGGAGACGATCAGCAGCGTCAGCAGCGCGTCGCTCTCCGTCAAGCGGCGATGGGCCCCGATGCTGCGCGCGCCGATGAACGCCAGGCCCGCCCAGTTGGTGAGCGGTACGAGAAAGAACGCGAGGTCCTGGATCCGGCTCACGACCGACGCCTGAAAGCCTTCGCGCATCGGAGCGAAAAACACGACGTAGGCTGCAGCGAGCGCCGTCGCGACGGCACCCACGGCGAACGGCGCCCAGAAGGGGAGCCGCCGGCGGCGGATCGCCAGCGGGACCACGTAGAGCGCCCCCGCGACGAGGAGGACGCCGAGGTCCCACCGGCTGAAAAGCTCCCGATAGGAGATGGAGAAGAACTGTTCGTACGACGATCCGATCAGCAAGACGTCACGCGAGAAGCTACGGATGCCGAGGTGGGCGAGGAAGTAAGCGAACCAGGACACGTTCGGCAGCGCGAAGCCGAGAAACAGTGCGCACGCCGCGCGCATGAAACGCGGCCGACCCGCCGCGTGCCGCGCGACGACGAGCAGCACGCCCGCCGCCGCGAGGAACGGCAGCGGGAAGAGCGCGAACCTGCGGCTCAGGATGTCGATGCCGAAGATCGCGAAGGTGCCGGCGAGCGTCGCGATCGTCACCGTCCACCAGGCGGCGCGCTCCAGTCGCGTGGTGGACGCGCCGGGCGCGTGCCACCACGCGAGAAACACGCTCAGCGCCGCGACGTTGAAGAGCCCGACGTTCGGCTTGAAGGCGAAATTCAGCCCGGCGAGCAGGCCCGCGAGGAGCAGCGCCCGGGCGCGATCACGCCGCGCGTAGACGTCGATTGCGACGATGCTCGCGAGCCAGAACGTGATGTTGTACCAGGCCGGATACGGCACGTTGAACGAACAGAACTCCCCCGGATAAACGGGAAGGCTCGCCGCGAACACCAGCGGCGGCAGCAAGGCGAACCCGGGCCGCACGACGCGCGCGGCGAGAACGTAGAGCAGCCAGAGCGTCAGTGCGTTCGTGACGGCGGCGGCGATGCGCAGCACCAGCGCGTCGACGCCGAAGAGATGAAAGAGCGCGGCGTGCCAGTAGAAGTATCCGGGTGTGTAGCCGGTGGAGAAGTCGATGTACGGCAGCTGCCCGCGGAAGGTGGCGAAGGCCTCGTAGAGGACGTCGCCGTCCTCGCCGACGTGCAGCCCGTAGGGCGCCAGCCCGAGGAAGTACCACAGCCCGAAGAGCAGAGGGACGAGAGCAAGGACGCGCTGCCACACGGCGTTCGATGGCACGGAGGTGGCGTTACGCGTGTGGGGGTCGGGGAGCGCCATCCGCCTTGCGAAAGAGGAAACAGCCGTGGCGCGCCCGCGCCGCCGGCAGCAGCCGCTCGCACAGCGACTCGAGCGGGTACGAGAGCTGAATCACCGGCCAGAGGGATGCAAAGGCCGCGCGCCGCGCCCCGATCCGCTCGAGCACGGAGGGCGCCGTGACGTTGCTCTCCGCGGCCTTACCCGTTTGCGACGGCAACAACGCCGTGAGCGCGCGCATCAAGGGCACGTACTCCTGTCCTTCCCAGCGCACGAGGGTCATGCCCTGTCGCTGGTACAGATCGATCCATTCCTGCGGGCGACGCGGGAACACCACGCGCCCCGGGTCGTGCTGATCGATGAGATCGAACACGAAGAGATGACCGCCCTGACGCACCACGCGGCACATCGCCGCCGCCGCCCGCTCCTGTTCGACGGGGCGGAGATGTTGAATGACGGTGACCGCCATCACGAGATCGAACGTGTCGGCGGGGAAGTCGATCGTCGTCGCCGACATGCGCTGAAACGTGAGACCGGGAGAGAGGCGGCGCGCGGTCTCCAGCATCGCCGTCGTCGGATCCACGCCGATCGCTTCCGCGCCACGCTCAGCGAGCCAGCGCGTCCAGCGCCCGCCGCCGCACCCGACGTCGAGCGCCCGCGTACCCGCAAGCGGCAGCCCACCGAGCATGCGCTCGACCGTTCGCAGCTGAAAATGCGCGTAAAATCGATTGAACCACCGCGGCGCCGCCGGATAGCAGACGGCCGCGAGTGGATCGGATGCGGCGTAGCGCGACGCGACGCGCTCCCAATACGGCATGAGCGTCGTCTCGCCGGGCGCGCTCGGCTGTGGGTTGCGATCGGGCGCCATAGGGGGTGAGACTCGCAAGGTATCGGCGTCCGATCCAACTGTAAAGTGGAATTGGCCCTGCATCCGCTCTGCTATAGCCGCCACGCGGGCGAACCGGGTACTAGAGAACCCGTGACCAGCGGCAGAGCGCGCGGCATCCTCGTTCTCTTCATCGGCGGCGTGGCGATCGCGACGGTGATGGCCATCCGGACGCCGCGCCCGAGCGAGCGTCCGAACGTCATCTTGATCACCGTGGATACGCTGCGGGCCGATCGGCTCTCCGCCTACGGCTACGCGAAGTCGCAGACTCCAAACATGGATCGCCTCGCACGCGAGGGTGTCCTCTTCGAGAACGCCTTCTGCGACGTCACCTGGACGACATCCTCGATGGCGTCGGTCATGACCGGCCGCTACGCGACGCGGCACGGTCTCCGTTCGAGCTACCAACGCCTCGCGCCCGAGACGACGACGCTCGCCAAAGTGCTGCGCACCGCCGGCCTGCAGACGGCGGCGATCGTCGGCTCTTATCCGCTCGACTCCGTGTTCGGGCTCGATCAGGGATTCGACCTCTATGACGATGCCTTCACGACGCCCACCATGGAGCCGCGCAAACCGGAGGCAACGAAGCTGCCCGATCCCGGCCCCGGCAGCCGCATCGAGATGCGGGTCCTTCTTCGCGAGAAGGCCGCACACGACGCCTATCGCACCGATCGTGAGGTCAGCGACCGCGCCATCCGTTGGCTGCGCGCCGAGCGGCGCGAGCCCTTCTTCCTCTGGGTGCACTACTTCGGCCCGCACGAGAAGCGACACGGGGCCGACAACTACTTCGAGGAGGTCGCGTTGCAACTGAAGGAGTACGATGCCGACGTGACAACCGCGGACGTGCAAGTGGGGCGCGTCCTCGATGCCCTCGACGATCTCGGCCTCGCGCGCCGCACGGCGGTGATCCTGCATGCCGACCATGGCCAGAGCTTGGCCGAGCACAACTTCGTCGGGCACGGCCGTTACATCTACGACGTGATCCAGCAGGTGCCGCTCCTGATACGTCTGCCCGGCCGCTTGCCCGCCGGCCGGCGCGTCTCGCAGTTGGTCCGCAACATCGATCTGTTGCCGACGGCCCTCGCTCTCACCGGCGTCGCGTTGCCGACGCCTGTGGACGGTGGGAGTCTCCTCCCTCTCGTCGACGGCAGCTGGGCGGACGGTACGGTAGAGACGTACGTGGAAACGTATCAATCAGCCGAGACGACATCCGCCGACGTCATCGATGCTCAGCACGACATTCGCCTTGGCTTTCGGCGATTGGGAATCCGCACGCTCGAGTGGAAGTTCATCGTCAACGACCCGATCCCCTTCGAAAACGTGGACGATCCGCCGCCGATTACGGAGGAGATGCGGCGGCGCTACTACTCCGCGGAGCTGTACGACCTTCGTGCCGACCCGGGCGAGACGACGAACGTCATCACCGCCCACCCGGATCTGGCCGCGTCGTTCTTCAAGAAGGTGTGGGCCTATCAGTCAGTCGATTCCAGCAGCGAGCCGATTCGGCTGGACGACACGATGCGCGAGAAGCTGAAGAGCCTCGGCTACCTCGCCGATTGAGTCTAGACTCCGGCTCGCCCATGCAGTTGCGCGCTCTCCCCCTCCGCATCGTCCTGCTTGTGATGGCATGTGGCTGCGCGAAGGTGCCTTCAGAGGAGATCGTTTGGCGGCTAGTAGACACCGATTCGGATGCGACCGCCGCTACCCCGTCCGACGTCGTGCGCTTGCCGGTGAGTTCGGGCGCCATCCCTAAATTGCGCGGCCCCGCACGCGCGGTCATCAACGATGACGCGCGCTACACCTTCGCCCGTCCCATGCTGGAGCTCGCGTACCGCGATGCGCACGTTCCGATCGGTGACCGGGATCGACTCGAAATGGACTTCGGGTTGCTGCGGAAAATGCAAGGTTGCGAGCGGTTACTGGCGCAGGTGGCGATACAAGGTGCGACCGCTCGCGATAGCCGATGGGTCGTCGGGACGTGCACGGGTGCCCCTCGGACGTCGCGGCTCCATCTCGACGTGCCGGCTCCTCCCGTCCTTCGTGGAGGAACCGTCGACGTGTGGGTGCAAGCGAGACCGGTCCCGGAGCAGGGCACCGAACGCCGGCAGTTCGCCATCGACCGCCTTCCCGTCGGTGCACGGCTGGCCTTTTCGTACGGTGTCGAAAGTCCAGGGTGGGAGAATCATGCGCCGGCGGTCCGATTCGAAGTGGCGGCCGAAGGCGAGGAGACGCCGCTCTTTTCGGCGCGCTTGGACCCGGCATCAGACCCGCTCGCCCGGCGATGGTTCGACGCGTCTATAGATCTGAGTACGCACGCGGGTTCGCCGCTCACGCTGACACTGCAGACGAGCATCGAACCGGGAGACCCCGGGGGCGCACCAACCGTTCCGGTCTGGGGCGATCCCGTCGTGCTCGCTCCCGGAAGTCCCACGCGCGCCGTTCCGCGCAACCTGCTGCTGATTTCGATCGATACGGAGCGGGCGCCGAGCCTCAGTACGTACGGCCGCAGCCGCGTCACGAGTCCGTTCTTCGACGCCCTCGCGAACGAGGGCGCGCTCTTCGAGAAGGCGGTCGTGCAATCGACGCTCACGCCGGTGTCCCACATGTCACTCTTCACCGGTCTCTATCCGTACGCACATGGGATTACCGATTTGAAGAGACCGAGCGATCTCGCAGCGTACTCCACGATGGCCGAGCTCTTACGACGGAGCGGCTACGCGACGGGTGCCGTAACGGAGGACGGCCTGCTGCAGGCGGCGATCGGCTTCGAACGCGGGTTCGACCGATATCTCGAAAACAAGAGCCCCGACGTCGGGTCCACGGCGGGCCACGTGGAGAGTACCTTCGCGGCGGCCCTGGATTGGCTGAAGTTGCACCGTAATCAACGTTGGTTTCTCTTCGTCCACACCTATCAAGTTCACGCCCCGTACACGCCGCCACCGCAATATCAGGGTCTCTTCGGAGAAGAACGGGACCTCGACCGATACGAAGAGGAGATTCGGTACACCGACGATCAGCTTCATGCGCTGTGGGCGGCCGTCGGAGCGCTCGTTCTGGCCGACCGGACGCTGTTGATCGTCACTTCGGATCACGGAGAAGAATTTGGCGAGCACGGTGCGAGCGACCATGGCTCGCATCTCTATGACGAGACGTTGCTGGTGCCGCTATTGATGCGCGCTCCCGGCATGATCCCGACGGGGCTGCGGGTGCGTGAGCCGGTCGCGTTGGTGGACGTGCTGCCGACCGTGCTCGGGATTCTCGGGTTGCCCGCGCTCCACCAATCGCACGGCGAGTCGCTGACGCCGCTCTTCGATCGGGATCCGGCGAAACGCGACGCTTTTCGATCGACCCTCGCGAGTCGCCCGATCTACGCGGAGGCGTGGGGTGCGATACGCGTTCTCGCCGATGGGAGCCGCGATTCGGCGTGGAAGCCGCCCGCGTATGCCCTTCGAGCGCAAAACCAGAAATTGATTTGGACGCCGCCTGCGCGCGACTCAGACAGCCCCGGTCGTATGGAAGCTTACGATCTGGCGAACGATCCTGGAGAAGAGCAAGACCTCTGGATCAGTCATTCGGCTGAGCTGACGTCACCAAGCGACATGTTACGTGCCTATGCGAGTTCCAGCGAAACGACGCGTCCCGTCGACGCGAGCGCACCTCCTGAACCCGACCCCGCAACCGCCGAGAAACTGCGCGCGCTAGGCTACATTCGATGAGCGCTGCGTCTGCTCTCACCGACGCAAGAACTTGGCCCGATACACGCCGAGTCGCGACAACGTGTACAGCGCGAGTACGCCGAGCGTCTTGAACCCGTAGATCGTCGAGACGCGGAAGTTCACCGACGATGCCTCCGGAAAGTATTTGGTGGTGACCGGGACCTCGCACGTCGTGAACCCGAAGGCGCGAGCTTGAACGATGATCTGCGTGTCGAACACGAAGTCGTTGGAATTGCGCATGAACGGCACGGTACGGAGAAAGCGCGCGGAGTAGGCGCGATAGCCGGTGTGCGCGTCGGAGAGGCGCGTCCCGAGAATCCAGTTCTCGAGCGTCGTCAGAATGCGATTGGCGACGAATTTGTAGAGCGGCATGCCGCCGTTCCGAGCGCCGCCGGGCATGAGCATACGTGAGCCGAACACAACGTCCGCCTCGCCCGCCGCGATCGGTCGTAGGATTTCGGGAATGAAGCTCGGATCATATTGGTTGTCGGGATGCAGCATGATGATGATGTCGGCGTTCCGTCGTAGCGCTTCCATGTAGCAGGTCTTCTGATTTCCGCCGTAGCCGACGTTGTGCGGATGCTTGATGACGCGCAACCCGAGCCTCTCCGCAAGCTCCGTCGTATCGTCGCTGGAGGCGTCGTCGACGAGGATCATCTCGTCGATGAGATCCTTCGGAATGTCGCGGTGCGTGGGGGCCAGCGTCTTGGCCGCGTTGTAGGCGGGCATGACGATGACCACGCGGGAGCGTGGGGCGTCGACCGGATGCTGCGTCTCTCCGTGCGAGGCAGACACGGCGGTATCCTGCCAGCTCTCGTTTCGTGGGGTCAAGGCGACTCGCGGAGGACGATGCTGCGTGCTGATGCAGCTTGCGCGATGTACGATTTGGTATCATTTCGGGTACCTGACGATCAGCGCCATGCCGGTGTCGCCGCTGTCCTCTGGCCCCGCGCTCATCCTCATAGGGCGCCCGATAGGGGAGTGTCATGGACACAACCCCGGACCGCCCCTTCGACTAGGACCCACGATTCCCTATTTTGCCCGGTTGTCCCCGTCCGTGTTACCCTCGAGACGAGGGCATGGCTCCATAGGCATGCTGGAAGGGTTCAACCGGAAAGGAGGTGAGCGACCATGGCAACACGAGCAATTGATCTGGATGGCCTTCCCGAGGAAGCCCAGAGGGATGTCGCCGCCTATGTTGCGGCGGTGCGCAAGCGGTACGAAAGCAAGACGAACGGGCAGCCGGCGCAGGAGCGGGTGCGCTTCAACGTGCAGCCTGGCACCGTCTATGGGAACCTGAGGCGCGAGGAGATCTACGACGATGAGCGCTGAGCTCGCGCTCATCGACAGCAACGTCCTCCTGTATGCGCTCTGCCCTCACGCGGTGATCGCCGGCATCACCTGGGACTTCCGCGCGGTCGCGCGCTCCGTATAGGGCGCTCGATAGGGCCGTCTCGGTGTCGACCGGACATTCGGCCCTTGCAATCGTGGCGAGGGTCCGTCGATATTCACCCGGTGCATGACCAACCTCGCGAACCCGCCGCGCGTCCTGGTGATCGTGCTGAATTGGAACGGCAGCGATGACACCCTCGCCTGCCTCGAGAGCTTGGCGGCGACGGACTATCCGGCGGCGGATGTCATGGTCATCGACAACGGATCGCGCGAGTCGGTCGTGCCCGCCGTGCGCGCGCGCTTTCCGCAGGTCGCCTGTGTCGAGCTGCCGCAGAACCTCGGCTACGCGGGCGGCAACAACGTCGGCCTGCGGCACGCCCTCAGCGCCGGCTACGCCTTCGCCTACGTCCTCAACAACGACACGATGGTCACGCCGACCGCGCTGAGCGCCGCGGTCGCGGCCGCCGACGAGCCGCGCGTGGCGGCGGTAGGCGGCAAGGTGCAAGCCGCCGACGATCCGGCGCGTCTCTGGATGACCTACGGCTCGGTCAACTACCGGCAGAGCCTGATCGCGCTCGCCGGCTGGGGCGAGCCTGACAACGGCCAGTACGACGTCCGTCGCGACGTCGAGTGGGTGCCGGGATGCTCGATGCTCCTCGCGCGCGCGGCGCTCGAGGACGTCGGACTCTTCGACGAGCACTTTTTCGCGTACCACGAGGACGTCGACTGGTGTACGAGCGCGCGCGAGCGTGGCTGGCGGATCGTTTACGCGCCCGAGGCGGTGGTGTGGCATCGCGGCAACCGCACGCTCGGCGGCGCCGTGTACACCAGCCCGCGGAAGTACCTGAGCGCGCGCAGCACCATCCTCTTCGCGCGCAAGCACGCCTCGCTCGCGCAGAAGCTGAAGCTCGCGCTCGCGATCGTGCTCACCTTGCCGTTCGTCTTCGTGCGACGGCTCGTGACCGGCGAGGCCGCGGGTGTCGTGCTCAAGGTTCGCGGCTGGCTCGACGGCCTGCGCGATCGCGATCCGCCCTTCGAGGCGCTCGGTCTGCGCTGAGCGCCGCACCGGATCGATCATGGCGAAGAAAGTCGTCGTCATTCCGACGTACAACGAGCGCGACAACATCCCGCGCATCGTCCCGCAGATCCTCGCGCAAGATCCGGAGATCGAAGTCCTGGTCGTCGACGACAGTTCGCCCGACGGGACGAGCGCCGTCGTCGAGGAGATGCGCCGGCAGAATCCGCGCGTCCACCTGGCGACGCGCGAGCGCCGCGCGGGCATCGGTCCCGCCTACAAGACGGGGTTCGCGCGCGCGCTCGACATGGGCGCCGAGCTGATCGTGCAGATGGACGCCGACTTCTCGCACCCGCCGGCGTCGCTGCCGGAGTTTTTCGTGCACGCGCAACACGCCGACGTCGTCCTCGGCTCGCGGTACATCAACGGCATCACGGTCGTGAACTGGCCGATCGAGCGGCTGCTGCTCAGCTACTTCGGCAATACCTACATTCGCGCCGTCACCCGGCTCCCGGTGCGCGATACGACCGGCGGCTTCAAGTGCTGGCGCCGCGAGGCGCTGCTGGCGCTCGATCTCCCGTCGGTACGCTCGAACGGCTACGCGTTTCAGATCGAGATGACCTATCGCCTGTGGCGGAAGGGCATGCGTATCCGCGAGGTACCGATCATCTTCATGGATCGGACGGTCGGGGACTCGAAGATGAACAAGCGCATCAGCATCGAGGCGCTGTGGATCGTGTGGTGGCTCCGGATGCAGGACCTGCGCGGAAAGCTCTGACGTGGCCGGCGGCCGGCCGCACCTCTTCATTCTGAACGAGCGCGATCTCGCGAACCCGAGGGCCGGCGGGGTCGAGGTGCATCTCTTCGAGATCTTCAGCCGGCTCGCGGCGCGCGGCTTCCCGGTGACGCTCATCTGCGCCGGCTATGCGGGCGCGGTGGCGCGCGAGACGGTGCGCGGCCTCGACGTGCGGCACGTCGGCAATCGCTACACGTTCTACGTGCGTGGGCCGGCGCTCTACCGGCGTCTGGCGCGCGCGCACGTCGGCGCCGGCGTGCTCATCGAGGACCTCAGCAAGCTGCCGTTTTTCGCCGCCCTCTACTCGCCGTTGCCGATTCTCGCGATCGTCCACCACTTGTTCGGGACGACGGCCTTCCAGCAGGTGAGCGTGCCGGTGGCGGCGGTGACGTATCTCTCCGAGCTCGCAATCCCGCGTGTCTATCGTTCGGTGCCGATGATCGCCGTCTCGCCGAGCACGCGCGACGATCTGATCGTGCGCGGTGTGCGCGCGAGCAACATTTCGGTCATCACCAACGGGCTCGATCACACCCGCTACCGTCCGGCGCCGACGCGGCCGGGGCCGGGGCCGGTGATCTTGTCGCTCGGCCGCGTCGAACGCTACAAGCGGATCGACGTGGTGATCGACGCGATGCCGCGCATCCTCGCGGCGGTGCCGGCGGCGCGCTTCGTCGTCGTCGGCCGCGGCGACGCGCTACCCGATCTGCAGCGCCGCGCGCGTGCGCTCGGCGTCGCGGACGCGGTCGAGTTTCGCGGCTTCGTCGACGAGGACGAGAAGGTCGCGCTCTACCAATCCGCGCGCGTGTTCGTGAACCCGTCCGAGAAGGAGGGCTGGGGGCTCACGGTGATGGAGGCGAACGCGTGCGGCGTGCCGGTGGTCGCGAGCGACGCGCCGGGTCTGCGCGACTCCGTGCATCATGAATCCACCGGCCTTCTCGTTCCCTACGGCGACGTCGCGGCGTGGACCGACGCGATTCTCCGCGTCCTGCAAGACGACGCGGCGTGGAGCCGCTGGCGTTCCGGCGCGCTCGCGTGGGCGGCCGAGTTCAGTTGGGACGCGATCGCCGATCAGACCGAGGCGATGATCGCGCGCGTGCTCGAGTCGCGACGTGCCTGAGCGTGGCGCGGCCGGGGGTCGCCCGCACCTCGCGGCCGGGCTGATCGCGTTCGTCGCGACGCTCGCGTACGTCCTGCCGTTTCGCGCCTACGGCCTCAACCTCGACGACGAGGGGACCCTGCTCTACGAGCTCCTGCGCGTCCTCCGCGGCGACGTGCCGTACGTCGATTTCCGCACCGGCTACACGCCGGGATACTTCTACCTGAGCGCGGGTCTCTGGAAGCTGACGGGCGCCTTGCCGGCGTTCCGCGCCACGCTCGGTGGTGTGCACGCCCTCACGGCCTGCGGCCTCGCGCTACTGCTCGCGGGTCTCGTCCGCCCCGCGCTCGCCGTGCTCGTGCCCTTGCTCTACGTGGCGTTCATCCCGGTCTTGCCGGGCGAGTTCTGTGCGTTCAACGTGCCGTATCCGGCGTGGTTCGCCACCCTCGGCTGGATCGCGACGGCGGGGGCGATGACGGCGTTCGTGCGGCGACGGCGTCGCGCGCTGCTCGCCGTCGCCGGCATCGCCGCCGCGGTGACGTTCAGCATGAAGCCCAACGCCGGCGTGCTCGTCCTCGGCGCCGCGCTCGCCGCGCTGCTGTTACCGGACGGTGACCGATCGGGAGCGCCGGCGGCGACGCGATCGGGTACACCGTCCGCGGTCGTCTGGTACGGGCTCTGGGCCGCCGTGCTCGCGGTCGTCGCCGTCACCCTCGGCGGCGTGCCGGCGCCGACCGACGCGCTCGTCTATCTGGCGCCGATCGCGCTCGCGCTGGCGGCGCTGCCGACGGCGTCACGCGTCGGCAGGCGGGGGACGTTCGGCGACGCGGCGATGCTGCTCGGCACGTTTGCCGCGCCGACGCTCCCGTGGCTCGCGTACTTCGTGCATCGGCTCGGGGTGCGCGGATTCCTCCGCGAAGTGCTGCTGGTCGGCTCCGGCGCGGCGCGCCTCTACTACACGCCGTACCCGGCGTTCGAACGCTGGGCGGTGCTGGTCGCGGCCCTGGCGATCGGCGTCACGCTGCTCGGGGTTCTGGTGCGGGATCGGAGGGTGGGTCTCCGGCTCGCCCTCGGCGCGTTGGTGCTCGCGATCGGCGCCGGCGTCGCGGCGATCGCCGGGGTCGCGGTGATGCCGGAGCGCCTGGTGTGGTCGCTCATCTGGCAGCTCGAGAGCGCGGCGTTTCCGTTGACGTTGCTCGTGCACCTCGCCGGTGCGTGCTGGCTCTGGCGGCATCGACGGGATGCGTGCGCCGCGGCGGCGTCGGTCTTGCTCCTCTTCGGAATGTTCATGCACCTCCAGCTCTATCCGCGCGCCGACTTCATGCACCTCGTGGGCGCGCTGCCGCTCACCACCGCGTTCGCCGCCGTGCTCCTCGATCGCGTCCTCGATTGGTGGCAGGCGGGTGCGTCCGGGTCGTGGGGACGTCGCGGCGTCGGCGTCGTCGCCGCGATCGTGCTCGGTGCCGTCATGCTGCTGCGCATCTCGCCGAGCGTCGCCGCGCTCGGCACGCGACCGCGTTTCGTGCTGCCGTTCGCCGTCGCGCGGGTCGGGGTCGAGGCGACGCACGCCGCCGACCTCCGCAGTCTCGCGGCAGCGAGCGCGGCGCTCGCGAGCCGTGTGCCCACGGGCGCGGCAACCCTAGGGTTTCCGGCGCTCGACGTCGCGCTCTTCTTGACCGGGGCGCGCAATCCGACGCCCTACACGTACTTCTTTCCCGGTCGGCCGGATCACGGCGAGGAGGCCGAGGTGGTCGACGCGCTCGCCGCCGACGCGCCCGCCGCGCTCGTGAGCGTCAATCGCCACTTCACGTTCTTCGACGAGGCGCCGCCGTACTACTTCCTGCTGCGTCGCTTCGTCCGCGCCCGCTACGGTCTGGTCGCGCGCGCCGGACGCTACGACGTGTTGGCCGCGGTCGCCGGCGGTCGCTCCGCGCCCGCTGACGGTCACGCCGTGCCCGACGCACCCGGTGAGGAATCGGTCGCCGCGTCCGACCTCGGGGCGCTGCTGCAGGCGGCGACCGCCGACGATGCCGCCGTGCGCGAGACCGCGGTTCGCACCGTGCTGTCGGCGGTCGAGCGGCGTGGCGGGACCGGGCTCGAGGTCGACGTCGCCGCCCAGGCCTTGGACCGCCGCCGGCAGCTTCTCCTGCTGCGCGCCATCCGCGATGCGCGGGACGCGCGCGCCGCCTCGTACCTTCTGTCGACGGCTCGCGGTGCCGATCCGCGGCTCATTCGCGAGGCGCTCGACGCGATGGAGCGGACGCGCGCCGAGCTGGTCGCGCGCCGCTATCTCTGGGCGGGACGTTTCGACGTCGACGCCTGGCCGGGCCGCGCGGCGCTGACGGACGCACTGCGCACGGCGCTGCTCGACCGTGACGCGCCGGCGCCCGCGGTGGCCTTCGCGGCGGTGGTCGCGGGCGCGCTCGGCGATGCGGCGTCGGAACCCGCATTGCGGGCGCGTCTCGCGGCCGGTACCCCATCGGCCGCGCGCAGCGGCGTGACGCCACTCGCGGACGCCACGTCGACCGCGTCGGCGGCGCTCGCGCTCGTCGATCTCGCGCCGGCGCATCTCGGCTGCGCGCTGACGCCGCTCCTCGACAGGCGGGACGGCGCCGTCGTCGCGCTGGTACCGGCGCTGCTGCTCGAGCTCCTCGCGCGCGACGGCGGTGCGGACGTCGAGACGCGGCGCTGTCTCGGCGACGTGATCGCCGGCGGCGGCGCGGCGGCGGCGGACGCGGTCTGGATCGCGGCGGCGCTCGTGGATCCGTCGCTCGTGTCCGTCTTGCGCGACGCCAGCCGATCCCCGGACGTCGCGATCCGGCAGGCGGCGGTGTGGGGGCTCGGCGAGCTGCCGCCGACCGCGGACACGCGCGCCGCCCTCGCGAGCGTGCGCGTCGAGGATGCGGATCAGGTCGTGCGTGCGCTGACGACGGCGACGGCGAAGGTGGAGGGGAGGGTACCGCGTGCGCTCGCGGCGCGTTAAAGGGGAGGATGGGGATACGGTGACGGTCGCGAGAAACAAGCTCAGCGCCGAGCGCCCGGGTCGCGGCGAAGGCTTCGCGTACGACGAGGCGCGACACCTCGTCGCCTATCTGCATGCGCGCGCGCTCGGGCGTGATCGCGACGTCCTCGACGCCGGATGCGGCGAGGGGTTCGGCACGGTGCTGCTCGCGGAAGCCGCGCGATCGGTCACGGGAATCGACTACGCCGCGGCGCCGATCGCGGTCGCGCGCGCCGCGTACGCGGATCGTCCGAACCTCGCCTTCCGGCAACTCGACGTGCGCGATCTGCCGGAGATCGGCCGGAGCTTCGATCTGGTCACCAACTTCCAAGTCATCGAGCACCTCGTCGATCCCATACTCTTCCTCGCGGCGGTGCGGGGCGCGCTCGGGACCGACGGCACGCTCATGATCACGACGCCCAATCGCTTGATGAGCGTCTCCGAGAACCCCGTCCACGTATACGAGTACACCGCCGACGAGTTTCGGGCGCTGCTGTCGCGGGTGTTCACGCGCGTCACGCTGGCGAGCGTCGTCGGCAACGACAAGGTGCGCGCCTTCGACGAGGAACGTGCGCGTCAGGTGCGCCGACTGCTGCGCCTCGATCCGCTCGGGATGCGCCACCGGCTGCCGTCGTCGCTGGTGCGGTTCGCCTTCGCGCAGCTTTCGGGCGTGGTACGCCGCCGGGTCGCGGTGACCGCCGCGGTGACGCGGACGATCGTACCCGCCGACTTCACCATCGTCGACGAGAGCCGTCCCGACGCGCTCGATCTCGTGGCGTTCTGCCGCCCGTGATTCCCGCTTGGCGCGGCGGTCGCGCCGCCGGCGGCGTCAGTCGCGCGCGCGAGCACGTAGACGTGGCCGCGTCCGGGCACGAGCCAGCGCGCGAACGTGAGGTCGCGCGCGACCGTATAGCCCGGCAACGGGCGGAAGCTCAGGACGAAACGGTCGTCCACGACCCACCACCAGCTCTTCCGCGACTCCGTGCCGATCCGCACGTCGGCGTCGGTCGGCCAGCGATCGAGCGTCGCGGCGAGCTGCCAGGCGTTGAACTCCACCCCGCCGTCGATCTCGGTCGCCGCGACGCCGTCGCGCTGCAGGGCCGTGAGGCCGCGGTCACGGGCGCGGTTCCACGCGAGATAGTCGTGGGTCCCGGCAACCGCATACCACCCGAGGAGCAGCGTTAGTAAGAGACTTCCCGCGCGTACCCCGAGACTGCCCGCGCGCGCGTCCGCCGGCTCGACCAAGAGCGCGGCGATCGCAAACGGCGCGACCACGAGGATGTAGCGGTCGAAATAGTAACGCGTGTGGAGGAGGCTGCCCGTCAAGAGCAGCACGAAGCTGAGCGTCAGGAACGCTGGCGCCGGCTCGCGCAGGCGCGCTGCACCGATCGTCCATCCGGCGGCGAGCACGCCGGCCGACACCGTCGCGACGAGGGTGAGGGTCACGCCGAGCGGGGTTCCGACGTGCGTCGGCGGCGGCAGGCCGAGGAAGAGCGTGTCGCGCAGCGACGCGGCGCCGAGGCCGAGATCGTAGAGGACGTTCGTCAGGTAGAACATGAGCGCGTGCTCGCGCAGGTAGAGCGCCGCCGCCGCGGTCGCGACGGCGGCGGCGCAGCCGAGCGCGAGAACAGCGCCGCGCCTGCGGAGGGACGCGCCCACGAAGAGCGCGAGCGGGGCGAGCAAGAGGCCGAGGTACTCCACGGCGCGAAACGCGCAGTTCACGACGCCGGCGATCGTGACGTGATGCGCCTCGCTGAGCTTGTTCGCGTAGCCCGGCGGCACGCCGTGAATGCCGAGCAGCCAGACGTGGAAGGCGACGAAGACGAGACCCGGCAGCAGCGCCGCGGCGCACGCGCTCTGCGCACGCGCCCGCCACGGTCGATCGCGTGCGAGCAGAATGGCGAGCGTCGCCGCCGCCGCGACGAAGATGCCGTGCTGGCGGATGAGCAGCGCCGCGGCGGCGCTGAGCGCGCCGGCGAGGACCAGACCGTCGCGACGCTCGGCGAGACCGCGGAAGTACCAATAGCCGGCCCACACCGCGGCGACGGTGAAGGGTACGTCGGTCATGAACGTGAACGCGAGGTTGACGTACAGGGGGTCGAGCGCGAGGAGCAGCGTCGCGATCGCCAGCAGGCTGCCGCGAACGCCGAGACGACGCAGCAGCAGATGAAAGCCGATCACGCCCGTGGTCGCGAGGACGACGGTCGCGACGCGGAGCACGACGAACGAGAAGCCGAAGAGACGGCAGAGCGCCGCTCCGTACCACGCCTGCAGGACGAGGCTCGCGCCGGTCCACGGTAGCAGGCGCAGCGTGCCATCCTCGCAGAGTGACCGCACCGCATAGGCGTACGACCAATCGTCGCTCAGCGGGAAATCGCCGCGAACGCCGATCGCGATCGCCACCAGCACGGCGCCGATGACGATCGTCGCGATGGACGCACCCGGCCCGCGCGCCGCGCGTCCCCTCGGCGTGTCCTCCACCGGCTCCTGGGGCTCCGCCACGTTCCGCCCGTATAGCGCACGATCCTTGCGCCTTTCCATCAATCGGCATTTCGGCGACAATGCCGTTCCCCGATGCTCGCGCGTGTGCCGTGCGCCCTGTGTGGCGAGTCCGACTATCGACTGCTCCACGACATGGGCTGGCGTCGGGTGCTGCGGTGCGCGCGCTGCGGATTGATTCGCGCCGACCCCTTGCCCTCGATCGAGGAGAAGGTGGCGGTCGAGACGCTCGGGTACACCGACGAGACCGCCTATCCGGAGGTGCGGGACTTCTTCAAGAACTGTCACCGCGACTTCGTCGACGATCCCGTCATTCGCGGCATGCGGCAAACCCTCGCCGACCTCGAGCAGGCGCTCGAGAGACCCGGTACGCTCCTCGACGTGGGGGCGGGTACGGGGATCTTCATGCATCTTGCGCGCGAGCGGGGATGGACGACGACCGGCGTCGACATCTGCCCGCTCACCGCCGACAAAGCGGCCCGCGAGTTCGACGTGCGGATCACCGTCGGCTCCTTCGAGCAGCACGACTTCGACAGCCAGCGCTTCGACGCGGTGACGATGCTCGACGTGCTCGAGCACGTCTATGATCCGCTGGCGGCGTTGCGGCGCGTCCACGCGCTGTTGCGTCCGGGCGGCGCGGTCTTCATCGCCGTGCCGAACCAGCGCTCGCTCTTGACCGCGGTGGTCGACGCCTACGCGCGCGCCGGCGGTCCGTGGGCGGACAAGCTGCTCCTCCGTCTCTACGTCGCCCCGCACCTCCACTACTTCACGCCGGTGACCATCCGCCGCCTCGTCGACACGGCGGGCTTCCGGCTGCACACGCTGCAGCAGGGCAAGGTCTATCTCGGACGCTATCGCCTGTCGCCCGTGCTCCGCATTCCGTTGGAGATGATCCTCGCCGCCGGCGCGGCCGTCGGGATGAACGCGCGCCTCGGCGTGCTCGCCGTCAAGCAGTGACCGGATCGGCCGCTCTCGATCCGCGTCGTACCGCGCGCGCGACCGCCTTCGCGCTCACCGCCACCGCGATCGAGAAGGGCGGGGCGATGCTGCTGTTGCTGGTGATCGCGCGCACGCTCGGGGCGGAGGGCTTCGGGCGGTATGCCGGGCTCATGGCGCTGCTGGCGTTCGTGCAGCTCGGTGTCGAGTTCGGCCAGGAGCCGGTGCTGGTGCGGCTGCTGGCGCAGCGGACGGCCGGCGACGTCGCCCGGCTGGTCGACGGCGCGCTCGCGATGCGCCTGGTGTTCGCGACCGCGGGGGGCGTGCTGCTCGTCGTCGTGGGGAGGCGTCTGCTGCCGATCGACCTCGGGGCGCTGTTGTTCGCCGCCGCCGGGCTGGTGGCGGCGAGCGGCGCGGTGCTGCGCGCCATCTTCCGCACCGAGCAGCGCCTCGAATGGCTCTGCATCGTCGCGCTCGCCAACGTCACGGCGTTCGCGGCGATGCTCGCGGTCGCGCGCGCCCTCGACCTGGGGTTGTCGGGGGTGGTCGGTGCGTGGTGCGCCGGGCAGCTCGGAACCTCGCTCGCCGCCGCGACGATCGCGCGCCGCGCGCGGCGCGTGCGGCCGCGTTGGCGAAACGCCGTCACCGCGACGCTGGCGCGCTCCGGCTGGGCACTGGCGCTGAACGCGGTGCTCCTGACGGTCACGCTGCGCGTGGGGCAGCTCGTCGTCCTCAGTCTCGCCGGCGCCGAGCAGAGCGGCTACCTCGCGGCCGGCTCGCGCCTCGCCGAGGCGTTCGCGCTCCTTCCCGAGGCGCTGATGCTGGTGCTCCTGCCGACGCTCTCCGCCTACGACGTCGCCGCCCGCGACGCGCAGCGCGCGCTCAGCGTGCGCGTGATCCGCTGGCTCGGCTTGCTGGCGCTGACGGTGATCGTCGCCGTCTCGATCGCCGCGCCGACGCTCATCGCGGTGCTCTTCGGCGCGCGCTACCTCCCCGCCGCGCCGGCGCTGCAGATCTCGATCTGGCTCGCGTTGCTCGCGGCGACGGGCTCAGTGTTCACCAATCTCCTGATCGCGCGCGGGCTCGAGCGCGTGCTCCTCGTGATCAATGCCGCAAGCTCGCTCGTCACGGTCGGGCTCTCGCTCGTCGTCGTGCCGCGGCTCGGTTTCGTCGGCGCCGCCGCGGTCTCGTTGGCGGCGGGTGTCCTGGCGCAGGTGATGCTCGTCCTGCTGCCAGCGATCCGCGCCGAGGTCGTCGCCTGCATTCGGCCGCTGGGTCGACCGATCGTGGCCGCGCTCGTGCTCGCGCTCGCCGGCATGCGGTTGCCCGGGCCGGCGCCGCTCGTGGCGCTCGTGGCGAGCGCGCTCTTCGTCGCGACGAGCATCGCGGTGGGTGCGATTCGCGCCGACGATCTGACCCTCCTCAAGCGGGCGCTGGCGTCGTCGCGTGCCGGCAACCGGGATTGACGGTTCGGTGAGCGCTGAGTAATGGATCGAGGGCGAGGCGGAGGATTCGATATGCGACGCATCATGGGGACGGCAGCCTTGGCGTGGTTCGCGGGCTTCTGCATGGCGGCGACCGTCGCGTCCGGGTACACCCTTTTGGACGCATGGCGCGGCTTCGGTGAGAATTTTCAGCGCGGCTACATCGTCGGCTATCTCGATGCCGTGAGCCTCCAAAAGCGCCACGACGTGCGCGTGTGGCTGCCGTCGTCTTCGCACACGGACTTCGAGCGCTGGCGTTCCCTGGTGAACGACTACTTCGCCGATCCGGCGAACGCCAAGCGCTCGGTGCCCGACGGAATGGCGGCGGCGGGGAAGATCATCCAACACGAGGTCATGGACAACTATCGCAAGCATATGGAGGGGATGGCGGCGCCGAGCCCCGTGGCTTCGAGCGCGCCCGACGCCTCGCCCACCTCCCGTTGAGCGCGGCCGGCGCGAGCGCGACCGTCGCGCTAGTCCTGGTGCTCTGTTACGTGCCCGGCTGGGCCGTGGCACGCGCCACCTCGGCACCGCTGGATCTTTTTGCGAGGATCTGGATCGGGATCACGATCGGCTCGGTGGCCGGGCTCGTGCTCGGTGAAGTCGGTCGCTTCTCGCTCGTGACGCTGCTGGCAGCGGTTGCCGGGACGAGCGCGCTCTGCGTCGTACTCGGTCGACGACCCCGCGCCGAAACGCGGCGTGCCGCCCATCCGGCGGCCGATCGCTCCGTACAGGTGCTCGCCGCCGTGGCCGCGTTCGCGACCGTGCTGTGGAGCTGGCCGCCGTACGAGACCGTGATCGCCGCCTCCGACTCGACGATGTACGTCAACGCCGGCGTGCATCTCGCTCGCGCCGGCAGCTTCTCGGTGCCGGAGACGGTCGTTCCGTTGCTGCCGGCGGGCAGCGCCGAGGGAATTTTTCCCAGCGTCGGGTGGCACGGCGTCGGTCCGTTCATCCGGCTGCCCGGCGGGCTGCTGATGCGGACGCTCGCCGACGCCATCGCGACGCCGGCCTTCTTTCCGTTGTTGCCGGTTTGGACGGCGATCTTGAGCACCATGGGCGGTGCGACGGCGAGCCTGCTCGCGGCGCCGCTCTTCGCGGCGCTTGCCGTGTGGGCCGTCGTGCTGTTCGCGGGTGAGACAATGGGTCTCGCCACCGCCGCCGCGACGGCGGGGGTGCTGATCGCGAACTTCGCGTTCTGGTGGTTCGCGAAGTTCGCGATGCCGGAGCCGCTCGCGGCCGCGGCGATTTGGAGCGGACTCGTGTTCCTGCAGCGGGCGGCGACCGATCGCGACGTCCGCCTGGCGCTGCTCGCCGGCGCGGTCTTCGGCATCGCCGGACTGGCGCGCACCGAGACGTTTCTGTTTCTCGGCGCGGCGGGTGTGCTGACGTGGGCGTGGACACGGATGCGGGTGCCGCTCCTCCCTTTGATTGCCGGGCTCGTTCCGCTGGTCGGTATCGCCGCGTTCATCGCAGCACGCTCACCGAGCCATCATCTCGCGTATCTTCGGAACGACATGGGCCTCCACTACCTCGCGATCCTTCCTTGGCTGACGGCCGCCCGCGAGAGCGGACGCTTGTGGGCGGCAACCGCCGTGCTGGCGCTGCTGCTGCTCGCAGCCGCCGTCGCCGGGCATCGCTCGGGTATCGGCCTGGTGCGCGGAACGCTCAGGCTGCTCGCCCCGCTCGCCCTCGTAGTCGGCGTCGTGGTGTACGTCCGCATCGGGGGACTGATCTTTCCGTGGCGTGCTCTTTCCTGGCTTGCGGCGTACTGCTCGTGGCCGCTCCTCGCGCTTGCCGTCCTCGGTGCGCCCGTGGTGTGGCGTCGTGGCGGGGAAGCCCTGCGCGTCGCGGTGTTCGTCTGGCTTCTCGAGGTGATCGTGTTCGGGCTGAATCCGCGCATCTCGCCGTATCAGCCGTGGGCGATCCGCCGCTTCCTTCCGATCGTCGTGCCCGGCATCGCGATCGCCGGAAGCGCCGCGCTCACCTGGCTCGGCGCCTCTTCGCGCCGCGGCGCCGCTGCCTTGGCGATCGCGCTCATGGCCGTCGTCGTCGGCCTCGAGGTCCGTGCGATCATCCCGGCGCGCGGCCAACCGTATTACGAAGGGAATCTCGCTGCCGTCGCCGCGATCGCCGACCGCCTGCCGGAGCATGCCATCGTCGCCATCGACCGCGAGCTCGCCGACGTACAGCTGCAGGTGCCGCTCTGGCTCGCAACCGGGCGCGAGACGCTGATGCTACGCGAGGGCGGGCAGCGGTGGCGTGGCATCATGCGAGGCTTGGTTGCCAGCGGACGCCCCGTGATTTGGATCGGGCTGCGTTACGGATCGAGAGGCGACCTCAGCGGTGTCGTACTGCAACCCCAAGAACCCGATCTCGATCTCGCGATCGTCGTCCCGGATGCTCCCGCGGACACGACGCCGTCGCACAGCGTCACGCGGTTTCTACCGCTGCGCATTTACGGCGTCGGAGAGGGCGTGGCTCTCAAGAGCGCCGGATCGACCTCTTTTATCCGAGCCCAGTCCTCGAGCGTGACGACCCTGACGAAGAAGCTGACTTGGGAGAGCTCCCCGTTCGCGTCCTTACCTTCGACGAAGGGTTGGTACGCACCGAGCTCGACGTAGGTATGCTCGATCCACTCTCCGGTACCGTCGGGCGACCCGTCCGCGAAGTGCCAGGTGTACGTGAAAGGTGGCGCGCCGTTCAGCGCCTTCGCGGTGAAGGTCACGGTCATCGGGGGGAACCCGAGATACCAGTTGGCGTCGGCGTCGATCTCGAACTCCGGCCCCATCGGCTTGTCGTCGTCGTTGTCGTTCGCCGCGTCGTCGGCGGCGGGGGGCGCTGCCTGCCTCGACGATACCTCGATGGTCGGTACCGGAGACGGAGACGGACGCGCGCCGGAGCCCGGAGACTCGGAGCGGTGACAGCCGGCGAGCACTGCCACGCCGATCGCAAACCAATACCCAATGGCCATCTCACACCTCCACAAACAAAGAGGCCATCCGCCGTGGACGGCGGATGGCCTCGCGAGGACGTTCAGGCGAAAAGCCGCCTGCTCGCCGAGAGCTGCTTACGGGTTGAAGATACCGATGTTTCCGAACGCGTTGCCGTTCTCGTCGACGATGGTGTTGTGGACGACCTCCAGGCTCGTGCAATGCGGCAGACCGGCGAGGGTGTCGGCATTCAACTGCGTGTCCGCGGTGGTCTTCAACTTCACCGCGCCGTTGACCACGGTGAGAGGGAAATTGACCGGGAAGTCGACGACGGTGACGTCGCCCGATGTCCGATCATTGAAGGTCGCGCGGGTGACCGTCGAGAGAGCGCCGGAGCTGCTGTTCACGGGGACTCCGGGGGAATACTCGAGGCCCGCCCCCTTGAGCGCGATCTTGACGTCGGACGAATCCGCCGGGCTGACGGCGGGAACCGGCGGCGCCTGCTTTATGGACTTCAACGAGATCGAGGCGACACCCTTCGCCCCCCACTTCCAGCTGCCCGAGGGCGATCCGGCCTGTTGCGCAAAGGTCTCCGGAGGCTTGCAGGCAGGCGCGGCACCGCCGCCTGCGTTCGAGTTCGGCGAGTTGCCGCCGACGTTGCCGCAGGAAACGAAGGCTTGCACGAAAGAGCCCGCGAACTTCCCTGCCGCAACTGGATGTTGGAATGCGCACTGGGCATGTACCGCGCTGGCCGAAACGCCGACGACCAGCACGGCGGCTGCCAGGCCACCTAGCAGTTGTTTCTTCATGGTTACCCTCCTTCGTAGGGGTGGTTGGGGATGGCGATCAGAACGCACGTTGGTGCAGTCCACGACACACCGGAGAGACGTACGTTTGGTCATCATCGGCTTTCGTTCAGCGCTCAGCTCCCAAAGACCGAACCGCCCTGCCGTCCGTCATTGCACTTCTCTGCTCATGCGAGCGTCCATCGACTACGACGATCGCTCGCACGCGATCACGGTAGAAGCGCCCACAAGAAAAGGTGATGCGACACATCGTGGTACGGCACCTCGGGACACCTGTCTCTGAATGCGAGGCAACTATAAGAGCCTCGCGTCTGCTCTGTCAAGAAAATAGTTTTTCCTGGAGACGCTCGAAATCCAGTCATATCATGCGCTTGTGCCACAATCTCGCAATGTCGCATGATGCATGTTCAGGCAAACACGTCAGCAATGCCAGACACCGGGTTGGCCACAGCTCCGTGCGGACTCCAGAAGCAAGCCCAATGCCGCGGCAATCGGCCGATGGATGAACTAAGAATCAATTAGTTACACTTGGAGTGCCGTTCTTCGGCTCGGTAGAAGCGTCACGGGAACGACACTACAAGCGTCGCGCGGCGTTCGCTCAAGGGCTCTTCCGCATATAAAGTGCGCACGTGACTCGATTGCTCCGGTACATCGCAGCGGTCGCCGCCCTGGCGCTGTTCGCGACTCTCATGCCGAGGGTCGCCAACGTCGACGCCGGTCTGCCGGCCGACGTTCGCTCCGGCGAGCGCGTCCACTGGACGCCCGAGGAGATCGCGGCGCTCGTGCGGCTGTTGCGGGCCGAAGGCGCGAGCCGCGTGCAAGCGGCGGAGCTCGCGCAGATCGTCCACAGCGAGAGCCGCGCGCTGCACCTCGACCCGCTCTACGCGCTCGCGCTGATCAAGATCGAAAGCAACTTCCGCGCGAACGCGGTCTCGTCTCAAGGCGCGGTCGGTTTGCTCCAGATCCGACCGGAGGCGGCACGCAGCGTCGCGGTCGCCGGCGAGTCGGCGAGAGGAGAGTCGCCGCGCGCCGCGCGTCTCCGTGATCCGCAGACGAACGTCGCCGTCGGTCTGCGCTACCTGCGACACCTCGAGGGTCAGTTCCCCGATCGCACGACCGCGCTCGCGGCGTACAACCTCGGACCGAGCCGTGTGCGGCGTCGGCTCGAGCGGGGTGCGCCGGTACCGCGCCGGTACGCTGAGCGCGTCTTGGCCGTCTATCGCGCGCTCGCGGAAGCGACGACCACGTCGCCCGACGGCGCGCCGTTGCCTCGTTCCTGAAGTACGGCGCGCGCGACTTTGCCCGTCGGTTGATGGCGGGGGATAATCCCGCCGATGCGGCTGCGGGCGATGGTGGCGGGACTGATCGCCTTGCTGATCGCCTGCGACGTCGCGGCGGTGACGGTCGACGAGCTGCCGGCGGGCGCTGTCTACACGGTGCGCGCGATCCGCGTCGAGGGCGCGAGAGCGGTGGCGGCGAGCACGCTCCGCGACGCGATGTTGACGAAGTTACCGCCATGGTACCACCTCTGGGCGCGGTGGCGTAGCCGGGTCGTCTTCAACCCGCAGATCTTCCGCAGCGACCTCGAGCGGGTGCGGACGGTGCTGCGCGAGTCGGGTCACTACGAGGCCGCCGTCACCCACGATCTCGAGATCGACGGCGACGCGATGACGATCGTGCTGCGCGTCGACGAGGGACGCGCGGTGCGTCTCGACGCCGTGCGGCTCGTGACCACGGACTTCACGCCGAGCGCCGAGGAGGAGCGCGCGCTCCGTGGCGAGGTCACGTTGCCGCCGGACGCGGTCTTCACCCAGGCCGCGTACGACGAGAGCCGCGCGCGCCTCGAGGCATACTTTCGACAGCGCGGCTTTGCCTACGTGCACGTTACCAAGGCCGCGGTCGTCGACACCACGTCCGAGCGCGCGGCCGTCACCTACACGATCACCCGCGGCATCCCGGCCGTGTTCGGTGCGACGGCGGTGACCGGCAACGAGACGATCGAGGAACGACTGATCACGCGCGAGTTGCGGTACCGTCCGGGGGATGCGTACGACCCGCGCAAGATCGAGAAGACGCAGGCGAACGTTTTCGGCCTTCACCTCTTCCGCTCGGTCGCCGTGAAGCCGGTCAATCTCGACGCACAGAGCGGCGTGGTCGACGTGGCGATCACCGTCGCCGAGGGTCCGCCACGTGAGGTGAAGATCGGCGCCGGTTACGGCCTGGAGGACGAGTTCCGCGGCGAGGTGCGCTGGCAGCACTACGACTTCCTCGGCGGCGGACGGCAACTCGGGTTCCGCCTGAAGGGGTCGTCCATCACCCAGGCGGTGGAAGGGGAGTTCCGCCAGCCGTATTTCCTGCATCCGCAGCAGACGTTCGTGGTACCGCTCACCCAGGAGCGCGAGGACGAGCCGGGCTTCACCGTCGCGCGCGTTCGCCTCGCTCCACAGATCGAGCGCCGCTTCCTGCCGGACGTACACGCGGCGCTCGGTTACAACCTCGAATACGACGACACCAGTAACGTGCCGGACGAGACCAAGGCGCGTCTCGACGACTTCAAGGCGCGCGGCATCGTCTCGAGCGTGACCGCCCTCGTCGAGCGCAACACCACGGTCGACCTTCTCGATCCGCACCAGGGGAGCGTGCTGAACTTCACCGGCGAGCAGGCGGGCGGCCCGTGGGGCGGCGACTTCTCCTTCTATCGGGTGGTCTTCGAGGCGAAGCGATACGTGCCGGTCTTTGCGACACGCGTCCTCGCCGGTCGCGTTCGCATCGGGGGCGGCGATGGTATCGGGGGGGATCGCGAGCTGCCGATCTTCCGGCGCTTCTTCGCCGGCGGGATCAACAGCACACGTGGATACGCGCGCTACAAAGTCGGACCGCTCACGAGTGGGGGATCGCCGCTCGGCGGGCGTAGCGTCCTCGAGTGGAACCTCGAGTTCCGGACGCCCGTCTATCGAGACCTCGGAGGCGTCGTCTTTTTCGACGCCGGTGAGGTCCGCGAGTCGCCCTTCAGCTACACCCTCGACGACCTCCAGTTCGGAGTCGGCTTCGGCGTCCGCTACCGTACGATCGTCGGTCCGCTGCGGGTCGACCTCGGGTTTCCTCTCGATCGGCCGCGCGGCGAGGCGGGGTGGCAAGTCCACTTCAGCATCGGACAGGCGTTCTGATGCGTCCCCGCCGCCGCATCGGCCGGATCGCGATCGGCACGACGGCGCTCGTCGTCGCGCTCGCCGTCGTCGCGGCGGTGGTGTCGCGGACGGCGGCGTTCCACGATTGGCTGCGACGCCAGGTGGTCATGCGCCTCAACGCCGAACTGAACGGCGAGCTCACGCTCGGCGGTCTCGACGGCAATCTCGCACGGGGGGTCGTGCTGACCGACCTGCGGCTCCGGTCGGAGGGACGGCGCGTTCTCGCGGTGCGCCACCTGGCGGCGCGCTACGATCTTCTGAAGCTCGTGACCGGCGGTGGCCTGGCGCTGCGCGACGTCGAGGTCTCCGGCCTCGCGCTCGCGCTCGTCGAGGACGAGCGCGGATGGAACGTCGCGCGGCTCTTTCCGCCGCGACCGGAGCCGTCGGAGCAGAGCGGCCTCGACGTTGTGTTCGACGCCGTCCGTGTTCGTGACGCGTCGATCAAGGTAGTGCGAGCGACGGACGTCTGGCGTCTCCGCGATCTTCACTTCACCGGTTCGGCGCGCGCCGGTGGTGACGGTCAGGTGCTGACGCTCGACACGCTCTCGGCGACGTTTCCGGGACGCGATGTGCGCGTGGCCGAGCTCAGCGGAAGGGTCGGCGTCGGCGTCGACGGCGCACTTCGTGCGGACGGGATCCATCTGCGGACCGACGCCTCGGAGCTACGGGCCGACGCACGCCTGCCGGGGCGCGGCGACGGAACCTACGACGTACGCGTCGAGGTGCCGCATCTCGCGGCTGCCGAGGTGCGGCGGTTCCTCCGCGTCGGCGTGCCCGCCACCGATCTCATGGCGACGATGCACGTGTCGGGACCGGCCGCGTCGGCGGCGGTCGACGGCACGATCACGAGCGACGCCGGTGAGGTCGGGCTCGAAGGGAACGTCGGCCTCGGCGATCCACCGAGCTACGACATCCGTGCGCGGCTCACGGACCTGAACGCCGCCGGTCTCCTCGGTCCCGCGCAGCCGGTCACCGACCTCACCGGGACGCTCGGGGTGAAGGGCAAGGGGCTGACGCTCGACCGGGCGGCCGCGCGCGCCGTGCTCGCCCTCGACGATTCCGCCGTGAGCGGACGGACGCTGTCGCGGCTCTCCCTCGAGACCGAGCTCGCCGAACGACAGGTCACCTTCGAGGCGTCGACGGCGCTCGCGGCGGGCGAGGCGGAGGCGAGGGGCACCGTCGGCATCGCCGACGAGCGCTACGATCTCCATCTCACCATGCGCGGACTCGATCCGGTACCGCTCGTCGGCCGCCCCGATCTGCACGCGGCCCTGAACGCGACGCTCGCGCTCGCCGGCACCGGCTTCCGTCGCGAGACGGCACGCGCCGAGGCGCATGTGGCGATGACGCCGAGCCGCGTCGGGCAGGTCGCGGTCGCGAGTGCGAAGGCGGATGTGCGAGCGGCGAACGGGACGCTCACGATCGATCAGCTGCGGATCGACGCCGACGCCCTGCAGCTCCAGGCGTCGGGCACGCTCGCGCTCGGCGTGCAGCCGGCCGCGGCGACGGGCGTCCTGCGCTACGCGGTGCGGACAGCGGATCTCGCGCCGGTGGCGCGCATCGCGGGCGCTGGGCCGCTCGCCGGCAGCCTCGCGATCGAAGGTAGCGCGAACGGCGGGCTCGCGGATCTCGACGTACGTGCCACGGTCACCGGTCGGCGGCTGGCGCGCGCCGACGCCGCGGTGGGTACGCTCACCGCTCACGTGTCCGCCGCCGGCATCGGCGCCGGGCGCGGGCGCGCCGATCTCGACGCGCACGCGGAGGATCTGCACGCCGCCGGCCGCCGCTTCGCGGCGCTCGACCTGAAGGGGCATTGGCAGCAGCAGGTGGGGGCGCGCGCGGTCGCGAACGCCACCCTGCAGGTTCAGGAGGATGCCCGGCACCGGCACGAGCTCGTTCTCGAGGCTGCGCTCGCGCCGCGCGAGCGTCGGGTCACGCTCTCCGCCCTGCGTCTCGACGTCGGCGACGACACCTGGCGCGCGGAGGGCACGCCGGTCATCACGCAACGTGGTGAGCGCTTGCTGATCGACCATCTCGCGCTCCGCACGTCGCACGCGTTCGTGCGCGTCGACGGTGAGGCGGGCAGCAGCGGCACGGAGGACTTGAGCCTGCACGTCGACGGTCTCGACCTGGCGCCCTTCGGCGCCAGCGTGCAAGCGACGATCGCCGGGCGGGTGTCGGCGACTGCGCACCTCGGAGGGTCCGCGCCAGCGCCCGAGGTGCAGGCGCAGGTCGTCATCGAGCGGCCGGCGATCGAGCACGTGCGGTACGAGTCGGCCGCCGTCGACGCCACCGTCGGCGGCGGCCGCGCCGTGGTCACGGTGCGCGTCGTGCAGGACGGGCCGCGCCAGTTCGCGCTCGAGGCGTCGTCGCCACTTCACCTGACGCTGTCGCCGTTCGCCTACGCAGCCGCCGGCACGCTTTCCGGCACGCTGCGTGCGAGCGCAATCGACCTGGCGTTCCTCGATCCGCTGCTTCCCCAGGTTTCGAAGCTCGCGGGCACGCTGAACGCCGACCTCATCCTCGGCGGCACGATCGCGCAACCCGAGGCGCGCGGTCGTTTGGCGATCGCGGGCGGGCGGGCGTACGTCGTCCCGGTCGGCCTCACCTACGATCCGATCGAGTTGCGGCTGACGCTCGCAGGGACGGTGGTCTCGATCGAGACGTTGCGCATCGTGAGTGGCAACGGCACGTTGACGGGCGGCGGGAGCGCGCGGGTCGGCCCCGAGGGCGCGACGATAGACGGCCGCTTCCAGCTCGATCGCTTCCCGCTGTTCGCGAACGAGTTCGGTGCGGGTATGGCGAGCGGTTGGATGTGGCTCACAGGCACCGTCGCGGCGCCGGTCGTCGAGGGCGCGCTCACCACCGATCGTCTCGTCCTCCTCGTTCCGGAATCGTTGCCCGGATCGGTGCGACCACCGGATCCGACCATCACCGTGATCGGTCCGGCGGCGCCCGCGGCCGGCGGTGAGCATCCGACGCCACAGTCCGTCACGGCGACGGAGCTCGCCGCACCCGTACGTGCGCCGACACCAGGCGTCTACGATCGCGCCGCGATCACGGTCCAGATCGCCGTTCCGCACGACGCCTGGATTCGGCGCTCCGACACCAACATCGAGCTCCGCGGCTGGATGACTGCGTGGAAGAAGCCGGCGCAGGAGCTGGCGCTCGCCGGCGTGATCGACACCGTCCGCGGCTGGTATTCGTTCCAGGGGAAGACCTTCACGCTCGAGGAGGGTCGGGTCAGCTTCAACGGGCAGGACTTCAACCCGCTCCTGGAGCTCACCGCGATCTACAAGGCCGGCGACTACACCGTCCGCGTGAAGATCGGCGGCACGCTCACCAAGCCGACGCTCGCGTTGGAGAGCGAGCCGGCGCTCGAGCAGGCAGACATCCTCTCGGTGTTGCTCTTCGGGAAGCCGGCGAGCGCGCTCAGCCGCGGCGAGTCGGCGGGACTCCGCGAGCAGGCGATCGGCGTCGCCAGCACCTACGTCGCCTCCGAGCTGCGCCAATCGGTCGCCGACACGCTCGGGCTCGACATGCTCCAGTTCGAGACCGGCGGCGTCGGCTCGCAGGGCGCGGCGGTGACGCTCGGGAAGTACATCGCGCCCGACGTCTTCGTGAGTCTGGCGAACCGCTTCGCGAAACAGAGTGTGCAGGAGATCCGCGTCGAGTACACGGTCAGACCGCACTTGAGCATCGAGACCTCGAGCGATACGCTCGGCGAGAGCGGCATCGACGTCTTCTGGAAGAATCGCTACTGATGCCTGCGCGCGCACCGTCTGGACGTCGGCCGGTGCTCGACTATTCCGCAGAACGGGGGCATAAGCCTGACCACCTTGCCGTCATCGCGATCCAAGAAACCCAGCGCCAAGCCGACGAACGCTTCGACGCCGGCGCCGCGTCGTTCGCGCGGCACGAAACTGACGGGAGCTGCCGCGACGCCGACCGGCGCGGCGGCGAAACCCGCCGCGAAAACCCGCGCGCACCCGACGGCGCCCGACGCCGCACCCGCGTCCGCAGCAAGTAGAGACGACGCGGCGCTCGACTTTCTGCCCGCCCGTTCGTCGACGGCGCCGCGCTCGGGACCGCGCCACGCCGTCTTCATCGACGTCGAGAACACCAGCAGCGAGGTCGATCTCGTGCGCGTCCTCGAGGGCCTGAAGATCGACCGGGTCACGACCGACCTCAGCGCCGTCGGCAACTGGCGCGTCGTCGGGCAGCAGCTCGGGCGGATGCTCGCGCAGCGCGGTGCGCATCTGGTGCACAGCGCGCCGGCGCCGCGGGTTCCCGACTGGAGCGATCTCTGGATCGCGGTCACCGCGGGGATGTGGCTCGGCCGTGCCGCCCCAGGCGACGCGCTCGATATCTTGTCGGACGATCGCGCCTTCGATGCGGTGGGCGACGCCGCGGCCCGGCTCGGCGTGAAGTTTCGCCGCATCACGTACCGGAGCGGCGCCGGCGTCGTTGAGCGCACCCCGGCGGCGGCGCCGGCGACCGACGACGGGCGCGCGACCGGGCGGCGTCGGCGACGCCGCCGGCGTGGCGAAGGCGGCGCGACGCACGCGCCGCGTGCGCATGCGACAGCGGCGCACGTGCATGTACCTCCCGCAGCGGCCTCGTCGGCGAGGGCGGACGAGGAGCGGCACTCGGCGTCACTCGATCAGATCCGCGCCGCCATCGCGCGACTCACCGCCGGCGATCCCGGACGCGGTGTCAGTCTCGATACCCTGACGCTCGAGCTCAAGGCCGAAGGGTTTCAACGTCCACCCGGATCGCCGCGGCTGGTCACGCGCTTGCGGCGCATCAAAGACGTCGAGCTGCTATCGAACGGCCGGGTGCGGCTCGTCGGTGCCACGGCAGAGGTGGTCTCCGCCGCCGTCGAGGGCACCTACGACGAGGCGGAGGCCGGCGCTCCGGATGTGTCGTCGGCTGCCGCGGCCGAGGGTACCGATGCGGCCGAGAGCCCGGCGCCGAAGGCGCCGGGCGGAGGCAAGCGGCGGTCGCGACGGCGTGGCGGCCGGGGGCGGCGCGGCGGTCGGCGGCACGCCGCGGGCGCGGCGTCCCCCGAAGGAAGCGCCTAGTGTCCCGTCTCGGAAATCGCAGGCACGCCAGACCGCCGATCCATCGCCGCTGGCTGCGGTGTGCTCCCTGCGGCATAGCTCGCTGCTATGCCTCGGTCGCCCTCCTTGCCAGCGGCGCGGCTCGACGCCCTGGCGTGCCTGCGATTTCCGAGACGGGACACTAGCGTTCGCTACTCGGGCACGCCGGGCTCAGTCATCCGCAGCGGATCGAGGATCCGCGCGAGCGCCTCGTCGGAGAGCACGTTTCGCGCGCGGGCGATCTCGCGCACCGTCTTCCCGGTCGCGAACGATTCCTTGGCGATCGCCGCCGCGGCGTCGTAGCCGATCGCCGGCACGAGCGCGGTGCACATCGCGAGGCTCTGCTCGATCGCCGCCGCGCAGCGCTCGGGATTGGCGGTGAGCCCGGCCACGCAACGTTCGGCGAACAGGCGCACGGCGTTGCTCAGGATGCGGATGCTCTCGAGGAGCTGGTACGCCATCACCGGCATCATGACGTTGAGCTCGAAGGTCCCCCCCTGGCCGCAAATGGTGACCGTCACGTCGGCGCCGACTACGAACGCCGCCGCTTGCAAGACGGCCTCGGCCATCACCGGATTCACCTTGCCGGGCATGATCGACGAGCCCGGCTGCGTCGTCGGCAGGTTGATCTCGCCGAGCCCGCAGCGCGGGCCGGAGCCGAGCCAGCGCACGTCGTTCGCCACCTTGGTACAACTCACCGCGATGGTCTTGAGCGTGCCGGAGAGCTGCACGATCGCGTCCTTCGCGCCTTGGGCCTCGAAGTGATCGCTGGCCTCGCGAAAGAGAAGGCCGGTGCGCTCGGCGAGGAGCGCCGCCACGCGCGGTGCAAACGACGGATGCGTATTGATCCCGGTCCCGACCGCGGTACCACCGAGCGCGAGCTCCTCGAGCCCGTGCGCCGCGGCGCGTACGCGCTCGATCGCGAGCTCGATCTGCCGCGCGTAGCCGCCGAACTCCTGCCCGAGGCGGATCGGCGTCGCGTCCTGGAGGTGCGTGCGGCCGATCTTCACGACGGGGTCGAACTCGACCGCCTTCCGCGCCAGCGCGTCGCGCAGCGTCCCGAGCGCGGGCACCAGGTCCTCCTCGACCGCCGCGCGCGCCGCGACGTGCATCGCGGTCGGGATCACGTCGTTCGACGACTGTCCCATGTTGACGTGATCGTTGGGATGCACCTTGGTGCCGAGCCGCACCGAGGCGCGCGTCGCGATCACCTCGTTGGCGTTCATGTTCGTCGAGGTGCCCGAGCCCGTCTGGAAGATGTCGAGCACGAAGTGCGCGTCGAGGGCGCCGCTCGCCACTTCCCCCGCCGCGGCGCGGATCGCGCCCGCGAGCTCCGGTGCGAGGAGCCCGAGTTCTTGGTTCGTCTGCGCCGCCGTCTCCTTGATCAGCCCGAGCGCGTGGATGAAGCGGCGCGGAAAGCGATAGCCGCTGATCGGGAAGTTCTCGACCGCGCGCTGGGTCGACGCGCCATAGAGGGCGTCCTTGGGGACGCGTATCTCGCCCATGGAGTCGCGCTCGATCCGGGTCTCGTCGGCCATGGTCGATCTCCTGGGGCAAGTCTCTAGCCAATCAGGTCCGCGATTGCACGTGGCCGATCAAAGGGATACCCGTGCGCGCCGGGCGCGCTTTGACAGCGCCTCACGACCCTTCCTATAAGGAAACCCCGTGGTCGTGCGCCGGATCCGCCGGCGCCGCGACCGCGGTTTTTTCTTTCCGAGGGAGCTGCCGTCGTGTCCGTCGACCGTCCACGCATCGTCGCCGTCATTCCGGCGCGCTACGACTCCACTCGCCTGCCCGGGAAGGCGCTGGCGGTGATCGGAGGAGCGCCGATGATCCAGCACGTCTACGAGCGGACGCGGCACGCGCGCTGGGTCGACCGCACGCTGGTCGCGACCGACGACGCGCGCATCGCCGCCGCCGTGCGCGCCTTCGGAGGCGAGGTGGTGACGACCGGCGCGCAGGCGACCGGCACCGATCGCGTCGCTGCGGTCGCCGCCGATCTCGCCGCGGACGTGATTCTCGACGTCCAGGGCGATCTGCCGTGCATCGACCCCGATGCGCTGGCGGCGTGTGTCGCCCCCTTCGCCGATCCGACCGTGGTGATGACGAGCCTGATGACGCCGCTTCGCGACGAGGCGGAGTGGCGGAACCCGCACGTCGTGAAGGTCGTGACCGACGCCGACGGGTTCGCGCTCTACTTCTCGCGCAGCCCGCTGCCGTACTGGCGCGGCGCGCGCGACGGCGCCCCGTTTGGGTATCGCCATCTCGGGCTCTACGCCTGGCGGCGCGCGACGCTCCTCGCGCTGGCGGCGGCGCCGCGTTCGGCGCTCGAGCGCGCCGAGGAACTCGAGCAGCTGCGCGCGCTGGAGCGCGGCGTGCGGATCAAAATGGTTCTCGTTGACAGTGCCGGTCCGGAAGTGGATACAGCGGAGGATCTCGAGCGTGTCCGGCACTTGGTGGAGGGCGACGGATGAGTGGGAAAAGCGCCAAGACCAAGTTCATCTTCGTGACCGGCGGGGTTGTCTCCTCCCTCGGTAAGGGCCTCGCATCGGCGTCGCTCGGCGCTCTGCTCGAGAGCCGCGGCCTCAAGGTCACGCTCGTCAAGATGGATCCCTACATCAACGTCGATCCGGGCACGATGAACCCGTTCCAGCACGGTGAGGTGTTCGTCACCGACGACGGTGCGGAGACCGACCTCGACCTCGGGCACTACGAACGGTTCGTCACGACGCGCATGGGCCGGAAGAACAACATCACCACCGGCCGTGTCTACCAGACGGTCATCGAGAAGGAACGCCGCGGCGACTATCTCGGCGCCACCGTGCAAGTGATTCCGCACATCACCGACGAGATCAAGGCGCGCTTCCTCGCCGCCGCCGAGGGCTTCGACGTCGTGATCGGCGAGGTCGGAGGTACCGTCGGCGACATCGAGAGCTTGCCCTTCCTCGAGGCGGTGCGACAGTTCCGCGCCGATCGCGGCCGCGAGAACGTCGCGTACGTGCATCTGACGCTCGTGCCGTACATCTCGACGGCGCACGAGCTGAAGACGAAGCCGACGCAGCACAGCGTGAAGGAGCTCACCGGCCTCGGCATCCAGCCCGACGTGCTCCTCTGCCGCACCGATCGTATGCTCGACAAAAAGCTGAAGGGGAAGATCGCCCTCTTCTGCAACGTCGAGGAGAACGCGGTGGTGACGGCGAAGGACGTCGACTGCATCTACGAGCTGCCGCTGGTGTTCCACGACGAGGGCTTCGACGAGCGTATCGCCGAACGCCTCAACATCTGGACCGGCACGCCGAACCTCGGCCGCTGGAAGAAGATCGTTGCGGTCGCGAAGAATCCCAAGGAGCGCGTCCGTATCGCGGTCGTCGGCAAGTACGTCGACGTGGTCGACTCGTACAAGAGCCTGAACGAGTCGCTGGCGCACGGCGGGCTCGCGAACGAGTGCGCCGTCGATCTCGAGTACGTCGACTCCGAGGTGATCGAGAAGGAAGGCCTCGCCGCGATCCGCGATGTCGACGGCGTGTTGGTGCCGATGGGCTTCGGGCCGCGCGGCACCGAGGGCAAGATCGCCGCCGTACGTTGGGCGCGCGAGGAACGGCTGCCGTTTTTCGGCATCTGCTTCGGGATGCAGATGGCCGTGATCGAGTTCGCGCGGGACGTCTGCGGTCTCAAGGGCGCCCACTCGAGCGAGGTCGACCCGGAGACGCCGCATTCGGTGATCGATCTCATGACGACGCAGAAGGGGCTGACGCAGAAGGGCGGCACGATGCGCCTCGGCTCGTATCCCTGTGTTCTCGGCGAGGGCTCGGTCGCGGCCAAGGCCTACGGCAAGAAGAAGATCACCGAGCGCCACCGCCACCGCTACGAGTTCAACAACGCCTACCGCGACGCCCTCCAAGGGCACGGCATGCGGCTCTCGGGACTCTCGCCCGACGGCACGCTCGTCGAGGTCGTCGAGATCGCCGACCATCCGTGGTTCGTCGGCTGCCAGTTCCATCCCGAGTTCAAGTCGCGTCCGCTCGAGTGTCATCCGCTCTTTCGCGGTTTCATTCGTGCGGCGCTCCAGCACAAGCTGCGCGAGCACGAGACCCTACCGCTGCGCGGTATGCGCGCCGCGCGGCGATGACGGGCGCGACGCCGGGCGGCGACGGCGCGCGCGAGCCGCGCACGGTCGCGGTCGGCCCGGTCACGTTCGGCGCGTCACGACCGCTGGCGCTCATCGCCGGCCCGTGCGTCATCGAGAGCCGCGACTCCACCTTGCGCCACGCCGAGCGCCTGCGGGACATCGCACGCCGGCTCGAGATGCCGTACGTCTTCAAGTCGTCCTTCGACAAGGCGAACCGTACGTCGCGCGCCGGCTTCCGCGGCCCGGGTGTCGACGAGGGTCTGGCGATCCTCGCCGAGGTGCGGCGCGAGATCGGCGTGCCGGTCTTGACCGACGTGCACGAGGTGGGGCAGGTCGCGGCCGTCGCCGCGGTCGCCGATGTGCTGCAAACGCCCGCCTTCCTCTGCCGACAAAGCGATTTCATTGCCGCGGTCGCCGCTGCGGGGAAGCCGGTGAATCTCAAGAAGGGGCAGTTCCTCGCGCCCGACGAGATGGAGCACGTGATCGCGAAGGCGACGGCGACCGGCAATCACCAGCTGCTCGTCACCGAGCGCGGCGTCAGCTTCGGATACCACAACCTGGTGTCCGACATGCGCGCGCTGGCGATTCTGGCGCGCTTCGGGTACCCGGTGATCTTCGACGCCACGCACAGCGCACAGCTCCCCGGTGGCGCCGGCGGTGCCTCCGGCGGGCAGCGTGAGTTCGTGCCGATTCTGGCGCGGGCGGCGGTCGCCGCCGGCATCGCCGGCCTCTTCATGGAAGTCCACGAGGATCCCGACCGGGCGCTGAGCGACGGACCGAACTCGCTCCGCCTTGCCGACCTGCCGGCGCTGCTCGCGACGCTGGTCGCGCTCGATCGCGTCCTGAAGGAGCGTCGCGCCTGATGCGCGTGCGCGCCCCGAAGTCGCGCGCCCGAACCGCGGCGCGCGGCGGTGGAAAGCAACCGGCCGCCCGCCCGCCCGCGGGCGAGTCGGCGCGTTCCGACACGGCGGCCGCGTCGGCGGCGACCCACGCCAGCCTGGTGCACGCGCGCCGCGTCCTCGGGATCGAGGCGGCGGCGATTCGCGCGCTCGCCGATCGACTCGACGGGAGCTTCGTCGAGGCCATCGAGCTGATCGCGGCCTGCGCCGGGAAGGTCGTCGTCACCGGCATGGGAAAATCGGGGCACGTCTGCCGCAAGATCGCCGCCACGCTCGCCAGCACCGGCACGCCGGCGTTCTTCCTCCACGCCGCGGAGGCGTTGCACGGCGATCTCGGAATGGTCGAGCGCAAGGACCTCGTTCTCGCGGTCTCGAACAGCGGCGAGACCGAGGAGATCCTCGACTTGGTGCCGATCCTCGAGGGGCTCGGTTTGCCGCTGGTTGCGATGACCGGGGTTCTCGACTCGACGCTCGCGCGCGCCGCCGACATCGTCCTCGACGTCAGCGTCGCCGAGGAGGCGTGTCCGCTCGGTCTCGCGCCGACGGCGAGCACGACGGCGACGCTCGCGATGGGCGACGCGCTCGCGGTCGCGCTTCTCGAGCATCGCGGCTTTCGTGCCGAGGACTTCGCGGCGTTGCACCCGGCGGGCGCGCTCGGCCGCAAGCTGCTGAAGGTTCTCGACGTGATGCACCGTGGCGATGCGCTGCCACGCGTCGCCACCTCCACGCCCGCCAAAGACATGCTGCTCGAGATCACGTCGAAGCGCCTCGGTGTGACCGCGGTCGTCGACGAGAGCGGACGGCTCGCCGGCGTCGTCACCGACGGCGATCTGCGCCGCGCCCTCGCCGCATCCGGCGATCTGCTCGCGCGCACCGCGTCCGCGGTGATGAGCCGTCGTCCGAAGACGATCGCCGCCGACGCGCTCGCCGCGAAGGCGCTCGCGATCATGGAGCAGCACGCGATCACCTCGCTCTTCGTCGTCGACGACGAGGGGCGGCCGACCGGGGTCGTCCATCTCCACGACCTCCTTCGTGCGCGGGTCGTCTAGGCGGACGTCGGTGGTTCGTGTCGCGGCCGCGCCGCTCCCGCGTCGGCATCGCCCGCCCATGGTCCGGCGCATGCGGCGCGCGCTCCGCCAGACCCGCGACACGCTGCTCGGCGCCCTGCTCGTCGTCGTCATGGCACTGTTCCGACTCTTGCCGCTGCGCGCCGCGCTCGCCGTGGCGGGCGGTCTCGCCGGCGCCGTGGCACCGTGGCTCGGGAGGCCGTGGCGTCTGGCCGAGAGACACCTCGCGATCGCCCTCCCGGCGCTGACATTGCCGCGCCGGCGCGCGATCGCGCGTGCGGCGTTCGCGAACGTCGGACGGTCGTTCGCCGAGATCGCGAAGTTCCCGTCGCTCCGCGCCGACCTCGACCGCTACGTCTCGGCCGAGGGCATCGACCATCTCCGCGCCGAGCTCGCGCAGGGAAAGGGCCTGCTTGCGATCACCGGCCACATCGGTAACTGGGAGCTGCTCGCGGCGTACTGCGCCGCGATCGGTCTCCCCGTCGACGTCATCGGCCGGCGCCCGAACAATGCGCTCCTCGGTCGGCTGCTGGTCGCCGTGCGCGCGCGCGGCGGCGTGACGACCATCTTCCGCGACAGTCCGCACGCCGGTCGGGCCATTCTCAAGACCCTGCGTGCGAACCGCATCCTGGCATTGCTCATCGATCAGGATACGCGCGGCCCCCGCGTCTTCGTTCCGTTCTTCGGACGGCTCGCGGCGACGCCGAGCGGTGTGGCGGCGCTGGCGCTTCGGACCGGTGCCTCGGTGGTCGCGATCTTCATCGCCCGCCGGCCGGAGGGTGGACACGTCATCCGCGCGCTGCCGCCGTTTCCCGCAGTCGACCCGAGGCGAGACGACGTCGAGGTCCTCACTGCGTCCTACACCGCGGTGATCGAGGCCCACATCCGCCAACACCCCGACGAATGGGTCTGGTGGCATCGACGCTGGCGGCGTCGGCCCGCTGCGTCAGCGGTGACCCCACCGATTCCGTAGCTGTGGGGGTATCCATCTAAGCGGAGGACGGCAGGCCAGCGGCTCTCCAGGGTCGGTTCGCAGGGGGGCGTTCGAGGCTGGCCGGGTGCCCGCGGGTCCCCGGTGGCGTAGGCGGCCTCGACTTGGGCTGGGGGTTGACG
>JACQEO010000045.1 GCA_016200545.1 Deltaproteobacteria bacterium | reverse complement strand
CTCGCGCCACGGGCCACCGCTTGCGTACCTGATCGACGAATCGAGCGATCTCGTCTTTGGTGTCCATGGCGGTCTGTATACTATAATTATACGTAAGACCCAAACGAAACCACCCCCCTACGGAGACTGAGGCCTTACAACCAGGTACCGCCTCCGTGCAACTGCCCTTGTCACTGCTTGTAGCTGTCACACCTTGGTCAACCAGAGCATCCCGGCCACTGGGAGAAGCGACGCCGTGATCTTTCCCTGACGCGCCGCGTTGGGTAGTTTCCGTCCCATTTCCGGCCAAGCTGTCCGCTTCCGTCGATTTTCGTTGACGGCCTGACGCGAGTGGAGCATCCCGTACGCCAGCCCAGCCCGATGACACCGATGCATCTACGCGTCCTGACCCTGCTCCTTGCCGTTGCGGTCCTCGTTCCTCCCGTCTCGCACGCGAAGGACCATGGCGACCGGTATCAGAAGTGGGATGCGGAACGCCGGCTGGCGACCTCATTGCCAGCGCCGAGCATGCGGGCCTGAGATCCGGCTCGAACGATGACACTGCCCGCGACCGCTGATGAGCGCTTCGATGAGCGGCACCGCCGCCTGCTCGACTGCCTGGCGAACGATCGTCCGCCGGCGATCGCCGACTGGAAGCTGCTCACACTGCCCGGGAACCGCCCGCCGTGGACCGACACCGGCGTCGACGTGCGGCAAGGAGACCAGCTGACGCTCCTCGCGACCGGAAAGATCTTCCTCTCTGAAGCGCTCGGCTCTGAAGCGCTCGGCCTCTGGGGCTCGCCGCGCTTTCATCTGTGGGGCCGGATCGGCGAGCGTGGGACCATCTGGAACGGCACCCGCGACACGTTCACGCTCACCGCCGTGACCGGCGGCAGGCTCTTTCTCGGGATCTATCAAGGCGAGTGGGCGAGCCCTCAAGGCGACCTCGCGACGCCGGTCGCGCTCTATGCCGCGGGCGGCGGCGCGATCGACGCCCTCGTCGTCCGTTGGAACGGTGAGGCGATGAGGGGACTCGAGTCGCTCGCGCGGCTCGCGCCGACCGACCGTCTCCTCGAGTCGGAGCTCGCGCGGCTCCGCGCTCCCGTCTGCCCGCCAGAGGGCTGGCGCCATCTCTGGTTCCTCGGCGAGAGCGAGATCTTCGCGCCGTGCGAAGCGGCGGGACGGCCGGCCATCCGCGTGCACGCCGACAGCGACGTCGGGATCATTCAGAAGCCGATCGACTTCCCACTCGCCCCGGACACGAGGCTGTCATGGCGCTGGAAGGTCGACGAGCTTCCGAGCAGCGAGGCGGAGGACTCGATGCGGACGCACGACTATCTCTCGCTGGCGCTCGAGTTCGACGACGGGAAGGATCTTACCTGGTACTGGAGCGCGGCCCTGCCCGCGGGCACCCACTACGCGTGTCCGCTGCCGACCTGGAACGCGCGCGAGACGCACATCGTCGTCCGCTCGGGGACAGGTGAGCTCGGTCGCTGGACCGCGGAAACGCGGAACGTCTTCGAGGATCACCGCACCGCGATCGGTGGCGCGCCGCCGCGGCGGATCGTCGCCGCGTGGCTCATCGCGGTGTCGATCTTCCGCCACGGACGCGGGCGCGCGGAGTTCGCGGACGTCGTGCTCGAGAGTGGCGGCGCGCGCTACCAGGTGGTGTGATCGTCAGAAGCCACGATGGGCACGATGGCGTGCGCGGAGCAGGTGGCGCGGGAGCTGAGATCGAGCGCCGAATCCAGCGCGCGGAGTTCCACCACGGGCCGGACTTGACCGCTCTCTCTGATGCGTCGAACGATCTCCTTGACGGCGCGCGCCTGATTCGAGAGCATCCCGGCTCCGAGGTTGCAGGAGGGCAACATGAGCGAATTGGCAGGCCAGTGTCTGTGCGGCGCGTTGCGCTTCGTGGCCGCAGCACCGTCGCTCTTCTGTGGCCACTGTCATTGCCGATTTTGCCGGCAGGCGCACGGCGCCGCCTTCGTGACCTGGGTGGGATTCCCGCAGGCCAGCGTACGCATCATCGCCGACGCTGACGCGCTTCATTGGTATCAGTCCTCGAAGCAAAGCCGGCGTGGGTCGTGCGCGCGCTGTGGCACCATGATGTTCTTCGAGTCCACGATCGCACCAGGCGAGACTCACGTCGCTCGTGCCTGCATTCCTGGCGCGATCGATCGTGAGCCGGAGGGTCACACGTTCTTCGATCAGAAAGTCGACTGGGTGACCGTGAACGACGGACTGCCGACCCTCGCGAGCGACCACCCGCGGCTGGCGGGGTTCAAGGAAGTGGGGAGATAGGCGCAACGAGGATGGACATCATGGGCCGCCAGGTAGACACTCGCCGCATACTGGACATCGCCACGCACGAGGCCGCGACGGTCCGCAAGGCGACAGCGGGAGAGTGGGAGCGGCTCGCGTCGGTCCTCGCGCGCGCCTTTCACGACGATCCGGCGGTGCAGTGGGCGATGCCCGACGAGTCGAGTCGCGAGAGGGCCTTCGGGCTGTATCTGCGAAAGCTCTGGCTGGAGCAGGACGAGTGCTACACCACCGACGGCGTCGCCGGCGTTTGTGTCTGGGAGCTCCCGGGCCAATGGAAGGTCCCCGTCTTGCAGCAGCTTCGCCTTCTTCCCGCGATGATCTCGACCTTCGGCCGCGGACTCCCGCGGGTCATGCGCGCCCTCACTGCCCTGGAATCGAACCACCCGGTGGAGGACCACTACTACCTCCCGTTCGTCGGCATCGCCCCGGAGTGGCAGCGCAGGGGGATCGGCGCCGCGTTAATGCGGCCGATCCTCGATCGCTGCGACCGCGAGGGCGTCGGCGCCTACCTCGAGGCCACGACGCCCCGCAACCTCGCGCTCTACGAGCGCCACGGCTTCGCGATCACCGAGAAGTTCACCCTGGGGAAGGACTCGCCCCCGCTCTGGCGGATGTGGCGCAAGCCAGCCGGCTGAGCGACATAACTTCCTCAGCCATCATATTCCCGGTGGTGATCTGCCTGCGAGCAGTGGTTCTGGCTCTGGCCGCCGCGGCCACGGGGGGCGACAGCGG
Organism: Deltaproteobacteria bacterium; assembly: GCA_016200545.1. Taxonomy (GTDB): domain Bacteria; phylum Desulfobacterota; class Binatia; order UTPRO1; family UTPRO1; genus DP-19. Next base: position 768 of record JACQEO010000045.1, on the reverse strand, counting down.
AACCGCGAACCCGGGTGGGATTGCGGGATCAACAGGGGCGTCGAAATGAAAATAGGAACCGTTGGCGGGGGGAAGCTGGCTCCGTCGGTGATGGTGATCGGGGCACAGGGCGCGCTGGGGCGGGTTTGTGCGGAGTCGCTGCGGGGTTCTGGTTTCGACGTGATCCGTGCGGGGCGGCGACTCGATGGCGGCTCTGATTTTCGACGTATCGATCTCGACGATTCGCGATCGGTCGCCGAAGGGTGCGCTGGCATAGACCGAAAAGCGCGGGCTTTCGACCATGGGGAGCGCGGGGGACGTTGCGCTTCAAGCGAGCTGCGTGATTCAGGAAACGCTCATCAGACAACCGCGCTCCGCGCGATTGAAACGCGGCGCTTTTTTACGATCGTCTTCCATCCTTGGCCGCAAGCTCTCGGGGAATTTCCTGGGAGATCTGGTCACCGAGGAGGTCAACTTCGCTCAGCTCCCCAGGAGGCTGCCGGTCCGTGGTCCAGAGAAGGAACCTGCTTCATCGGATGTCCACTCCATCCAAGATTCGGACACCTTCGCCTTTCCTACGCTCGCGACAAGTAGCTGAAATCAGGCGCTCGGAAAACGTAAGCGGCCAACTTGGCCACTCCCATTGAAGAGAACGAAGCCGCTGACGCGGGGTTTCGGAGGGAGGAGCTATTCCCGCACCGTCGTGATCGACGCGCGACCCTCGGCTGTGCGTGAAGTCGTGACCATCACACTGCGCGGCGGCGTGGCCCATGGCGCCACGACCGCACG
>JACQEO010000044.1 GCA_016200545.1 Deltaproteobacteria bacterium | reverse complement strand
GGCCGGAGCGTGCAGCGACTCGCAACGCAGCGCGAACAAGAGCCCGACCGGGCGAGGGTGTAAGCTCGGCACGAGCCCCACCACGTCGTTCAAAGAGAGAATTCACGTGCGCTGCCACCGTTTTTCAGCATCCTGCTAAGAGAAACGGCTTGACGTCCACGATGAACGGGGGTGTCTCCGCCGGAGGGCCGCCCTCGGAGCCGATGCGCGTGTGCCCGCCGGCGAAGGAGACCATGGCGGAGGTGCCCGCCACATTCGGCGACGCGGCGCCGAGCGCGACCGCGCCCGCCAGCGCGAGGCCGGCCATCACCAGCGCAGGATGAGCGGACACTCGAGCCGACTAGGGCCAGTCCGGCCGGAGCTCGCGCAGGCGCACGGCGAGCCCTGCCGCCACCGAGGCGTTGCCGGGGTCGTTGACGACGTTCGTCAACTCGAAGGGATCGGACGACTCGTCGTACAGCTCCCGCTCGGCCGTGTCGTACTCATTGTACTTCCACGGGATGCCCCGCACTTCGGCGTAGGTGGGGATCGTGCCGTTCCAGTGTTCCTCGAGGAAGTCGGATCGCCAGCTCGACGCGGTGCCATCCAAGAGGTGCAGCATGCTCATGCCCTCGACTCCTGAATCGGGCGTGGCACCGGCGAGCTCCGCGCATGGTCGATGTTGAGCCCGAATCCGGACTCGGCGCGCGCCAGCGGCGCCAGGGACGCGTAGCGGATCGCGAGCGGGACACGCATGCACTCCTCGTACGGGCATTGCTTCGGCTCCCAGCGATGCGAGCCCCAGGAGTAGCCGTTGTCGGAGGCGTAGATGACCATGGTGTTCTGATCCTGCCCGCTGGCGATCAGTGCCTGGAGAATCGCCGCGACCGCTTCGTCCACGGCCTGGAGCGTCTCGAGCTGCGCCTGGTTGAAGTTGTCGTGGTTCATTTGCATGGTCGCGTTCCAGGGCGCGATGCCCTGGAGCCACGCGGGCTTGTCCGAGACGTCAGCCTCGTTGTAGTTCGGCGGCCGCCACGGCGGGATGCCGGAGAAGCTGCCCGCGTGCCGCGGCGCGGGCGTGGCGGGTGCGTGCGGGGCCTTCGGCGCGAAGTAGAGAAAGAAGGGCTGCTGCGCCGGGGCGCTTTGAATGAACTGCACCGCCTTGTCGCGCAGCACGTCGGTCGAGTAATCGGCGTCGGCGCTTCCGAAAGCTACTTCGGTGCCGTTCTCCACCAAGGTGTAGTTGAAGTACGCGACGTTCTTGAACACGTGCCACTCGTCCCACCCCGGCGCGACGTAGGGCGACTGATAGCCGTTCAGGTACTTGCCGTAGATCCCGGTGTGGTAGCCCGCGGCCTGCAGCCATACCGGCAGCGTCGAGGCGTCATTGAAAGCGAGGAAGCCGCCGTCCGGCGCGTCGTTGTCGTGGACGCCGGTGGTGTGGGAGTACTTGCCGGCGAGCAGGCTCGAACGGCTGGGCGCGCAGAGATCGGTGGTGGCGTAGCTGTTCAGGAAGCTCACGCCCTTGTTCACGATTTCGTTCTGCACGGTCGGCATGACGGGCGTGACGCCATCGATCGAGTGGGTGAGGCCGATCGTGTCGAAGCGTTGATCGTCGGTGAGAATGAACACGATGTTCGGTCGGAGCGGCGTCGGGTCCGGTCCCACCCCGTCGACCCACGTCTCGAGCAGCGTGACGAGCGCGTCGGCCAACACTGTCGGCTGCACCGAGCCGCCGGGTCCGGGGACGGCCGCATCCATCTGCGGGCCGACGTCCGGGACGACGATGCCGCTCGTGTCCTGCGCCACCGCCACCACGCATCTGCCCGGGATCTTATCGATCGCGCGGCGGGCGAGGGCTTCGGCATCGGCCTCCGACCGTCCGAGGATCAGATAGCGAAGTTTCTTGGCGATGAAGCCAACCACGCCGGTGCTGATCGTCTTCTGGCAGATGAGCTGGGGGCGCAGAGGGGTTCTGTCGACCGCTGCCGGCGCGGGATTGTTGAGGCCCCAGGCCAGCGCGATGCTGTCGGCCACGAGCGTCCCCGCACAGTCTGGCGGCGCGACGCTCTTGCACGTCACAGCAGGTCCCTTGAGCATCCGCTTGTAGTTGCAGGTCGCCGCGAGCTTGGCGCTCTTCAGCACGACCTTGGCGTCGCCCGTCGTCGTGCACTGCGCGTTCGCCTGAGAGGGCAGCAGGAACAGCAGCCCCGAGAACGATCCAGAAGCGAGGTGACATCATGGTCCCCCCTTTCTTCCGTTCGCGTACACGAAGAGCGAAGGCCAAACGCTACTCGCGGCAAGGGGGGCCGCTCATCGCCGTCGCTACCCCTGCGTGTCCGCTGTTGTCAAGCTCCCGGTTAGATCGAACGGTGAGGCATGCGCGGATACGAGCAGCTGATCGTCGCGGCGGGCACGTTCGGATCCTTGCTGCGCTGGAGACCTTGAGGCATGCTGCGCCGCGAGTACATGGTGAAGACGCTCGAAGCGAACGCTCGCAACCGACGCGACGCCCTCATGGACACGGCTTCGTACGGCCTCAGCGAGGCTGCCGGCTATCTGTTTGTACCCGTGACGACGCTTCGCGCCTGGTTTTTGGGTCAAGACTACGAGACGCCAGCGGGCAGAAGACGGTTCGCGCCCCCGCTCAGGATCGCGCAGCCCACGCCGCCTCTGCTCTCGTTTCTCAATCTCGTGGAGGCGCACGTGCTCGATGCGATCCGGCGCCAGCACGGGGTGACGCTCCAAAACGTGAGGAAGGCCCTAACCTTCCTAGATCGAGAGCGGCATCCGCCTTCCAAACACCCGTTGGCCGAGCGGAGCTTCGAGACCGATGGCCTCGACCTGTTCACCGAACACTACGGACGGCTCATCAATGTCTCGCGCGAGGGACAGGTGATGATGCGGCAAGTCGTCGCCGCGTACCTACGACGCGTGGAGCGCGATTCTCGAGGCATTCCGATCCGTCTCTACCCCTACACGCGGCATCGTGACCGGGAGGAGCCGATGGCGGTCATGATCGATCCCCGCGTCTCCTTCGGCCGACCGGTCCTGGTCGGCACGGGGATTCCGACTGAGATCGTGGCGCAGCGCTACAAGGCTGGGGAGTCGATAGACGAGCTCGCGGACGATTACGGTCGCCAGCGGCAGGAGATCGAGGAGGCGATCCGCTACGAGCTCCAGATCCAGCCGGGTAGAGCCGCCTGAGCAGGTCGTCTTCTTTGCCGACCGATGTCTCGGTCGGCACCGCTTTTCGACGCCAATCCGAGCCGCGGGACTGCGAATCGAGATCCATGACGATCACTTCCTGCCCGAGGTGGAGGATCAAGTCTGGCTCTCGGAGGTCGGAGCACGCGGTTGGGTAGCGATCACGAAGGACGAACGCATCCGTTATCGCACGATCGAGCGTGAAGCCTTGCTCCGGGCCGGCGCTCGAGCGTTCGTCCTGACGGGCCGCGACATCCCGGCAGCCGACCTTGGAGCGATTTTCGTTCGAGCGCTACCTCGTGTCTGGCGATTCCTGCGGAAGCACCCCGCACCCTTCATTGCGCGGATCGGCCGCAGCGGCAGGGTCGAGATGATCGTGAGCGCCGAACGTCGACACCGGTCTACGGATTCATCTCGTAGGCGCCCTTGAGAGCGTACACCTGCTGCTCCCACACACGCCCGTACCGCGCCTCGTCGACCACCGGCTTGCGGATCATCTTTAGGCAGTAGCCCATCTGCTCCGGCGTCGTGCTCGCCTTCCCGTGCAACTCGATCGCGAACCGCGAGAGATCGCGGACGAGCACGTCGAAGATCTGGTCCACGACGTCGTCCTCCACCTCGTAGATGCGCGCGTTCTCGAGGGCGAGGGTCGCGTACACGACGAGCGCGAACAGCTCGCCGACGGTCATGAGGAAGTCGAGATCCTTGCGCTGCGCGTCGCTCGGTGGCGCCGCCATCAGCGACTTCTTGAAGACGGCGAGCTGCTCCTCGAAGAGGTTTACGTTCGGCAGATCGTACTCGTCGAACGCCGGCTGGGAGTCGTGGAACTGGATTTTTCCGAGCCCTTTTGTCGCTCCCTGGTGGAAGAGGAAATCGTCGTTCGCGGCCTCGTCGTGTCGGCCGACGGCATAATACAGCGCGGGATTGAAGAGATAGTTCGGCATGAACTTCAGGATCAGCGCGATGTTGACGTGCACCGTGCCTTCAAGCTTCGGAAGGCCGCGGATGTCGCGCGCGGCCATCTCGAAGTACGTGTCTCTCTCGAATCCCTTGGCGGCGACGACGTCCCACAACAGATTGATGACGTCCTCGCCCTGCGTCGTCACCTTCATCTTCACGACGGGATTGAAGAGGAGGTAGCGCCGGTCTTCCGCTGACGCCGCGCGGATGTAGTCCGCTGCCCGCAGCGCGACGAGCTTCATCGCCACCAACCGTACGTACGCATCGGTCAGCATGCGGCGCACGTGCGGGAAGTCGGTGACGTGCATGCCGTATAGCTGGCGTCCCGCGGCGTGGTTGATCGCTTCATAGAGCGCGTGGGTGCAGATGCCGATCGACGCCCAGCCGAGGTTGTATTTCCCGATGTTCACGGTGTTGAGCGCGGCGTTCCACGCGTCGTCGCCCTTGGAGAGGATGTCGTCCTCGGTGATCGGGTAGTCGTCGAGCCGGAAGTTCGAGACGTACGATTGGCTGTTCACGACGTTCTGCCTGAGCTCGTAGCGCCCGTGCTGCGAGTCGGCGGCGAAGAAGACGTAGAGGTCGGAGCCGGCGATCTTCCCGAACGTGGAGACCATCCGCGCCTGGTTGCCGTTGCCGATGTAGTATTTCTCGCCGCGGGCGGTGTAGACGCCTTCGCCCGTCGGCGTGAGCGTCATGTCGGTCGAGTAGATGTCGGCGCCGTGCGCGCGCTCAGAGAGGCCGAACGCGAAGATCGCGCCGTCCTCGAGGAGCTGCGCGGCGCGGCGCTTCTGCGTCTCGTTCGCGCTCATCCAGATCGGGCCGAGCCCGAGGATCGAGACCTGCCAGGTGTACCAGTAGGCGAGGCCGTAGAAGCCGAGGATCTCGTTGAACTCGCAGATCCGCCACGTGTCCCAGCGGCAATCGTCGGCACCGTAGCCCGCGGGTGTGAGGAGCGTCGCGAAGATGCGCTCGCGCTTCACGAAGTCGAGGAAGTCGGCGTACCAGACGCGATCGCGATCGTCGGCCTTGAGCTTCCGCTTCCCTTTGCGCTCGAAGAACTCGATCGTCTTCAGCATAATCTCCCGCGAGCGCGCATCGGGATAGGCGCGGGTGTGCTTCTTGGGATTCAGGAGCAGCATGGTCACCTCCGGCGCGCCACGGGGCGCGGAGCCGGGGCAGGGTAGGCCCGGGAGGGGGAAAGCTCAAGGAGCCCGACGTGGTTCACGACGATCGTTCCGCCCCTCGAGCGAGCGCTTGACCCGTCGCCCCGTGCGACGTTTCATCGCCGGCCATGAGCACGCTCCCTCTCGGCTTCTTCGGCGGCGGCGACCCCACAGAGGTCGCGCCGCGCACGTACTTCGTTCCTGCCTTCGCCAACTCGGCTGCGTTCGAGACCGACGAGGGTCTCGTCGTCGTCGACGTCGGGCTCGCGATGTCGGGGCCGGCGATCCTCGCGGGGCTGCGGCGGCTGACGCCGGCGCCTGTCCACACCATCGTTTTCACGCACGGCCACGTCGACCACGCATTCGGCGTCGACGCCTTCGACGCGGAGGCGCGCGCGGCCGGCCGTCCGCGGCCGCGGCGCCTGGCGCACGCGCGCGTGCCGGCGCGCTTCCGCCGCTACGACGTGACCCGCGGCCTGAACGCGCACATCAACCGCGTGCAGTTTGGCGTCGCCGAGCTGGAGTGGCCGGCGCGCTTCCCGTGGCCCGACGTCACGTACGAGGAGGCGATGTCGTTCACGCTCGGCGGCGAGCGCTTCGAGCTCCGCCACGCGCTCGGCGAGACCGACGATGCCACGTGGGTGTGGGCGCCCGACCGCAAGGTGGTGTGCACGGGCGACCTCTTCATCTGGTGCAGCCCGAACTGCGGCAACCCGCAGAAGGTGCAGCGCTACGCGGAAGGCTGGGCCGATGCGATGGACGCGATGGCAGGCCTCGCGCCCGAGGTGCTGCTGCCGGGTCACGGGCCTGCGATCGTGGGTGTCGCCGAGGTCGCCGCGGCGCTGCACGACACGTCGGCGTGGCTGCGCTCGATCATCGAGCAGACGCTCGCGCGCTTGAACCGCGGCGAGCGCCCCGAGGACGTCGCGCGCGCCGTGCGGCCGCCGGCGCACCTCGCGAGCAAGCCGTATCTGCAGCCCCTCTACGATCGCCCCGAGTTCGTCGTGCGCAACCTCGCACGGCTCTACGGAGGCTGGTACGACGGCAATCCCGCGCACCTGCTTCCGGCGCCCGAGGCGGCGCGTGCGGCCGAGATTGCGGCGCTCGCCGGGGGTGCCGACAAGCTCGTCGCGCGGGCGCGGGCGCTCGCCGCGACCGACTTGGCGCTCGCCTGTCACCTCGTCGACTGGGCGACGCTCGCCGCGCCCGCGAGCCGCGCGGCCCAGGAGGCGAAGCGCGATCTCTTCCAAGCACGCTCGGCGGACGAGCCGTCGCTCATGGCACGCGGGATCTTCGACTCGGCCGTGCGGGCCGCCGAGTCGGCGCTGCGACAAATGGACTGACGGCGCAGGCGCTTGGGGGTACTCGAACCCCTCGACGACACCGGCGAGGTTCGTGATGCTGCCGATCAACTGGACGTTGCGATTCGTTACCGTGGAAGGTAGCATCTCAGGTGACAAAGATCCGTCGCGGGAACTACGTCTTTGTCGCCTGGAAAGGCGATCATGGCCCGCGGCACGTACACGTTTACAGAGGCTCCAAGCTGATCGTGAAATGGGATCTCGAGAACGATCTTGCAATGAAGGGTACCGCCCCAAGGCGCGTGCTCGAGCTGATTCGCGTGCTTCAAGGGCAGGGAAAGCTTTGAAGATCAAGAACGTCACTGCGAACAGCCGCAGGAAGGCCTTCGAAGTTCGTACGGCTCAGGGGACGTACCTGTTCCCCTATGCGAAGCTTGAGCAGCCGCCGAGCTCCAAAGACCGACTGCGGGAGGTCCGTGTAGACAAGGAGCTTGCGTCGGAGGGGTTCACGTACCGGCTTGAATCGGGACGCGAGGGGACGGTCCACATCGATCACGTGCTCGAGTACAACGAGGATCCGAAGCTCCTTCGCGATTTGTTCCTCTACAAGCTGACCGTCGAGGTGCAAAGGCGGCTGCGAAAGAGCGTACTCAGCAAGCGCGAGATCATCCGAAGGCTCGCGACTTCGCCCGCTCAGTTCTATCGGCTCCTCGATCAGACAAACTACGGGAAGTCGGTGGGTCAACTTCTCGCATTGCTGCGGATTCTCGATTGTGAGGTGACGCTGTTCGTGCGCCACGGCGTGGAAGAAAAGCCCGCGATCCTGCGCGCGATCTGATCACGAACCGGTGGAGGAACGAATGAAGCCTCGCGCCACGCGCTCGCCGCACGCCGAGTACACGCCCGCCGGTGAAGACCGTATCGGCCGCCTCGAGCTCACCCGTCCCGAGAAGCTCAACGCGACCGACGACGCCTCGGTCCGCGACCTCGATCGCGCCGCGAGCCTCGCCGTGCGCGACAAGAAGGCGCGCGCCATCGTCGTCTCCGGGCGCGGGCGGGCCTTCTGCGCCGGCATCGACCTCGCGGCCCTCGCCGGCGACGGCCTGAAAACCGACTGGTTTCGGCGCTGGGAGATCGCCCTCGCCAAGATCGAATCCATTCCGGTGGCAACCATCGCCGCGATTCAGGGCTCCTGCCTCGGCGGCGGCTTGCAGATCACGCTGTGCTGCGATCTCCGCGTCGCGAGTGTGGAGGCGACCTTCGCCCTCTCCGCCGTACGCCACGGGATCATCCCCGGCCTCGCGAGCTATCGCTTGCCGCGCCACATCGGCGTGGGCGCCGCGTCCGAGATGATGCTACTCGGTGAAACGTGGGACGCCGAGCGCGCTCACAGACAGGGCCTCGTCAACAAGGTCGTGCCGCTCGATCAGTTGGACGCGATCACGCTCGAGCTGGCGAAGAAGCTCGCGGCCAACGTCCGCGCTGCGAGCGTGGCGACCAAACGTCTCACCCTCCGCGCCCAGGATCTTCCCTTCGGCCGCGTTCTCGGAGAGTACGTCCGCGCACAGCGCGCGTGCTGGAACGACGGCGAGACCAAAGAAAACCTCGCCCGCTATCGCGCCGGTCGCTGGCGGAAGTCCGCCTTGAAGTAGCCCATCGCGGACCCTCGGCGGCGCTCCCCGTCGAGCGGGGCCGCATACACGTATCCCCCCTTGCAGCTTGCCGCCGATGGGGGTACGAATCGAACTGTCTCTGCTCTGTCTCTCCGTTCGATTCGGCCCGGCGCCGCGCGTACGGCGCCGGGCCGCTCTCCTCGAAACCAGCAGTCCGTCTCGATTTCGCTCTCCGGTCCGATGGGTCGAGCGCCGAGTCCCGCTTGGCTTACAAGGAAGTCGCTGACCACCCGCGTCGGCATACGCGTGCCCGGACCGGGGAGCGGAAGTCCGGGGCATCGGCGCGGCCGTGTGGGCCGCGCCGATGCTCCTCTCCGCGCCGGACCCTTCCCGCGCGGCCCCCACTCATGGGCGGGCGCGGGGCGGCGGGATGCGGATGCCGATCAATCATTGTCAGCTAACTAAACAAAATCTGTTTCGTTGTCAAGCGGCAATGGTTGGGCTATCCTGTCGTGGCGATGCAGCGCCGGAGTACGGCCCCGAAGGGTATCAAGGACGTCTTCTACGAAACCCGGGTGCTGACCGGTCGCGAGTTCACCGTCAAGCGCTTCGCGAAAGAAGTGCTCGAGGGCGCGGTCGACCCGGTGATGCTCGGCTATGTCGAGCAAGGGAAGCGCTTTCCCAACGAGGCGCTGGTGCGGCGCTTGGCGGCGGTGCGCGGTGAGCCGGCGGCGCCGCTGCTCGCGGTGCTCTACCGCGACCGGATGTTGCACGCGTTCGGGCGGGAGCTGCGTCGGGCGCTGCACGATCCGACGGCGGTCGAGGGTATCGCGGATGCGGATCTCGCCGTGCAGGTGAGCCGCGCGATCGCCGCCCTCCCGGACGACGGCAGCTGGGTGCCGGTGCGTACGTGGCGCGCCCGGATCGGCGTCGCGGTGCGCGACAAGTCGCGCGGACGCGACGTGACGCGCGTCGCCTCGCTGCTGCGCGAGCGCAACCTCGTCGAGGAGCAGAAGGGTCGCGTACGCCGCGTGGCACGTCACTTCGTGGCGGAGACACTCGCAGAGCGGCGCGCGCTGGCGATGGAGTTCTCGGCGATTTTTGCCAAGGCGTTACTCGACAAGCTGAGCCTGCCGGAGAGCGCCAAGGCGACCTATCTTCGCAACCACTACCTGCACATCGATCGTGCCCGGTTGCCGCAGTTCTACCAGCGACTCGAGGCGGCGGCGCGCGGATTGGCGGAGGAGTTCGCCGCCGACGCCGGCGCGGGTACGGAATTCCTCAACGTGCTACTGGTCGCGACTCCGGTTTGAAGGACATCGAGCGATGAACGTCGAGATGCGAGGGATGCGCACGGGACTGGCAGCGGCGATCGTGCTGATCGCGGTTCTGTGGGGCATGGCAGGCTGCGGAGGCAGCGGCTCGAGCGGCTTCGACGTCTCGCCGTTGACCGAGGCGCAGGCGATCACCCGTGCGATCGACAGCGGCCAGTGCGTTGCCTTCGAGCAGCAGACGATCTGCGCGTCGGGCGCCGAAGCGCGCGCCACCCCGCTCGAGGGCGCCTTGGTCATCATCGAGGAGCCGAGCTCGCCGCTGGTGTGTGATGGCGACGCCCCGGCGCAAGCGCAGAGCTGCACGGCGTCGCTGGAGTTCACCACGGTAGGATTCTCGACCCCGACCAGCCTGCGTGCCGCGGTCAGCGACAGCGAGCGCGGCCCCTGGTCGCTGGTGCCCCTGACCGTCAGCGAAGACGTCACGGGTCCGCGCACGGTGTCGATCACGGTGCCGGGGATCCCCGATGCCACGAAGCCGATGCCGGTGATCGCGGCGGTTCTGGTCAACATCGGCCCGGCGCCGGAGCCGGCACCGCAGACCGCCGCACACCTCGCGGATTTCAGCGTCGATGTAGTCTACGTGAGCTCGCGACTCGAGATCGTCGTTCCGCGCTAGAACGCTCCCGACGGCGGGGAAGGTGGCGCTCCCGGCGGCGGCGGCGGAATGCTGTCTGCGGCGCTTCTCGGTGGGGGTGGTGGGCGCCGCCACTTCGAGCGAGGTTCAGAGCCTCTGCGCACGGGGATCTGGTTGCCCTTGGCGTACATGCATTGCATGTAGGCCGCGTCGTAGCGGCGCTGGACGCTCCAGCGTGTCGCCTCGGCGTTGCTGGCGCCGACGAGGCTGCCGCCGAGAAGCCCGGCTCCCGCGCCGACGGCTGCGCCCGTCGCGGGATTCCCCGAGGCGGCGCCGATCGCGGCGCCGGTCGCCGCACCGAGCACCGTGCCGACAGCCGCGTTGGCGACCGCGGTATCATTCGCGGCGCGGCTCGCCCTTACGCCGGTCCGCTCCGCGGCCCACTGACGGCACACCTCGTCGTCCACTGTGAATTGGTCCAAGTCCTTCCCGGCACCCGGGAGCACCATGACGTTCGGACCGGACGGTACCCGTATGCATGCCGCGAGAGAAAGTCCCGCGACGATCGGTAACAGCCATGCTCTCCGCACCATCGTCTCCCTTCAGTCCTCGGGCGGGCGTGGCGCCACCTTGATCCACTCCTCGCGGCAGTCGTGAACCTTCGGGTAGTACGCCTCGGAGCTCGGACAGTAGTACCAGTAGCCTTGCGGCGGCTCGGGCTCCTCCTGCTGAATGTACGCCTGCGGCTCATCGTCGTCACCATAGTAGGGCGGTGGCGGTGCATAGCCATAGTACGGCGGCGGGTAGTAGCCGTACGGGTACGGCCAGTACGGATAGCCCAAGCCCCACCAGGGCCCAATGAAGACGCGACCGTGGAAGCCGCCGCCATGGAAGCCGTCACCGTGATGAAAGCCGCCGCCATGGAAGCTGCCGCCACCACCGTGAAAACCACCACCACCATGGCCGCCACCGCGCTGGGCGTTACTCGCGGTTGCGGAGGCGAGAAGCATCACGATCGCCAAAAGCAACGCCGCTGCAGATCTCGTCATGATTTCACCACGAGTACTAACATACACCCGGCGCTCTAGTTGCGCCCATCCAGGCCGCACCTGCGACTCGAGTCCGCTCGCCGTGCGACTCCGCTACGTGTGGTGACTCGCATGGCGGAGTCCATCAGCGGTCGGCGAGTAGGTAGCCGAGCAGCGCGATCGCCGCGGCGTTCTGGCGGAGATCCTCCGGCCGGATCTTGTCGAGCGTGTCGGCCTCGGTGTGGTGGATGTCGAAGTAGTGGTGTCCGTCCGGTTGCAGGTTGAACGCGGCCGCGCCGTCCTGGACGATCGGCTCCACGTCGGCGCCGAAGGCGTGATCACGGAAGCGGCGGATGCCGAACCGGGCGAACGTCGGCAACAGCGGCTCCATCGCCCGCATGCCCGCGTCACCGCCGCCGACGCCGATCGCATCCGGCGCGCCCATCCCGTAGTCGGTCTCGAAGGCGGCAACGTGGTGCTCCTTGGTGTGCTCTCGGTGATAGGTCTTCGCCCCGGCGAGGCCGTACTCCTCGCCGGTGAAGAGCACGGCGCGAATCGTCCGTCGCGGCGCGAGGCCGGCCTCGCGCAGCAGGCGCAGGGCCTCCATCACGGCGACGCAGCCGGCGCCGTCGTCGGACGCGCCCTGGCCCACGTCCCACGAGTCGAGGTGCGCGCCGAGCAGGACGATCTCGTCCGGAAGCTCTCGCCCGCGTAGCTCGCCGACGACGTTGGCGCTCGGCGCATCCGGGAGCGTGCGCGCTCCGAGCGCGAGCTCGACCTCGACGGATCCGCGTCGCGACAAGCGCGCGAGGAGCTCGGCGTCCTCGAGGGAGAGCGCCGCCGCGGGGATCCGCGGCACGCCGTCGTCGTACTGCAACGCGCCGGCGTGCGGCGTGCGCAAGCCCACCGCGGTGACGGAGCGAACGAGCACGGCGCGCGCGCCGCGCTTGGCGGCCTCGGAGGCGGCATGCAGCCGCGCCTGCATTCCTCGGACGTAGCCGGGATCGTCCCGCGTCTCGTCGTAGGACGGCATGCGGTGGTTGACGAACGCGATCTTTCCGGCGAGCGTCGCGGTCGTCGCCCGCAGGGCGTCGAGGTCGTCGAAGGTGACGACCGGCGCCCGCAGGGTGCCGTGTGTGCCCACCGAGCCACCGAGCGCGAGCAACGCCATCGGCCGCTCGATCGGGTGCACGATCGTCGCGTGCTCCTTGCCACGCACCCAGTGCGGCACCATGACGGGCTCGAGGCGGACGTTGTCGAGACCGTCGTCGCGCATCCGCGCCGTTGCCCAGGCGAGCGCGCGCGCGAGGGCCGTCGAGCCGGTGATGCGATTGCCGATACCGTCGGTGAGCTCGGCCAGCCGTGCCCACGCCGCGGCGGGAGCACGCTCCGACGCCGCGGCGATCCGCGCGGCCGCCGCCGTGACCTCGATCGCCGGCGCCGGCGGCGCGGTCGGCGCACGACGGGACCCGACGGTGCACGCCGACAGCAGCACGGCGACGATCGCCCCGCGCGCGAGCCGGCTCACAGGTAGCTCATCCAGGCGGCGTGGCTGCGCCGCTTGACGCCCGCGAACCAGTGGCACGCCGGATAGAGCACGAGCACGAAGGTCGCCCAGAACGCGTAGACGGCAGGCAACGAGTAGACGGGGGCGCCATTCGGAAAGCGCTGCATCACGGCGTCGCCGCCGAGCTCGTGCCACGCGAGCACAATGGCCACGGTGTGGATGAGATAGAGGTGCAGCACGTAGTAGAAAAGCGGCACCCGCCCGTAGAGGGAGAGGCGCTCTGCCCACGGGCCGAGCGGCCGGTCCATCCATGCGAGCGCGCAGCACGCCGGGCCGAGCGTCATCGCGAGGAAGAGCAGGGACGGCGGGTACTTCGCACAGTTGAGGAAGCCGAGCACCGCGCGCAGCAGCCCGTGCTCGGCCGTCCAGGGCTGCGGGTCGCCGTACAGGTTGCTGGCGCGCACGAGGATGAAGCCGACGATCAACGCCGCGCCGAGACGTGCGAACCGTGCCCGCCGCTCATCCCGCGGCAGGAGCGCCCACGGTCCGAGCGCATAGCCGGCGGCGATCACGGCGATCCACGGAACCAGCGGGTAGATGATGAGCCAGCGCGCTCCGGCGAACGGCTCGAGGGTGCCGGACTCATGCAGCAGCACCCACAGCCAGCGCGCGGATCCGAGCTGCTCCGCCTTGACCGCATCGAACAGGTCGTGGCCGCCGATGAGGATGAGCGCGAAGGCCGCGATCGCCCACCGCGGCAGCCACACCAGTCCCGCCAAGACGATCATCGATGCGCCGATGGTCCAGATCACCTGCAAGAAGAGGTGCTGCGGCCCGATTTCCACGATCCAGGCGAAGCGGACGACGGTGACCTCGACCAAGACCAGCCACAGGCCGCGGGTGAGCAGATAGCGCGACAGCGCGCGCGTCGATGCCAGTCGCCGCCCGTGCAGATAGGCGGCCGTGCCGGCGAGCAGCACGAAGACCGGCGCGCAAAAGTGCGTCACCCAGCGAGTGAAGAAGAGCGCCGGCGCCGCGGTGTCGAGCTCGACCGCGCTGCCGAGAAGCGCGCGCGTATGGTCGAGGGCCATCAGCACCATCGCCACGCCCCGCAGCCAATCGATCGCTTCGTTTCGCGTGGCCATCGCTCGGCGCGACCGTAACCCGCGCGCGCCGGCGACGAAAGCGGCCCTCGTTCAGCTTTGCGGTGCGATACGCAGGATGACGCCGGTCGTGCCGAACGGGACGCCGCCGCCGTTGCCCAGGACGTAGACCTCGCCACTCGCGTCCTGGCCGAAGCCGAGAAGGGCCAGGTTGAGCGCGGTCTGGTTCAGGATCCGAAACTCTGCGATCGAGCTTCCGCGGATGCGCGTCCCCTGGACCAGCTCTCGCCCGCGAAGATAGAAGAGGCGGCCGTCGGCCGCGAAGGTGCGCGCGAAGTCGCCGAGGACGTAGTGGCCGACGAGGCGCGGGATGCGCGTGCCGCGATAGACGAAGCCGCCGATCACGGCGAGGCCCTCGCTGTGATCGTACTCGGCGACCGGATCGATCAGCCCGGCCGGCACGCCGGGGTTGACCTTCGAGACGTAGCCGGCCAGCGCACCGTTCGAGCCGAAGAAGAAGCGGCCCTCCTTGTAGCGCCAGCCGTAGTTCCCGCCCGAGGTGATGACGTCGACCTCCTCGATCTCGTTCTGGCCGACGTCGCCCGCGTAGATCGCACCGGTCAGAGTATCGAACGAGAAACGGAAGGGGTTGCGAAGTCCGTACGCGAAGATCTCTCCGAGAAAGCCGGCCTGCCCGACGAACGGGTTGTCGGCGGGAATGCCGTACTTCCCGTTCGCGGAGTTCGAGCCCAGGGGATCGATGCGTAGAATCTTTCCGAGCACGACGCCGGTATTCTGGCCGTTGCCGTTCAAGCCGTGCCCGCTGGTCACGATGGGTCCTCCCAGGGGCTCGCCGCTGATGAAGGTCTCGCCGTCGGAATCGTCGGCCCCGCCGCCGTCGCCGAGCGAGATGTACAGCCTGCCGTCCGGTCCGAAGGTGAGTGCGCCGGCGTTGTGGTTGAACTGCGGCTTGTCGATGCGAACGAGCTCGCGGCGGCTTCCAGGATCGACGACCGACGCCGAATCGCTCGGGTTGGGCACGTGCCACTCGGCGACCACGCTCTGGTGATCGGCCGTCTCGGCGGGTGGTATGGTCGAAAAATCGGCCGCGCCGTTCACCGGCTCGGAGGTGTAAGTGTAGAGGAGGCCGCTCGTCTGATAGTCGGGAGCGAATGCGACGCCGAGGAAACCGCGTTCGTCGAACGAGCCGGGCCCGAAAATGCCGAGCGTCACGAGCCGCAGACTGACGTCGAGGAAGACGCTCTTCGCCCCAGTCACGACATCGACGGCCCACAGCGTTCCCGGCTGGTCGACCACGAAGAGGCGTCCGGGGGCGCCCGGGGCCGTGATGCCCCAGACCGGCGCGGTGAGACCCGTCGCGAGGGTTTCGAGGTTGATGCGAATCGTGCCCCTGCGGATCACCGGTCGGATCGGGTTGGTGAGCGCTTTGCTCACGGGCGGCGTCGGCAGGGCGGTCGGCGTGCTCGCGCTCCGAGCGGGCAGCGGCACGAGGAGGAAGGCGGCGAGCAAGAGGACGGTCGGCATTGGGCGTGTCATGGGCGGATCTCCCGAGTTCGTAAAGTGGGGTACTCTCCCCTTAGAGACATTCGTCGCCGAAGGCAAGACGCATATGGGCATTTTTCCCATCCGATCCCGTGGGCGCATGGGCAGGATTCCCACCCCGCTTGCGGGCGCACCGCCGCGCCCGCTACGGTGTGTGCGTGCGGAACGATGCGGTTTCGGAGGGCTTGCTACGCGGTGCGGCAGCGACCCTGCGTCCGCTCGTGAAGCGCCTCCTGGAGGCGGGCGTGCCGTTCGGGCGGTTGGAGGCCGGTTTGCGCGAGCTTTTCGTCGAGGTCGCGGAGCGCGAGCTCGCCATCCCCGGACGTCCGCAAACGGATAGTCGCCTCGCGTTGCTGACCGGGCTCAACCGCAAGGAGGTACGGCGCCTCCGCGTCGGCGGCACGACACGGGCGGCGCCCACGTCGTTCAGCCGCAACCAAGCCGCGGCCTTGATCAGCCGCTGGATGGCCGACCGGCGAGCGACCGATCGCGCCGGCAAGCCGCGCCCCATTCCCTACCAGGCCGATCGCGGACCGAGCTTCGTCAAGTTGGCGCGCGCGACGACGGTCGATCTTCCGCCGCGCGCGATGCTGGACGAGCTGCTGCGCACCGGGGCCGCGGAGCTGCGGCAAGGGAACCTGGTCGCGCTGCGGGAAACAGCCTACGTACCGACGCGCGGCCAGCCCGAGAAGCTCGCGATGCTCGCGGAAGACCCGGCGGAATTCATCGAGACCATGTTGGGCAACATCTTCGACGAGGAGGCGGAGGCACTGCTGCAACGCAAGGTTTTCTACGACAACCTCGGCGCCGCCGGCGCCGCTCGCGTGCGCCGCGAGATGCGCCGCGAAGGCGAGCGGTTCTTGCGCCGTGTGGACCGTCTCCTGGCGAAGCACGACCGCGACCGCAACCCACACGCTGCCGGCGGCGACCGACGCTACGCCGGCATGGGCGTCTACTATTTCGAAGCGCCGCGCACCCCCGAGAAGCGACGGACGGTGCATCGCATCCGGACGCCTCGACGCTCGACAAAGGAGCATCGGTCATGAGTTGGAAGCGATTAGCGCTGCTACCGCTCGTGCTGGCGTCGGCCTGCTCCATGGACGGAGGCTCGAGCGGCACGGGTATCACGACCGCCGAGGGTAACGTCGCAGGCATTCAGCGGGACCAGATGATGGCATCCGCAGTGACGACGAGCACGCGCACGGCGGTCGAGGGAATCCAGGTCGTCGTCGAGGGCACGGACGCCGCGGGCGAAACGGATTCGGATGGTCGGTTTGTCGCGCGCGGCACGTTCAACGGGCACGCCACGCTGCTCTTTCGCCGCGCCGACGATGGCCTCATGGCGGGGATGGACATCAACGTCCCCGCCGGTGGAACGCTGACGTTGCACGACGTGCAGATCGACCTCCCACAAGAGCAAGCGCTCGCCGCGAGCCAAAGCGTGGTCTTCGACGCGTTGGTCTCGGGAACCGACTGCATGAGGCCGGCGATCTACCTCGCGAGCCTGCAGAACGCCGATGGCGACGCCACTTACACCCTGCATCTCGAGAACTCGTCCCTGCGTGATCGTCACGGCAACCCCGTGGCCTGCGGCGACGTGCAGGACGGAGATCGCGTCCACGTACAGGGGGCCGCCTATCGCGATGGGACCTTCGGCGCAGCCGAGGTTCAGGTGGACGGCTAGGAGGCTGACCGAAGACTCGCCTTCTGCTGCGAAGCGCCCGGCATCCGCGCGCGACGGCGTCGCCCGACCGTTACACTGGTGACGCCCGCAGGTAGAAGCGACGCCAAACGTCCGCCGGCGGGCGGCTCGTGTTGAATTTCCTTGGCACGCGCATTGCTTTTCTGCGCGAACGTGCAGAGCGGCGTGACGACGTCAAAAGTGTGACCCGGTGGATCCTCTTCCCGATCCCACGGGCTATACGCCCGCTTCTCGCGGCCGCCGCTGGCCGCTCGTCTACTTCCTCCTTGCTGCCTTCGACGTCTGCGCCATCTTGGCGAGCGTCTACCTGAACCACTCGCTCGTCCAGATACACGCCGAGTCGTTGGGCGCGATCCAGCGCTGGACGGCGCGGCTCGACCGCTACGCCGATCTCGAGCGCCTCGCCGAGGCCGTCGGCGCGCCGCCGAAGGACGTCTTCGACACCCGCGACGCGCGCCTGGAGACGGTGAAGCTGCGCGCCGCCCGTCGTGTCTTCGACGTTGCCATCGGCGAGGCGCGCGGCGAGCTCGCGGACGCGCCCGATCCCGGAGAGCTCGCCGTTCTCGAGCCGCCGTTGCGCACCGTCCTCGCCGCCATGAGCACCGTGATGGCCGAGGCGAACATGACGCTCACCTACTTCTCGATCGATGATCCCGAGCAAGCGGGCGAGCACATGGCGAGCACCGACCACGCCATGGCGAACGTGCACGCCGCGTTCACCGCCCTGCAGCGCGCCGCGAGTCAGAACCAGGCCAAGCTCTTCGCGCGCCAGCACGAGCTCGCCGCCGCGGCGGCGCGTGTCGACGTCGGGATCGCGTTCGCCGTCGTGCTGATGATCGGCGCGGCGATCGTCTACGGCCGCAAGGTGATGCACGAGGTGGCGCGCGCCGAGTCCGAGCGCCAGCGGCACTTCGCGGAGATGGCGCGTGCGAAGGAGGCGGCGGAGTCCGCGACGCGCGCGAAGTCGGCGTTCCTCGCCAACGTCAGTCACGAGATCCGCACGCCGATGAACGTGATCATCGGCATGACCGACATCGCACTCGACGGCGAGCTGTCGGCCGAGCCGCGCGACTGCCTGCAGACGATCCGGCGCGCGACGCTCGGCTTGCTCGGCATCGTCAACAACATCCTCGACTGCTCGAAGATCGAAGCCGGCAAGGTCACGCTCGAGGCGGTCGATGTGAGTCTCCGCGGGCTCGTCGAAGAGGTCGTCGAGCTGCTCGCGCCGGCGGCGCGGGAAAAGGGGCTCGCCCTGGAATTTCATGTCGATGGCGCGCTCGTCGAGCTCGTCCGCGCCGACCCCGTGCGCTTGAAGCAGGTGTTCACCAACCTGATCGACAATGCCATCAAGTTCACCGAGACGGGCGGTGTCACGGTCGAGGTGACGTTGCACGACCGCAGCGCGACGGACGTCCGGCTGCGGGTCGCCGTGCGCGACAGCGGCATCGGGATCCCGGCCGATCGACAGGCCGCCATCTTCGAGAGCTTCACGCAGGTCGACGACAGCACGACACGCACGTACGGCGGCACCGGGCTCGGCCTCACGATCTGCTGGCAGGTCGTCGAGCTCATGGGCGGGCGCCTCGGCGTCGAGAGCGAGGTCGGCCAGGGCAGCACGTTCTGGTTCGAGGTGACGCTCCCGCTCGCCGACGCCGCACACGCGGCGCCGGTGCCGCTCGTCGCGTCAGCCTGAGCGCGTCGCGTTCGCCGACCCCGCCGTCCATCTGAGCCTCCGGGAGTTCGTCCACAAAGCGGTCAAGGAGTGGCCGGCGTTGTCGAGGGTGGAGAGCTCTCACCGGGTGATGGAGCTGCGATCCGTGCGACGCGGGGCGATCAGCGCTGGGGCGGAGGGCAAATCGCGGCAGTACACGCCCGAAGGCGCGTAGCGTTTGGCCGGCGAGCGAGGGGCGCGGGGCGGCCGCTCAGCGGAGCCACTCGAGGCACTGCGCGTGCGCGAGGATCGCATCAATGGCGTCGCGGGCGTCGCGCGCGCGCAGCTCCGCGTACCTCGCTCGCAACACGGCGAGCGACTTCGCATGGTACTTCTGCGTCTCCTGCGTGAACGGCGTTCCTGCGAGCGTGACCGCGAACGTCCGTTCTCCCGCGCCGAGGGCGCGGGCATTGGCCGTCGACCACGGGAGGAAGATGGCGGCGATCTCGTCGCGGAGGAGCGACAAGAGCGTCGGTTGCAGTGCCTCCCACGTCTCGAAGGTGCCGTCGGCGCGCGGCTCGAGCATGCGCGCGACCCAGGCCAGCGTCCGCGGCGCCTGCGCCCGCATGATCGCGCCCGGGGTCGGATCCGTCGCGCACTGGTAGAGCTGTGCATACAGCCCGAAGTCCGCGAGCGTCGGCCGCCCACCGAATAAATACGGCCGCCGCTCGAGGTGCCGCTCGAGGATCCCGAGCTGGCGATGGAACGACCCTTCGATGACGTCCTTCGTTGCCGCCGACGAGCCGACGAGGGCGAGCCGCGGCACCATGCGTGTCTTGATGGTCGCGATCGCGCTCACGACCGCGTCCTCGGCGACACTAGGCATCATGCTGCGCGCAATGCGTTCGGCGGCGGAGTCCTGGTCGGGCGCGTAGACCCAGCGGTAGTGGAACATCGGCTTGTTCCCCCACTCGTCGGCGTACTCCTCGATGAGCGCGGAGAGGAACGCGAGGGCAGGGTCGGCGGGCTGGATCGGCGGCTCGGGATGGATGCGCTCGAGGTGCTCGATGATCGGCGTCGAGTCTTGGAGGGCCGTCCCGTCGGGTGCGAGGACGAGCGGGATGAGTGGCAGCTTCGCGTGACGCTGGAACTCGCTCTCGGTCGCGGCGCTCCGGATCAGCCACTCGTGAGGGATCCGCTTGTAGCGGAAATACGAGCGCACCTTGACGGAGTAGGGCGAGAGCTCGGAGCCGAAGATGCGATAGGAGTCAGCCATGAGAAGCGGCTAGACGACCGCGAGCGCGGACGCAAGCCGCGTCAGCGCGTCAGCAAGGTGCGCGCCCCTTTCGCGAACTCCGCGGCGGCGTCCTCGTCCACATCGTCGGCGAGGCTCGGGATCTCGAACGGCACCTTCACGCCGCGCTCGCACGCCGGGCGCGCCGCCATGGCGTCCATCCAGCGCCGTAGGTGGTCGAGCCCGGTGACGTCGACGCCCGACCACTTGTACGTGCGCACCCACGACCAGTTGGCGATGTCGGCGACCGAGTAGTCGTCGGCGAGCCACTCGCTCGCGGCGAGACGCGAGTCGAGCACCTCGAAGAGACGGCGGCACTCGTTCTGATAGCGGTCGATCGCGGGTTGAATCTTCTCCGGGAAGTAGCGGTAGAAGACGTTTGCCTGTCCCATCATCGGCCCGATGCCGCCCATCTGGAACATGAGCCACTGCGTGACCCGCGAGCGACCGCGGCGCTCGGTGGGGAGAAGCCGGCCGGCCTTCTCGGCGAGGTAGAGCAGGATCGCGCCCGACTCGAAGACGACGAAGCCGCCCTCGTCGCGATCGACGATCGTCGGGATGCGGCCGTTCGGGTTGAGCGTCACGTAGTCGGGCTGCTTCTGGTCGCCCTGGAGGAGATTCACGATGTGAACCTCGTAGGGCATCCCCAGCTCCTCGAGACAGATCGAGGCCTTCCAACCGTTCGGCGTGGGCGCGGTGTAGAGATCGATCATCGGGCTCCCCCTCTCGCGGCAGGGATCCTACACCAACGCCGACTCGGCGGTAGACGCGCCAGCCCGTGAATTTGACTCGTGCGTCCTCGCGCGGCTAAGAGCGACCGACTCGCGGTGGCTGTCGGGTCGACCGTCTGGTGGAGAAGGAATTCCCGCGCTCCGGCGGCCGCAAGTGTCGTTGGCGGAGGACACGATGTCCGCTGCGGTGAGCACTTCGTTCGGTCCACCGATGGCCGAAGCCTGGAACCCCGGTGTCCATTGCGAGTGGCAGGCCGCTTGCTCCTTTACCGCGACTTGACGGACTTTCCCGCCGAACGGACGGAGAGTCGGCGCTAGCCCCGGGGGCTTGCCGCGACGGTCGCGCCGCACCCACGCATGCGAAATCGCCTCCTCCATACGACGCCGATCGCGATTCTCCGGAACGCCGCTGTCACGCTCCTGCACGAGTCCGCCGAGTTTCGTCACGTCAGCCGCCGGCTCCTCAGCGACCTGATCGAGCAGATCGAGGTGGTCCGCATCACCGATACCGAGACGGTGAAGACGAACGTCTTCCTTCTCGTCGTGATCGAAGGAACGCTTGCCGTATCGCCGACGGTGCCGATAGGCGTTCCCTCCGCGTCGATCGTGCTGATGGGCGGAGTCTACTGGGCGGGCCACGGGATACTCGGCGCCGTCGGTGACGAGGTCGTCGAGCTGAAGGCGGCACGCGACCACGCGGCGTACATCGTCCATCTCGACAAGAAGACGTTTCTCACATTCCTGAGAGCGTCGCCGGCGCTCGGCAGTATGGCATCGCTCCGCCTGCGGCTTGCGCCCGGCGACGTGGCGGACGTCCACGTGGAGCGCGTCTGGGTCGCGAAGGCTGGTGATCTGGCGGCGCCGCTCGCGGCCTTGACGCAACTGCTCGCGGCAGCCGTCGGATCACAATTCGACGAGCCGACGGGCATCGTCACGCTCGGCGCCGGTGCCGAGCTCGTGGTGTGGGAGAAGGATCATTTCACTTCCGTGCCGCTCGCCGACGTCCCGAGTCATGAGGACGTTCGCGCGAAATTCACCGCGCACGTCGGGCGGCCGCAGAAGCTGCACCATCTCTTCTTCATCCATCCCGCGGATCCGTCGGACATTCCTCCTCCGTTCGCAGGTCCGCATTTCCACCGCGTGGTGTACGTCACCGACGTCGCGCTGAGCCGCATCCCGCGCGGCGTCACGCGATTGCTGCACGAGGATCTCCTGACGCCGGACGGACACGCGAGCGCGGCGGGCACGTACTTCTCGTCCTTCATCCCCGCGATCGTCGTGAAGCCCAAAGCGCACAGCGCGAAATCCTCGGGGTTGGGCACGGTGGTCGCGTCGCTTGCCGCGAGCGTCTTCGGCAGCGGCTTTCAGAGCGAGTCGATCGACGACGGCTACCCGGGTCGCGGGAACCCGGGGCCGAACGATGCGCGGAGGCGACTGCGCAAAGACCATTGCCGCATCGCATTCGACCTCGACGCCCTCGCGCGGGATTGGCAAGCCTGGAACGACGGGCGCGTCAAACGAGGCCGATCCTTCCCGGCGTACGTGTTCGCCGACCGAGAGCGCGAAGAGACGTCGCGTCGCTGGGCGCGGTCGGTGACGAACCGGCGCGTCGGCGTGGCGCTGAGCGGCGGCGGTGCGTGCGCCTATCGGGCGCTGCCGCTCATCGAGATGCTGCGGCGTTTGGGCGTGCCGATCGATCTGTTCTCGGGCGTCAGCGGCGGCGCACTGATCGGCGCCTACTACTGCAAGGACGGTATCGTGGGGTTGAAGCGTGCACGCAGTTGCGGACCGCGATTCCTTCTCGCGACGATCGGTGCGATGCTGTGGTCCGGCTTCATCGAGCGACTAGTCGATGTCGACCTCGGCGGCACGCGCGTGGAAGAGCTCGAGGTGCTCTTCCTGCCGGTCACGACCGCGCTCGCCGATCCGCCCGCGGCGCGCGTCGTCGTCTCCGGAACGCTCGGCGAGGCGGTGCGCGCGAGCGGCTCCGCTCCCGTCGCCTTCGGCCCGACGAGGAAGGGCGGGGTGCGCTATGCCGACGGCGCCACTGCCACCATGATCCCTGCGAAGGTGCTCAGCGACTACGGCGCCGACCTCGTCCTCGCGTGCAACTGCATTCCCGGGCCGAAGTACGGGAATCCCTTCGGGACGTACCTCCTGGGCAGGCTCGTCTACGAATACACACCGGTCGGTCGCCTGATCGACGGCTGGGTCGCGAGCTCGTTCCTGCTGACCACCGCCAGTCGATTGGCCGGAACGGACGCGCAGGTGTATTGGGAGCCTTCGTTGGTCGACGATCCGCTTCTCGAGACCGTTCACTTCGAGCAATCGTATGCGATCGTCCGACGCTCCCTGGAGGAGGACGGTCCTGCGATGTGGAAGGCTGCGGCGAAGCTGCACGGCTTGTGGCAGGGTCTCGGTACGTGACCATGGACGACACGCCGATCTCGGGCGCCGTGTCGCGCGTGCACGCCCCGCTTCTCGCCGTGCGCATCGCCGGAACGGCGACCGTCGCACCCGGGCCGGCGATCAGCACGGCCGAGGTCGCGCGCAGGGTCACGCCGGCTCGAGACGCGGCCGAGATCGCGGAGCGGACGGGGATCGCGAGCCGCTACTTCGTCACGGCGGGGGTGTCGGCTGCCGAGGTCGGCGCCGAAGCGCTGCGGCGCGCGCTCGCAGCGGCGCGGCTTCGGCCCGAGGCGCTGAGTCGCATCGTGTTCGTCAGCTCGCTCGGTGGCGATTTGCTGTTTCCCGCGACCGCCAACCTGGTGGCCGCGGCACTCGGTCTCGCCGGGACGTGCGACTGTTTCGACCTCAACAACGCCTGCTTGGGCTTCCTGACCGCGTTCGATATCGCTGCGCGCGGAATCGCCATGGGACAGGGGCCGGTCGCGATCGTCGTCGTCGAGCTTCCCTCACGCTACATCACGCCCGAGGATCCGCGGCCGTTCCTCGTGTTCGGCGACGCCGCGACCGCCGTGGTCCTCGATCGTGGTCGCGAGAACGAGGGCATCCTCGGGTCGTGGCTGCGAAACGACGGCGTCGCGTTCGGGAACGTGCGCCTCGCGCATCCGGGTCTGACCGGGCGTTCCGAGACCATTCGCTTCACCGCCTCGAGCGAGCGTATGTCGCAAGAGGCGATCGAGGCGGTGCGGCGGAGTACGGACGCCGTGCTGGCGCAGGCCGGCCTCGCGCTCGACGACGTTCAATGGATCTTGCCGCACCAGCCGAACGGCGCCCTGCTCGCGGCGATCACGATGGAGCTCGCCGTTCCGCCCGAACGTGTCGTCCCGGTCGTGCAGGAGTTCGGGAGCGTCGGCGCGGCCTCGATTCCTCTCAGCCTCGATCGGCTGCGGCGAACGCGGCCCGTCCGTTGCGGCGACCGTCTCCTCATGGTCGGCGTCGGCGCCGGCCTCTCCTCCGGGGCCATTCTCCATCAGGTCGGTGAATGACGGCCGCGCGAGTGCACGGAAGCCGAGCCGTGACCGGCGCAGGCGGCGTTCCGCTGGCGACGTGGCTGGCATGCTGGCGCCTCCTCCAATTGTACCACCGCTACACGGTCGCAGGCCTCGAGCACCTCGACGGCCCGCCGGCGTTGATCGTCGGGTACCACGGGCGACCGCTCGCACTCGACATGTGCATGCTCACCGTGGCGCTCCACGACCGTCTCGGATATCTCCCGCACGGCATCGTCCATCGCGGCGTCGAGACGGTGCCACCCCTCAAGTGGTTCGCCGACGGATTGGGATTCGTCACCGAGGACGGCGAGGGTGTCGCGGCGGCGGTGGCGCGTGGTGAGCACATCGTCACGACGCCGGGCGGCGCGCGCGAGGGATGCCGCGATTTTCGGCATCGCTACGAGGTCTCCTGGGGCGGGCACCTCGGCTACCTTCGTCTCGCGCTCAAGCACCGCTTGCCGATCGTACCAGTCGCGGCCGCGGGCGCGGACGACACCTACCTCGGCTTGAACGATGCGGAGGCCGTCGGACGGTGGCTCCGCGTGCCGCGCAGGTGGGCGTGGGCCCTGTGGATGGGAGTTGGCCCTCTCGGGTTCTACCCGTTCTCGCCGCCGTTCCCGGTCCGCCTTCGCCAGCTCGTCGGCGCGCCGATCGATCTCGCGGCCGACGGCACGACGCGGCTCGATGACAGCGAAGGCCTGCTGCGGCTGCACCGACGCGTGACCGGCGCCGTGCAGGCCCTGCTCGATCGGGCGACGGGACGTAGTCCGCACGGGGTGCACGCGTGAGTGATCCGAACTCTCCCGAGCAGCGCGAGCGTTGGGCGTTGATCCTCGGCGCCTCCACCGGTACCGGAGCGGCGATCGCGCGTGCGGTCATCCGCGATCCGGGGCTGCACATCTTCGCCATCCATCGCGGCCACTATCCCGACGAGGCTCGCCATCTCGAGGACGAGCTACGCGCGACGGGACGGAGGGTCGTCATACACGTCGGCGACGCCGGACACCCCGACGGCATCCGCGAGTGCGCCGAGGCGGTGCGGAGTGCGATGGGCCCGCGTGCGGTCGGCCTGCTCGTGCACTCGATCTCGGGCGCGTCGATCGGCCACTTCTTGTCGACGCGCGGCGACGCCTTCCATCCCCGTCAGTTCGAGAAGACGTTCAACTATCTCGCCCATTCCTTTGCGTATTGGGCGCAGACGCTCCACGAGCAGGACCTGCTCGCTCCCCGCGCCCGATTACTCGGTCTGACGAACGCCCTCCATGACGACAACATGCTCCACAATTGCGGTCTGATCGCCGCGGCGAAGGCCGCCTTGCAGACCTACGTGCGCTATCTCGCGGTCGAGTTCGGCCGCCTCGGCCATCGCGTGAACCTCCTCCAGTTCGGGACCGTGGTGACGCCGGCGCTCCAAACCGTGCTCGGACCGCAGGCGATTCAGCGCATGGAGGCGTTGCACCGCGAGATGATTCCCGCGGGACGGATGTGCACGCTCGATGAGGTCGCCCGCTTCGTTTCCGTCCTCACCCACGAAGAGGCCGAGTGGTTCAACGGCGCGACGATCGATTTCATGGGCGGGATGACGCTGCGCCTGTTCGACATGGTACTCCGTCCTGATTGACGTAGCAGGCTGCTGAAAAAGGCCAATCTGCTTCGTTGCTCAGTTGCTCACTTGTGCGGCGTAGCTTGCGCTACGCCTCCGCGTTCGCGCCTTCGCGCCTCGCATCTCGGCCTTTTTGAGCAGCCTGCTCGTATCCAACATGAGCGCCCGAAGGGCGGAACCTCCCATTGCTTCCGGTTCAGCACGAGCAGGTTGCTCAAAAAGGGGCAGCTGCAAGGCGCGAGCGAGTGAGCGCGGAGGCGTAGCGCCAGCTACGCCGCACAAGCGAACGACCGAGCAACGCAGCAGATGCCCCTTTTTCAGCAACCTTGCTAGCGCGGAAACGCTACGCGCAGCGCGGTGATGACGGCCAGCGGGCCCGGAGGTAGTGGGAGCACCGCGAGCACTTTCAACGTCGTCAGCATCTTCACTTCGGCGCTCAACCCCCCGGCGAGATTGTCGACGCCGGTGTAGATGCCGGCGAGGAAAAGGATGTGGGCGATCTCCTCGGCGGAGATCTCATGCATCAGCGCGATGTACATGTGTATCGCGAGCGTGAGACCGGCCCCACGCGATGCGAGAATGGAGATCAGACAGCGCTCGCGGTCGCGGAGCGAGAGCATGGTGCGCGGTGGAGTCGCGTCGTCGGGCGGGAGCGCGCCGTAGAAGGCCTCGCTGATCGCGTCGATGTAGTCCTGCGTCGGGGGGTACACCTGCGGGAAGAACCCGGTCAGGATGCCTTTCATCGCTGCCTCGTCGTAGCCGGCCACGAGGTTCGCGAGCTCGGCGCTCGAGAGGATGTCTTTGACGGTGCTCATCGGATGGCCCTCATTTCCTGAAGACATGGGTGGTTGGCCCCCCGGCGGCGTCGCCTGCGCGGCGCGAGTGGGAGGCATGCGGAAGCTCAGACAGTAGTAGAACCGGCTGACCTGCTCTTCGACGACGTCGACGGCGCCGGCGGGAACGTGCTCGCGTGGGGCGTGCGGCCGCGGGTCGTAGATGGTGATCGCGCGGAAGATGAGACGCTGGTAGAGGCCGTGCGAGCCGTGCGGGTCGAGTTGCTCGTCGACGACGACGATCGGCGTTCCCGGACGCGCGACGCGTGCCATCTCGGCGAGGCCGCGCGCGGGATCCCGATACCCGGCGATCCCACCGACGTGGAACACGCGATCGAAACTCGCATCGGGGAACGGCAAGTCGTGGGCGTCGGCCATGAGTAGGCGAACACGGAGACCGAGGCGTCCGGACCGCAATCGCCGGCGGCACTGCGCGATCATCCCCACGCTCAAGTCGGCGCCCCATACCTCGACGTCGACGTCCATGGGCAGATCGCGCTCGATGAGCGGGAGATTGGCGCCGCCGCCGATGCCGACCTCCAAGATCCGGAGCGGTACGCCGTCGCGCCGCGGCGCGAGGCTCGCGAGGTCGAGCCGCTCCATGTAGCCATCGCGCGTGGCCTCGGCCGAGGAGAATTGCATCAACGGGAGCGCGAAGCGGACGGCAGCGTCGTGAAACGGCGCGATGATGTCGTAGACGAAACGCAGGAAGCGATCGCTGCCGCGTACCGCGCCCTCCTCGTACAAGTGCGGCAGGCCGGCGCGTACGGGCCATGCGTGCGCGCAGCGCTGGCACTGCAACGAGCCGGTCTCGATCGCGTCGCCGTCCGTCTTGCCGAGGAACACGAGCGCGCCTCGGCACGTCGGACACGTGAGGAGGGCGACGTCCGCAGGTGTCACGTCCGGCTCCCCGATCCCGGTATGCGCGCGCGCCCCAGCTCGGCGAGCGCCTGCTCACGGTCGGGTGCGCAGCCGAGCCGATCGAAGATCTCGGCTGCTTGATCGAGATGATGACGGCGTCCGTAGGCCTCTTGGCGCAGATGCCGGCCGATCTCGAGATGCGCACGCCCGCACTCGTACGGTGTCTGCAGCAACTCGCCGAGGTCGAGCGTCTTCTGCCAGAGGCGGAACGCGCGCGCGTGGTGCCCGGAGATCCACTCGTTCAGCCCATGCCAGAGATGCGCGTGCGGCCGACCGAGCGGAATGTGTCGCGCGTAGCGGCGCATGGCCCCGACCGCTTGGCGTGCGCGTTCCGCCATCGTCGACCTCGACTCGGCACTCGGTCGCCAATCCGTCTCGAGCAGCGAGGTGAACACTTCCGCGGTGGCGGCGGTGCCCTGCTGCGTCCAGTAGGCCACGGGCTTCGAGTTGAGGACGTGCCAGAGCGCTCGGTCCGCCATCTCGTATGCGCCCTGCGCATCGCCGCTGTGCAGGCGCGCTAGCGCGAGCATGCCGAATCCCCAGATGGCCTCGGTCTTCATCGCGTTCTCGTCGATCTTCGCGAGCGCTGCGTCGTAGAGGGCGAGCGCCTCGTCGTGGCGACCGAGGCGTACGAGGATGTCCCCTTGTCCCAGGAGACCCCAACACTCGATCTGGCGGTTGCCGCTGCGACGACACAGTCGGTGCGCGTCGCCAAAGAGGGCGAGGCCGCGAGTGAGCTGGCCGCTGTACAGCGCGAGCACTCCCGTCTGCCCATGGCATTCCTCCCACAGCCGCAGATCTCCGACGCGCTCCGCGATGTCGGAGGCGCGGCCGATGCCCGCCTCCGCATCGCGCCACAGGCACATCGCGATCTGGAAGACGGCCGTCCGCGACAACACCCACGCGACGTCGCGTTCAGTGCCCGCGCTCTCGGCGATCATCAGCGCCCGCCGCGACCACGTATTCGCCAGCGAGCGCAGCGGGACGGCACCGGCCAGCAGCGCGAGGATGACGTAGCCCTGCGCCAACTCCGGGGACGGCCCCGCCGGCTCGCATTGATTCACCGTTCGCAGGCTCGACCAGAGGATCGGCAGCAATCGCAACGAGTAGAAGTGCGTGTCGGTCAAGCGCAGCTGCACGCGCCCGATCTCGCTGGCGACGTGGCGGTGCTCGGTCGGACTACTGGGTCGTCGGTTCCACAGTGCCTGGGCGCAGCGCAGGACGAGCTGACGGGCGACCGCGGCCGGCCATCCGCGTTTTCCGCTCGGTACGTATTGACCGAAATGAACGAGCGCGCGTTCGGAGTGCTCACGACAGCTTCCGAGATCACCGAGACGGTAGGTTGCCTCCGACAAGGCACTCTCGACTCGTCCGAGGTGGAACTCGGGACTGTCGGGATCGACGCGTGC
The DNA here is from genome assembly GCA_016200545.1 of Deltaproteobacteria bacterium. Classification (GTDB taxonomy): domain Bacteria; phylum Desulfobacterota; class Binatia; order UTPRO1; family UTPRO1; genus DP-19. Next base: position 31,552 of record JACQEO010000044.1, on the reverse strand, counting down.
GTTGAGATCGAGACGCGACGCGCGCGACCTCGGGCGTGCGCTCCCCGTCGCGGCGCCGGAGTCGCGTCGCTGTGCCGGCGTGGTGTCGGCGACACGGAGCAGCTCGAGGGTGCGGCTGAGATGCGCCACCGCTTCCTGGCATGCGCCGGTTTGGAGCGCCAGCACGCCGGCGTGGTAGGCATACCTCGCCTCGCATTTCGGCTCGCCTGCCTGGCGCCAGTGATGCGCGAGCGCGGTGACGTATTCGTTCCGATCAGGGTACGTGCGCTCGATCGCCTCGGCGACCGTCCGGTGGAGCGCGCGGCGCGCCGACGGCGACAGATCCTCGAGAAGTTGCTCGCGGAGCTTGTCGTGCGCGAAGCACCACTGCTGATCACGCAGGGTCAGCACCGCCGTCCGCGCGCACGCATCCGCCCACTCGTCGACGACGAGCTTCGGCTGGGCAGCGCGCATCAAGTCGACGTCGATCTCTCGCCCGATGGTCGCCGCGACCTTCAGCGCCGGAAGGGCGTCACTCGGCACCCGGCTCAACCGGCGCCGGACGACGCGCTGCATGCCGCCGGACATCACCCGACTCGGGAGGGCCGAGCCCGTGATCTGCTCCAACCTGCCGCTGCTCTCCGCCAACGTCCGTACGACTTCGACGATGAAGAACGGGAGGCCCTCGGTCTCCCGTGTCAGGAGCTCGATCACGTCCGCCCGCCGCGCGGTCGGCCCGATCATCGACTCCCCGAGCGCGGCGATCTCGGCGGCATCGAGCCGCCCCAAGATGAGCAGGTGGGCGTCTTTCACCGCGGCCGGAAGCTCGGGTGCGTCGTCGTCGCGAAAGCTTCCCAACACCAGGATCGGCAGCGTCGTCACGGGTTGGGTGAGCCACGCGAGCATGGTGAGACTCTCGCTCCCGACCCACTGGAGATCCTCGAGAATCACGAGCGCCGGGCTTGGTTGCGCGCGGAACACCTCCTCGACGGCGAAAAGCAGTTGCGCTTGCGCGGCTTGGGAATCCGCGGCCGGCGCGTCTGGGACCTCCCGCCCGAGCAGCGCCGCGATATCGGGGACGATGGCCTTCAAGACCTTGGCGGCGTCGTCGCTCACTTCGATGCGCAGGAGCAAATTGCTCAGCACGTCCCGCCAGACGTGATACGGACCGCCCCCCTGACTCACCGCCTGCCCGCGCACGACCAGCACCGCGTCGATGAGCGCCCGCGTGCGAATCTCGTCCAGCAAACGAGACTTCCCGACACCGCTCTCACCGCCGACCAGCCAGGTGCGACCGCTTCCGCGCATCGCCTCGCGGAGGGCCGCAAGCAAGGTCTCGAGCTCGCGCTCACGCCCCACGAGCGGTGCGGTCCGCAAAATGCTCTCGCGCGTCGCGACCGTCTCCACCAAAAACGGCTGGTTGAGTCCCGACGCGAGCGCGGTGATCACCGCGCTCGCCTCGGCGTAGCGCGCCTCCGGATCCTTGGCGAGCAGGCGTTCCAAGATCGGCCGCAGGCGCGGGTCGATGGCGTCATTCGGCCCCGGCAGCGGCGTGTTCATGATGCGCAACGGGAGGTATTGGTCCTCCGCGAAGGGATAGCGGCCGACGAAGAGCTCGTACGCGATCATGCCGACGGCGTAGAGGTCGGAACGCTCGTTCGGGCTTCCGCACTTGAGCACCTCGGGGGCGGTGTACGCGGGCGTGCCCCCCCATCCGACTTCGCCGGCGTCGCCCGCCGACCGTGAGAACGACAGGCCGAAGTCGAGGATCTTCACCTGATCGTTCACGACCAGAATGTTCTCCGGTTTCAGATCGCGATGGATGATGCCGCAGCGGTGGAGATAGACCAGCGCCCGCAGCGTCTGCACCAGTAGGTCGAGCTGCACCGCGAGCGGCTGGTCCGTTCCCGCCTCGACGATCGTCCGGGCGTTTTCCTGGAGATCCATCGTGAAGTAGGGTTCGCGATCGTCGTCGAAGCCGTAGTCGAGGACGCTGATGATGTTCGGATGGCGCAACGACGCGAGGATGCGAAACTCGTCGGCGAGCACGACGCGGGCGTCGGGACTGCTCACGGCGAGGCCGGTAGCCATCTTCAGCCGCTTGAGCGTGAGAATGCGTCCAGTGAGACGATCGAGCACACGGTGCACCGAGCCCATCCCGCCGTGCCCGATCTCGTTGATCAACTGGTACCGCGCGCCGATCATTCCGAGCGGACCGGTGGTGGACGCCGCCGGAGTCGACGCGGCCTCCGCGGGCGACTCCGCAGATGCCGCTCGGAGCCACGCGCGCGAGAGGCGTGTTCCCTGCTTGGCGGCGACGGTCACCGGGCACCGCCACGAACGGGCTCTGCGCGTACGCTCATGGTGCTCCGTCCGCCGCAGTAGCACGGGCCGGCGTCGGGACGTCAAGCGCTTCCGATGCTAGGATTCGACCATGGCGCTCGACATCGATCTCGCTCGACCGGCCAATCAACAGAACCCGTATCCCGCGTATCGGTGGCTGCGTGATCACGATCCGGTTCATTGGAGCCCACGCCTCAAGATGTGGGTGGTGACGCGCTACGACGACGTCCTCCAGGTCCTGCAAGAGCCGCTGCGCTATTCCTCGGATCGCTTTCGGAACATCGGCAGCGAGTTCGCGACTCGCCGTCCGGACATCGAGGAGGTCGCGAGGGTGTTGCGGGACTGGGCGGTGTATCGCGATCCGCCGGATCACACGCGGCTCCGCGGACTGCTCGGCAAAGCCTTCACGCCGCGCCGAATCGAGACCATGCAGCCGCGTATCCAGCAGATCGTCGACGAGCTCTTCGACCGCGTCGCCGAGCGCGGCGCGATGGATTTCATCGCCGACTTCGCGTTTCCCCTTCCGGCCACGGTGATCGCCGCCATGCTCGGGACGCCGAGCGCGGACCTGCCGCGGATCAAGACGTGGTCGGATCAGATCGCGTCGTACATCGGCGGCGCCCAACGCGGGAGCGACAACATTCAGGAGGCCGGTCAGGGGCTCAACAGCATCTTCGACTACTTCCGAGAGCTCATCCGGGCGCGGTATGCCAGGGCGGAAGACGATCTCGTGAGTCTCCTGCTCGCGGCGGAGGATCGTGGAGACATGCTGAGTCACGAGGAAGTCGTCTCCAACTGCGTCCTGCTGCTCTTCGCGGGACACGAAACGACGACGAATCTTCTCGGCAACGGCCTCTTTCACCTCTTGTCGCACCCGACGCAGTACCGCCTCCTGCAAGACGACCCGGCGCGCGTGCCGACGGCCGTGGAGGAGTTTCTCCGCTACGATCCCCCGGTCGCCGGCAAGATCAAGGTTGCCGCCGCCGACGTCGACTTGCACGGTCGCCGCATTCGACGCGGAGACTCGGTGGCGGTGATGATCGCGGCGGCCAATCGCGACCCCGGTCGGTTCGACGACCCCGACGCGCTCATCGTCACGCGCGAGTCCGCCCCACACCTCGCATTCGGCCACGGCATCCACTTCTGCCTCGGCGCGGCGTTGGCGAGGCTCGAGGCGCAGATCGCCTTCACCGCACTCTTCAAGCGTTTTCGGCAGCTCACCCTCGTCGACGACGTTCCGTGCTGGAAGCCGCAAATCTTTTTTCGTGGACTCGCGACGCTCCCGGTGACGTTTCGCTGAGCGCGCCGGGATGCGGCCCACGGAGATCTCGCGGAGGGACCGTGACCCATCGAGCGGACGAGCGCCAGGGGTCGAGAGTCCGCGCGGCGCCTTTGCTTCAAACTGATACAACTGCGAACACACAACCTCTGATACCCGGCGTCGCTACCTTGTACTGGTGTCGCGCGAGCAGGCGAAGCGCCAACTGATATCACTGACCCAGATCCGGTAGTCCGGCCCTTCCTACGTATGATGGGGAGATGACAAGGTTCGAGCGTGGTGGTGTGAGTGGACTGGCCCGGCTCGGATCGATGTTCGGACCTGGTCCGGCACCCGACAGCGTTACGACGGCCGTGATCGCGATCTGTGTCGCGGCCTTCCTCGGCCTTTCGGTCCTCGACCTCCTCCATGTGGTCGACTGGGACGACGCCGTCGGAATCTTCGGCATCTCGTACGTCGGAGTTGTCCGCCGCCTCTGGCTGTTTGAGTTCATGACCGCGCCCTTCGTCCACCTCGACCTCACCCATCTTGGCTTCAACATGCTGTCGCTCTGGATGCTTGGCCCGGACGTCGAACGGCGACTGGGCCGGGCGCGTTACGTCCTCTTCTCGGCGCTCTGCGGCATCGCTTCGCTGGCCGCATTTCTCACCTGGAGCCTCGGCACGGGCATCGTCGCGTTCGGGTACTCGGGCGTGATCTTCGGTCTCCTAGTCGCGCAGGCGACCTACTTCCCTGACCGTATGCTGATGGTCTGGGGCCTCTTCCCCGTGCGCATGAGGCATGCGGCTCCGATGCTCGGGGCGATCGAACTCTACCTGACGCTCGCCGCGGAGCGCGGTGGGAACATCGCCAACGTGGGCCACCTGTCCGGCGCTCTAGCTGCGTGGGCATATCTTCGGTGGGCCGTGCCCAGGACGACCCGCGCGCCGATTGCAGCGGTGCCGTTGGCGCCTCGCCGGCAGGTGCCGCTAGCAGTGCCCAGGCCGAGGCCGCGCAGGCGGCACGACGTTCCCTGGGAGCTGTAGGCGTGTGTTGCTGTGCCGCGAGAGCCCGCCGCCTTCGCCCGGCCCACCTCGACTAGTTCGCCGAGGTGCGCCGCGGCTCTTGAGCGACGCGGCCATTGCGACAGACCGAGCGCACGAGACGCCACTACGTACGCGTATCTTGCGACGAATCGCGTGCCGAAGGTACCCCGCCTTCGGCTAGGGAACCTCTGCACAAGCCGATCGAATGAGGTAAGAGAATTGAGGTAAGAGAATTGTCGATCGGCGAGTGAGGAGGAGGTGGGGTGATGAGTGAGCAACGGACCTTCGCATCGATCGCGTGGACCCAGAAGGGCAAGGTGACGCGCCGCGAGCGGTTTTCTCGCCGAGATGGATGCGGTGATTCCGTGGGCGCGACTGCTGGCGCTGATCGAGCCGCACTACCCAAGGCCGGGAACGGACGGCAGCCGCTGGGGCTGGAGAAGATGCTGCGCATCTACTTCCTGCAGCAGTGGTTCAATCTGTCGGACCCGCAGGCCGAGGATGCGATCTACGACAGCGAAGCGATGCGACGATTCACCCGCGTGGATCTGGGCGAGGATGTGGTGCCGGACGAGACGACGATCCTGCGATTTCGTCACCTGCTGGAGCAGCATCGGCTCACGGCCGCGATCTTCGACGCGATCAACGGCCTGCTCACCGAGAAGCGGTTGCTGCTGAAGGCCGGAACGATCGTGGACGCGACGATCATCGCGGCGCCGAGCTCGACGAAGAACGCGACCAAGACGCGCGATCCCGAGATGAAGCAGACCCGCAAGGGGAAGCAATGGTACTTCGGGATGAAGCTGCACATCGGGACCGATCGCAAGGGGCGCGTGCATCATGTGCTCGCGACTCCGGCGTCGGCGGCCGACATCACGCAACTGCCGACGCTGCTGCACGGCGACGAGCAGGTGCTCTACGGCGACCAGGCCTATTGGAAGGAAGCCGATCGGCAGGCGTACGAGGCGCGGGGCGTGCGGTACCGCGTGAATCGGCGCCCCCGGGGCAAGTCCCACCCCTTGAGCGAGCGGAGGCGGAAGATCAATCGCGCCCGCTCGCGGACGCGGGCCCGCTGTGAACATCCCTTCCACGTGGTGAAGCGGCTGTGGGGCTTCGCGAAGGTCCGCTATCGCGGCCTGGCGAAGAATCTGGCGCGCGCGCAGGCGATGTTTGCCCTGGCGAATCTCTATGCCGTCCGCCGCCAGCTCCTGCCGGCGGGGGCAGCGTGCCACCTGTAGCGGCGTCGGTGTGCCCCGCCCGCACCGCACCGGTCCTCGCGAGAGCGAGAGGCCTCCCAAACCGGCACGCTGCATGCGATCGTTCATGACTCGGGCGCTCAATCGACTCTGCATTGCCACCTCAGAGCTTCCCTAGGTGGCTTCAACCTGAAGGGGAGCAGGATAACGGCGCGGAACAACGCGAAGAGCAAGGTGCGCTGGCAGTTCACGACGGCGGATGCGCGCACGAAACTCCAGCGTCTATATCCCGTGATCGAACCGGTGAGCTCTGCCGTGGCGAAGCACTAGGCTAGCGTCCACCTCTTGCCGCCGTTCGTACCGCCCGCGAGCAGCCAAATCGCAAGCGGGATACCGACTGGCGCCAGCAACAGAGAGAACCGTGCGACAACGAGGGAGATGCAACCCCCTGAGAGCCCGGCGGCGATGAGCATCAGACGCCGTGCGGTTGCGACAGGAAACACACCAGGCATTCGGAGCACTTCTTCGAGCTTCGCGAGAACATCTCGATCGAACGGCGACGCACCAGAGATCATCGCAGTGACCTCGTTACCTTGCCTCCCAATCGCCCGGGCAAGCTGCGCGTACCGGCTAGATCTAGATCCTGTAAACCAATTGACCTGCAGTAGTTCTTCGAGATGAGCACGGAAATACGTCTCGGGATGAACGTAACGTTCATGCGATTCTTCAAGCGTCACAAGCCTGACGCTTTCGAATACAACTCGCTTTCCGCGCAGTGCGGATTGAATTACCCACGCCGTAATCGCAAAGATCAAGGCCGCCAGCAACCATTGCGGTTGCCACGCTACTGTAATCGGCAACTCCCTATATTCCCAAAGTCGCAGGCCATGCTGACTTGCGCGTCCTGCGACAAATACAGCACCTAACATGGCAATCGTGAGCGGCGGGCTTATAGCAACACTGCCGCGATAACCCCAACGCCCTTGCGATATGAAGAGCAGATTATCGTTCAACCAGACAACCACGGGATGGATCAACACGGCGACTGGTCCCCACGCGGGGCCAAGCGCCGCGCCAATAGCGGCTGCATAGCGCGCACCGCCACGAGGGTACGAATAGTGTATGTTCCGCGGATACGTGAACAATGCCAGTTCTACTCGAGAGGCGATCGAAGCTATCCCCCCGCTGATAAACATCCCGGCGATACTTGCCACTGCGGCTTCGGCGGGGTCGACTTCGTGCAACAAGGCCAAGGATGCGGATGCAGCGAAGACGGCGATAATAGTCGGCACGACCATTCTATCGGGGACCTGGTGCTCTACGATGTCGGCATAGACGAGAGGGATTGCACAGCAGGCGATGCCGCTCGCGAGGAAGAGTGACTCTGACAGTTGCCATCTGAGCAGCGGGTGCGGAAAGAGGAGTGCGAGAGCTGCCCACGACCATCGCCGACATCGACGATAATCGACATCGCGCGATACCTCAGCACTGAACATTAGCAGCGAGAGTAGAACGACACCAATCCAAAAAACGACCGCGGCCGTTGTGGTGACGCCGGCTGTAAGCGCTAGCTCTCCAATCGCTGCGTTGAGAGGCGCAAGATATTGGTTCCCAACAGTGGCGAGACGGACGAGCCATTCGCCGAGCGATAGAACATGATCGGGCTGAGGCATGGCGCGTCGATCGTGGCAACCGTCGCGGATACTGACACGCACGGCGCCACTTTACAAGATCAGCGAGTGTTGTGAGCCTCCGAGAGGCGTGTGCGCATTATCTCGCGTGCACGGAACTGGCACCCTGCCACCTTGTCGTGCGCCGGCGGTGGGTCGAGCTTCCGGTAGCGCAGCGTGCTCCAGGGCGTGCGCGGCCACGCGGGCGCTCCCCGAGCGCGAGAGCCGCTACACGACGATCGTTGCGTGGCGGGTCGGTCGCCATTGGATGATGCGAGCTGTCCCAGCTCGTGAAGACGTGGGTCGCGTCGATCGCCCACGTCGCGTTCGGTTGAATGGCTTGCGAGGGTCACGCAGCCAAGCGCGGCGCCTTCCCTGCCGCTTCTGCTCCTGCCAGACCGGCCAGCTGCTGTAGCGGATAGTCTGCTGGACACTCTTGTGATTGATCATACGTGGCCACCAGCCGTCGGAGCAGCGTCGTGATCCGCAGCATTCCGTAGTGTCGGGCTTGGCCTTGATGTCCCGCGCGATCGTGATCAGCGCGGTATCGAGAAGCGCCCGATCCCCGATTCTTCGGGGCATTGTTGAACCTCGACCGTGGGACGCCGAACATCGCAGCCGCGTGATCGACACGCCTTGTCTTCTGCGCACACTTGCTCTGCAAAGTTACAAGGCCGTCTCCTCCCGGCCGTTGAGAGGGGCCCCTTTCTTTTCAGGAATCCGGCTCGAGCACCAGCCTCGGACTGCTAGGGGTCGTGCTCGCGGCACACCAGCTTCTTCTCCCTTTGATCAGCCGGTAACGCCGGGTGCTTCCTGCGAAGGCCCTGCCAGCGGAACGGTCGTATCCGGTGTTTTAGCGCTCGCGACCGTAGGGAGGGTTGGAGGCCGCGATGGGACGTCGATGCTGGGAAGCAGCGCTGGATCACGCCGTCGGGCAGTGGATCCGTGCGTTTGGCGATCGGGGTAGGGTCTCGGTGCCGCTCGTCGTCCTGGTGGTGATCGGTGTGACGAGCGGCGGCCTCCGCAGAGCGCCAACGATGTGGAAAGATCTCCGGAGGCCGGTCGCGGTCTGGCGGATGCCGTTCACGAACGGCATCGCGATCTCGCTCAACCGGCTCGAGCGCGAGCGGCGGATCGGCGCCTTGCTGCCTGGCCTGCAGGTGCGCGGTGTGCTGCTCGACCGCGCACGCAGAGATTGGGTCCTCTTCGGCGAGCGGGACGATGACCGAAGGCCTCTCCCCGTGGACGCGATCACTGTGGCGCTCCGCGCACTGCGACTGGAGATCGAGCTACCCGGCATCGACATCCGCCCCGCTGCAGCTGCGGAAGGGGATCAGGTGGTGACCTATTTCGGAGGGGCCGCTCAGTCGATCGTCGGTGCCTGGTTTTTCCGCTTCGACTACTGGATGAAGCTCGCCTCGCTCGGGCGCGAGGAAGTGCCCATTTCGGACTTTCCGGTCTACATTCGGCGTGCGCGCGAGGCGCTCGACAGAGACGTGGCCTCGTGCACCGCGACCGGCCCTTTCGAGCAGCGGCGGCGCAACCGCTACTGGCTCTGTGGCGGCGGGCTCTCCGGCATTGATGACGACGACACCTTCACGTTTGAGGGGACGACGCTGCGCGTGCTCGCCGAGAGCGGTCCAGATCGCACGAGCGACGTTGGGCGCCCCGCCTCGCCCTGTATCTCCCGCGGAGCCAACGACCCTTTCGCCCAGGAGTTTGCTGATGCGCTGACGCGCCACCTCTGGGAGCTGTCTTCGACCCTGCCGATCCACGAGATCGAGACCTTCACGCGCGTTCTTGCGGGACTACGCTGGCTCCTCGAGCACGATCCGTACCGTGACCTCCGTCCGTGGTTGAGCGCCACGATCGAGCCCTTCGAGACACCGCTTTCGGCCCGCGGTCTGAGCGAGAGCGAAACGAGAGCCCACATGGTTGGCCACGTTCGGCACGTGCATTCGCTTCGCCTGAGCGGCGGTGTAGCGATCGATCCGGACGTCGAGCCCGCGCGGAGTGGTGATCGCACGCTGCGACGGCTGCGGCAGACCATCCTCGCGATGCGACCGCCCGGTATGCCGACCACGTGGTCGTTCACGTTCGACCCAAACCGAACGTGACCAAGGACGCCTTCAAAGAGGTTGCCATGATCGCGACGAAGCCGAGAAGACGCGCCCGCCGTCCATGCCTTGCGGGGCTCTCCGCCCTGCTGGTACTCGCAGCGTGCGGCGGCGGTCGTCCCCCGGCCGACATCGAGCACGCCGTGCTCGCCAGCGATTGGCCGGCAGTCGAGACGGCGACGGCAGCGTGGGTCGAGCGCGTGGGGTTCTCGCGCGTAGCGACCGTGCTGCGCGGGTACGCGGCACTCGCGCGCGGCGACGGGGCGGCGGCCGCTGCGCACTTCCTGCGTGGCCGCCTCCTGACCGAGAGCCGGGCCGATCTTTCATGGGCCGAGGATCTAGCCGAGGTCCATCCAAGCCATGCCTCAGCCCAGCTCCTCGCCGCGGACGCGCTCGCGCGCCGTGGCGAGTGGCGCGCCGCGGTCGAACGGCTGGGCGCCGCTCTTTCGCACGACCCGAGTCTCGCGGCGGCGCGCCTTCTTCGCGCGACCCTCCGTGCCGTCTACGGCGAGCCCGCTGCGGCGGTCGCGGACCTCGAAGGCCTCATGCACGGTCCAGCTGCGGCCGAGGCGGCCCTCGTCCGCGCGCTCGTACAGCTCGAGGCAGGCGAGATCGAACAGGCCGCCGCCGACATCGACCAGGCGCTCGTGCTCGCGCCGAAGCATCCCGTTGCCATGTACACCCGCGGCGTTCTGCGAAGCCGAAGCAGCGACTGGCCGGGAGCAGCCCACGATTTCGAGGCGGCCTTCGACCTCCTGCCTGAGCTCGAGGAGGCGCGCTCGAGTTGGCAGCTCGCGCGTGCCGCGCAGGAGCGGGGTGCTACCATCAGCGGCGAGTGGCATATCGGCATCTTTGGCACCGGCATCAACGCCGAGGCCGACTTGAAGTACGCGACGTCCCACGCGACCCAGCTGCTCCAGGGCCGACCGCAGAACCAGCTCTACGTGGCGATCGAGGGACGATTCCCGCTCGCCGGCGTCGAGAAGGCGAGGGCCCAGGGCATCCCGACGGTCGTCGTGAGCCCGAACGACCCCGCGCCCGGATTGAAGAAGATCGACCAGTTCATCCAGAGCTCGGTGGCGCAGGGTCACAACCCGATCGTCTTCATCGACGTGAACAAGGTGATCCCGACGCAACTGGGGAACCGCAAGCCGGAGGCCATCGAGCTGCCGGCGCAGATCGCAGTGCATGCGAAGGAGTCGTTCGCCACCGAGGTGGCCCGGACCGGTGCGCCCATGCTTCCCAAGGCGACGGGCGCGTTTCACAGCGACGGTACGTTGGTCGGCGCGCGCGCGGCCGAGATCGCGACGCAGAGGAATACCCCGTTTACGAATATGGTGATGGAGTCACCGCGCTTGGAGACGGTTCTCGACCGCACGGTTCGCGGCTCGCCCGCCACCCAGTTCACCGTCGTGCAGCCGAGGTCCGGTGACTTCTGGACGCGCGAGGCGCAGCGAGACTTCCTTATCGGAAAGCCCTGTGGCTACCAGCGCTCGATGGAAAGGATATCGGGAATCGACGCGCCGAATTACCGAGCCGTGATCATCGAGAACCCAAGCAAGGGGATCCTGGGTCTTCCCGCGGCGCACGGCGACCCCGCGAACTACGAGCGTTTCACCCAGGCGACCATCTGGAGCGGCGGTAGAGAGATCGCGCGTGACGCGGGGCAGCTCGGTGGGATCGTAGGCCGCGCCACGACCGTCGCACCGTCCGGGATTCGTACGGACCAGGCGGTCACGACGGGTCTGCTATCGACCGGCCCGCGGGGTGGCATCCTGATCGGGCCGGTCACGCTCGTGCATGGCTCAGCTGGCCGGGTGCGCTTCGAGTCGGGTGACGACGGCAGGGAGATCGGCCTGGTGTTCACGCTCTTCGGGCGCGCGCCGGTTGCCGTCAACTCGCCAGGCTTGGTTGCAGACCGGAGCGGTCTTTCGGAGTGGGCAGTTTCAAGACTTCACGAATGAGCGCCACAGCTTCGCCAGATCGGTTACATCCCTGCCAGGTTGCGAGGCCGAGGCTCCGAGTCACGCACCGACCACCGCTGCACCGGTGGTCAACATCTGCACACTCACCGCACTGGCGGTCAGCACAGCGACGCGGGTGGCCTTTGTCGGATCGACGACCAATGCTCGCACTAGATCCTCGTACTCGTCGGTGGCCACATTGAAGCCCCAACTGGGCTTCGTCTTCTTGAGTACCTCGCGCAGAACCAGCGTGCCGTCGTAGCCGGCGTTCGTGGCAATCTGTCGGATCGGCTCCTCGCACGCGTCCCGGACAATCTTCACCGCGATCCGGGCGTCACCGTCCAGCCTGAGTCCATCCAGACGCTGCGCCGCGCGCACCAGAGCGATGCCGGCACCGGGAAGGACTCCTTCTTCCAAAGCGGCGCAGGTCGCGCGCAGGGCAACCTCGACGCGCGCCTTTCTCTCCTTGATCTCAGCTTCACTGGAGCCACCGATCTTGATGATCGCCACCCCGCCAACGACCTTCGCGAAACGCTCCATGAGCTTGTTGCGGTCGTGGTCCGAGGTGGCCCCCTCGATCTGTGCCCGGATCTGCCTGATGCGATCTTCGACGTCAGCCTGCTTGGCGGCGCCGCCGACAATGGTCGTGGTGGCCCTGTCTACAACGATGCGCCTTGCCCGGCCGAGGTCGTTGAGCGTGACGGTTTCGAGCGTGACGCCGATCTCTTCGCCTATGACTTTTCCGCCGGTAAGGATTGCGATGTCCTCAAGCATCGCCCTGCGGCGATCGCCGAAGCCGGGCGCCTCCACGGCCACGCATTGCAGGGTGCCGCGGCTCTTGTTCTCGACGAGTGCGGCCAGCGCTTCGCCGTCGAACTCCTCCGCCACGAAGATGACGGGTCTTCCGGTCCTCGCGATCTGCTCGACAACTGGCAGAAGGTCCTTCATCGCGGCGATCTTCTTCTCGTGGATGAACAGATACGCGTCCTCAAGCACACACTCCATGTGCTCGGGATCTGTGACGAAGTGGGGGCTCAGGTAGCCGCGGTCAAATCGTTCGCCCTCCCCAATCTCCAGCTCGGTAGTCACCTTCTGGCCCTCTTCGATGGTGATCACGCCCTCCTTGCCGACCTTGTTCATCGCGGCGCCAATGACTTCACCGGCCATCTCGTCACCCTTCGCGGCCAAGCTTCCGATCGCTGCGATCATCGCCTGACTCTTGACCGGTTGTGCGAAGCTCACGAGCTCCTCTACGATGATACTAATGGCTTCCTCGATCCCCTGCTTCAAGAGCGTCGGATTGGCTCCATCGGTAAGAGCCCTGACGCTGGCGGCGAAGATCGCGTGGGCAAAGATCATGGTGGTAGTTGCTGCCTCACCCGTCGCCGCTCGAACCCGTTCAGCAGCGTCGCGAAGCATCCTGATGCCCATGTCTTCCAGGGCACTCCCGGAATCGATTTGCGCAGCGATGGCCAGGCAATCCCTGGTGACGAAAGGTTTGCCGGCCTTGTTGGTCACGACGACGTTCTTGCCCTTCGGACCGAACGTCACCTTGACCGCGTCTGTGAGCTGCTTGATGCCACGTAGCAGAGCAATTTGTGGTGAAGCCCCCTTGGCCTGCAAGGCGGGTTGCGGGACAGCCTGGTTGGGGTTCTGTGCTGCGCTCGGGTCTGGCAAATCTGGAAAGAAGGCCACAGGCGACACCTCGTCGGGCAGGGCTACAACCGAGTCGGCCTCGTTCGATCCAATGACCCCGGCGCTTGCTGCCTGGGCATCGGTCCCGACCAGCACCTGACCCGGCTGGAGAATCCAGCCGGGCTGGGGCGGCTCGTTGCCGCCCCGCACCGCGTTGCCGGCGTCGTCTCCCCGAGCTCCCTCGTTCGCCGGGCTCGATACCCGACGCCCCAGCAATCTTTCCCGCCATGTCATTGTGGTTCAGACGCCCCCGTGCGCCGATACGAAGATCTGGGCTGACTACTCGACTCCAGGGGCTGTGCCGCCGCCGCGGTTCCTGCGAGCCTGCCGCACCCAATCCGCCGGGAGCGGAGCGTCTGTCAAGAGTCAGCCGACCTCCGAATCGCCGTGATCTCGTTCCAGTAAGCGTACGGTACTACGCTCCGCGTGACGTATAGAGGCTCAGGAGTAGCGAGCGGAGGGCAGGGCTCCATGCTAAGGGAGGAACGAATGATGGACACGCAAGAACGCGAACTCGGGCGAATCGTCCTTGAGCTTCTCTTCGGTCTCATGATCACCCTAGGCACTCTCCTCGTCGCGGTGCGGGTCGCGCAACTGGGTGCGGTCGATGGCGGGCTGCTGGTGTATGCGGCGCTCGTGCGCACGGGGGTGAACCTGGTCTACCGCATGCTTGCGGGGGCGGCCAGCCCTGGCGGGCGCGCCATGTTGGACCTCATGGGCATGATGAGCACGATCTGGGCCGTGAAAGCGTCCTCGCTGTATCGTGAGGAAGTGCGGCCGTGGTCGCGCTGATTGCGGACCTGCTGACCGCCGGTCTAGCGGCAGCGCTCCTCTTCTTGGCTGCTGCAGGTGTCGTGGCGGTTACGAATCAACGACAGAGTTTCTCGCCGTAAGGCAAACGAACGGGCACGTGTGAAAAACCGGAGCTGTGCTGCTGACCTCCGGGTTGACGCAGGGAACTGGTCGGCGGTACTCATTCGGCGGCCTCTGAAGCAACTAAGCCCGTGTTTCGGGCAGATAGTCGATTACACCACTACAGCTAGGCAGATCGTTCCCCGGCAGGCTGCGTGTCACCGATCATGAGCAGGGGTGAGACCGTACGATCCGACCGCGATCCCTTCCAGCTCCTTGAGAAGCTGGGCGAAGGGGGCTTCGCCGTCACGTGGCGTGCCCGCGTGCTGGACGGCGACCTTGCCGAGGACCTGGGTGCCGAGGAAGTCGCGCTCAAGGTTCCGCTCGACAAGAAGAAAGAGCTCGTCCTTCGGCGCGAGCTTGAGATGAACGCCGCGCTTCACCTCCGGCTGAGAGGCCTTGAGGCAGTCAACGTCGTCCGCTACCTCGGCTTCGCCGTCCAAGACGGCACGATCGTAATGGCTATGGAGTATGTCCGGCAGGGGAGCCTGCGCCGTTTGATCGGTGGGCCTGACCGCCGCCAGCCACTAGCGATCGAAGATGCCGTCCGTATCGCTGAGGGTATCCTCGCCGGCCTCGCGGTCATCCATGCCGAGCATGTGTTCCACCGCGACATCAAGCCCGAGAACATCCTCATGCAAGGCCAGACGCCGAAGATCGCCGACCTCGGGATTTCGCGGCTCTTGAACACGAACGACATCGCGGTCACCGAAGCGGGAACGATGCTCTATATGTCCCCGGAGATTCTCGGTCCGGAGGGCGCGTCTTTCCCCTCGGACCTTTGGTCTCTCGGCGTGACGCTCTACGAGATGGTCACCGGGCGCTGGCCCTTCGGTGATCACAATACTCCGTTCGGCGTGCTGAGCGACCTGATCCGCGGCCGCGACTTCGCGCCCCCCTCGCAGCTGCGCCGCGAGGTGCCTGCCGAGCTCGACACGATCATCGGGCAGGCGCTGGAGAAGAGCCCCTCCCGCCGTCCGACAGCTGCTGAGATGGCCGAGGCGCTCCGACGGCTGCGCCGCCGTCTCGGGCGGGACGATCGCATCGAACGGGAGCTTGCCGCGATCCGCGAGCTTGTCCACGGCAACGAGCGTGTGCAGCTCGCTGAGCAAAAGCTCAGGGAGATCGTCACGTGCTATCCGACGGATGCCCGCGCGCACCTAGCGCTCGGCGAGTTCTACAATCGCTGCCAGCGCTTCGCCGAGGCGGTGGCCGCCTTCAGCGCGGGTGTCGCGAACGACCCGGAAGAGCCGATGCTCCACTGGGGCCTCGCACTCGCCTACCAACAGGAGGGCCGGCGCAAGGAGGCGCTCTGCAGCCTCGACCGCGCCGAGGCATGCGGGCTCGAAGCAAGCCTCAAGCGGCACGCAGCCACCCTCCGCCGGGCGATCCAGGTGGGCGCGTGAGCACCGGGCTCGAAGCGTTCGCCCTCTCGCAGGCGCCGGTCGCAACTCACGAGTGCGAAGATGCCGCTGTGGCAGACGCCGATCTCGGTGTTTTCGCTGTGGCCGACGGCGTCAGTGGTCGGTTCGGAGGTGCGACCGCGAGCCGACTCGCGGTGGCGAGTTTCGTGACAGCGCTCGCCAAGGTCGACCCTGTGCTGCGGATCCCGGAGGAGCAGCTCCGGCAGGCCGTCTCCGCCATTGTCGCAGCGCTCCGAAGCGCAGCTGCTGCCAACCCGGCGCTTGCGAGCATGGCGACAACGCTCTCTGCGGTCGTGCTACGGGAGGGGCGCGGCAAGGTTGTCCACGTGGGCGACGGCCGGATCTATCGCTTAGGCGTCGGCGGCATGATGCGGCTTACACGCGACCACACAATCGCAGCGGAGCTGGTCGAGCGGCACCATCTCAAGCCCGACGAAGCCCTGCACCATCCCCTACGCCATACACTCTCTCGCTGGCTCGAAACTTCGGCGGCCCCTGAGCCCGACATCGTCGATGTGGATGTCGCACCCGGGGAATGGCTCCTCATCGGCACCGATGGTCTCTGGAACGCGTTGAATGATCGCTTGGTGGATCTCGTCACGCTTGCGGACGCGACCCCGGAGGCTGCCTGCCAGCGCATCGTGGCGGCCGCGCTGCCGCAGGCGGTCGACGACGTTACGGTCGTGGCCGTGCGCCGCGTGGCAGCATGAGCACATCGATGGACGCAGTACGAGCGATCGAGCAAGACCTCCGTACGCTTATGCGTCAGCGCGCCGAGGCGCGGTTGGAGGTCGAGGAGCTGGACCGCGAGCACCGAGAACAAGTCCGGAAGCTGCTGCTCGGAGTACTGGAGACGATCGACGCCTTCGATCGTGTGTTTCGTAGCGTGGCCTCGAAACCCGACACCATCACGCCCCAGATGCGGATCTGGCTCAACAACTTCAGGACGGTCCGCCGCCTTCTTGAGCGCGTCGTCACCGAGCAGGGGCTCGTTCCCATCGTTGCCAACCCCGAGGACAGCTTCGATCCCCACTGGCACCGAGTGAGCCGGATCGTGGCCGACCCGACCCGGCCCGAAGGTGCGATCGTGGAAATTACCGCGCCGGGTTGGGTGTGGCACGGCGCGGTGCTGCGGAAGACGGAAGTCGTCGTGGTGAGCAACAATCACCAGGTGCCCGACGAGTCCCAGACCGACGAGGGAGGAACGTAAGCGATGGCAAAGGTGATCGGGATCGACCTCGGGACGACGAACACCGTAGTTGCCGTTATGGACGGCCCTAACCCGAAGATCGTCGAAACTCGTGAGGGACGTAGCGAGACACGATCTGTCGTGTCGATACGTAAACGGAAAGACCGCAAGACTGGCCGCGAGGAACGCGAAGAGTTAGTGGGGCATGTAGCTGAAGAGAACCTCCCCCTCGCGACTGAGGACACGATCTTGTCCGTGAAACGCCTCATGGGCCGAGCAGTCGACGACCCCGAGGTCGAGAAGGTCCGCCGTAAGTACCAGTACCGTATCGTGGAACCATCCGACGGCACTCGGGAGAGCATTCGCGTCGTCCTCGACGGAAAAGAGGTGTCGCCGGTCGACATCTCGGCGAAGATCCTCCGCCGTGTCAAGGAGGACGCCGAGCGCTACCTCAAGGACGAAGTCACACACGCAGTGATCACGGTTCCCGCATACTTCAGTCAAGTCCAGCGCGACGCCACCCGCAAGGCGGGCCTCAAGGCCGGCCTCAAGGTGATCAAGATTCTCGATGAGCCCACGGCAGCGGCGATCGCGTTCGGCATGGACGGTGGCGCGCAGCAGGAGCCGAAGACCGTCCTGGTGTACGACCTCGGGGGAGGCACCTTCGATATCTCGGTCCTCATGATGGCTAGCAGCGTGTTTGCACCCCTCGCGCTCGGCGGCAACATGTGGCTCGGCGGTGACGACTTCGATCAGGAGATCATTGATGCGGTGGTAGAGCACGTGCGGGGAGAGTTTCGCATCGACCCCCTGAAGAACGACCCCAAGAGTAGGCGCTTCATGGCTGAACTCAAGAAGGCCGCACGCACCACGAAGGAGCGCCTAACGGCGAGCCAGTCGACCGATCTCATTCTGGCCGGGCTGCTATACGACGACGCCGGCAATCTAATTGACGTGTCACTGGAGTTCACCCGGGCTGATTTCGAGGGTATGATCCGCCCCCTGATCGAGCGCACGATGGAGCGCACGCGTCAGGCCATTAAGGATGCCAATCTCACCGCCGATCAGATTGACCATGTCCTCATCGCAGGCAACTCTTCTCGTATCCCGCTTGTTCAGAGCGCGATCGAGCAGTTCTTCGGACGCGACAGGGTCCTGACCGGAGTGCACCCGAAGCACAGTGTGGCATTGGGGGCTGCGGTCGTTGCGGCGCTCATAGGTGAGCGCGTGATCTGTCAGGCGCCGGTTCCCGGAGGGGGCCAACGCGAGTGCGGCCATGTGAACAAGCTGGGCGCTACGCACTGCGCCCGCGAGGGATGCGGCGCGCCACTCGCGCTCGCCGACGAAGCGCCCGAGGTCGTGATCGGTGGTATCGCGCCGTTCCACTACGGGACGCAGAGCGTTGGTGATCGGTTTAATCTCTTCATCAGCAAGGGCGATCCGTTTCCTACCGAGGAGCCGAGGACGCAGGTCTTCTTCACAACCCGACCGAACCAGCGGATGTTCAGTGTTCCGGTGTTCGGCGGTGAGGATCTCGAACACGCCAGCGCCAACGAAAAGCAGGGCGAGGCGTTTGCCATCCTGCCGGCTGGACTCCCGAAGGACACCCCCATCGCAATCAAGCTTTGGCTCGACAGCGACGGCGTGTTCGAGCTGTCCGCCCGCCTTGAAAACGGGACCGAGCTGAATCCTTGGACGCTCACGGGCGAGGCCGACGCGAAGGCAATCGAGACGATCCAGCAGGTGGAGCAGGTGTTAGCCGCCCGAGGAGCCGACCTTGCCCCGGACGAGATGAAGCGCCTCGACGACGTCCGGAACCGGGCGTTCGACAAGATGCGCCGCGGCGACCTCGGAGGAGCGCTCAAGGAGGCGGAGCGCCTGCACGAGATGGCGAACGAGATGGGAGGTGCAGGCCCGGACGAGTTGTGGAAGCGTGCCGAGTTCTCCGTCAACTACTGCCACTGGCTTATCGAGAAGTACGGCTGGGTAGACCCCAATGCCGCGCGTGCCTTTGCCCGACTTGCCGACGACATGAAGGCCGCCTACGAGGCGCGCAACGCACCGGAGGTCGAGCGACGACTACAAGAGCTGGACGAGGCCTTCAATGCGCTGCCCGAGCCGGTGCGGGTCTTCCTTGCCGTCCGCAACGCGATCTTCGGCCGCATCCGCCCGCTCGACCTCGCCGCGGCGGCGCGCTTCGAGCGCGAGCTTGATGAGCTCGAGCAGGCGTTCAAGGCGAACGACCCGCGCGCCCGCGAACGCTGGGATGGGTTCATGCCGCGGCTGGACGCGGCGCTCGCCCGCGTGGTTGAGGATGCGGGCGGCATCGTCCGGTGCTCGCGTGGACACGAAGTCCCACCGGGTGCGCGGAAGTGCCCGGGGTGCGGTGAGGACATGTGGATCCTGGGTACGCGGCCTTCCAGCGTCCCGAGCATGGTGGCGCGCGTCCGATAGCGGGGCAGATGGCGACCGTCGGCATAGACCTTGGTACGTACAAGCTTCGCGTCGCTCGCGAGGTGAATGGTGTGCGGACGGTCTCGTCCCTGCCGCCCGACGGTGGGCGGCTCCCGTTCGCGGTCGAGCCAGCGACGGGCGGAAGGGGCTGGCGGATCGCATCTCTTAAACGCGCGCTCGACTACGACACGTCGCTCACCATCCCGTCCGGCACCGCCCGCACGCTCGACCTGCTCGTCGAGCTGCTTCGAGAGGTCGCCGGTTCCTTCGATGCGGACGGCGACGGGATTCCGCGGTGCGCGGTCGCCGTGCCGAACTGCTTCTCGCAGCGCCAGCGCGCCGTCTTCCAAGAGGCCGCGCAGCGTGCCGGCTTTCTTCGCGTACGTCTCGTCGACGACACCCTAGCGGCCCTCCTCGGGAGTGCGCCGACCGTCCAGCAAAGCTTCCCAGCGCTCGTATACCAGTGGGGGGCCGGGACGTTTTCGGCCGCTCTCTACCGCCGCAAGGGAGGAGCTGTGCAGCTCGTCGCGCAGGAGGGGAACCGGGCACTCGGGGCCGACGATCTCGACGCCGAGACCATCGCGGTCATCGCGACTGGCCTGCACGACGTATGCCGTTCGGGCACGGCCGTGGCCGATCCGGCGGTCCTGCGGCGCGCCGCTGTGGTGGCGGCGCGCGTGCGTCACGCACTCGCCGCGGACACAGAGGAGGAGGTGCCGCTTGCGACGCTTCTCGGCGTCCCGGACGCAAGCTTACTGCCAATCCTACGCGATCGTCTGCGGGCGGCGCTCGCAGCCATGCTCGCCGAGACGACGACCCTCGTCGACCGTGTGCTCGCGGTCGGAGGCTGTACGCCGGCCGTCGTGCTCGCCGTCGGAGCGATGACGACCCTCTCCGCTGTGCAGACGAGCCTGCGCACGCGGCTCGACGTGCCCGTTGTGCGCGCGAGCGAAGACGCGGTGGCGTTCGGCGCCGCCGTTCACGCGGGGCTGATCTCGGACGCCGAGTGGGGACGGCTCCGTCGTGGTCCGCCAGCTCCTCCCGCCGTGAAGGCGGGCATGGAGTCGCGGTGCGAGGTCCGGAATGCAGGTCTCGCCGTCCCGCCGGCGCCACGCAGAGTGGGGCCCATGGTGATGCCGACGCTCGCGGCAGGCGCGCGCGGCGGACGCACCAAGCAGGGACGGAACACGCTCTGCGCGTGTGGCAGTGGCAGAAAGTTCAAGCGATGCTGCGGCGCATGAGCCGGCAGGACTGGCGGCTGCGATGAAGGACCCTCTCCAGACCGAACTCACTCCCTACGAGCTTCTCGGACTTGAGCGCGGGGCGACTGCGAGCGACATCGATCGCGCATTCAAGACCGCGCTCGTGAAACGCGCTAACGTCCAGAAGCTCACGGCGGCCAAGCTCGCTCTCCAGCGGCCGCTCGAGCGCGGTATGCTGGACCTCTTCCAGTACGACCCCAAGGTGCTGCCGCGGCTCGCCCCATCGCCCGTCGCCGATCCGAGTGTCCTCGCGCCTGAGAAGCGGGCCGCAACCGCGAAGGCGTGGGAGTCCCTGCTGCGCAAGACCTTCCCCGACGCCGGCCTGGCACACAGCCTCGCGGTGCTCTGGTACTGGTGGGCGGCTGACGCCACCGACGCGGCCACGCGGGGCGGCACGCGATCCGCGCCATCTGCGAACGGCGGCCCAGCGGTCGACGAGCGATGGCGCCAGGCGATTGGCTACTGGGCCATGCTCGCGGCGAACGACGACTTCTGGAAGGCCGCCGGCTGGATCGACGCCGACATCGGGCGCGCGCTCCAGGAAGCTACCATCGAGCGGCTGAAGACGCAGCTCCGGAACTTGGTGCAGCACCCGGCCGGGAGCGTCTGCCGCGGGCTCGAACTCGCGCTCACGACGGAGCTGCGGACCGCTCAGGAACTCGCCGCGGCCGGCTTGCGCACCAAGTACGGCAAAGTCTCGTGTGGCTCACTCGTTCTCCACCACTTCGGAATGCTGGACAGCACCCGAGCCCAGATTGAGGCGCAGATCCGGAAGAGCGGCAGCGCATCTCGCATGCGCGCGCTGCGGGACATGCTGTCGCCATACGGGCCCATTCGCGCCCTGCTCGACGCGAAGAAGCCGGCGGAGGCGCTGGTGGCAATTAACGTGCTGCCACGGTCCCAACGAGACCTCCGCGAGGTCGTCGCGCTCCGTGCGCGGGCCCTGCACGAGCGCGGGCGCCAGCAGGCAAGTGTCGAGCAGTTCGAGGAGGCGCTCCAGAGTTGGGCAGAGGCCCTCCCGTCCGCTGCTCAGGCTGATCTTGAGCAGGAGTTGCGTACCGATATCGTCCAGACGTGCCGGACGCGCGCCGCCGCGCTCAGCCGCCGACGGGAGGAGGCGATCGCGATCCTCGAGAAGGGCCTCGCGCTCGTGCGCGAGGAGTCCCTGGACCACGCGCTGGCCGAACTGCTCACGCAGCGAGGCGTCGAGATCATCGTGGGTACGCAGAAGGAGATACAGGAGAAGAAGCGCGTCACGGACGAGCTTCTGTCCGTCCTCACGCGCGGCCTCGCTGACCTCGAGCGCGCCTCGGAGCTCGGCGGGGAACGCGCCCGCGAGCAGGCCCAGATCGCGCGGGATTACATCGCGCAGGCCAAGGGCGGCATGCTCGACATCCCGGAAGCCGCGGCCGAAGAACTGCGCCAGGTAACGGAGGCCGCCGGCCGACAGGACTGGGATGCGGCAGTCGCCGCGCAACGCAAGGCCCTAAAGGTGCTGGGTCGCAAGGCCCCACCGGCCTTGAAGCAGAATCTCGCGACACTTCTCAACAACCGCGCGATGCAAAACGCCAACCGCGCCGGCCAAATGCTCGACAGCGCGGTGCAGGCGTTCAACTCCCTACTAGTGGAGTTCCGGATGGCGAATATGCGACAGCGCCGCGACGCGCGCCTCCACGGCACGCTGGCGCTTGTAGGGTACGACCAGAGCTGTGACCACTGCAGCACGAGCTGGAGTCCGCAGTGGTTCACGTTGAGCCCCGCAGGTGAGCTGCCCTTCACGGTATGCGGAAAGTGCGCCGACGAGCTGCGCCAGAGGATGGCTCCACCCCCACCCGATCGCGATGCGCTTGTGTTGCTCGCGTCGGCGGAGACCGACCTCACCGAGGCCGTCAAGCTCGACGCCACCGACGTCATCAAGAAGAACCTGAACGACGTGCGGGAGCTGCGCGTGAAGCTCGGCGCCAACACAAAGGCCATCGCACGCGCCGCGAAAGGCCCGAACGCTTTCGCGCGGTTTGCGGCCGGCGCCCGAGCTGCCCTTCCTGCGATTGTGCGGGACAACTGGATCTGGATCGCTATGGCGATCTTCGCTGCCATCAGCCAGTGCCAGAAGTAGCCGACACAAGGGCAACCGTGACGGCGGTCGGCCGCGGCAGTGGGAACGGCAGCGCGCCCGATGCCAGCGCGGGCCTCGACTGCCCCGTTTGCCCACGCACCGACCTCGCCCCCGGCACGCAGACCTGTCCCAATTGCGCCGTCAACCTGGGCCCCCTCTGGAACGTCCGCGCACTTGCCGTGCGTTGCGACGAGACCGCGCGCCTCCTAAGCCGCTCTGCGCGACGGTCCGTAGTGCGTCGGCTCGGTGCCGCGGCCGCGCTCCTTGCGCTCGTGGCATCGCTCGCGGTCGCGACTTGGCTAGCGCGGGACCGTTACGAGCAGACGCTCGCCTCCGGCGCGGACCACGCCGCCAGCGTCGACCAACCGGTGGTATCTTTGGTTCGCCTCGCAACGTCCGGCGGACCGACGAATCCGACGAGCCCATCCGCCGGACATGACAGCGTCCTCGACGAACTGGCCAACCGTCTGCGGGTGCACGACGGCGTCGCCATCGAGCATGCTGGAGACGCGCTCCGCATCGTGTTTGCGGAGGGCCTCTTCCGCGCTGGCTTGGGGACGCCGACTCCGGACGGCGCCGACCGGCTCCGCGCCGTCGCGGAGACCCTCGACGCGGCCCCGGGGCCCGTCCGCGTCGTGGTAGAGGGCGTCACCGACGATCGTCGGCCGAGTGGCCGGGGCCGTTGGCGCGACAACGAAGCGCTCGCCCGGGTCCGCACCTACGGCGCGATCGCGGCGATGATTCCGGCGCTCCGCACCGAGGGCGCGGTGGCGCTTCGTCCCGCCGGTATGGCGGCTGCGGCGCCGTTCCCCAACGGGTCACCAGGGGGCAGGGCGCGCAATCGGACTGTCGTCCTCCGGGTCTTCGTGGAGGGGAGGGCATGAGTGCGGCCGATCCCATCGTCCTCGCCCTGCAGATCGCCGCCGGCGAGGCCGCGTCCGCCCGCTACCCGGAGGTCACGCCCGCGCACCTCCTGATCGGGCTCTCGCGGCTCAGCGAGGGGGACATGGGCGCGGAGGACGCCGCGGCCGCGGTGCGACGCGAGTTCCAGCTGCTCGGCGTCGAGGCTCGCGCGTTCCGGCGTCGGCTCCGCACCCTGCTCGGCTCCGGTCCGGCTACGCAGGCTGGCGGGCCCGTCGAGCCATCGGCGGACTGCCGAGAGGTGCTCAACGCCGCGGCGGCGCTCGCCGCGCAGGCGGGACGGCCCATGAGCGCCGAGCATCTGTTCGTTGCCGCGCTCATGTCGCTCGCCCGCGGCGGGCGCGGCTCCGGCGGGTCGCGCACCTCGACGGACCCGATCCCGGACGAGCTCTAGGCTTACTTGCGAGGTGCGCATGGTATTCCAGTTCGGTGAACGAGAATTCGAACGCCTCGCGGATTCGCTGGACGAAACGATGGTCAAGATCGCATTTAGGACAGTGCGCGGTGAGGATCTTGAGATTCTCGTGAATTCATTCTTCTCTACTATCGAACAACTGAACCGATCCGCATCGGAAGACACCCCGCAAGCGCGAACCTTCTATACTGCGGATCCGCGCGCCATCTTCGCCATCGACTTTTATTTCGGCACCCGCTTTTCGCCGCCTGAGGTAGGGCGTCTCGTTGCACTCGGTATCGATCACCGGTTCCGGCGGGCTGCGTACCGCTTCACAGGTAACATACGCCTCAGGAAAAGCTTCCAGCAACGTCTGTCCGCCAATTCACTCTCACAACGCCCACTAGATCAACCTCTCGAACGTGATGCCAATACAGACGCCCTCCGCGAGCTCAGAAGA
The DNA here is from genome assembly GCA_016200545.1 of Deltaproteobacteria bacterium. GTDB lineage: Bacteria > Desulfobacterota > Binatia > UTPRO1 > UTPRO1 > DP-19. Next base: position 7,152 of record JACQEO010000044.1, on the reverse strand, counting down.
ATCTTCTTGGACGCCGCGACCGCCCGACCGCCGCTGCGATACAGCGTCCGCCTCACGGCGCAGGCGCTTAAGGGAGCGTGGCGTCGGCGACGAACCTGAGTCGTGTTGTCGATCGACCTACACACGATGAGCCATGACGTCGCTCGGCTCTCCGCGGTGCGGCTGGAAGAGAAGGCGGGAACGGCCTTGTCAGTCTGACGCATCAGAATAGGAACGGTGATGAGCGTCGAGAGTTCTGATAGCGGACGCGATCAGGGGGGAATCAGACACCTCGCTGTTGCTGAGAAGAACGCAACTCCGTTCGGTCGGCTTGCGACTTCGTTGGATGAGACCGTACTCGAACTCGCGAAGTTGACAATGCTTGAGTTCGACGATTCGGCGGCCTTTCTGCGTCTCATCGGACTTGCCTCACAAATCGTCGAACACGGCGCAGGCGAAGTCGGGCAGCGCCTCTCTGACTCAAACGCGGAGGTGGATCCGCACATCGTGTTCGCGTTCTCGTTGATCTCTCCTTCCGGTCGTCGGTTTCTCGGCATTCGCATGAACAGATTCAACGTCATGCTGGCCAATTTGAGGCACAACAAGAGGATACGTGCCAGGCTCATGAACAACGCACTGTGGGGAAGGCAGGTCCCGCACGCGTTCGACGGCGACTGTCTTCGCGAACTCCACGAACTGAGAACGATCTTGCTTGACGCGGCAAACGAGAATCCTCCTCTACTACGCCGGAGCTGGATTGCGGTTGCGACGCTTGCGCCGAGTCTGGCGACATCTGTCGAAAGAGCGCTGAGCCGTCTACGCTAGACGATGTTTACCACCGACGCACAACTTGTGATCGAGCACGCCAAAGACGTTGCCGCTTCGCGGGGGGAGCGGGAGCTGCGCGTGGCGGCAATCGCAATCGCGGTCGCGGCGGACGGCCGCGGCGCGCGCCTTCTAGCTCGCGCGTGCGACGTCGACGTGGCGGAGCTGCGACGCGCCTTTGCTCAGCCGACGCGCCTCGTGCGCTGCGCCGGGAAACTGCCTCTCGCCCACGGGGTTCAGGACCTGCTGCGTTTCGCGCGGGCTTTCGCGGAGCAAACCCCACTTCCGGTTCAACCTGGACGCGTCGCCCTCCCGCATCTTGTCTGCGGGCTTGCTCGCGTGCTCGGGACCGAGCCGTTCCCCGGCATGGCCACACCGGACGAGCTTCGTCTCAGTGCTGCACTCCGTGAGTGGGTGGACGAAGCATCGCGACCCGCGACGCTCGGAGAGCTCACGCGCCGGCTCCGTGCGCTGCGGACCGAGCTACGCCGGCGAGTGCGAGGTCAGGAGCACGCGATCCAGCGGTTCGTCGACGGGCTTTTCAACACCGAGGTCATTGCAGCAGCGGACGCCGACCGGCGCAAGCCGTGCGGCCTCTTCGTATTCGCTGGGCCGCCGGGTGTGGGAAAGACGTACCTCGCGGAGGTCGGCGCCAGCTACCTGGACCGGCCGTTCAAGCGCTTTGACATGAGCGCGTTCGCGCATGGCCACGAGACCGTCGGTCTTGTCGGGACGCCGCGCATGTACCAGGGTGCCCAGCCGGGTGCGCTCACCGAGTTCGTCCACCAGCACCCGAACGCTGTCCTGCTCTTCGACGAGATCGAGAAGGCTCACCAGGCGACGATCCAGCTCTTTCTCCAACTCCTCGATGCTGGCCGGCTACAGGACAAGTTCACCGAGGAGGTGGTCGAGTTCCGCGACGCCATCGTAATCTTCACGACGAACGTCGGCCGGAGTCTCTACGAAAATGAGAACGCCTCCGGCGTGCACCGTGCGAATGCAGCGTTCCATCGGCGCACCGTCCTCGACGCTCTCCGCTCGGACGTCGACCCAAGGACTCGGGAGCCTTTCTTCCCCGCGGCGATCTGCTCGCGTCTCGCGACGGGCTACCCAATCCTTTTCAACCATTTGCGTGTTGGGGACCTCGCGGCGATCGCGCAAGCGGAACTCGAGCGTGTCGGCGCACTGCTCGAGCGCCGGCACGGGCAGCGCTGGATCCTCGGCGACGAGGTCGCACTCGCCATCGTCATGCGTGAGGGTGCCGAGACGGACGCACGCACCGTAAAGGCGCAGGCAGAGGGGTTCCTCAAGGACGAGGTCTTCAAGGCATGTCAGCTCTTTGCCGACGAGCGGGTCGACGCTGCCCTCGGGCGAGTGACTGAGATCCCGGTCGAGCTAGACGACGCGCACGCTGGCGAGGTCGCCGCGCGCCTCTTCCGCGACCGTGCGCGTCCGAGTGTGCTGCTTGTCGCTGATCCGACCCTTGCACGAGTCTATGCGAACAGCATGCCGGAGATCGACTGGGCGCTTGCAGCGACTGGCGAGCAAGCGTTCGATGTGCTGGCACGACGCGCCGTGGATTTTGTACTGCTCGACCTCGCGCTGCCCGAGCCGCAGGTCGTCCGGTACGCGGATCCCGCCGCCGCCTTCCACGACGTCTCACTCGATCCAGTGATGGGGAAGACCTTTGTCGCCTTCGACCACAGCCCGCTCAGTGCGCGGCGGTTTGCTGCCGGCCAGCGGCTCCTCGAGCAACTCCACGCCCGCGCGCCCGAGACACCGGTCTTGCTCCTCGCGCTCGACCCGGCCGGGACGGGACGAGGGCTGGACGAGGAGCTGCTGCTCGCCTGTGTGCGGGCTGGCGGCGCGCGCGGCGCGATCCACACGGGTCTCGTCGCCTCGGAGAACGCCGGCCTCGAGGCTGCGCGCGACGCGCTTCGCTCGGAGTTGGAGGGCACAGCGCGACGGTTCCGTCAGGAGCGGATGGCGGCTGAGCTCGGTCGCCAGCTGCAGGTGATCGCGTTCGATACGGCACCGGCGCTCGACGAGGCGCGCGGGCGCCTCCAGATCCGGTTGCGCAACTTTCGGCTCGTCCGGGCGCTGCGCAGCGCGGACACCGGTGCGGTCGTGTCTGACGTCGAGCGTCCCGCGACGCGCTTCGCCGACGTCATCGGCGCAACCGGTGCGAAGGAAGCGCTCGGCTTCGTCCGCGACTGGCTCCGGGACCCCAAGCGGTACGCAGCGGCCGGTGTCGAACCGCCACGCGGCGTGCTGCTGACGGGGCCGCCCGGGACGGGGAAGACGATGCTCGCCCGCGCGCTCGCCGGCGAGTCGGAGTGCGCCTTCCTCGTTGCGGCCGCGACGAACTTCGTCACGATGTGGCAGGGGAGTGGTCCCCAGAACATCCGTGACCTCTTTGCACGCGCGCGCCGCTACGCACCGAGCATCGTCTTCATTGACGAGCTGGACGCGGTCGGAAAGACGCGCTCGGCATCGCCCGGCGGTGCCGGCCGCGCGCAGGAAGAGACGCTGAACGCGCTCCTCACCGAGATTGACGGCTTCGCGAAGGGCGGTGCGCCGGTGATCATGCTAGCGGCGACCAACCACGCCGAGCTACTCGACCCGGCGCTCAGGCGCCGCTTTAGCCGCGAGATCGAGGTCGAACTGCCGACGCGAGCGGAGCGCGCGCTCTATCTGACGACGCGCCTCGCCGCGAAAGAACGCCACGAGGTCACGCCGACCATGATCGAACGCATCGCGGTCCAGACCGCGGGCCTTTCGATCGCGCTCCTTGAGAGTGTGCTCAACCAGGCGGCGGTCATGGCGTTCGACCACGACGGTGTGATCACCGACCCGCTCCTCAGCGAGGCCTTCGAGAAGGTCACGATGGGCGAGGCGAAACCGGGCGCCGATCCCGAGCGCACGGCTCGGCACGAGGCTGGGCACGCGCTTCTCCAGTGTCTCACGGGTGCGCCGCCGGTGTACGTGACGATCGTCGGGCGGGGGAACTTCGGCGGCTACACGGCGATGGAGGATCAAGACCAGCGGCGCTCGCAGACGCGGCCCGAGCTCGAGGATCGCATCTGCGTCGCTCTCGGTGGCCGGCAGGGGGAGCAGCTCTTCTACGGCCCGGGTGCCGGCGAATCGACGGGGCCGTCGAGGGACCTCCAGGACGCCACACGTGTGGCCGAAGCGATGGTGTACGAGCTTGGCATGTCGGACGAGGTCGGTTTCGTGCACGTCGACCGCGACCGGCCGCTCGGAGGCGCGCTTGCCGAGCGCTGCCACGCTGCCGTTCGCCGGATCATCGAGGAGCAGAGCGAACGCGCCGCGCGTCTGCTCGCAGAACATCGCGCGAGCCTCGAGCGGATCGCCGTTGCACTGCGCGAGAGCGACCGGCTGCTGCGCGACGAGCTTCTCGCGTTGCTTGCGCCTGACGAGCGCGCACGGGCCGAGCGGGCGGTGTGAGCGTGCGCCCTGCGTTCCCTGAAACGTCGTGGACCCTCATCGTGGCGGCGCGGGGCGGTGCGCCGGGCGCCTGCGCTGAGCTCGCACGTCGCTACTATCGCCCGGTGCACGCCTTCATCGCCGCGCTCGTCCGGGACCCCACCGACGCCGACGATCTCACGCAGGGGTTCTTCGAGCGCGCGTTTGTGATGGGCCGGCTCGTCGAGCAGGTCGACCGGGAGCGTGGTCATTTTCGCCCGTTCCTAATGGAGGCGGCGCGGAACTGGGTGCGGGACTGGTGGCGGCGCGGCCAGCGGGGGCCACGGCTGGTGCGGCCCGACGCTGAGCCGCGGGGATGGCAGCAAATCCCGGAAGAGGCCACGCCGCCCGCAGAAGCAGTGTTCCACGATGCTTGGGTGCGGGCGTTACTCGATCATGCGCTCGCGCGGGTTCGCGAGGTGTGCGCCGCCAAGGGCCAGGGCGTCCACCTCGAGATCTTCCTGTGTCGGTTCGCGAGCCCGACGAGCCGCGCGCCCGGATGGGCTGAGCTCGGCGCGCCGCACGGCCTCGACGAGAAGGCCGCGCGCAACCGCGCCGAGACGGTGAGCCGCCACTTCCGGCTCGTGCTCCGCGAGATGCTCGTCGTTGAGACGGGCTCCGCGGAGGCGGCCGACGCGGAGATCGAAGCGCTGTTGGCCGGTTTGTAAAGGGATCCCCATGACGAAGACGGCGAGTATCCTCGAGCACCTAACATCCGAGCAATTGAAGGCGTTGCTCGCCCTCGCGGCGGGCGCCGGGCCTCTCGCCGACATCCTGCCGGCAGGCGTCGCCGAGTCGGACCAGCTAGCACGCCTCCTCGGCGAAATGTGCCCCGGCGAGCCCGAGGCGGGACAGGTGCTGCTTGACACTGTCGCTGCGGCGGGCGCACCCGTGGCGGCGCTTCGCGGCGTCAAGGAGATGGCGAAGGAGCTGGTGGCGGGCGTCGCCGACGACGCGCATCGGCAAGCCGCGATGCTCCTCTATCACGCCGCTGTGGCGGCGGCGTTCGGTACTCACGGCGTCGACCTTTCGTCGCGCCCGGTCGCCGCCCGCCGGACGCTTTGGCAGGAGCTGGCTGCCGCGCTCGCCGCGCACCCGCTCGGGCGGGTCTTCCGCAACGCCGCCGAGCGTGTGCCGTGACGGCGCCCGGGGAGGGCCCGTCCGGTAGAACGCCCAGCCCGGTCGTACGAAGAAGTGTGCGGGCCTTCCGGATGTCCCTGATCGCCGCCTCCTCCTGGTCGCACCGATGTCGATGGCCGCGGGAGACTCTGCTGCCGATGGCGTATCGACCTTGGCCGAGCAGGGGTTCTCATAGCAGGGGTTCTCATGGAAGCACTACGCGCAGACAGAGATTCGCCAGCGACGTAGGCAGTGGGTGGCTGCTAGATCGACCGGGAAGATTGGGGGGGCCCAGTGACGACTGAACAAGTACATCAGCGTCTTGTCGAACTCGTAGGCCGCTCCAGAGAGCTCCTCCAGGGAGAGCGACATGTGGATGCCTTGACCGTACTCGACGAGGCGGAGGAGCTATCCGTCCGTCACTTCGGCGATAGGCATCCGGAGACTGCCGGGATCATCTATCACAAGGCCGAGGCACATCGCGTCGCAGGCAGCTATGAAACGGCAGAACGCATGGCGCGACAGGCGATCCTGATGCAGTCGCAGCTCCTGGGCGAGCAGCACCCCGAGGTAGCTGCGAGCCTCTTGGTTCTCGCAAGTATCCGACTGCTACACGACGACACGCAGGAGGCAGAGGCCTTCTCTCGACGAGCACTCGGTATCCTGCGAGCTCGCAGAAGCGAGTCAGACCTCATGGTCATCGCCGCGATGATGCTGCTCGCGAGAGTCTGCTGGCTGCGGGGCAATCCGAAAGAGACAGAGGAACTCATCAGGAGAGTACTCAAGAATAAGCCCCCGACCCTTGAGGCCGCTGGCGTGGACTTCTTCGAGGCCGTCCAGTTGCTCGTGGTCGTTCTGGTCGATACGCGGCGCTTTGAAGAGGCGGCGAGGGTTTGCCTGGATCTACTTAGCCTTTTGCGAACCACATGTTCTGAGGACGATCCGGCGTTGGTGCCATGCCTTGAGATCTTTGCGAATGTCAGACTCGAGATGCAGGAGCTCGAGGACGCTAAGCTGTTGCTAGAGAGAGCTATCGCCATACGGCGCATCTCCGGCGAGCGCGATGCAGGGTTAGGCAATGCCCTCGATACACTCGCGGTCGTGGAGGAGAAGGCAGGACACGCAGAGGTTGCGGAGGAATATCGTTCCGCGGCTCGCGCTATCGCTCGCCAACTAGGGATCGAGTGTTAGATACCTGTCGAGAGGCCGTCGGGATGGGACGTGCGACATCGATTCAGAGATTCAGAGGGGTTGGCCATGCTGCTCCCAGCGACCAGGACTCGGCCCTGGTGCCAAGGGGGCGTTAGCCGCGAAAAGGAGGTCGCCGATGGGCTTTCTTAGTAGACTGACCGGATCGCCAGTGTTCCCGGAGGACGCCATGATCGAGTACACGAACCTTGTTACGAAAGGCCGGGGCGACGAGATGCGGGATCGAAAGGTCAAATGCAGAGCCGGGCACATTACACCCTTTTGTGAGTGGAATCGCCGCGATGCAAGCAGCGATCGTCTATTTGGAGCGATGAAGTGCCCACAGTGCGGGGGAATGTAGTCCCGAAGCGAGCAAGTGGGTGCCGCATTATGGCGGCGCCTGTGGATACTCGTCTCTTGATTATCCGGTTGTTTCAGCAAGCCCCAAGATGTAGTGAGAGGCGTGCCGCGGCCAGGTTTTCCCACCAGTCTCCGGCAGTTCCAGCGCCAGTTCGCGGACGAGAAATCGTGTCAGCAGTACTTGGCGAGTTGCCG
>JACQEO010000050.1 GCA_016200545.1 Deltaproteobacteria bacterium | reverse complement strand
AGCGTCTCGCGCTCGCTCGGTGCCACCACCAGCTTCGCTTTCGGCCGTCCCAGTCCCACCATGTGCCCGCACCCCCTCTAGCAAAAATGCCGGGGGGCCGAATACTATTAGCACGAACTTCCGGAACAGGACACTAGGAAGTGGACGTCGCCCGAGGTGAGGCCGATCGACGTCGCGATGACGTCGGTGATCACCAAGATGTGCTTCGGCGGGATCGTGAAGCTCGTGTTCGACCCGTCCGGTTGCACCATCTGGTCGAAGGCGAGCGTGGCCGTGAAGCCGCCGACAGGGCACGCGCCGTTGGCGTACACGGTGACGCGCTGACTGCCCTTCGTGGGTACGAGCGGGGCGGCGCCGGCGTCAACCGCGGCCCCGAGCCACGCCAGGGTGACGAGCGCCCACACGCGCCCCGCATCGATCCTCTCTCGTAGTACTGCACGATCACCTCCTTCTCGCGCCGCTCAGCTCCTGCCCTCGAGGGCGCGTTTCACCCCCTGCCATCGTCCCCGCGCCGCCGCCGTCAGGCCGGGAGACGGAATGCGCCGGCGTCGGAGCGCCGGCCGACGCCGGCGCGCGCGATCAGCTGATCCTCGAGCGGCACGCAGCGTTTCAGCTCCGGCATTACCTCGGCGGCGAAGAGGCGCAGGCTCGCTTCGGCCATGTCGAAGGGCATGCCGCCGTAGCTGAAGATGCCGGTGTAGGCCTCGGCGCAGGTGCGTCGTTGAATGTCGAGGATCTTCTCGTAACACATCTCGGGGGTGCCCCAGACTTGAAGTGCGAGGAAGAACTCGACGAGCGCGTCGACGCCGCCGGGAGCATTCGCCATCTCCTGCATCTGCTTGTACGCCTCGTAGCCGCGCATGTTCATGAGGTGCGTCCCGACGATCTCGTAGTGTCGCACCACCGAGTGCCAGTAGGCGCCGATGTACTTGCGCGCGTACTCCTCGGCGCGGTCGCGGCTCTCGTCGCAGTACGTCCAGCCGCCGACGATCGGCGGCGGCGCGTCGACGCCGTTCACCTCGCGGAAGATCGTACGGTAGGCGTTCAGCTCGTCGGCGACGACCTCCCACGGCTTCTGCGGGATGATGAGGATGCCGATGCCGAGCCGCGCCATGATCTGCGATGACTCCGGCGACACCGCCGCGGCGTAGGTGCGCCCGCGGAACGACTTGAACGGCCGCGGGCGGATGTCGCGCCGCACCTGCTTCACCAGGCGGCCGTCGAACTCGCAGTAGCCCTTCTCGAGCCCTTCGAGGATCATCTGCGCCGCCTCGGTGAAGAACTCGCGGCTCTCCTCTTGCTTGACGCCGAAGCCCTCGAACTCGACGCGTCCGAGGCCGCGGCCGATGCCGAAGATGACGCGGCCGTTCGAGAGATGGTCGAGCATCACCACCTCCTCGGCGACGCGCATCGGGTGGTGCCATGGCAGCACGACCACCATCGAGCCGAGCTGAATGCGCTCGGTGCGCCCCGCGAAGTACGTCAGGTACTGCAGGACGTCGGGGCACATCGTGTAGTCGGTGAAGTGGTGCTCGACGCCCCAGAGCGACTCGAACCCGAGCGGCTCCGCGAGATCGCCGAAGCGGAGCTCGTTGCGATAGACGTTGCGGTCGGTGCGCCCTTCGCCCTCGCCTTGGAAGATGACTCCCATTCCGACGTGCATGGTGGCCTCCTGGTGTCCTCGAAACGGCCGACGTCGAGGACCTTAGCGCGTTTGCGCGCAGGACGGCTAGGGATCGTGAGGCCACCGCCATTTCGGGCTCTCGAGGGCGCCACTTCTATGCGTCGCGTGCGGCACGCGTCCGTGAGAGCGGAAAGTGGAGGCGAGGGACGCGTCCGTGGCAGCGGCGTCGGACACGCGCGGGGAAGAGGGCGCGGCCTGGGCGGTGCGTTGCCAGCGATCGTGCTTTCAGGTATTAGAAAGGTATGAAAAGCAATGCCAAGTCGAGCATCACGCTTCCGGCGGAGGAACGCAAGTTGGTGACGGCCTTGAAGGGACGCTTGGGGCTCAAGAGCAACGTCGAAGTCGTGCGCCGCGGGCTTCGCCTCCTCGAGGAAACGACGGATCGGCAGGCGCTGAAAGAAGCGTATCGGAAGGCGTCGGCGGCAAGTCGTCGGTCGACACTCGAGGAGATCGCGGCGCTCGACCACCTGACGGGCGAAGGGCTCGATTGAGCGCGCTCGTCGAACACGGTGGTCTGTACGCTGCCGACTTGAGTCCCCGGCGCGGCACCGAGCCGGGCAAGGTGCGGCCGGTCCTCGTCATTCAGACGGATCTGCTGAACGTAGCGCGACATCCGTCGACGTGGGTCCTGCCGTGCACTACGAAGCTCACCGGTGAAAGTCTTCTGCGCGTCTATCTTCCGCGCGGGATCGCCGGCAATGCCGCCGATTGCGAGGTGATGATCGATCAAAGCCGTGCAATCGACAACCGGCGCATCAAGAGACGTCTCGGCAGACCGCCCGGCCGGCTGCTCTCGGAAGTGAAGGAGAAGCTGCGGCTGCTGGCCGATCTCTAAGTGCCGCCCTCAATCGAAGACGAGAAAAGCGCTCAGAACGGCGTCTGATCGCGATTCGCCGGACGGTCGAGGCTGAGCTCCTCGAACATCCACTCGGGCCTTGCGTCGAACTCGTCGCGACGGACCTCCGAGAGCACGTCGTCGAGGTGGCAGATTCCGGCGCGCACCTTTTCCATCGCGTCCCAATAGAGCGTGGTCATCCCGCATTCCTCGACCGCACGCCGCTTGAGCGCCTCGGCGGTCATCCCCTTGGTGGTGATCGCCAGACGCAGCCGGTCGTTCGGGACGAGCATCTCGTGGGTGCTGATACGGCCTTTGAAGCCGATGCGGTTGCAGACGTCGCAGCCGGCGGGACGATAGAGGGTGATCTCCGCGTTCGGCGCGACGCCGACCAGGCGCCGCTCGCGCTCGTCGGGCCGGTAGGCTTCCTTGCACGTCGCGCACAGCCGGCGCAGCAGTCGCTGCGCGCAGATGACGACGATCGACGAGCTCACCATGTACGGCTCGATGCCCATTTCGAGGAGGCGAACGATCGTCGAGGAGGCGTCGTTGGTGTGCAGGGTCGAGAGCAAGAGGTGGCCGGTGAGCGCCGCCTCGACGGCGATGTCGGCGGTCTCGCGGTCGCGAATCTCGCCCACCAGGATGACGTCGGGGTCCTGGCGCAGATAGCTGCGAAGCGCGCGCTGGAAGGTGAGGCCGATGTCGCGATGGATCTGCATCTGGTTGATGCCGGGAAGGGTGTACTCGATCGGATCCTCGGCGGTCTGGATGTTGATGTCGGGACGGCGGATCTCGTTCAGCGCCGAGTAGAGCGACATCGATTTTCCGGATCCCGTCGGACCGACGTGCAGGATCATGCCGTACGGCGTGGCGAGACGCTCCTGGTAGACGCGCATGTGACGCTCGGAGAAGCCGAGCTCGGTGAGCGGCAGCACCGCCTTGCGCTTGTCGAGGATGCGCATCACGACCTTCTCGCCGTGGTTCATCGGGGCCGTGGCGACGCGCAGGTCGAAGTCGCCGCCACGGCTCGCGAAGCGCTTGAAGACGATGCGGCCGTCCTGCGGCAAGCGGCGCTCGACGATGTCGAGGTCGGCCATGATCTTGATGCGTGAGACCAGCGGGTGGATGAGCTGCGGCTGCGGAAACTGATGTGCCACGCGCAGGATCCCGTCGACCCGATAGCGGATCACGACGTCGTTCTCGCCCGGCTCGATGTGGATGTCGGATGCGCCCATCGCGTACGCGTTCTCGATGAGCTGGTTCACGAGTCGGATGATCGGCGCGGACTGCTCGTTGACCTCCTCGGTGACCTGGATCCGCTCCCCCGGCAGGTCGTACGTCATGTCGGAGCGGCCCGGTTCGCGCCCGCCCGCCATGCGCGCCACGTCGTCCATCGGTTCGTCGAAGAGCGCGAGGATCTTCGTGGGCTCGGTGACGGCGAGCTTCGGCGGGCGCCCTTCGCCGCTCACCCGGCGCAGCATCTGGACGAGCTCCCAATTGAACGGGTCGCTCACGACGAATGAGCGCTCGTTCGCGCTCTCGGTCAACGCGACGACGAGATTCGTCTTGCAGAACGGCGTCGGCAAGACGCCGAGTGCGACGCGGTCGGAGATGAGCAGCGCCTGGTAGGGGAGCTTCATGAACTCCGCGATCTGCCGCGCGATCTTCTGAGGCGGCACCGGGAGACCCGGCGCCGCGTAGAGCTCCGTCGGGGTGAGCGGAGCGATCCGCTCCTGTTGCGCCGCCGTGAGCCCGGTCTGTTTCGCGAAGCTCTCTTTGAAGAGCTCCCAGTCGGACGCCGGCGGCGTCGTGCGCTTCGGGGCGACGTCCTCCTTCAGTTCCTGCCACCAGGCGTTCGTCTTGACGTGCGTCGCGACCTTCGCGAGTAGCGTCTCCTTGTCGAACGGTTTCGCGAGCGTGTCGACGGCGCCGAGCGCGACGGCGCGGGCGCGATCGGCCGGGGCGTCGGCGGAGGCCAACAAGACAACCGGCAGGTAGGAGAGATCCTTGCTCTCCTGGAGCTTGGCGCACACCTCGTAGCCGTCCATCTCCGGCATGCCGACGTCGAGCAGGAGCAGGTCGGGCCGCGTGATCGTGATGATGCGGAGCGCGCCCTTGCCGCTCTCGGCCAGCATCACCTCGTAGCCCGCGTCCGCCAGCAGCGTCTCGGCGACGGTGAGCGTGTCGGTGTCGTCGTCGACGACGAGGACGATCGACGCGGCGCCGGCGAGCGGCGCCGCGGTGGAGCTCCCTAGTGTCATGAGCGGCGTTCCATCGCGATCGATTCCTGGGTGGAGATGACGTCGACCCGAGCCGGGGGGCGGTCGCGGGCCTATGCGTTGTATCGGCAGCTTTGTGACGATGCTTGAGTCACAACATTGACGCCCGCCCGATCCCGTTTTCGGCCCCGCGACGAAAACCTCTCGCACATCGCAGGCGGGCCCTCGGCGCGCCGCCGCCCCGTGCGGGCACGTGCGTTGCTTCGTGGGTTCCTCATGACGATCACCCCTCCCGTCTCCGAAACCGCCGGCACCATCGCGCGCGACAACGTCCGTGCCGTCTTCAATCACATCGCCGAGACCTGCGATCTACCGCCAATGCCCGCCGCGGCGGCGCGGGCGCTCCGGCTCGCACGCGATCCGGACACCACGACAGAGGAGCTCGCCAAGGTGGTCCGCAGCGACCCGGCGCTCGCGGCGCGCGTGCTCACGATGTCGTGCTCGGTGCTGTACCTGCGGCGGACCCAGCCACGGAGCCTCCACGAGGCGATCGTCACCGTCGGCTTCCAGGGGTTGCGCCGGATCCTCATGGCAGCCTCGGTGCGCGCGGCGTCCGGCGCCGACGACACGGTCGCGCAGAGCCTATGGGCGCACTCGCTCGCGACGGCGCTCGCCGCCGACGAGATCACGAAGGCGGGTGGCGGCGAGGCCGCAGCGGGCGGCGGCGACGCCTTCATCGCCGGCTTGCTGCACGACGTCGGCAAGCTGATCTTTCATCTCGGTGATCCCAAGGCGTACGCGCAGCTCGGACTCTTCGACGCCGCCAAGGAACACGCGTTTTTCGGCGCCACCCACGACGTGGCCGGTGCCTGCGTCGCGGAGATCTGGGAGCTCGACAACGCGATCGTCCAGGCCATCCTCGGCCACCACGGCGGCGGCGACGTCTCGCCGCTCGCCGCGGTCGTCGCTCGCGCGGATCGCATCGCGACCGAGATCGGCTACGGATCGGTGGCGACGACGGACGCCGTACGGGCTGCGGGCGAGTCACCGGAGCTCGTCGAGCGTGTGCGGACGCTCTTCGAGAGCGAGCGCGCGCTTTTCGACTGACCGTCTCCCCACCGGGATCGCTTGCGTAGGATCACGGAGGGTCCCATAAGGGCCCCGGGGGAGGCCGACATGATTCAAGTTGGAGAGCGAGCTCCGGACTTCGTGGGGGTGACGGGCGAAGGCAAGCGCCTCGCGCTCGGCGACTTCCGTGGCAAACAGCCGGTCGTGCTGTACTTCTATCCGAAGGACAACACGCGCGTGTGCACGAAAGAAGCCTGCGGCTTCCGCGATCAAGCGGGGGAGATCGCGACGGCGGGCGGTGTGGTGATCGGCGTCAACATGGACACGCCGGAGGCACACCAGCGCTTCAGCGCCGGTCACGGCCTTGGATTCCCGCTCATCTCCGATCGCGACGCGACGATCTGCAAGGCCTACGGCGTAGCGCGTCTCGGCGGCTGGCTGCCGCCGAAGCGCGTGACCTTCGTCATCGATCGCGGCGGCGTCGTGCGCCGGGTGATAACCGGCGAGCTGCGCGCCGACACCCACGTCGACGGCGCGCTCGAGGCGCTGCGCGAGCTCGGCTCGGCCTGACGTCACTCAGGCGTAGACGACTCGGGAGGCTGACGCCATGAATCGTTTGGTGATGCTCCTCGTCATGACCGCCCTGGTGGCCGCAAGCGTCTCGGCTGCGGCCGACGAGAGCGGCGAGGTGCTGTACCGGCGCTTCTGCGCCTCCTGTCACGGTCTCGAAGGGCGCGGTGACGGACCGGCCGGAGCGGCGCTCTGCAAGCCGCCGGCGGATCTCACCCGCCTCCAGTCGAGTCCGATCGAGCTCATGCGCCAGATCGACGGCCGGCGCTTGATCCGCGCCCACGGGACCTCCCAGATGCCAATCTGGGGCGAGGTGTTCGAGCAGTCGCTCTTCAATGAACCCTATCGCCGGCGCACCGCCTTGCTGCAAGTGCAGGCGCTCGCAGACTACGTCTCGAAGCTGCATGCGAAGAAGGAGCGGAAGGAGAAGAGACCATGAGCAAGTACCCGGCGATCCTCTTCGGCGTCGCGCTGTTCGCGCTCGGCTATGCGTGCGGCGGCGGGGGAGGCGCCTCGCTCGCGACGCCGACGCTCTTCGAGCTGAACGGCGGCTCGCTGGCGCGCCAGCTCGAGGAGGCGGGTCCACCAGCCATCACCGCCGGCTTCGGAATCGCCGAGCGCGCGCCGGAGGACGGCACGCGTCACTTCACGCTCACCGTCGCGACCGAGAATCGCGAGTCGCGCGAGGACACAGCCGCGCTCTATGCGCAGATGGACGGCCACGGCGCGATCGGCGGCATCTGGGGCGGGAATCTCCTCGCCTATGCCCACAGCGACATGGAGTCCGGAATCGTGCAAGGCCTCGAGGTCGATGTCGGCAACCTCGGCGCGAACGTGCCCGTGACCGGCATCAACGTGATCGCGATCGGGCCGCGCCCCTCCGATGTCGCCCTCGGAATCCTGAACGGCGACGCCGCCGGCGCCGGCGGATTCCGCGAGGGTATAGCCTTTCGCTCGTCGGGATCCGGCGTCGCCGTGACCGAAGCGTTGATGCGTGTCCAGCCCGGCTTCGGCACGGTCGCGACCGGCATCGACCTCCGCGAGGCGCGCTTCACCGGTCCCGCCACCGCGACGCCGGGCTTCACGGTCGACGCGCAGGGTGCGGTCACCTCGGCGCCGCTCGCCACCGGCGGTCCCGCGTTCGCGTGCCTCGACCCCGCGGGACGACTCTTCGCGAGCCACACCCCGTGCGTCGCGTCGTGACACCGGCGCCGGCTGTCCGGCGCCCTGTGAGGCGCTCTGTCCCGTCGACATCCCGATTCGGACGCGCCTGCTCGGCACGGACGCGTTGCTGTGCGTGACCTGACCGTCGGCGATCGCGCTCGTGCGCGCCGCGCCTGCGCCCGCGCTGTGCGACGCACACGCTTGTCCAGGCGGTGTTCGAAACGTGGCGAGCGGTCGTGCGCGATCATGCACGGTCGCGTCGAACGTCATCCCTTGAGGCACCTTCCGTTGCGAGGGACGGCCGCTTCACCTAGAGAATCCGCATGCCGTGCCTCCTCGTGCGCCGCTCTCCCTTTCACGGGCGGGGCGTCTTCACGACGCACGGCATTCCCGCCGGCACACGCGTCCTCGAGTACACCGGCGAGCGGATCTCGCACGTCGAGGCGGCGGCGCGCTACGACGACGAGCGCGCGCCTCACGCCCACACGCTCCTCTTCGCGGTCGACCGCTCCACGGTGATCGACGGCGGAGTCGGCGACGGTATCGCGAGGTACATCAATCATTCCTGCGGGCCCAACTGCGACGCATTCGTCGAGGACGGCCGGATCTTCATCGAGACGGTGCGCGACGTTGCCGCGGGCGCCGAGCTGACGTACGACTACCGCCTCCGCCGGCCGCGACCGCTGCCGCGCGATTGGCGGCGTCGCTACGCTTGTCGCTGCGACTCGCCGCGCTGCCGCGGTACGATGCTCGTCAGACCGCCGCGAAGATCTCGAGCGTCGGCGTAGGCGAGGGGCCGCGCACGACCATGCCAGCGTTCTCTGGACAGTCGCCCGGCACCGCGATCCGCGCGCCCATGCCGGGGACGATCGTTTCCGTCGACGTCCGCGCAGGCGAGATGGTCCGCGCGGGTGCCGCCGTGCTCGTCATGGAAGCGATGAAGATGGAGCACGTCGTCGCCGCCGATCGAAGCGGCGTCGTCGCGCGCATCGCGGTCGCCGCCGGCGACACCGTCTTCGAGGGCGATCCGCTGGTGTTCATCGAGGCAGGCGAGGTCGGGGAGGAGATCGACGAGGCGGCGACCGCCGTCGACCTCGATGACGTGCGCGCCGATCTCCGCGAGGTGCGAGAGCGGCACGCGATCGGTCGCGACGACGCACGGCCGGAGGCCGTCGCACGTCGGCGAAAGACCGGACAGCGGACCGCCCGCGAGAACGTCGCCGACCTCTGCGATCCCGGCACGTTCGTCGAGTACGCACCGCTCGTCGTCGCGGCGCAGCGGCAGCGGCGCGCGCTCGATGACCTCATCAAGAGCACGCCGGCGGACGGCCTGGTCGCGGGCATCGGGCGGGTGAACGGCGAGCGGGTCGCCGCCGCGCGTGCGCGCTGCGTCGTCCTCGCCTACGACTACACCGTTCTCGCCGGCACGCAGGGCGCGCAGAACCATCGCAAGAAAGACCGCATGCTCGAGCTCGCCGAGCGCCGGCACCTGCCGGTCGTCATCTTCACCGAAGGCGGCGGCGGGCGGCCGGGCGACACCGACGCGCTCGGTATCGCCGGCCTCGACGTGCCCACATTTCAGACCTTCGCGCGGCTCTCGGGCCTGGTTCCGCTCGTCGGCGTCAACTCGGGCTTCTGCTTCGCCGGCAACGCAGCGCTCCTCGGCTGCTGCGACGTCGTGATCGCCGCCGCCAACTCCAACATCGGCATGGGCGGCCCGGCGATGGTCGAAGGCGGCGGCCTCGGCATCTTCCGCCCCGAGGAGATCGGCCCGATGCGCGTCCAGGTGCCGAACGGCGTCGTCGACGTCGCGGTCGCCGACGAGGTCGAGGCGGTGCGCGTCGCGAAACAATACCTCGGCTACTTCCAGGGGTCGCTCACCGCGTGGGACTGCGCCGATCAGCGCGCGCTGCGGGCGCTCGTGCCGGAGAACCGCCTGCGCGTCTACGACGTCCGGCGCGTCATCGAGACGCTCGCCGATGCCGGCTCCGTCCTCGAGCTCCGCCGCGACTTCGGCCTCGGCATGGTGACCGCGCTGGCGCGGGTCGAGGGCCGGCCGCTCGGCGTCGTCGCCAACAACCCGACCCACCTCGCGGGCGCGATCGAGCCCGACGGCGCCGACAAGGCCGCGCGCTTCCTCCAGCTCTGCGATGCGTTCGACCTCCCGGTGCTTTTTCTCTGCGACACCCCGGGGATCATGGTCGGCCCCGAGATCGAGAAGCGCGCGCTCGTGCGCCACGCCGCGCGCCTCTTCGTCGTCGGCGCGAGTCTCAGCGTCCCCTTCTGTACGATCGTGCTCCGCAAGGGCTACGGTCTGGGTGCGATGGCGATGGCCGGCGGCAGCTTCAAGGCGCCGCTCTTCACCGTCGCCTGGCCGACGGGCGAGTTCGGTGGCATGGGTCTCGAGGGTGCGGTCAAGCTCGGCTTTCGCAAAGAGCTCGCCGCCGTGCAGGACCCGCAGGAGCGGCGCGCGCTTTTCGAGACCATGGTCGAGCGGATGTACCGCCACGGGAAGGCGGTGAGCGCGGCGTCGCATTTCGAGATCGACGACGTCATCGACCCCGCGGATTCACGCGGCTGGATCACAAGCGCGTTGGCATCGGCTCCCGAGCCCGGCCGCCGGCGGCGGAAGAAGCGGCCCTGCGTCGACCCGTGGTGAGCGTCATGCGACGGCTCGCACGACTCGGTCTCGTGGCGGCGGTTCTCCTGATAGTCCTGATCGTCGTCGGGCCGGCGGTGTTCCAACCGACCGGTCACCGTCTCGCGCTCGCGGAACGTCCGAGCGACTACGGGCTGCGCTACGAGGCCGTGACGTTCAGTCCACCCGATCGCCCGATCACGCTGCGCGCATGGTGGATTCCTGCCGAGAACGCGCGGGCGGCGTTGATCTTCGTACACGGCGGCGGCGACGACAATCGCAACCTCCCGCATGGCGCCGGGCTCGCGCTGGCGCGCGATCTCGTCGCGCAGCGGTACGCGCTCCTGATGGTCGACCTGCGCAATTTCGGCGAATCCGACGGCACTGAAGAGGGGATCACCTACGGCGATCTCGAGGTGAACGACGTCGTCGGCGCGATCGACTTCCTCGCGGCGCGCGCCCGCGACCTGCCGACGGGCGCCATCGGCTTCTCGATGGGCGGCGCGACCGTGCTGCGTGCAGCCGCCCGCGACCGGCGGCTGCGCGCCGTCGTCGCCGACAGCGCGTTCGCGGACGCGCGCGCGGTGGCGGTCGCGTTCACGCACGCGGCGACCGGGCTGCCGACGTTCCTCGCTGCGCCGTTCGTGTGGAGCGCCGAGCACCTGCACGGCGTGCCGCTCGCGCGCGGCGCCACCGTTGCGGCGCTGCGCGGCGCGACGCTCCCATCCGTCCTGCTCATCCACGACTGCCACGATCCCATCGCCCCGGTCGCGGATTGCGGGCGGTTCGCGGCGACGATCCCGACCGCGGTCACCTGGATCACCGATCTCCGGCAAACCGGCCCGTTCGGCACCCACATCCAGGCGTACCGCCTCGCGCCCGAGGCGTACGTGGCGCGTGTCGCGGCGTTTCTCGACGGCGTGTTCGCGGCCGGCTCGGTGAACGCGGCCGCGTCGCCTGCTCTCAGCCGAGGCCCATCCGACGGGCGATGATCACCTTCATGATCTCGTTCGAGCCGGCGTAGATCGACTGCACCGCCGCGTCGGCGTAATCCATCGCGATCGGGTACTCGAGCATGAAGCCGTAGCCGCCGTGGAGCTGGAGGCAGTCGGCGGTGAGACGCTTCTGGAGATCCGTCGTCCACCACTTCGCCATGCTCACCTCGGAGACGATGTCGTCGCCGCGCACGTGCGCCAGGATGAGCTTGTCGACGAAGGCCTGGCCGAGCTCGACTTGGGTCGCGAGCTCGGCGAGCTTGAACTGCGTATTTTGAAACGCGGCGATCGGCTGGCCGAAGGCGTGGCGCTGCTGCACGTAGGCGACGGTGTCGTCGAGCGCGCGCCGGCAGGAGGCGACCGACGAGACGCCGATGCAGAGGCGCTCCTGCTGGAGTTTCTCCATCAGCATCTTGAAGCCTTGGCCTTCCTGCCCGAGCAGGTTGGCGCACGGCACGCGGCACTCCTCGAAGAAGATCTCGCTGGTGTCCTGCGCGGCGAGTCCGAGCTTTTCGAGCTTCCGGCCGCGGACGCACCCGGGTGTGTCGGCCTCGACGAGGAGCAGGCTGATGCCCTTGTGCGGGGGGTCGGCCTCGGGATCGGTCTTGGCGACGACGATGAAGAGGCCGGCGAGCTGGCCGATCGAGATGAAGGTCTTGGCGCCGTTCACGACATAGTGGTCGCCGTCACGAATGGCGCGCGTCTGGATGTTCGCGAGGTCGGAGCCGGTGCCGGGCTCGGTCATGCAGATCCCGAGCAGCGTCTCGCCGAGGATCGCGGGCGGCAGGTAGCGCCGCTTCTGCTCCTCGCTGCCGAACGACACCAGGTACGGCATGCAGATGGAGGAGTGCACCGTCGTCATGAGCCCGTGCGCGCGGAGATGCGCGAGTTCCTCGATGACGATCGCATCGTAGCGGAAGTCGCCGCCGGCGCCGCCGTACGCCTCGGGCATGCAGGGCCCGAGGAACCCCTCCTCGCCCATGCGCCGCCAGGTTCCGCGATCGGTGATGCCGTCGCGGTTCCACTGCGGGATCTTGGGCTCGATCTCGCGCGCAGCGAAGCGTTTGAACTGCGCGCGGAACATCTCGTGCTCGTCGGTGAAGATGTCACGGCGCATGCGGGCTGAACTATAGGCGCCATTCCGAGCTGCCGACAAGAGTTCTGCCCATCGGCGGCGGCAGCGTCGCCCGTGCGAGAGAGTTTCGCGAAGCCATCCTCTCGTGGTTAAAAAAACCACGAGAGTCCGACTAGGGTACGGGCAACACTGCGCCGATCGCGTCCAGGACCTGCCGGCGCGTGAACGGCTTACCGACGCAGTAGTTGGCCTCGCCCTCCGTGAAGACGTGCGTGCGGCCCTCGCCGATACGTGCGCTCACCAGGACGACCGGAATCCTCGCCGTCGCGGGGTCCTCTCTCAGGACATGCATTAGCTCGATCCCCGTCATCACCGGCATCATGAGATCGAGGAGAATGCAGTCCGGGACCCAGCGTGACACGCTTTTGAGCGCTTCCGCGCCGTCGCGGGCGATCGCCACCCTGTATCCGGCACCGCTGAGATGACTTGCCAAGATTTTGGCGATATCGCGACAGTCTTCGACTACCAGGACGGAGGGCATACGGCGTATCGGAGCAAGCTCGATGCCCACGGCGATCCGAGATCGGCGCGGCGCTTCGACATGACGAGCGTCCGCGCGCGATCGCTGCCTTACGGGCCGATGGCTATAGCGAGTCGCCGCGCGTCCGCATAGGCGCCCCGTCCTCTTCGATGTCGTGCAGATCGGCGGCACCGATTGCCGTCGTGCAGCGGCGCACGCGAGTCGCCCGTTCGATGAGCAGCTCTATGCAGCTCGCCTTGGCGCTGCGCGCAGAATGCACAATTTCACTTTAGGGAGCGCACCTTATGCGATATCGTAGTGGCAACGATTCGACGGACTGCGTGCCGTCATGGCAAGAGCGATCATACTGCCGCTGCTCGTGTTGCTCGCAACCGCGAGTGACGCTCACGCCGGTGAACGTCGGCACGCGAGCGAATGGCTCCACCTCGCGACGTCCGACCTCTTCGCCATGCTCGCATCACCCTCGTCGATAGCGGAGCCCCGGGAGATCGCCGCGCTTGCCACGCTGGATCAGCTCGCGACGCGCGACGTCGGCCTGCCGCCGCTCTTCACGTTGCTCGCGCCGCCGTTGCCGATACGCGGTGAGCGCGCCGATACCGGGCTGCCGCTCGTGGCGTTCGGCGCGCAGGTGCAGGGACGAACGCTCGTCGCGTTCACGCGGCCCGGTACCAAGACCGACCCCGACGACCGCGTCGTGTATCAGCGTCTGGTCGCCTCCGATCTCTTTCAGGGGCGACGCTTCTCGGTGACCGTGTACGAGGATCATGCCCTCGGGGGGAACGCGACCCAGATCCTCGGCTTCGGCGCGCGCCTGATGCTCCGGCCCGCGCTCGAGATCCTCGGCTGGCGCGCGCGCATCGAGATCTTCGCATCCTACGACATGACGCAGGGGGCGACGGGCTACGTCGGTATCGTCGGGCGCCCGCCCTCCGCACCGCCGCCGGCGCGCGTGCCGTAGTCCCGGCGCCGCGGCTGACGTCGCCGCGGCCGACATCACCGCCGCCGACGTCGCCCCCGCCCGAGCGGTTCCGTCCACTTGGCCTTTCGTGAGAACTATGGCCTATGACGGACGCCCGATGAAGGTTGCGGTCCCCAAAGAGATTGCCGCGCGCGAGCTGCGTGTGGCGTTGACGCCGGACGCGGCGGGCGCCCTCGTCAAAGACGGGCTCACGGTCCTCGTCGAGAGCGGCGCCGGCAACGGCGCGTTCCACGCCGACGCCGCCTTCGAAAAGGTCGGCGCCCGCATCGTTCCCGACGCGGCGTCGCTCTGCGGCGAGGCCGACGTGCTCCTGAAAGTCCAGAAGCCGACGCTCGACGAGGTGGACCGGCTGCGCGCAGGCTCCGTCCTCGTGTCCTTTCTTTCCGCGCTCACCAGCCCCGACCTCGTCGAGCGCCTCGCCGCGCGTCGGATCACCAGCTTCGGCATGGAGGGCATCCCGCGCATCAGCCGTGCGCAGAAGATGGATGCGCTCTCGTCGCAGGCGAACATCGCCGGCTACAAGGCCGTCCTCATCGCGGCCGAGTCGCTGGCGAAGTTCTTCCCGATGATGATGACCGCGGCCGGGACCGTCTTCGCCGCGCGCGTGCTGGTGATCGGCGCCGGCGTCGCCGGGCTGCAAGCGATCGCCACCGCGCGCCGCCTCGGGGCACAGGTCTGGGGCTACGACGTCCGGCCGGCGGTGAAAGAGCAGGTCGAGAGCTTGGGCGCGAAGTTTCTCGAGTTCGAGCTCGGGATCGCGTCCGCCGAGGACAAGGGCGGCTATGCGAAGCCGCTCTCTGCGGAGGAGAGCCGGCGGCAGCAGGAGATGCTCGCCGAGAAGACCAAGGACTTCGACGTGGTCGTCACCACGGCGCTGGTGCCCGGCAGGGCGGCGCCGCGCCTCGTCACCAAGGAGACCGTCGCAGGTATGCGGTCCGGCTCGGTGATCGTCGACCTGGCCGCCGAGGCGGGCGGCAACTGCGAGCTGACCGAGCCCGACGAGGTGGTCGTGCGGCACGGCGTGACCATCCACGGTCCGACCAACCTGCCCGCTACGATGCCGGTGCACGCCAGCCAGCTCTACGCGCGCAACGTGACCGAGCTCCTCCGCGAGCTCGTCAAAGACGGCGCCCTGGCGCTCGACTTCGACGACGAGATCGTGAAGGGCGCCTGCGTCACGCACGCCGGCGAGGTGGTGAGCGAGGCGGTCAAGACCGCCGTCGCGGCGCGGAAGTCGGTATGACCACCGAGCTCGAGATCGGCCTCTACATCTTCATGCTGGCCGGGTTCCTCGGCTATCACCTCATCACCCGCGTCCCGCCGCTGCTGCACACGCCCCTCATGTCGGCGACGAACGCCATCGCGGCGATCTCGCTCGTGGGGTCGCTGGTGGTCGCCGGCAGCGACTACAGCGCGGTTCCGAACGGTTGGGTCTGCACCCTCCTCGGGCTCGCCGCGGTGACCTGCTCGGCGACCAACGCCGTCGGCGGCTTCTTGATCACCGACCGCATGCTGCGGATGTTCCGCACGGCGGAACAGCGCGCGCGCGGAACGCGACGGCCGGTCGAGCTGCAGGCGCTGGCCGGCGTGCTCGCCATCGCCGGCGTCGTCGTGGCGCTCCTCTACGCAACCAAGCCGGCAGGGATGGTGATGACGGAGTACCTCCATGCCCACGTCGCCCCGGAGGCGCTCCGCTATTGCTACATCCTGTCGGCCGCCATGTTCGTACTCGGCCTGAAGGGCCTGAGTTCGCCCAAGTGGGCGCGCTCGGGGATGGCGCTCGCAGCCTTCGGGATGTTGGTCGCGGTGGTCGGTACGCTCTTCCATCCTCACATCGTGACCTACCGCTGGATCGCGCTCGCCTTCGGCATCGGCGCGGTGGCCGGCGGCACGATGGGCCTGCGGATTCCGATGACCGCCGTCCCGCAGCGCACGGCGCTGTCGCACTCGCTCGGCGCGCTCGCGGCGTGCCTGGTCGGCATCTCCGAGTACGTTCGCTATCAAGGTGAGCTCGGCCGCGTGACGTTGACCGCCCTCGACTTCGAGGTCATCGTCGGCGGGCTCACCTTCACCGGCAGCCTGATGGCCGCCGCCAAGCTCCAGGAGCTGCTGCGCGGGCGGCCGATCACCTACCGCGGGCAGAACGTCCTCAACCTCACCCTGCTCTCGATCATTCTCGGCTCCGGGATCTACCTGATCGTGACGCAGGCGGCGACGCCGTTCTTCTACGTGATGGTGGCGTTGTCGCTGGTCTTCGGCTTGCTGCTCGTGATTCCGATCGGCGCCGCCGACATGCCGGTGGTGATCGCGCTCCTCAACTCGTATGGCGGCCTCGCGGATGCCGCGATGGGCTTCGTGTTGATGAACAAGATCCAGATCATCACCGGCTCGCTCGACGGTACCTCGGGCTTCTTGCTGTCGCTGCTGATGTGCCGCGCCATGAACCGCTCGGCGGTGAACGTGCTCTTCGGCGCCTTCGGCAAGGTATCTGAGGACGAGGTCGCGGCCGGCGCCGAGGCCAAGGGCACCGTGCGCAACATCACGCCCGACGAGACCGCCGTCTTGTTCGAGACCGCCAGCAACGTCGTCGTCGTGCCCGGCTACGGCATGGCCGTCGCGCAGGCGCAGCACGCTGTCGCCGAGCTCGGCAACATCCTGCGCGCGCGCGGCGTCGACACGAAGTTCGCCATCCATCCCGTCGCCGGCCGCATGCCGGGGCACATGAACGTGCTGCTCGCCGAGGCCAACGTCCCCTACGAGCATCTGGTCGAAATGGAGCACATCAACCCGTACTTCCCCGAGGCCGATATCGTGCTCGTGGTCGGCGCCAACGACGTCACCAACCCCGCCGCCAAGAACAACAAGAGCAGCCCCCTCTACGGCATGCCCATTCTCGAGGTATCGCGCGCCAAATCCGTCATCGTCCTCAAGCGCAGCATGCGCCCGGGCTTCGCCGGCGTCGACAACGACCTCTATTACAGCGAGAACTGCATGATGCTCTTCGGAGATGCGAAGGACAGCCTGACGAAGCTGATCGGCGAGATGAAGTCGTTGCTGTGAGATCGCTCGCGGCGGCGCTGCTCGTGGGGTTGTGCGCATTGGCGGGGCCGAGCGACACCACGGCGTCGGCGCATGGCTGTCGCGCACAACCGGAGGTGACGGTGCTCATGAGCCCGCGCGTGCCCACGGTCGGGGCCCCGCTGCGCGTCCTCGTGGTGACGGAGAAGCCGCGCGACGCGACGCTCACGATCGAGGCGTCGGACGGGCGGATTCTCGCGAGCAGCGCCGCTCGGCACGGCGTCACACCGTCGTGGTGGGTGGTCGAGACGACGGTGCCCGACGCGTCCACGTACCGCGCCCGGCTGGCGCCGCGAGACGACGCGGCGATCGCGCCCGCGGACCGCGGAGCCGAGGACGGTGCGTGCGAGACGATCGCCGTCAGGCGCGACACGGCGCACCGGCCGCTCGCGGCGGGCGGGGCGTGGCTGCTCGAGCGGACGTGGGATCGTGGCACAGAGCTCCTCTACTCGGCGTGGGTGGAGCGTCTCTTCGACGACCCGCTCGACGCGGAGCCGAGCTGGCAGCATCTCGATCCGATCTTCAGCGATCCCACGCGCAACTTCCTCCACGACCATCTCGGTTTGGGGGAGGACGGCCCCGGGCGCCTGCGCTTGGAACCCGATTGCGCCGATCTACCGTACTTCCTGCGGGCGTATTTCGCGTGGAAGCTCGGACTACCGTTCGGCTACTCCGAGTGCTCGCGCGGCGGCCGTGGCGGTGCGCCGCGATGTGTCGCGTGGCACTCGAGCCGTGAGGCCCTCGCCGGCGCGCCGAGCGAGGAGGTGGCACGCGTCGGCCGCTTCCTGCGCCGCGAGGTGGGCTGGACGATCCATTCGGGGAGTGCGCGCACCGCGGGCGACGACGATCGCACCGACCTCTATCCGACCCGGCTCGCGCCCGAGACCATCCGTCCCGGGACGGTGTACGCCGATCCTTACGGCCACACCCTCATCGTCGTCCAGCGCGTGGCACAAACCGCCGACACGGGCGGCGTCCTCCTCGCCGTCGACGCGCAGCCCGACGGCACGATCGCGCGCAAACGGTTCTGGCGAGGCACCTTCCTCTTCGCCGTCGATCCGGCGTTCGGCGGACCTGGGTTCAAGCACTTTCGGCCGATCCTGGCAGACGGCGGCGCGCTTCGACCGCTCACCAATCGTGGGATCGTCGCCGACTCCGACTACGGCGACTTCTCGCTCGAGCAGTATGCGCGCGGCGTCGAGGAGTTTTACGATCGCATGGACGAGCTGCTGTCGCCGACGCCGATGGATCCGGCGCGGGTGCTGCGCGAGATCATCCAGGCGCTCGACGAGCAGGTGCGCACGCGCGTCACGTCGGTCGCGAACGGCGAGACCTACGTCGCCGCCCGCCCCGGCACCATCGCGATGCCGAGCGGCGCCGCGATCTTCGAGACCACCGGTCCCTGGGAGGACTACGCGACGCCGTCGCGCGACCTCCGCCTGCTGATCGCGCTCGACGTCGTGCGCGAGTTTCCCGCGCGCGTCGCGCGCCGGCCCGAGCGCTACGCCATGCTTGCCGGCGCGCCGATCGCCGCCGTGCGCGACGAGCTCGAGGGCATCATTCGCGACGAGACCACGGCGCGCCGCTTCACGTACATGCGTAGCGACGGCTCACAGTGGACGGCGACGCTCGCGGACCTCCTGGGTCGCGCCGAGGTGCTCGAGATCGCGTACAATCCGAACGATTGCGTCGAGCTCCGCTGGGGTGCTTTCGCCGGGAGCGCCGAGGCGTCGACCTGCCGGCGCCGCGCGCCGCGCGACCAGCTCGCGCGCATGGACGAGTACCGCGTGTGGTTCCACGAGCGCCGGCGGCCGGCGCGCGAGTAGCACCGCGTGCTCTTCTACATGTCGTGGATGTCGTGAACATGAAACGGAGTTTGCCGGCGCTGGCACTCGCAGGAACTGCGCTCTTTGTGTACGCCGTCGCCGGCCTCGGCGTATCCGCCCCGGATCACTACCTCTGCTACAAAGCCGCGCGCGCCAAGGGGCAGCCGAAGTTTTCCAAGGGCGCGACCACGGCGCTCGAGGATCAGCTCGGCGGGCCGCTGACGTTCGACGTCGTGAAGATCGCCGCCATCTGTAACCCGGTCGATCGCGACGGCTCGGGGGTCGTGCACCCCGACGTTCATCAGGAGGGGTTCAAGATCAAAGTGCACGAGGGCGGTCCGAAGTTCGTCAAATCCAATCACGTGACCGTCGATGCGTTCGCGCAGCGTACCCTGACCATCACGGCGCCCGTGGTGCTGCTCGACGTCGCCCCGCAGGCGCTCGGCGGCACGCCGCCGGCGGTCTTCGGCAGCGACCCGACGAGCGATCCGACCGTCAACCGCTTCAAGTGTTACAAGGCCAAGCTCGCCAAGGGCTCGCCGAAGTTCCTGCCGCCCGCCTCGCCGAGCGTCGTCGACGCGTTCTTCGGTATCGGCCGACAGTTCGTCGTGAAGAACGTCACGAAGCTCTGTGAGCCGGTGGACGAGGACGGCGAGACACCCGGAGCCGAGACCCGTCAGACCGTCCTCGTCTGCTACGCGGTGAAGCTGGCGAAGGGCTCGCCGAAATTCGTCAAGACGACGGTCGCGACCAACGACGCCAACGTCGCGCCGCACATTCTCGTGGTCTCGGCGCCCGCCGAGCTCTGCATGCCGGCGCTCGAGCCGACGCCGACGGTGACACCAACCCCGACGCCGACAGCGACCGCGGTCACCACGCCCGGCAAGCGAGTGTTCGTGACCAGCACGGCGACCAACGGCCAAATCGGCGGGACCTTCGGCGCCGACACCATCTGTGCCGAACGGGCGACCGCCGCGGGGTTGTTGGGTACGTTCAAAGCGTGGCTGTCCGTTACCGGTGACGGACCGTCCACGCGCTTCACGCAGTCGGCAACGCCATACGGCCTCGTCAACGGCACCATCATCGCCAACGACTGGAACGATCTCACCGACGGTACCCTCGCGCACGCGATCAACGTCGACGAGAGTGGCAACGCCGTTACCTTTGGAGAGGCGTGGACGGCGACGGACGCCGCCGGCGCCCCCAAGGCGACGAACTGCAGCAATTTCCTCAACAACACCTCGTCCGTCTCGGGGGTGTGCGGCAGCACGGCTCAAACCAACGCCGGCTGGACCGAGTCGAGCACGCCGACCTGCGACACGCAATTGCGACTCTACTGCTTCGAGCGATAGCCTCTTGCATAGGTTCCAATTTGGAACTAATAGGCCGCCGTGCGCTGGAGCGACGTCGGGAAGCTCGACTGCACGATCGCGCGGACGCTCTCCGTCGTCGGCGATCGGTGGACCTTGCTCATCTTGCGCGACGCATTTCTCGGGACGCGGCGCTTCGATGCGTTCCAGTCGAGCCTGCGCATCACGCGCCATCGGCTGGCGGATCGTCTGCGGAAGCTGGTGCGGCACGGTGTGCTACGCCGCGAGCGCTACCATGAGACGCCGGTGCGCTTCGAGTATCGGCTCACCGAGAAGGGACACGACCTGTACGGCGTCATCGTCACGATCGCCGGATGGGGCGACAAGCACATGGCCGGCAAGAAAGGACCGCCGGTCGAGCGCGTCCATCGCAGGTGCGGGCACGTCACGTCGTTGCGCCTCACCTGCGACCATTGCGGCGACCCCGTCACCGCGCGTGACATGACGGCGCGCCCCGGGAAAGGATACCGAGCGGCCCGCAGCGCGGCCGCAACGGAGGAGCGAGCATGAGCGACCACGGCACGCATCACACCTGCGTCAACGACAACGCCACCGATCTCCCCACCGTCTGCGTCCTCTGCAGTCACAACTGCGGCATCCGCGTCGACGTGAAGGACGGCCGCATCGTCGAGATCCGCGGCGACGAGACCAATCCCATCACCAAGGGCTACGTCTGCAACAAGGCGTTCGGCATCGCGCACTACGTCGAGCACGGGGACCGCGTGCCCTACCCGATGCGCCGGCGGTCGGACGGCACCTTCGAGGAGATCGCTTGGGACACCGCGATCCAAGAGATCGCGGCCAAGCTCGACGCGATTCGGCGACGGCATTCCCCGCGCGCGATCGCGCTCGTCGGCGTCGGCGGGCAGGCGAATCACATGGACGCGCCGTACGCGCTCGGCTTCCTGCGCGGCATCGGATCGCGGCGCTGGTTCAACGCCTTCGCGCAGGAGAAGACGCAGCACAATCTCCTCGACCAGTGGATGTTCGACGCCTCGCCGACGCTCTTCCTGCACGCCGACACCGCGCACGCGCGCTTCCTGCTCGTCCTCGGCACCAATCCCAAGATCTCCAACCGTGGTCACAACGCGACCGACACCTTCAAGATGCTCGCCGACGACCCGAGCCGCACCGTCGTCGTCGTCGATCCGCGCGAGACGGAGACCACGCGCACGGCGACGCATCATCTTCGCGTCCGCCCCGGAACCGACGCCTATCTATTGCTCGCGATGGCGGCGCTCATCGTCCGCGAAAACATCGCCGCCGACGCCTTCCTCGCCGAGCACGCCATCGGTCTCGATACTTTGCGGGCGGAGCTCGCCGCCGTCGACCCGGCCGTCATGGCCGCGCGCTGCGGCATCGACCTCGCGGCCATTCGCGACACCGCGCGCGGCTTCGCGACCGCCGAGTCGGCGGCGATCTTCTACGACCTCGGCGTCGAGCAGGCGCCGTTCTCGACCTTGATCTCGTATCTCATGCGGGCGCTGCTGGTGCTGACCGGCAACATCGGGCAGGTCGGCGGCGACGTCTTCCTCGAGACCTTCCTACCGCCGGTCGTCGATCCCGAGAAGGTGAGCGAGCCCGAGCGCGCGCTCGCGTCCGGCATCCAGGCGATCCGTTCGCTCGGCAACGCGCAGATGATGTCGCCGACGCTCGTCCCCGAGGAGGTGCTGGTCGATCATCCGGAGCGCATCCGCGCCATCATCGTCGAGGGCTCCAACCCGATCCTCTCGTACTCCGACGCTTCGCGCTGGCGCGAAGCGCGGGAAAAGCTCGACCTCCTCGTCGTCATCGATCCGGCGATGACGGAGACCGCACGGCTCGCCGATTACGTGCTGCCCGTGCCGACGGGCTACGAAAAGTGGGAGACCGCGGCCTTCCCGCGCGGCGCGCCCGAAGTGTTCGTGCAGGTGCGGCCGCCGGTCGTGCCGATGCGCATCCAGGCGTTCACCGAGCCCGAGATCTACGTGCGTATCGCCGAGGCGATGGATCTCTTCGGCACGCCGCCGCCCGAGCTTTTCGAGCTCGCCGAACACGCGCAGACGCCCGCAGGAGCGATGGCCTACTTTGCCGCCGGTCAGGCGGCGGCCACCCACGGCGAGAACCAGCTCATCTACTGGACCTACCGGGCACTCGGGCCGCACCTGGCGTCGCCGGCGCTGGCGGCGTTCTGGCTGCTCTCGCATCTGAACGGGCTCTTCCGTCCCGAAAGCGTCGTGCGCGCGCTCGGCCCCGAGTGGGAGGGGAAGACACCGTTCGAGCTCGGGACCGAGATCTTCCGGCGCATCATCGACCATCCCGAGGGCGTCGAGATCGCGCGCCAGCGCATGGAGACCAACCTCGCCGATCACGTCGGCTTCGCCGACAAGAAGATTCGTCTCGCGCCCGAGCCGATGATGCCCGAGCTGCGCCGGGCCGTCGCCACCGAGCCGAGCGTCGATCCGGCGTTCCCGCTCGTCATGGCCGCGGGACTGCGGACGCGCTGGACGGCCAACACGATTCAGCGCGACCCGGCCTGGCGCAAAGGGAAGGGCCCGCACTGCGCGCTCAACCTCTCGCTCTCCGACGCGACAAGCCTCGGCATTCGCGACGGCGACACCGTCAGCGTTTCGACCAAGCGCGGCAGCCTGACGATGCCGGCGCACGTCGACGCCAAGCTCATGGCTGGGCACGTGTGGATGCCGAACGGCTTCGGCATGGTCTCATCCGACGGCATAGTGACCGGCGCCAACCAGAACGAGCTCACCGACGTCGCCGACCGCGACCCGTTCACGGGGATCCCGCACCATCGCTACGTGCGGTGCCGCGTCGAGCGCGTCACGGCCTGACGGGCACGGCGCCCACGCTCGGGCCGTTCGGTATGCGTTCTGCCGGGCTCCCGAGACCGATCGCGACGACCGGACGCGCGGCGACGTCTTCCGGCGACTCGTCGTCGACGAGCACGCGATCCGCGCCGACGCCGCCGCCGCTCTCGAGTCGTGACTGCACGCTCTTGGCGCGCGCGGCGGCGAGCGCATGCAGCGCCGCGTCGGCGACGTCTTGCGCCGCCACCTGCGCCTCGAACCACGCCCGGTGCTCCTCGGGGATCTCGGCGGCCTTGCCATCGGTGCGCGCCGCGAGCGCCGCGAGCGTCGCGCTGCGCGCGCCGCGCTCGCCGATGTGGCGAACCGTGCCGACGACGCCGCTCTCGCGCTCGAGCTTCGCCCGCAGCGCCTGCTCCCGGAGCCAGCGGCGGTCTTCCTCGCCGGTCTCGCCGCGCAGGTGGAGCTTCAGCCCGGGCGCCGCCGCGAGCAGGCTTTCGAGCTGAGCGAGCTTCGTGTCCTCGCCTGCCGCCAGGTCGATCCGTCCCGGCTGGAACACCATCGGCTGCGGTGTCAGCGACGCCGGCTTCTCGCCGAGGTTGGCGACGGCGCCGACGAGCTTCAGCGGTGAGGTGACGGCGTTCAGGATCGCGCGCGCGAGCGCGTTGCCGACGAGCGTCCCGAGCCCGGTCCTCATGCCCTGCGCGTCGCCCGCGATCGGCAGGTCGAGGACGATGTTGCCTTCGAGGTCGGTCAGCAGCGCGAGCGCCAGCGCGAGCGGCATCCCGAACTGCGACACGAACAGGGAGTCGCCCGCGCCGCCCGTCACCGCGAGCTGACTCAGCACGAGCTTGCTCGTCGTCTCGTACGAAGCCGGCGCGATGCTGATCGTGGAGTCGAGCCGTGCGGTACCGCCGGCGACGCCGTAGCCGCTCGCCGTGGCGTACGGATTGAACGGCGCGAGTGGGAGATCGGCGAGCGTCACCAAAAGATGCGAGCCGGCGGGCGCGAGGTTGCCCGTCACCTTCAAGCTCGCGCCGTCCAGTCCTTTGGCGAGGAGCTGCGCGTCCCGCGCGAAGGGACCGGGCCAGCGGAGGTCGACGCAGGTGAGGTCGATCGGATCGAGGTTCGAGCGATAGAAGGGGCGCACGGCCTCGTCGCTGAACGCGACGCGCGTCTTCTGGATGGCGACCTTGTCGACACGCACTTGCACGTCGAGCGGCGGTCTCACGGGTGACGTCGGCGGCGGCGGCGGCGGTGACGCGCCGTCAGTGAGCGCGGCCGGCAGCGCGATGCCCGTGTAGGTTCGCGTCGCGACGATCTCGGGGCGGACGAGGCTGACACTCGCGAGCGCGACGGCGATCGGTCCCGGCACGGCGGGCGTCGTTACCTCGCGGAGCTCGATCGCGAGATCGTTCCATCGCAGTGCGAACGGCTTCGGATCGTCGCTTGCGATCTCGAGGTTCGCGAGGTCGATCGTTCCCGCGATGCGCGCCCCGTTCGACGGCGCCTTCGGCGTGGTGCCGGCGGCGATCGCGAGGTTGACGGTGGCGACGCCGTTCTTCAGCAGCCGCGTCTGTGCGGTCGCGATCGGTTGCGTGAGCGGCGCGAGGACGAGACCGTCGGCGCGGACCGTGCCGTCGAAGCCGATCGGCTGCAGCGTCAGATCGCCGGCGAGGGCAAGCGTGCCGCCGCCCGACGGCGCGAGGGACAGCGCGACCCTCGTCTGCGTGCCCGCCGCACTCGCCAGGTTCGCGGCCGCGGCCTCGACGCCGACGTCGAGCGGTCCGTCGCCGCCGAGCGCGTGCACGCGCGCGTCCTTCAGCGTGACGTTGGCGACCGCCCACGTCCACGGCTTCGCGGTGCTGTCGCCGCCGGTCACGAGGGGCGGCGGCTGCGACGCCGCGCCCTCTGCGGCCGGCTGCGCGAGGCCGTGCAGTACCGGCAGCGGCTCCGGACCTGCCGGACGTGTGACGACGCGCGCGCCCGCGAGCGTCACGGCGCCGATCTCGGCGTGCTGCTTCACGAGGTCGACGCCCGCGACGTCGATCGCGAGCGCGCTCCAGGCGAGCGCCGGCTCGTCGAGATCCTGCACGCGGACGGCGACGTCGCGAAGCGCGACCGTGCCGTGCAGCGTGTGCGCGCCTCGCGACTCGAAGCGATGCACCACGTCGAGATCGAGGCGGCCGGCGAGATCGCTCCAACCGACCTTCGGGATATAGAGGCGCGCGTGGGCGATCGGCAGGTTGGTGAGCACCAGGTGCGATTGGTACGCCGGCCCGCCGGCGAGATTCTCGAGCGTCACCTCCAGGCGCAGCGTGCCGTCCTCGATCCCCGCCTCGAGCGCGATCTTGCCGGGCTCGAGGCCGCTCTCGGTGATCAGCACCGCGAGGTTCCCGGCATCGAGCGTCGGCACCCGACCCTCGATGTGTTGCGGCTGGTCGCCGAGCGCGAAGTCGCGGAAGCCGATGCGGCCGTCGCGCAGCGCCACGTGGCGAATGAGCACGCCCCAGCCCGGCCGTGCCTCCTTCGGCTCCGCCGCAGGCGGCTCGGAAGCGGGCGCCGGTGCCGGCAGCGGCAGGACGAGGGTGCCGTCCCGCGCGCGATCGAGGCTCACCGCGAAGCCGTCGAGGTCGAAGCGTTGCACCTCGACGATCTTGTGCAGCAGCGCGCGGAACCCGAGCTCGACCGAAAGTCGCGTCGCGGAGAAGACCGGGGCTGACTCCGGCGGGATGCTGTCTGCCGTCGCTTCGGTCGCGAACACGCGCAACCCGTGGAGTGTGATGCCGCCGGTCAGGAGGGAGAGATCGACGTCGTCGAGCTCGATCCGGCCGACGAGCGCCTTGTCGGCTTGATCGACCGCGACCCGGCGCACGACGTAGGGCAATGCGACGCGCACGACCGTCGCGAGGGCGAGGACGATGAGCAGTAGACGGTTGCGCAGCAGCGACATGGCGATCGCTTCTCTATACCCAGCGGCGGCGTTGGCGTAGCATCGTGGCTGCGTGTCGTCCGCTCGCTCGCGCTACCTCGCCGACGCGGTACCCAATTACAGCCACCGGTTCCACGCCGGCAACGTCGGCGACGTCTGGAAGCATTGCGCGCTCGTCGAGGTCCTGCAACGCGTATCCGCGGCGTCGACGCGGATTCACTACGTCGAGACCCACGCCGGCGAAGGTCACTATCCGCTCGGGCCCACGGGTGAGTGGAACGAAGGTATCGGGCGCCTCTGGACCCCCGAGAACCTCGGCGGCGATGCGGTCGAGCGCTACGTCATGCTCTGCCGCCGGCTCGGCGCCGGCACGACGCGTCCCGAACGTTACCCGGGCTCTCCGCTCCTCGCGCGCGCCGCGCTCGGGCCCGAGGCGACGCTGACGCTGTGGGAACGCGACCCGGATGCCTTCGGACGTCTCGGGACGGGCGTCGGCGCGGATGCGAACACGCGGCTTCTCCGCGGCGATGGGCTCGGCGCGCTCGCATCCCTCGCGGAAGCGACCGTCGTCCTGATCGATCCTCCGTGGACGCAGAAGGCGGACTGGACGGTCGTGCCCGACGCGATCGCGCACGCGGCGCGCGCTTTGGAACACACGTGTCTCCTCCTCTGGTACCCCGTGAAGAGCCTCACACGGCCGAACGCGATGCACGCGCGGCTCGCAGCGGCGGGTGTGTCCGCGACCATCGCGGAGGTCATCACCACCCCGCTCAAGCACCAGCGCAGCCGACTGAACGGCAGCGGAATCCTGCTCGTGCGCCCGCCCGCGGGTACGCTCGAAGCGCTCGCCGCCGCCGCCCCGATCATCGGCCGGCGCTGCGCCACACGCGCCGGCGCATGGTCCTTGCGGATGCAGGCTTGGTGAGTGGCGGACGAGCTCATTCGGCTTCCTCCTCGAGCACGCCGAGCAAGCGGCGCGCCGCTTCGGTCGGTGTGAGTGTGGCGCTCGCGACCGCGCGCTGCATCTTCGGGAGCATGCGCTTCACGTCGTCGCGCCCCAGGAAATGGCGCTTCAATCCGTCGTCGATCATGCTCCAGAGCCATGTTTGGAGCTGCTCGCGTCGCTTCGCCTCGAGCTCGCCCGTGGCGCCGAGCACGCGACGGTGCTCCTCGATGATCGACCACACGCGGTCCATGCCGATGGTGTAGAGGCCGCTGACGGTCACGACGGGGGGATCCCAGCTCGCGCTCGTGTGCCGGAAGAGGCGCAGCGCGCCCGCATACTCGGCGGCGGCGCGCTCGGCGTTGGCGACGTTGTCACCGTCGGCCTTGTTGACGGCGAGGCAGTCGGCGAGCTCGAGGATGCCCTTCTTGATGCCTTGAAGCTCGTCGCCGGCGCCGGCGAGCATCAGCACCAGGAAGAAGTCGACCATCGATGCGACCGCGACTTCGCTCTGGCCGACGCCGACGGTCTCGACGAGCACGACGTCGTAGCCGGCGGCCTCGCAAACGAGCAGCGCCTCGCGCGTGCGGCGCGTGACCCCGCCGAGCGATCCCGCCGACGGGCTCGGCCGAATGAACGCCGCGCTCGCAGCCGAGAGGCGCGGCATGCGCGTCTTGTCGCCGAGAATGCTGCCGCCCGAGCGCGCGCTCGACGGGTCGATGGCGAGGACGGCGACGCGCTTGCTCTGCTCGATCAGCGAGAGCCCGAACGCCTCGATGAACGTGCTCTTGCCGACGCCCGGCACGCCGGTGATGCCGACGCGGACCGCCTTGCCGGTGTGCGGAAGGAGCAGCTCGAGCAGGCGCTGCGCTGCCTCCTGATGATCCTGCCGCGTGCTCTCGACGAGCGTGATCGCTTTCGCGAGCGCGCGCCGATCGTGCGCGTGCACGAGCTTCGCGAGTGACTCGACGTCCAGCTTCGAGCGAGTCGGCGCGCGCGTCTCTACCCGTGAGTTCGGGCGCGTGCCGGCCATAGGACGGGTACTATAGCCGAACTTCTCGCGACGACGCACGAGCCTCGACGACGTGAACCCCTGACTACGGATGGTTGCCGGCGAGCCCCGTCAGCGAGAGGGTGCCAGCGACGAACGTGCCCGACGCATGGCTCCCGACCCAGACGTCATACGAGCCGCTCGCGGGGTTGTTGAAATCGATCGTCGGGTTGACGGTTCCGAACGAGTTGTCGGCACAATGGAAAGTGCCGACCGGATCGTTGACGACCATGGTCGTATCGCCGGCGCCGATGAAGTAGAGGCGCAACAGCGAGGCCCCGCTGGTGTAGTTGAACCGGAAGTCCGGTGCCGACGTGGCGAAGCCGGAGCAGCCGCCGCCGAGGTAGCTGGCGTCGACCGGGCCTCCCGCCGTGACGCCCACCGTGTGCGGGTCGGGCGTGAAGCCGCTGCCGAGGTCGGCGGATCCGTAGATCGGGTTTTTGGTGTAGTCGAGCGTCGTCGACGACACCGGGGTACATTCCAACGGGTAGGTCGCGAGCGACGGAATCGCGCACCGGTCGACGCAGTCGACGTTGAGATCGGTCACGCAGGCGACGCAGCCGATGATCCCGAGCAGCTCCGCGCTCGATCCGGTGCAGGAGCCGACACCGGGACATTGGCTCGGAAAACCGATGGCCGCCCGTGTCTGATCGTCAGTGGTTCCGCACGCCTTGTCGGCGCCGCCGCACGCCTTGCAGATGGCGATGGTCCTCTTGCTATTCGCCTTGGCGATCGCGGCTTCCGCCTTGCCGTCGCCGGGTTTCGGGCACACGCTCGCGGTACCCTTGAAGGCCGCGTCCCAGCAGTTCGTGAGCGCCTGCGACTTGGCGAGGAGGAACTTCGTGCTCTCCCTGCCGATCGTGAGCTGACACTTGTTCAGCTCCTTTTGCGCCGTCGTCGTCAGCGTGTCGTAGTAGAGGCCGATCGTCTGGTCGACGGCCTCCTCCCCAATACAGGTGACGCAGGTCGCGATGTCGCGGCAATCCGCGATCGTATTGGTGCAGCCGCGATCTTCGAACCCCGGGCAATGACCGATGTTCCAGCCGATCGCGTCGAGCGGATCGTCGTCGGCCGTGCCGCACGTCTTGTCCTGGCCGCCGCACCCTTTCGCGATCGTGTTGGAAACCTTGGCGAGAACGCTCGTGATGGCGGCGACGACGTGCGGATGCGCGAGGCAGTTGGTGTCGGGTGTGAGCTTCCCTTTGAAGATTGCCTCGTGGCACTTTTGCAGCACCTTCGCCTTCGCCTGCACGAAGGCGGCGCTTGCCTTGACGATCGTCGCTTTACATCGCAAGGCGTCCGCCTGCGCCGTTCCGGCAAGCGCCAGGGAGAGCACAAAAACCGTTGCCGCCAGCATTTCGAGGAATCGTCGTGAGCCCATAGTGTGACGACCGAGTATCGTTGCGGCTGCACGCTCGGTCAAGCGCAATCCGTCGCGCGGTTGTCGGCGTCGCTTCGGCCGTGGTACATAACGTCGTAACCCGCGCTCGAGGTGAACGATGACCCGCTCGATGATGTGTTTTGCGGTGCTGACGATCACGCTCGCACTCGCCGTCGAAAACGCGAGCGCGCGCGACTCCGGAATCCAGTTTTCGCCCGACGGCAAGCGAGTGTTCGTCAGCAAGGACGTCGGCGCCGAGCGGTGGGCGATCACCCTCAACGTCGACGACGGCACCGTGAGCGGCAACGTCTATCAACCGAACGGGGGCCCCGCCGCGTTCGTCTTCTGCAATCCGGGATCGGGGCCGAACCTGTACACCTGCTTCGGCGCGGATGCCTGTCCCGCCGCTCCGTGCCAGGACGAGTTCGTGCCGATCACCGAGGGCGAGGTGGCGCTGCCCGCCGGCTTCTTCGATCTGCCGAGCGCAGCGACGGCGTCGGCTGCCGCGCCCTCCGCGGCCGAGCCGCTGATCGCGAGCTCGCGGGAGTCGGGCCTGCAGTTCTCACCGGACGGGACGCGCATCTTCGTCAGCAAGGACGTCCACACGGAACGCTGGGCAATCACCAAGAACGAAGACGGCTCGGTCAGCGGTAACGTCTTCCGCCCGGAAGGGCCGGCGTTCATTCTCTGCACGCCGGCGATTGTCGCAAACACGTTCAACTGCTTCGGCGCCGACGCGTGCACCGTTGCCCCGTGTACGGATCAGTTCCACCAGATCGGTGACGGACCCGTCGCGCTCCCACCCGACTTCTTCGTCCCGGCCGATGCGGTCGTGGGCGCCGCCAACGTGTCGGACGACGTGACCGAGGTTCTCGACGTCGGGATCGGCGTCGTGCCGAGCGCGGCGACGAGCGCGGCAACGGCCGGGGGTCCCGAGCCCTGTCCTGACGGTGGCACGATCACGCGCTCGGCGCTGTCTGCCGACGTCGTGTACGACCAATGTCAAATCAATCACTTGGTGTGCAGCGGAGCGGTGCAACGAAACGCGAGCGGGCTCGTAGGCTCGCTCGATTGCAATCAGGACGAGCTCCGCAAGAACCTGACGTTGTCTCTCGACCTCACGATCGGGTCCACCACGGCCGGCCCGACGCTCGACGGAAGCATCGAGGCGACGCTGACCAAAACCGGCGCCAGTGCCTTCGCGTTGCAGTACCAGCGGGTAGTGTTGATACGATCGCCCCAGTTTCACACGTTCACTGGGGGCACGATGACGATCGAGAATCCGAATCTGTTCTTCGGAGGATTCTTCACCCAGATCGATCAGGAATTCGACGGATCGCAGTTCATACTGATCCGCAAGTTCTTCCCCAAGGCCGACGGCACCATTCAGGTGCTGGTGCTGAGGCTCGACGTCACGACCGGCAAGCTGACGGCAAACTGACGTCGAATCCCGGACCACTCCGATGACAGCAGCGAACGAGCCCAGCCCCCTGGTATTGGTGACAGGCGCATCCGGCTACATCGCCGGCCACTGCATACGCGAGCTGCTCGAGCACGGCTATCGGGTGCGCGGTACGGTGCGCAGCTTGGGAGATTCCCGCAAGACCGAACACCTGCGGCGCATGGCCACGACGCTCGGTGGCGCGCTCGAGCTCGTCGAGGCCGATCTCACGTCCGACCGCGGCTGGCGCGAAGCCGTCGCCGGGTGCACCTACGTGCAGCACGTCGCGTCACCGTTTCCGGCCGAGGTCCCGAAGGACGAGATGGAGCTCATCCGACCGGCGGTCGATGGTGCCACGCGCGTCCTCGAGGCGTGCGCCGAGACCGGCACCGTCAAGCGCGTGGTGATGACGTCGTCGGTCGCGGCCGTGGCGTTCGGACACACCGACGGCCAGAGTGCGGTGCGCACCGAGGCCGACTGGTCGAAGGCCGAGAATTGCGAGGCCTATCCGAAGAGCAAGACGCTCGCCGAGCGCGCCACGTGGGACTTCGTCAAGGCGCTGCCGCACGAGCGGCGTTTCGAGCTCGCCGTCATCAACCCGGGCTTCGTGCTCGGTCCACTGCTGAACGACGATCAGGGCACGTCCGGCGAGCTCATCCGCAAGCTCATGATGCGCGAGATGCCGGCCTGCCCGGAGATCGGCTTCGCCCCCGTCGACGTGCGCGACGTCGCGCTCGCGCATCGCCTCGCCATGGAGCGCCCGGAGGCCGCGGGCAATCGCTACATCTGCGCCGGCGAGCACATCTGGGTCCAGGACATCGCCAAGGTCCTGGCCGCGGAGTTCAATCCGCGCGGCTATCGCGTCCCGACCGGCCGCCTCCCGTACTGGCTCATGTGGATCATCGCCCGCTTCGACAAGGCGGTGCGCCTTGCGCTCGGGTTCGTCGGTCGGACCGAGCTCGTCAGCGCCGCGAAGGCCGAGCGCGAGCTCGGTTGGATGATGCGGCCCGTCCGAGAGAGCATCATCGACACCGCCCGGACGATGATCGAGCAAGGGGTCGTGCCGGCGCGCTGAGCTGGGTAGCATCGCGTACGCCGCGAGCGGGGAGGATCTCATGCGATGTCCGTGTTTCGGACCCGTGGCCGCGCTCGTCCTCGCCTGGACGGCGTGCCTGCCGTGGACGCTCGATGCGGCCGAGCAGTCGAGCCCGATCGCTCTCACCGCCGACGACCACCGGCTCGTCAACGTCAATCCTGACGCGAATACCGTGACGGTCTTCGACGTCACGAGCGACTCGCCGGTGAAGCTCAAGGAGATCAAGACCGGCAAGGATCCGGAGAACGTCGCCATCTCGCCGGACGACCGCGCCTACGTCGCGAACGCGTTGGACGGAACGGTGACCATCATCGACGTCGCCAAGCTCAAGACGAAGGGCAAGCTCAAGGTCGGCGTCGAGCCGCGCGCCGTCGCGCTCTCACCCAACGGGACACGGCTCTACGTGGCCAACGCGGTATCGAACAATCTCATGGTGTTCGACACGACGACCCGCAAGCCGACGTTGATTGCCACCGCCGACCTGAGCCTCTTCGGGACCAGTCCACGTGCCCTCGCCGTCACCAATGACGGCGACACCGACGACACCGACGAGAGCGTCTTCGTGGCGTCGTTTTTCGCGCAGCTCCGGCCCGGGAAGACCAGCACCGACGAGGGACAGGACGACCAGCGCGAAGGTCGCGTGGTGGCGTTCTCGGCCGCGACCAACACGCTCCTCGGCGCGCCCAATCCGATCACGCTCGCGCCGCTCGCCAATACCGGCTTCAACGCGAACGGTCGCCTGGCGCCGGCACCGTCCGGGCTCGTCCCCGCCGTCGCGTCGACGAACCCGCAGACCTTCACCACCGCGACGGGCGCGTTTCCCAACCAGCTCGCCGCGATCGCGATCCACCCGAGCCAGCCGCAAGTCTACGTCGTGAGCACGGGCGCGTCGCCGAACGGCCCGCTGCGGTTCAACTCGAACATCCAGGGGCTGGTGTCGATCTTCGACCGGACGACGCGTAACGAGCTGACCGCAGCGCAGACCGACCCGAACGCTCGGCGCACCGCGCCGCTGAATCTGAACCAGGGCGTCAATCTCGCCACCACCCCCGCGCCTCGCCTCTTCTTCTCGAACCCGGTCGCGGTGACCTGGCGGCCGGACGGCTCCGACGCGTGGATCGCCATCCAGAGCACCGACACGCTCGTGCGCTTGACCGCCGATGCGTTCGGCGTGCCGACGATCGGCGCGCCCCTCGTCGCCGGGCCGAGTCAGATCGTCCGCGTCGACCTGCGTGGCGCCGACGACTTCGCGTTCCCGCGCGCGCCACGCGGTCTCGTCATCAACGGCACCGGCCAGCGTGCCTACGTCTCCAACTTCATCAGCCGCTCGGTGTCGGTCGTCGACCTCAGCAACGCGACCGCGCCGGCGATCCTCGCCGAGGTCCAGTCGTCGGCCTTCCCGGAGAACGGGACGCCGGCCGATCTCGCCCAGGTCGGCGCCGCCCTCTTCTACACCGGCCGCGGGCCGCAGACCCGCATGTCGAGCGAGGGTTGGGGCTCGTGCGTCACCTGCCATCCGGGGGGCCTCAGCGACAACGTCACCTGGATGTTCGACACGGGTCCACGGCAGACGATCGCGCTCGACGGCACGTTCAACAAGAAGAAGCCCTTCGACCAGCACGTGCTCAACTGGAGCGCCATACGTGACGAGGTTCAGGACTTCGAACTGAACACGCGCAACGTCTTCGGGGGCCGCGGCCTGATCGACGACGATCGGTTGTTCTACGCGCTCGGCGGCGCGAGCGGCGCCTCGCCGACGGACTCCGCGCTCATCGAGCAGTTCCAGCAGGTGACCGGCGCCGTCGGCGCCACAAACGATCTCGCCGGCGGCGCGCTGCTGCCGCAGATCATCGGCGCACGACGCGACTTCGGCGTGGCGACGTTGAACAACGACCGCGTCTTCATCATCGGCGGGCGCACCGGCCCTGGCCAGGGCGCCTTGATCACGGGGGCGGCGTCGATCGTCGAGTTCAACCCGCGCACGAACGCCTGGACGCCGCGCAACAACACGGGCTTCACCGGCCGGCACTCGCTCGGGGCGGCGGCCGTCGAGACGGCGCAGGGTGAGCGCGTCTACGCGATCGGAGGCTACGCGAGTACCGACGCATCGGCGGCACCGCTCGCGACGGTCGAGGAGTACAACCCGCAGACCGACACCTGGCGCACGGTGTCGTCGCTCCCCACGGGGGTCGCGCAATTCGGGGTCACCGTCGCGGGTGGCGTCAGCACGGCCGAGCCGCTCGAGCTCATCCACGTCGTCGCCGGCAGCACCGGCTCCGAGGCCGTGCCCACCCTGACGACGCTCACCCCGGTGCAGCGCTTCCAGGCCGATCCCGCCGGTCCGGGGACGTGGACGAGCTTCAACCCCGCCGGTCTCACCCTGCGGCGGAACCATGGCGTCGCGACGGTGTTTCGCGGCGTGACCTCGCGCGTGTTCGTGATCGGCGGCCAGAACGACGCGGGAACGGTCCTCGGCAGCGTGGAGGAATATCTCGCGCAGGCCGCCGTCGTGGTCGCGACGCCGCACACGGCGCTTCCCGCCCCGCGCGCGCGCTTCGGTATCGGTAGTTCCCTCAGCACCAATCAGATCTACGTCCTCGGCGGCGTTGACAATGCCGGCGCCGACCAGACCTCGATCTTCGAGTACAGCCCCGCGACCAATGGGCCCGTCGCCGGACCCGCGGGGACGCCGAGCGGCGCGTGGGTGACGCGGGGCAACCTCTCCCTCGCACGGCGCGACTTGCGGGCGTCGACACCGCCCGGCGTGACGAACTTCCTCCCCGTCGCGAGCGGTGGGCGCAGTGCGCCGCAGGACGTGATCGCGACGTTCGTCGAGACCATCCGGTCGCTGCACGCGCCGGTGGCGAAGAACGACGTGGCGGCGAAACGCGGCAAGAAGCTCTTCAAGGAGGTCGGTCTCGTCGTGCCGGAGTTCAGCTGCGCGTCCTGCCACGGCGGCAAACGCTGGTCGCGCTCCACGGTCGACTACCCGGTGCCGCCGTCACCCGAGATCGGCCTCGGCTTCGGCGCCGAGCGGGTCATCGGGGCCGAGCTGCGGCAGACGCTCCGGCAGGGCCCCGACGTGCTCATCAACGTCGGCACCTTCACGTCCGCTGCCGGGCGCACCAACGAGATCCGCATCAATGCCGCCGACCCCTCGCAGGCGATCGCGCCCCTCGGTGCCAACGGTCTGAACATCCCGTCGCTCCTCTCGGTGCATGCGACGGCTCCGTACTTCTACAGCGGCCTCTCCCAGACCCTCGAGCAGGTCCTCGACGGCTCGCAGGATGGCAACGGCGGCACCCGTCACCACTTCGTTGCCGACTCGCAGCAGCGCGCCGACCTCGTGCAGTTCCTACGCTCGATCGACCAGACGACGCCGACGTTCAAGTAGCGTCGATCCCGCATGGTCGCTTTCTTGGTAGCGCTGATCGTCGCGTTCTCCATCCCTGCTGCGAGCGCGACCGTCGACGGGCAGCGCCTGTCTGCTGCCGCGCCGGCAGTACGGCTCGGCGAGCGTCTGTTCTTCGACCCCCGCTTCGCCCAGTTCTTCTTCGCGCGCTGCAACGGCAACGTGAATGCGACGCTCCCGGCCGGCGATCCCGTCCTGGACCAAATGCCGTTCACCGCGGCGAGGTCGCTGACGAGTCCCTTTCGCGGACAGAGCATGAATTGCCGGCAATGTCATCTCGGCGACGACTTCCTGCTCGAAGAGCCCCTCGCCGGGCGGACGTACTGCGACTTCAGTCGGCGGAGCCCGATTCCGCGCCGCGACGACGGTCTCACCCGGACCGCGCGCAACGCGCCGCTCATGGTCAGCCTGGGCCTACCGCGCGAGGTTCCGCTGCTCCTGCACCTCGATGGGGAGTTTGCGAGCCCCGAGGACCTGGTGATCGATACGCTCACCGGGCGCAATTTCGGTTGGCTGCCCAGCGAGGCTGCGATCGCCGTCACGCACGTCGCGAAAGTGATTCGCGAGGACAACGGCGCGAACCCGCGGCTGGTGACGTATCCCGGCGGCGGCGGAATTCCCTATCGAGTCATGTTGCTCGGAACCGATCCGAGCGTATCTACTTCTCTGCAGATGTCCCGAGAATATCGTATCGACGTCGACGCGGCTTCCGACGATCAGATTCTGCTGGCGGTAGCGAAGCTGATACGTGCCTACATGGATTCGCTTCGATTCGGCACCACGAACACCGGCCGGGAATCACGGTCGCCCTACGACCTCTTCATCGGCAAGAATGCCTTGCCGTCGCAGCCGAAGAACGGAGAATCGGGTCTTGCGTACGCGCAGCGCCTTCTCGCGCTCATCGGGCAGCGGAAGCACTTGGTGTGGATCACACCCGAGGACGGCGAGTTCGAGCTTCACAACCAATCGTTTCAATTCGGCGCGACCGAGCTGCACGGGCTCGAGCTATTCTTCACTCGGGCTGGCGCGTCGCGCCGGGGGCACGTCGGAAATTGCGTCGCGTGTCACACTCCGCCGCAGTTCACCGACTATCGCTTGCACAACAACGGCGTGTCCCAGGGCGAGTATGACGGCATCTTCGGCCGTGGAGCATTCGCCGCCCTCGATGTCCCCGGCTTGAGCACGCGCAACGCGCAGTTCGATACCTACCTGCCACCGTCGTCGCGGCACCCGAAGGCGACGAGCCGATTCCGATCGGCACCATCCGCCGACAATCCCGGCTATGCGGATCTCGGTGTCTGGAACATCTTCGCGAACCCGGACGTGCCGAAACCTCAGCGCGCGCTCACGCGAATCTTGTGCGAGCAGTTCGGGCGGGCGGCGAAGAATTGTACACAAGCGACGGTCTTGCCGTTGACCGTCGCATACTTCAAGACGCCGTCCATCAGGGACCTAGGGCAATCCAATCCCTACTTCCATTCGGGCGCGATGGACACGATCGAGGACGTCCTCCGGTTCTACGTCGCGACTTCCGACTTGGCACGCGCTGGAAAGTTACGGAACGGATCGCCGGAATTGTCCGGCGTCCGCATCGATGCGGACGACGTTGCTCCTCTCGCCGCATTCCTCCGAGCGCTGAACGAGGACTACCAATAGGCCGGCGCCAGCACGGCACGCCAACGCAGACGAGCGGCGCGCATCTCGAGCCGCGAGCTCCGAAGCTCGGCCCGGAGCTGCTTGAGTCGGGCACGGCGCCTGCGCCCCCATTGCTCGCGCGCCGCTCGGAACTCGCGTTCCACGCTTCCCAGTCGCGATGCCGCGTGCTCGACGCGCGCCGACATCTCCGCGAAGCGCTCGCGCAGGCAGGCGCGTGCGTACTCGGAGCATCCGGTCACGCGCGCGAACAGCCGCTCGGAGTCGCAGGCGAGCTGCGCGGCGACGATCCGCTCGCGCGGCACACGCCGCAGGTTCCAGGCCAGGCCGAGACTCTCGAGCCCGCCGATCAGCCACTTGCTCGGATCCCACGACGCCCGCGCCACGCCGTTCCGGTAGTCCGCTGCGAAGCGATGGTGGAAGTTGTGGTAGCCCTCACCGAACGTGAGCAGAGCCGTCACCACGCTGTCACGTGCCGACACGGCGAGCGTGTAGGGGCGTCGGCCCAGCGTGTGGGCAAGCGAATTCACGAGAAACGTCGAATGGTGCACCAGCACCACGCGGAAGATACCCGCCCACAGCA
This sequence comes from Deltaproteobacteria bacterium, assembly GCA_016200545.1. GTDB lineage: Bacteria > Desulfobacterota > Binatia > UTPRO1 > UTPRO1 > DP-19. The sequence continues at coordinate 43,792 of JACQEO010000050.1, read as the reverse complement.
CGCATCCCCACGGGTTGCCGACCGCCCAGCCGAACGCGAACGGGACGACGAATCCCATCAGCACCGCGATCGGGACGTAGAAGCGATCCTGGAAGCGGATCCACGGATCCGCCGTCAGGTCGTGGACGTTCGAGTAGTCTTCCAGCTCCTTGTGATCGGTCACCAGTAGCCAGCCGATGTGGGCCCAGAAGAAGCCGCGCTGGATGTTGTACGGGTCTTCGTCGCGGTCGATGTGCTTGTGATGGCGGCGATGCTCGGAGCACCAGGAAAGCACGGAGTGCTGGAACGCGGCCGCACCGAAGAGCAGATAGAAGATCTTGACGATCCGCGAGCATTCGTAGGAACGGTGCGCGAAGAGCCGATGGTAGCCGGTGGTGATGCTGAAGCCGGTCGCGCAGACGTAGAACGCGAAGGCGGCGACCTCGACGGGACGCACGCCGACCGCGCGGATGTGGGCGACGCCCCAGACGGCCCCCACGAGCGGCGTCAGAAGCAAGAACAGCGTCGTGACCCAGTTCACCCTGCTGGCACTGCGGACGGTTTCCGTGACGACCTCCCCTCGAACTGTAAGGGCCACCATACTACAAGCCGTGGGTCTAAGTCAGGGCAATATCACGGGCTGCCGGCAGGATAGCCGTGACGAATGGGAAAAAAACCCTTGACAGAAACGGGCGCCCGCCGTACTCGCTAGGGGAAACGCTGGTGCCGTTAGTCTATGTGTAGCCCTCCGTGTGCAGCCCAATGAGGTGACGAGATGTCGATGCGAAATCCGATACTCCCGACCGCGATCGCTGCAGGCGTCCTTCTTTTGGTGAGCGCATTTGGTGCATTCGCGCAGCAGCAGAGCGCGGGCCAGCAGGCCTGCCTGAACAAGCTCAACAAGGATGGCTCGGCGGTGGCCAAGGTGGAGGGCAAAATCGTCGTCGGATGCGTCAAGAGCGCCGGCGGGGGCAAGCTCGTCGGCACCGCACAGGACTGTCTGACAGAAGACCCCAAAGGAAAGCTCCAGAATGTGAAGAACGCGACCGTGGCGGCCGAAACGAGCCTCTGCGGTACGCCTCCGGACTTCGGCTACACCAGCGCGGTGACGATCGACGACGCTGCCGTGCAGGGAAAGCTCGATCTAACCGCGGACATCTACGGAGCCAATCTCGACCCGGCGGTGATCAGTTGCGCCACGAACAAGGCTGGTTGCCGATGCCAGCAAACAGTCTCGAAGGTCGTCGAGAAGCTGGCGGCGACGAAATTGGCAATATTCGTGAAGTGCAAGAAAGCGGCACTCCACGACGGGGCGACATCGGCCGCGGGCCTGAGCACTTGCGTCGACGACGCCAGCACGGTGGGCTCGATCGCCGCCGACACCAAGGGCGTGATTCAGAAGACGCTCACCGGCCTCAATGCCGGCATCGTCAAGGCCTGCGACATGCCGGGCGTCACCAGCGGGGCATTCCCCGGCACCTGCACCGGCACGTCCGGCGGCGCACTCGGCAGCTGCCTCGACGTCCAGGTGGAATGTCGGGTGTGTCAGACGATCAACCGCTTCGACGGGCTGTTCGTCGACTGCGATCTGTTCGACGATCAGATCGCAAACGCGAGCTGCACAACCGGTGTCGGACCGGCGCCGACTCCGACGCCGACCGTGACCCCGACGCCGACCGCGACCGCTACCTTCGTCCCCGGCGTCGTCCTCCAGGGCGCGCTCACGGCAACGAACGGCCGCTTCAACTACAACCTGATGCTGGGCCTTGCCGGCGCCAACTCCGCGTGCAACACGCATTTCCCCGGCACCCATGCGTGCGCCTATTCGGAGTTGCAGAGCGCGGAGGCGGCAGGTGACTTAGACGGCCTCAAAGATATCGGGAACAATACCGTCACCGGCTTCTGGGCGATCGACTCGGGGCAGCCCGCCCTCCAGCAGTGCAACGACGACGCTCTTGGCGGCTCTGGGCTCAATTGGGAATACGCGACGGCGCACACTGCGTCGCGCGGTCAGAAGGTGGCTCTCAACAACGCCACCGGCGCCCTCGGGGTGCTCCAATCCAGTCTGCAGTGTAATATCAGCGGCACGAGCTGGGTCGGCTGCTGTCTGTGAAAAACCTGGCGTCGCCGGCACGTGCGTGCCGGCGACGCCGATTGTCGACCCCCTCCGCCGCCGTCCTCCTCTGCTGCCTGCCGGTTGCCGGCGTTGTGTTCCCGAGCTCCGCTGGGGCAACCGCGTCCTGCTCCAGTCCCGGAACTGGCTGGTGCGTGACGCGGCGCTTCGCCGGGACCGTCCCAAGCGGTGAGCTCGGGTTCCGCTTCGGCGAGCCACTCGACGTCGACGGCGACGGCCACGCGGACATCGCCGCCGGGGCCCGCTTCAAGCTCTGGCAGCGAACCCAGCAGAACGGCAGTGCCGCGGTGTGGTCGGGTGCGAGCGGTGCCCAGATTCGCGCGTGGGACGGTGAGTGGCCGGACGGGCTTTTCGGCCACTGGGTCATGCCGATACCGGATCTCTCGGGGGATGGGCTCGCGGATCTGATCATCGCGGCGCCCCACGGGCTCGTCGACGGACGCATACGGGGGCTCGTGGTGGCGCGTTCTCCCAAAACGGGCAAGGAGCTCTGGAAGCGCGAGGAGACCGAGAGCGAGAACCTCGGCTGGGACCTCACCTTGGCCGGAGATCAGAATGGCGACGGGTACACCGACCTCTTCGTGGGTGCGCCTGCGGGTGACAACAGTCGGGTTTATCTCCTGAGCGGCAAGGACGGCACGGCGCTGCGCACGTACGCACCTCGAGAGGAGGCAGGGACCTTTGGATGGTACGTTGCCCGGCTCGACGATCTCGACGGGGATGGGCGTCCGGATCTCGCCGTCGGCGCACCGTTCGCACAGGACGCCGACGGCGCGATCGTCGGTGGGGCCTGGGTCCTCTCGTCGGCGAGCGGCCGGGAGCTGTACCACTGGACGGGAACCGATCGCCGGGGCGGCTTTGGTGGGGTCGTAGCGGCGGTCGCGGATCTCGACGGCGACGGCAAGGGCGAGATCGCGGTGGCGGCGCCGGGAACGGAAGATCAGATGCGGACGATCCCGGGGGAGCTGCGCGTCTATTCGAGCGCCACCGGGAAGGAGCTACGGAACTGGTCGGGGAGCCAGCCGGGAGAGCTTTACGGGCGGATGGTCGTCGCCTCCGGAGATCTGGATGGAGACGGGGTCGAGGACATCGCCATCAGCGCGCCCTGGCATCGGCGCGAGGCCGCCGACAAGGTCGGCCGTGTCGAGCTCCGCTCCGGACGAAGCGGGGCGGTCCTGGGCGAGCTCTTCGGTGACGAGGCGGACTGCTGGTTTGGATGGCACATCCGCCGTGCCCCCGATCCCGACGGACGCGGTCGGCCGGCATTGCTGATCGGTTCGCTGCGCCATCCCGTCGACGGGAAGGTCGGCGTCGGCGTGCTGGATCTCTACGTGTTGCGGCGCGCGAAGAATCACGGGACGACCAGCCGCGGTACGCGCCGGAGCGACATCAGGTAGACGCGGAGCGGGCCTCGTTCTTCGTACGGAAGCGCCGCGAATGCCGCCCGCGCGGCGGCGCCCTCGCCGTCGTGGCCGGCGATCGCATAGTCGAGGCTCGGGGCGCGGCCGTCGTGGAGGTATGGGGCCGAATCGGCGACGCCCCAGAGGCGCGGGGTGAGATATTCATTCAGCGCGACCCCTCGCTGAAGGTGTTGGGCGGCGTTCCCGGTTCCCATGTCGTGGCGCTTCAGATCGCTGAACAGCCACACCGGATAGCCGCGCAGCGCGGGCTCGTAGGTGAGCGCCGGCCGCCGCATCTCCCGCGACAGGTCGATCGGCGGCAGCCCCTCGACGGCGACCACAGGACTCTCCAGGACCAGCATCGGCACATGGCACGCCGCGCACCCGAGCGTGTGGAATTGGTCACGGCCCCGCTGGAAGTCGTCGACGAAGCTCGTCGTCGTCGGGGGAAGCAACGCGTGCGCGGGGGGCGGGAGCTGGCGGTTCTGGATCAGCGGCTCGACGATGGGCAGCTCGAGGAGCGCCAGGTGCGCCATCATCGCCGCGAAGGGACCACGGCCGAGCTCACCCCGTACGCCGTCGCGGTCCGGGTCGGCCGGATCGTCCCCGTCGCCGAGCAGCTCGCGCGAACCGGTCGCGATGAGCCGGTCGCTCTGAATTCCGATGTGCACCTGGAGCGCTTCGCTGGCGAAGTCCGCGAAGTCCGCGGCGGTGCCCTTCCAGCCGAACGGCTTGACTACCAGATCCGCGTCGACCCCGCGGATGCCGGACGCGTCGATCTCGCCCTTCGGCGTCGCGCGGAGGACGCCGAAATCGACGCCCTTGGTGGTGAGGCGTGCTTCGCGGCCGGCGCCGGCGCGCACGCCCTCCCGCACGAGGTCATCGCGCTCCTTCTGTAGATCTCGACTCATCTCGCGGGCCAGCGCCTGGACGACGCCGAGCGCCACCAGCGCTGGCGCATTGCGCGCGTCGCCGCTGCCGGTGCGGTCGCCGTCCCCCTGTAGAAACGCGTTGTCGGTCTCCGCGCCGGCGCCGTTCGGACCGCCGACCCAGTGACAGGAGGGACAGGAGATGGTTTCCGGGCCACCGAATAGTCCGGCGTGAACACGACGAAAGGGTCCACCGGGAGCCGTCGCCGATCCACCACCGCCGAGCCCGTCGGCAAAGTTGTACTCGTGCTCGAAGAGTTGCTGTCCGCGATCCGCGAGCTCCGCCAAACAGACCTTCCCGGCGGCGATGCGTTTCGGGTCGAGGGTCGCGTGCATCTCGCGCAAGAAGGAGCCCGGCGCCGCCGCCTCCCGCAGGCGCAGCTCGTGACGACGGTCGGCGAGGCGGTGCGCCTCGCGCGCCGCTTCGAGGCTGAGGGGTGCCGGTCGGTCGAGGGAAGGGCGATCCGATCGCCAGGTGGCGTCGTGGTTCATCCACGCCAGGTATCCAGCCACCGCGAGGGCCACCCCGAACAGCATCGCTGCCAGAACGGTCGACCGACGACGAGCGATCATGGCACGAAGAGCTTGGGTTGACGCGAGAGGGACGCGAGAAAGACGCGCACGCTGGCACGAGCGTTCTCGTCGAGTGCCAGGTAGGCGTCGCGGGCCGCCGCCGCCTCGCCGCCGTGGAGCACGATCGCGTCTTGCACGGTCGGGGCCCGACCGTCGTGCAGGTAGGGCGCCGTCTCGGCGAGGCCCCAGAGCGAACGCGTGAGAAACATCCGGGTGGGAATCGTCCCCTGTGGAGCGGGGCTCGCGAGGCCGTCGCCCATGTCGTGGCGTTTCAGATCGCTGAAGAGATGCACCAGGTACGCGGTGTTGTTGCCGGCGTACTTGGGCTCGATCTTCGGACCATCGCCGTCCTTGGCGACGTCGACGATGAACGCGGGACGATCCTCGGCGGGAGGTTGCGGCGCCCGCGCGTCGAGCTTGCTGTCGTCGAGCTCCAAGGTGGGGATGTGGCATCCGGAGCACCCGACCGCGTCGAAGTACGATCGCCCGGCGGCAAACGCGTCGAGCAACCCGGGATCGTGTGGCGGACGAATGACTGGCGCCTCCAGCTGCGCGAGGTAGGCGACGACGGTGGTCAGCATTCCGGAGTCGATTTCGAGCGACACTCCATCCTCGTCGACGTCAAACCACGGCCCTTTCCCGTACGGCGCCGCGTCGAGGGAGCCGTCGCGCACCGCGAGTTGGATGCGCGTCGACAGCAAGCCCTGGTGAATGTGGAGAGACTCTTCGGCCATGTCGCGGAGTGTGGCTTGATGGCCCTTCCAACCGAACGGCCGAATCGTCAAATCGGGATCGACGCCTTCCACCGCCGCGTAGCTCAGTGTGCCATTCGAGTGAGCGACGACGCGGCCGAACGAGACACCCTTGGTGCTCAATGCCTGTTCCACCAGCCGGCCTTCCGCTCGCGCGCGCTCGGACGCGCCCGCCGCCTCGGCCTGGAGCGCCGCGCTCATCTCGCGCGCCAGGAGCGCAACCGGACCGAGGCCGAGGAGGTGAGGTGCATTGCGCTGATCGGCGCTGCCGATCCGCTCGCCATCCCCGAAGAGAAATGCGTTCTGGGTCTGTGTACCGGCGCCGTCGGGTCCGCCCTTCGAATGACAGCTGAAGCAACCGAAGGCGTCGGGCCCGCCTGCTCGCCCTTGCTGGACGCGGCGCAACTGCGGGGTGTAGTCGATCGCTTTGCGGTCCGTGCCGCCGCTTCCGCTTCCCCAGCCGTTCTCCGGTCGGAACAAGTAGCCAAACAGCTCATCGCCCACGACGAAGAGCGCGTCGATTCCCAATATGTGGCGATCCAAAGCCGCATCGGTGAGGGTGGCGTGCTCGACGAGCTCGCCCGGGTCACGCGCGTCGAGGACGCGGTCAAAAGTCTCGCGACGGCGGAGGTCGACGGATTTCTCGAGCTGTTCCTGCAGGACGGTGTCGTCGGGAATTGCCGTCTCGTGCGTCGCAAAACCCTGGATCGACAGGATCCCCAGCGCCACCCCCACCCAGCGACCGAGAGTCGCGACGTGTGGCATGAGGCTACCAGGCCGCGTTGGGCTTCTGACCGTCGATCGCCTGCGCGAGCTTGTCGGCGAGGCCCGCGTCGAGGGGCTTCAACGTGGTGAGCGTGCCGCGGGCATCGTCCATCCTTCCCATCGCGACATAGGTTTCGCCGAGGTACTCGAGCGCCTGAGGAAAGGCGGGCCGCAGCCGGAGCGCCTCCTGGTAGGCCGCGAGCGCTTCGGGAAACTTGTTCTGCATCTTGCGCGCGTGGCCGAGGCCGTTCCACGCCTCGGGGAAATCGGCCTTGATCTTGGTCGCATCGTCATAGGCAGACTCGGCAAACTTCCAGTGCTGCTGACGGGCGAATGCCTCACCCTCGTTGTAGCGAAACGCGGCCGTCACCGTGGGTGGGCTTGCCGCGGCAGGCGGTGCGGCGACGGGTCCGCTGTCGGCGGCACCGGCGGCGGTGGCGCTTGCGAGAAGAGCGATGGCAATCAGCAGGCGTCGGATTTTCACGGGCGGATGTTGCAGCAGGTCAGGATCGACGTCAACCAGGGAGCGACAGCCAGAGCCGTAGCAGATGGCGCTTGCGCGCCGGCTCCGCGTGATCCTCGTACGCCGTCCGGGCGTGCAGGATGCGATGGTTCGACACCAGCTGGATGTCGCCCGGCGCGAACTGCATGTCGAGGTAGAGATTCGGCTCGTTCGCGATCCCCTCGTAGAGATCGAGCAGGCTCTGCTCTTCCTCCGTGAAGGGAGGCACGTCGGCGTGACGGACGGCGGAGCGGAAGTAGTCGCTGTGATAGAAGGTGCGGAGCGTGCCCTTGGCGTAGCGGCACGGGACGACGGGCACCCACGGCGCGCCGCCGCCGTGCTCGTCACGACGGTCGAGACGGAAGGGCTCGTAGAGGCGCGCGACGAGGTCGGGACGGCGGCGCAGCAGCTCGTTGTAGACGGTGACGGAGCTGACGATGCGGCTCGCGCCGCCCGACTTGGCGGTGCGCAAACAGAGCAGGCCGACGACGTCGGCGAGATCGCAGTGGTAGGCGATGTCGCCCGCCGTCCGATAGCGGCGCACGTAGGGATTGGCCGCGTCCTCCCCGGTGTCGGCGACGTGGCCGAGCAGCTCGTTCTCGGGATTCTGCGCGCCGGGTCGTCCGAGGTGAAGTCCGAGCCCCCAGTAGGCGCGCGCCGCGTCGCCCTCACTCCAGCGTTCGATCGGCAACCCGCGGACGACGAGAAAGCCGCGTCCCTCGCTGAGCTCACGTCTCCATTCGGCCACGCGCGCGGCGAGCGTCGCCAGCGGGAAGTCCTCGCGTCGCATCGCGCCCATCGCCACGCCGCGGGCGGTCACGGCGGTGAGCGCGCGCTCGACCTCGGCAACGTCGGTGGCCGTCAGCGTGACGATCCAGTCGCGGCGACGGACGAGGTCGGCGCCGCGCCACGCGGCCGGCGTCGCGAGTGGCTCGCGCCGGACGTCCTCGCGTTCGCGATTGAAGTAGTGGAGCGCCTGCTCGGCGAAGCTCAGGAAAGGGCTCATCGATTCCTCGGCGGTGTGAGCCAGCCGTACACGAACCCGGCGCCGCTGCAGAGGAAGTAGAGCGCGTGCAGCGGCAGGCACGCGAGCGCGAAGGCGAGCCCGCGTTCGCGATAGAAGAAGCCGTAGAGGGCGCAATTGAGGGCGAGGACGCCGGCGAGCGCCAACGCTGCGACCACGGCGAACGCACGGGAAAGGAACGCGAGCGGGAGCGCGACCATCGCGATCCCGACCAACGCGACGCTGAGACGCTGCGTCACCGCGAGGTTCAAATCCGCGGGCGCCGCGTCGCTGTGGCGGATGAGACGTGCCCACGGCGCGGCGCGAAAGAGCAGATCCGTCCGGAGGATCATCGCAAGCGTCCAGTGCTTCAGGTGCGTTCCGCGGAGCTCCTTGTCGAGGCGGATACGATACCCCGCCCGCCGCAGTCGGTACCCGAGCTCGATGTCCTCGATCGAACGCCAGGCGGGGTGCTCGTCGAATCCCGCAATGGCCGTGAACGCGGCGCGGCGCACGGCGCCGCAGCCGGTCCAGAAGGAGAACGCCTCGGTGCTGCCGCGCTGGTGGACGTAGTGGTGCAGGAGGTTGCGATATTCCGACACCACGCCCCGTGCGCGCGGTTGCGCGTCGTAGGAGCCGAAGACAGCCGCCACATCCGGCTCCGCCGCGAACAGCCGGGCCACCCGATCAACGGCGTCGGGCGCCACGGCGACGTCGGCGTCGATGAAAAAGAGCACATCGCCGCAGGCGTGTTCGGCGCCGAGATTGCGCGCGGCGGCCGCCCCACGATTCTCGCCCCCGCGAAGGACACGGACCGAAGCTGCGGCGGCGATCTCCGCGGTGTCGTCGGTCGAGCCGTCGTCTACGACCACGATCTCATCCGGGGGCCGCGAAGACGCGCGGAGCGCTGTTAGGCACTCGCGCAGCTCGTGGGGGCTGTTGTACGCTGGAATGATCACGGAGATGTTCATCGGAGCTCGTCAATCCACCTGACACGCCCTACCCGCTGGGCGATCTTCGGCATCGTCACGCTCGCGATCGCTGCGCGCCTCGTCGCGGTGTCCGTCCTCGGCACCTCGTTGTACTTCGCGGACGAGGCGATCTATCTCGATGCCGCCCGCCACCTGCTGGCCGGTGAGGGCTACGGTACCAGGTATGCGAACGTGCCCGGCTATCCGGTGATCCTGGCCGCGTTCGCTGCGCCGTGGCCATCGAACCTGCTGCTCATACGGTGTGTGCAGGCGCTGATCGCGGGCACCGGCTCCGCGCTTCTCGTTGCGCTCGGAACACCGATGATCGGTACGGTTCCCGCCCTGGTCGCGGCGCTCTTGTATGCGCTCGATCCGCTGCTCGTCGTCGCCTCCGGTCTCCTGTACCCCGAAGCGGTCACGGCGACGTTGCTGATGACGACCCTGCTTGTCGTCTGGGGCGCCGCGCGTGACGACGACCTTTTGCGGTCCGCGCTCGCGGGCGTGCTGCTCGCGATCACGATCCAGTGCCGGCCGGTCGCGTTCGTGCTCTTGCCGGTGCTCGCGCTCTGGATCGCCGCCGCCGGCGCCGTGCCGCGCATGCGGCAGGCGCTGCACGCGCTCGCGCTCGTCGTGTGTTGCCTCGCGGCGCTCGTGCCGTGGGCTCTGCACAACAACCACCTTCACGGCCATATCGTGCCCGTCCAGATGCCGGGCATCCACGGTGCGCCGGTCGCGACGAGCGAGATTGCGAGCTATGGGCTTGCGGGGGCCGTTCTGCGTCGTGTGTGGCAGGAACCCCGCGCTGTCGTCGCTCACGTCGCCTCCGAGTTCGGGTATTTTTGGGAGCTGTACCCGACCCGGCTTGCCACCGACAACCCCGAGCAGCGCGCGGTGCTGCACCAGGCTGATCCTCGTCTGCCATCGACGTCGAGCTTCCCGTCCGCGGCACGGAATTGGGTGAGCGTGCTTTCGTTCGGGGGAGAGCTGTCGCTGGCGCTCGTCGGGCTGTGCGTTGCGTGGCGCCGGCAGCGCGCAGCCACCGTGTTGCTCCTGGGTGTGACGTTCGCGTACGCGCTCGGCTACGCGCTTTTCGTCGCGAAGTTACGCTACCGCATCGTGGTGTTGCCCTGCATCCTGCTGCTCGCAGGAGTTGGGGCGACGGCGCTGGCCGGCGCTGCGCCGGAGCGCTGGCGGCGCCGGCCGTCGCCCTGATGCCGTCGTCCACGGGCCATGCCGAGCGGGCGCTCGTCGCCGTCGCTGGCGCGGCGTCGCTGGCGCTGAACCTCGCGACCGCCACCCGGATTCCGATCCCGTGGCTCGACGAGGTGATGTTCACCGATCCCGCGGCGAACCTGCTTCTCGGCAGAGGATTCACCTCGTGCGCCTGGCGGTTTCAGGCCTGCGACGCGTTCTGGGCCGGATACCCGCCGCTCTACTCGACGCTTCTCTTCGGCTGGATGCGCATCTTCGGCTTCGGTCCGCTCGCCGTGCGCTCGCTCGATTACGTGCTCGTAGTCGTCGCCGTGCTCGCGCTCTGGCTCGCCGTCGCACGCCTCGACCTCGTCCCGGCACGACGCGCTCGGCTCTGGCTCGTCGCGCTCCTGCTTCTCGGCTATGGCATGGTGTTCTGCTATCGCTCCGCGCGCGTCGATTGCCTCGGCATGGCGCTCGTCGCCGCGATCGTGCTCGCGCACACTGTCCGTCCGATCGCGCTGCGTTGCGGAATGATCGCGCTCCTCGCGCTGCTGCTGCCGCTCACGGGCTTGCAGCTGCTCGTGTACGCGGGGCTCCTGGGCGGCCTGCTCGCCGTCCGTCACGGCCGCGCGCTCCGACACGAGCTCGCGAGCGGCGCCGCAGGCCTCCTCGGCGGCATGGGGGCACTGTACGGCCTCTACACCACCGCCGGCGTCTGGCCGTCGTTCGTGAAGGAGAGCCTCGGCACAGCCTCGATCGCCGGCCGAGGACTGGCGGCGACGCTGCAGCATTACGACCGCAACCTCGGCGGCGTCCTCAAGGATCCCAGCTTCCTGGTCCTGCTCGTCGTCGCGCTCACGCTCTCGGCGCGCCAGCGGTCGCATGGCGAGCCGCTGGCGCGCTCGCCGCTCGGTTTTGCGCTCGTGGTCGCAGTCGTCATCCCGGCGGTACTTTTTCTGAGCGGGGTGTATCCGGTCTACTACAGCTGGATGACGTACGTACCGCTGAGCATCGGCGTGTGCTCCGAGAAACGGCGCTTCGCCCACGCGGGACTCGTGCTTGCGTGCGCGGTCGGGCTGCCGCTCGTGCTCGCCTGGAGCGCCGTCGATTGGGCGGATCGCGACTACCGCCGGCTCGAGGCGGCGCTGCACGACGCGATTGCGGCCGATGACCGTGTTTTTCTCGACTACCCGGCGTACTATTTCGTGAAGCCCCGCGCGGCCGCCGTCTTCACCGATCGGTCCCTGAAGCACATGACGCCAGCACAGGCGGCGAGCATCGACGTGCTCATCGTCAGCCGCGCGCAGCTCGATGAAGTGACGCCCGTGCTCGGTGGCCGCTGGCGCGCGACCGGGACGGGAATCCACTCGCGGCCCGGCCGCGACACCCGCGTCAGCATCTGGGGACCGCGTTACGATCTCGAGGTATATCGCCGCGCGAGGGACGGATGAGCCGGGGTGTGGGATCATCACCCGAGCGCGTGTTGTTCTACTGTGATCGAGGCGACGATCCTGGCGGCATGACGGGCTCTTTCAACTCGTAGAGCTGCTCGAGCCGCTCGACGCGCCGTTCGAGGTCCTGACGGCGTTCGCGCTCCTGCCGCGCCGCCTCGGACTCTTTGCTCGCGGCGCCGGTCCGCGAGGCGTCGGTCCGAGAGTGGTGCGGAGGACGCTTGGCCTCGGCCGCGACGACCACGTCGGGAGAACTCGCTCCGAGCACGCCGGCGGGAAGGACGATCGTCAGGATCGCGCATACTGCTTTGTGGGGGAACGTCATCGTGTCCCCAGAGTTGCACATTCGACGGTACGCCTCCACAGTTGGTAGGGTGCCGGCGCATATGGCGATCGTGCTCTACCACTGCCGGGACGCGCGCTCGTTCAGACCGCTCTGGACGCTCGAAGAGATGGGGCTCGAGTACGAGCTCCGGACGCTGCCGTTTCCCCCGCGCGTCCTGCAGCGCGACTACCTCGAGGTGAATCCCCTCGGGACGGTTCCATACATGATCGACGGTGACGTCCGCATGACCGAGTCGTCGGGCATCTGCCACTACCTCGTCGAGCGCTACGGCCCGACGCCGCTCGCCGTGTCGGCGTCGGAACCAGAGTACGGCGCGTATCTCAACTGGCTCTACTTCAGCGACGCGACGCTCACATTTCCGCAGACGATCTACCTCCGCTACTCGGTGCTCGAGCCCGAGGAGCGCCGCCTGCCGCAGGCGGCCGAGGACTACAAGCGGTGGTTCGCCGGGCGCCTGCGGGCGGTCGAGGCTGCGACCGACGGTCGGGAGTTCCTCTGCGCCGGACGCTTCACGATCGCCGACATCTGTGTCGGCTACGGCTTGCACCTGGCCCGGAACATCGGGCTCGGCGAGAGCCTGGGGCCGAACGCGATCCGGTACTTCGAGCGCCTGCGGACGCTTCCATCGTATCAGCGGGCCACCTCGCGCTGAGCCGAGCGCTGCACCGGTGACGCGATCGTTGCGTCATCTCGCGCGATCCATGCGGCGAGGCGCGCAGCGATCTCACGCTTGTGGGCGCGACGGTCGGCGAGCACCTCGTCTTGGTCGAGGTAGCGGTCGCCGAGGAAGTCGAGGAGCGCCCAGGAGCTGCTACCTTGGAGGCCGAGTTGCCAGCGGATGCCGTCGGGCGCGGTGCCCCAGCCGCGGACGAGATTCACGTGCAGCGCGCGTAGGTGGTGCCACGCGCACACCGTGATGCGATTCGTCCGCTGATTGTCGCCGCCACGCGAGCGGAAGCGGACGTGGTGGTCGTGCAGGTTGCGGCGGCCGCTGCATGCGGGGACCGAGCACCGCCAGCCGTCGCGTTCGAACACGGGATCGCGATGGCGCGGTAGCGCGAGCCAGGTCTCCTGGACGTGTCGCAACATGCGTTCGCAGCTCCGCCACGTCGGCTCGGGCGTTGGTGCGGCGGCGGCGAACGCGGCGATCGCCGTGCGGAAGAGGGCGACAATCGATGCGGGCCCCACGAAGGTGATCGCGGCGCCGAGCGCGCTTACGTGCCGTTGCACGTGCGGCTCCGGGATTGGCGCACCGATTTGCCACGTTTCATTTTGCAAGCGGCTGTCGAGGGGCGGGGGAGGGAAAGGACCGGGCGCGCCGGCGTCGTGGCGGGCCAAGGCCCATTCGACCTCGTCCGTGAGGCGCCGGAGCGTGACGCGACGAGCGCGAGCGACCCACGCCGTCGCGACGTCCTCCGGCGCGTGGACGACGAGAGGGGCGATCGTCAGCGCTTGAAGCCAACTCACTCCGCCGGCGCGGTAGGCGTCGCGGAGCGGCGCGCACTCGGACGTGACGCGCTCGGTCGCCATCAGCGCCCGCGCGGTGCGCGGCGCCATGCCGATGCGATCGCGAACGTAGTCGGCGAGCGAGCGAAACCCGAGCGGCCGATGCAGCCGGCGACGACGGACCGTCTCGAGGAGGTGGCCGATCTGCCAATCGATCGCTCGCATCGCGCGGCGACGGTGCTCCGCAGGCGGGTATCGAGGTTGCACGCGACGCTCTGGTGCGAGGACTCGGACGAAGGGGAGGCGATGTCTCGCGATGAGATCTCCTTGCACGGTACCGGCATCGATGGCGCGAGCGGTGGCTCTGGCGCGGCGATGGGCGTCTTGCGAAACGGCTCAGGTGTATCAGCGGCCGGCGCGACATCGTGACCGATCGGTGCGACGCGCGGCGCGCCGGAGAGCGCTTCGGCGGCGATTACCTCGGCGGCGTCCGACACGGGGAGCTGCTCGCCGGAGACACGGCGCGCGAGCTCGACGGTATCGTAGAAGAGACCGCGTAGCTGCGGCGGGCAGCGCAAACGGAAGCGCAGGGCCGGCTCACCGTCGGCGCGGTCGAACGTCTCGTCGAGCGTGGCCTCGAGGAGACGGCGCTGCGTGGCAGGATCGCTCGGCGGGCTGGCAAGGTCGCCCTGCGGGCAATGAGCCGAATGCACATTCGGCTCGCAATCGGCTGCCACGGCGGCGCCGGTGGGGCGTGCAGCGGCGCTGCTCGCTCCCACGAGCGCGGCGAGCCGCGCCGTCGAGCATCCGCGCGCGCACTCGAGCCATGCGGCTTCGGTAGCGGGCGTCGAGACCGCTGCGAGCAAGCGGGTGTGGGTCCATGAAAGCTCACCGCGGGCAAACGACGCCGCGACGAGGGGTAGGGCGCGGAGGGCGGTGGTGACGTGCGCCAGGCTCTCGACCTCGCGGGGCGCCATGCCGAGCCGTTCGCGCGTGTAGTCGCCGAGGCGCGCGAAGCCGAGGCGGTGATGCGCCTTTCCGCGACAGAGCTCGGAGGCGAGTGTGCCGAAGACTACCCGCAGGGCGGCTTCGCTCGTGCTCAGGCGGCGCAGCTCGCTGTCGATCTCGACGGGATCGGCGCTGGATTCGACGGCTGCCGTGGCAGCGGACCGATGCGCGGAGATTTCATCATCGAGACGCGCGCACGCTGCTTCGCTGGCTCTGCCGGCCATGATTCTTCCGCCCGAGTAAGGCGAAGAATAAGCGAAAGTCAGCACACTTGTCAAGCGATAAATCAGAGCAGTGGGGCATCGGAAGTCCCGATGAATGCGCCACGGTGCATTGGAGCGGGCCGAGCGCGCGCCCTCACGGGCCGTCGATGAACGCCAGCACCGCGCGGTTGTATTCGTCCGGCGCCTGCCAGTGTGCGAAGTGACTGACGCCGGGCATGATCCAGAGCTGTGCGCCGGGGATGGCGCGCGCGAGCGCCTCGGTGTGCTCGCGTCGGATCGCCTCGTCGTACTCGCCGTCGGCGATCATCGTCGGCGCAACGATCTTCGCGAGCTCGTCGGCGGTGAAATCCGGCTGCGAGTTCCACATCTCGGTGATCGCGGCCATGAACGCGTCATAGTTCTGGGGTGTCGGCGACGTGCGTGCGTAGTCGTGCCCCGCTTTCTCGACGTAGGTCCTGAAGACGGGATCTTTCTCGAGTCCAGGTTTGAGACCGGCGACGTTGAAGTTGGCGCCAAAGGCGAACAGACGGTCCAGCCGTTCGGGATACTTGATCGCGATGTCGAGCCCGATGATGCCGCCGTCGCTCCAGCCGACGATCGAGGTCTTCGCCACGTGCAGATGGTCCAACAACGCGATCACGTCAGAGGCCATCAGATCGTATGAATAGGGGTGCGCGTCGCGCGTACTGCGTCCGTGCCCGCGGCTGTCCATCACAATGACCTCGTGCGCCGGCGCGAGTGCCGGAATCTGCGGGCTCCAATAGTCGGCGTTGGCCAAGCCGCCGTGCAGCAGCAGGAGCGGTGGGCCCGCGCCGTACATCGCATAGTACAGATCGATCCCGTTCACGTGCACCGTGCCGCTCGCGCGCGCCGCGGGCATGGGCGGCGTCTCGGGCAGCGTTTTCCAACGCGGCGCGACCTTGTGTACGCAGGCCGTCAGGACCGCCGCGCAGGCGAACGCGGCAAGGGCGGCGGTCGTCACCCGCCGATCGCTCATGACGGGAGTCGCGCGATGACTTTGATCTCGACCAATGCCCCCGGTACCGCCAACTCGGTGATGCCGATCGCCGTCCACGCGGGGTAGGGCTCGCGCAGATAGCGATCCTTCACTTTGGCGAAGCTGCGCAGGTGGTCCCGCAGCCCGACGTGAAACGTCGTGAGATCGATCACGTCGTCGAACGAGACCCCGCTCGTCGTCAGCACCGACTTCAGCAACTCGAACGCCTGCGCGAACTGCGTCTCCGGATCCGCCGCCGCTGTGCCGTCGGCACCGACGCCGATCACTCCGGCGCAGTACAGTCGATTGCCGTCTCGTACAGCGGGGGCGAAATGGAGACGGTCGTGAAATGGCTCCATGCCCTTCGGAATGACCACTTGGATTTTGTCCATGTCGATGTCCTTAGTCGGCGATCGCCTGATACGCCAGCGTCCAGAAATCCTCGTGCATGTCGATCACGATCGGATTGTGGAGGCACTGGATCATTAGAATCCCCACCCCGCCCGGGACCGAGATCCGCCTCCGCCGTCGCCTTCTGGATCGGGAGCCGCCCGGACGGGGACATCAGCATCCCAAAACCCAGCCGGAACGTCAGGAGATCGCGCAGCGTGATCGGGCGGGTTTGCCGGCACGGTGTCGTCGAGCGGACCGTCGATCGCGCGCAGCACCCTGCGGTCCGCGAGTTCCGGGAGCCATTGATCGACCGGGTCGTCGAGACGGAGCTTCGCCTCCTCGACGAGGATCATGGCGGCCGCGGCCGTGATGGGCTTGGTCATGGACGCAATGACATGAACCTCGTCGCGACGGCTGAGCAGCGTGACCACGCGGGCCACCTCGCCGCGCTCGACATAGCCGCGCATGACCTCGGACATGTGTCCGAGCCGCGCCCGAGAAAATCCGTCCGATCGCGACATTCGATCCTCCTTACTGCGAGGACGGACGAGCGGTCCCCAGATCGACACGGCCACCATGCTCCCGGGCCGGTGTGTCGCGCACCTAGACAGCGGCTGCTTCGATGGTCAGCCGACGCGGGGCCGCGACGAGATCGACGGTTGCCGCGTGCGCCACAGGCTTGCGATGGCGATCGCGTCATCGAAGGTCCGTGCGATGAAGACGCCGCCCCCAGGTACCGTAACCACGTACTCACGACCGTTTGGATCGACCCGCGCAGCGGCAGGATCCGACGCAGGAACGCGATCGCCCGTGTCGTTCGTTCGAGGAAGGCGATTCATGCTGTCGGGTTATTGCAAAGCGCGGACCAGATCATCGGACATCGCGCCGTCACGCAGGCGCGACCGCGACAGCGCCCCGGTGCTCAAGCTCTGAACAGCACCTGTTCAACGGCGCGCCAGCGAGCGCTCGAGGTCAGCGCAGCGCCGCGCGGCGGCGCTGCAGGAAGCGGCGGACGGCGGGGTCGGCCTCGAGGCCGATGGCGCGCTCATAGGCCTGATCGGCCGCGTCGCCTTCGCCTGTCCGCGCCAGCAGTCCGGCGCGCGCGGCCCAATAGGGCTGATAATCGGCGAGTCGCGGGTCGTTCGAGAGCGCGTCGAGCGCTTCGAAGCCGGCGGCGGGGCCGCGCGTCTCGGCGATCGCGACGGCCCGATTGATCGCCACCACGGGCGAGCCGGTCATCGTCAGGAGGACGTCGTAGATGCGCTCGATCGCGGCCCAGTCGGAGCGGCCGCTCCGCCTGCGAACGACATGGGCCGACTGCACCGCCGCTTCGAGCTGATAGCGGCCGGTCCTGGGCATGGCGCTGGCACGCGTGAGCAGGTCTTCGGCTTTCTCGATCAGCTCCGCGTCCCACAACGCCGGATCCTGATCCGCGAGCGGCACGTACTCGCCCTGTGCATCGCGCCGCGCGTCGCGCCGCGCTTGCGCATAGAGCATCAAGGAGAGGAGGCCGAGCGCCTCGGGCTCGTCGGGCAGCAGCGAGGCGACGAGCCGCCCCAGCCAGATCCCCTCCTCGGCGAGGTTGCGGCGGCGGACCTCGGTGCCGGCGGGATCCGACCAGCCCTCGGCGAAGGCGCGTAGATCGCCTCGAGCACGGCGTCCAGACGCCCCGCGAGCTCGCCGCGTTCGGGCACCTGGAAGGGAATCCCTGCCTCGCGGATCTTGTTCTTGGCGCGCACCAGACGCAGGGCCATCGTCGCGGGTGAGACGAGGAACGCGGAGCCGATGGTCGCGGCGTCGAAGCCGAGGATGGTCTGGAGAATCAGCGGCTGACGACGAACGAGAGCCCGTGAAATCGACACGACGACCTAACGTTCGGGCGCGGCTCGAGATTCGTTCTACTTCGGGAAGAGCGCGAAGTACGGCTGCGCTTCTTTGACGGCGCGAGCGAACGAGGGGCGTTCCGTCAGACGGCGGAAGTACGCCGCCGCGTTCGCGTGAGTGTCGCCGAAGGGCATCACGAGGTTCGCGTAGAACATCGCCGGCGCGGCGGCGCAGTCCGCCATGGTGAAGGCATCGCCCATGGCCCAGGTCTTCGTTGCCATCTCCCCGTCGATCATGCCGTAGGCGGTACGCAGGAGCGTCTTCGCTTCCTCCACGCCGTACGGGTCGTGTTGTCCCGCCGGGCGTAGCCTGTCGGTGACGACCTTCTGCATTGGCTGGGCTAGGTACAGGTCGTAGAAGCGATCGCGCATGCGCGTCTGCCGCGCGAGGTCTGCGTTTGCAGGCACGAGCCGCGTCGCGCCAGGGTAGTGCTGCGCCAGGTACTCGATGATGATGCTCGACTCGGGGATCGTCCGGTCGTTCGCGGCGTCACGCAGCACGGGGATCTTCCCGATCGGCCAAATCTTCAGGAACTCCGCACGCGAGGGCTCGTTCGAGAAAGCGACGAGGTGCGGCTCGAAGGGCGTGTCGTTCTCGTAGAGAGCCGTGAGCACCTTTTGGCAGAAGGACGACAGCGGGTGGAAATAGAGCTGGAGAGACATGCAGGAGACCTCCTCAGCCGGCCGACTGGAATACCGAGGCGCGAGACGACTTCGGCGCCAGCCGCGAGCGGCCGTAAGCGACGAACGCCGCGAGCAGTCCCACCACCAGCGGAACCAGCGCCATCGCGACGTCGCCGCCCTCCACGGTGATCACCGTCGCGCCGATCATGATGATCACCAGTCCGGCGGCGGCGAGCGGTGTCAGGCCCGGCCGAATCTGCAGCAGCTCAGGGAGAATCAGGCCGATTGCGCCGAGCACCTCGGCCACACCGATGAACCGCATGAAAGGGCCGGGCAGCGGCACCGGCCCCTTCAGCGCCTCGAGCGGCACGACCAGCTTCATTCCACCCGCGAAGAGAAACAACGCCGCGAGCAGCCCCTGAACGACCCACAGTGCACGGTTCATGGCTCGCCTCAGCCTTCCTGCGTCGGGAGCGAGCCGATGTAGTCCATCTTGCCGAGCTCGACGCCGTTGTGGCGGAGGATCGCGTACGCCATCGTCGCATGGAAGAAGAAGTTCGGTATCGCGACGTGCATCAGGTAGTCGTCGCCGCGGAGCCACTTCCCGCCGAGCCACGGCGGCGCCACCTTCCGCTCCTCAGATCCCACCAAGTCCCTCGCCGGGACGGTCTCGAGGAAGGCGACGCATTTCTGAACGCGCTGTCGCAGCTCGGCGAACGTCTGCTCGGTGTCCGGGTGGGACGGCGCCTGCTTGCCGCTGAGATAGGCGGCCGCGTACTTCGCCTGGTCGCAGCCCGCCTGCACCTGGCGGGCGAAGTCGAACGCATCCGGCGCGAGGCGAGCGTGGGCGAGCACGTCCACCTCGAAGGACTTGGCCTGCGCGTGCGCGGCAGCCTTGTCCATCCATTGCTCGAGGTTCCGCAGCGTCTTGACGAACAACCGAAGGGCATCGTCGTGAGTCATGGTGTTTCTCCTTTCGTGAGGACGGACGGTAGCGCACCGCGTACGTTGAAGCGACCGCATGGGTGGGCGGCCTCGCTTGTGGCATGAAGGACGTCGTAGTAGGTGTCCAGGATCACGCGTGCTGAGCGGAGGCCGGTCATGAACCCGAAGCGCTTCCATCTGGCCCAGGCGAACGTCGCCCGAATGCGTGCCCCTCTCGATTCTGCGATCATGGAGGGCTTCCGCTCTCAGCTCGACCAGATCAACGCGATCGCCGACGGCAGCCCCGGCTTCATCTGGCGACTCCAAACGGATGAAGGTAACGCTACCGCCATCCGGGCGTACGAGGACGAGCGGGTCCTTTTCAACATGTCGGTCTGGGAGTCCTTCGAGGCCCTACACCGCTACGTCTACCGAAGCGGCCACGCCGCACCGCTGCGAAGCCGCAGACAGTGGTTCGAACCTCTCGCGGGACCCATTCTCGTCCTCTGGTGGGTTCCCGCGGGCTACATCCCGTCGATCGAGGAGGCGAAGGCTCGTCTCGCGATCCTGAAGGCTCGGGGCCCGACAGTCGAAGCCTTCACCTTCGGCGATCCGTTTCCTCCACCCGGCGAACCGCCCGTATCCCCGCCTGAGATCAACGCTGACTTCTGCGAGTGGCCCACTTATTGATAACGTCCGATCCACCGGCCGCTCATCGCCCACTCGTCGCTGGGCGGCATGGCGAAAGTCCATCTACCAATGAGCGAGACGAATAAAGCCATCGTCCGTCACATCACCGAGGAGATCTGGAACTCCAGGCGACTGGAGCGCATTCCCGACTTCTTCGCGACCGATTACGACGCCGACTACCGCCCCTACGCACCGCTCAGAGAGGGGCACAAGGGCATCCACGGCATGGTCGAGCGTGCGTGGGCGACGTTTCCCGATTACCATGAGGAGCTTCACGAGCTCATCGCCGAAGGTGATCGCCTCGGTTGACCAGGAATCTAACCGCCGGCCATCGCCCCGATGATCAGAAAGACTCCGCCCCCGTCGCGACGGCGTCCGGCAGCGGCGCGTCCGGCGACTCGTGCGACAGATCCTCCTCGCACGCGAAGAACCGCACGAACGGGCGGCGCCGTTGCGTGACGTGGTCGCGGATCGTCCCGCGCAGCATCGGATAACGCGCCTCGAGCGCGTCGAGAACCGAGCGCTGCGTGACGGGACCCTCAACCTCGAGCGTCACCTCACGCTCGACACGCGCCAGCGTCCGCAGATGTGGCGGGAGTACGACGCGGATCACGGCAGGGTCTGGACCTCGACGGACAGCACGGCCGGAAGATCGCGGACGATCGGCGTCCAGCTGTCGCCGGCATCGGCCGACGCGTACACCTGCCCGCCGGTGGTGCCGAAATACACGCCGCACGCATCGAGCGCGTCGACGGCCATCGCGTCGCGGAGCACGTTCACGTAGCAGTCGCGCTGCGGCAGCCCCTTCGTGAGTGCCTCCCACTCGTGGCCGCCGGTGCGGCTGCGGTAGACGCGCAGCTTGCCCTCGGGCGGGTAGTGCTCCGAGTCGCTCTTGATCGGGACGACGTAGATGGTCTCCGGCTCGTGCGCGTGCACGTCGATCGGGAACCCGAAATCGCTCGGCAGGTTGCCGCTGATCTCGTGCCACGACTCGCCGGCGTCGTCGCTGCGCATGACGTCCCAGTGCTTCTGCATGAACAGCACACCCGGACGCGAGCGGTGCATCGCGATGCGGTGCACGCAGTGACCGACCTCGGCGGTCGGGTTGGGGATCTGCTCGGACACGAGGCCGCGGTTGATCGGCCGCCACGTGGTGCCGGCGTCGTCGCTCCGAAACGTGCCCGCCGACGAGATGGCGATGAAGATGCGTTCGGGATCGCTCGGATCGAGAAGGATCGTGTGCAGGCACATCCCGCCGGCACCCGGCTGCCAGCAGGGTGCGGATTCGTGGGTGCGCAGGCCGGGGAGCTCGCGCCACGTCTTTCCGCCATCGGTCGAGCGAAACAACGCGGCGTCTTCGACGCCGGCGTAGACGGTATCGGGATCGGTCGGCGACGGCTCGAGATGCCAGACGCGCGCGAACTCCCACGGATGCGGCGTGCCGTCGTACCAGAGGTGCGTGCCGGTGGCGCCGTCGTAGACGAACTGGTTCCCGACCGGCTCCCAGGTTTTGCCGCCGTCGTCGGAGCGCTGGATCAGCTGCCCGAACCAGCTGGTGGCCTGCGACGCGTAGAGCCGACTCGGGTCGGCGGGGGATCCCTTGAGGTGGTACATCTCCCAGCCCCCGAAGTGGGGACCACTGACGTCCCACCGGTCACGTTTTCCGTCCGCTTCGAGGACGAACGCGCCTTTGCGTGTGCCAACGAGTACTCGTACCCGGCTCATCCCGCGTTCCTCCCTCGCTATATCGACGAACGAGCCGGCTCGAGATCGACACTCCCCGCGACGATCAGTGGCGTTCCCGTTCTCTGAGCAACGCAAGCAGCATCGGTACGACGATACGGTCCTTGGCGCGCCCCGCCGTGGTCTTGATCTCGATCAACGTCGGAAGATCGACCACGCGAACCTGATGGATCCCGTCGGTCAACACCTCGGAATGCGCCAGCAGCTCGTCGTATCCGCGGCCGTCATGCAGCCGCCCGAGAAGATCCAAGGGACCGAGCGACGTGAGCAGATTGAGCTGTCCTCCACTGCTGAGGTGCGCCGCCTGGGGACGAAGCCGGCGCTGGGCGGGCTCGCGGACGAAGGCGTCGAGTCCCTCGAGCACCGTGGCGAGTCGCGCGACGTTCTCGGGCGTGAGGCGGTGTACAACGTCGAGATCCTGCGTCATCGCCAGCGCGCCATGCAAGACGGCGCTCGCGCCGCCGACCACGATGAACTCGACCCCTTCAGCCTGCAGGGCGTCGATCAGGCCGGCGAGATCAGCTTGCCTCGGATGCGCCACGTCGGAAGCTCGACCAGAAGCGCAACGCCTCAGAGCTCGCCCGCAAGCGCTCCCACGGCGAGAGAGAAAGCCCCCACTCGAGGAGAGTGAAGTCGACGTCCGCGAGGGCTTCGAGCAGCAATGGGTCGGCCTTGTCGACGAGATCGCGCACGCGCTCGTATTCGCGTTCCGTTGCCATCTTGATCGCCGATGGTGCCCCAGCGTGAGCGGTCCGCGCAAGCACGGAGCGGGAAATCGCGCGCTACGGGAACGTCCCGGTCCCGATCGGCCAGGGCATCGCTCGGGTGCGGCACACCATGCCGGCTGGGACGCCGCCCGGAACGCCCGTGCCCGCGTTCGCGACCGGCGTGAACGTGCCGGCGCCGCCGCCGGCGGGGTACGCCTTGGTGTACTCGATGTTCCACACGCACTTGCAGGAGCTGCCCGTCGCACTGTTGCTGTTGACGACGGCTTCGAAGTGACCGCGCACGTCGATGCTGCGCAGTTTGTTGCCGGCGCGTACGGTCGGGAGTCCGTAGAGCCCGGGTGCGTCGATCCAGCGAATGAGGCCGGCTGCGTGCGTCTTGAAGGTACCCGGCTTGGTGTAGTCGTCGTTGCCGACGGGGGCAACGGCGGGCGGTGGCTTGAAGGGGAACGTGGTGCCGCCGGTCGTCTTGTTGGAGACCACGGGCGCCGCCGGCGGATAGCCGACGGTCATCGTGCCGTTGACGCGCTGGCCCTCGACGCAGAGTTGCGGCGGGCCGACGATCGTCGCCTCGGCCTCGAACACCCACGCCACCGACTCCTGGCCGGCGACTGGCGTGAACTGATGATGCCCGCGCGGGACCGCTTTCGCGCCCGGTGGAGGCGGGCTGTATGGCGGTGGGATTGCGATCGCCGACGTGCCCGCCTCTTGAATCACGATGCCGGAGCACTCACAGGCGGTCGGCGTCGGGCTCGGTGTACCCGTGGGGCTCGGTGTGCCGGTCGGTGCCGCCGCGGTCGTCGTCGTCGGTCCCGGTCCCGTTTGCGGCGCCGTCGGGGTGACCGTAGGCCCGGTCGGGGGTGTGGTGGGCGTGGAGGCCACTCCAGCGATCGCCGCCATGACGACCACCGACGCGTGACCGACGCGTCCACGCAGGTCGGTCATCGTCACGTCGATCGTCACGTTCCCTCCGCCGCTCTGGGCGGAGTCCCACAGAAACTCGAACGTGTTGCCGCCGAAGTCCGGATTGTCGTCGGCGAGGGTGCCGACGAGCGTGTTGTTCGCGTCGACCGTCACGTCGGCGATGTCCGTACGGCTGAGCGCCTCGCCGACGACGATCAGCGATTGGCCGACGACGAACGCGCCCGCGAGCGGATGCAGGATGATCGGTACCGGGGCGCCCAACGGAAAGCTCGGGTATTCGGCACGCACCATGTCGTCGGTTCTTTGCTCGTGTCCCGCGAGGATGCATTCGGCGGCCGCAGCCACGGTACCGGCCTTCGGGGTGCAGACGTCGAGCGCGGCGACGGCGGCGTCGTCGCATTTGGCGGCGATCCGCGCGCGCACCTTGCTCGCGACCGCCGCGATGGCCGCGTCGGTCGTGGTCCGCGGGCAGACCGCGGCGGCCGCGGCCTTGCCCTTGCCCGCTTGGAAGGCGTGCTGGCAGCTCTGCAGCGCCTTCAGCTTCGCGAGGGTGAACGCCGCGGCGCTCTTGGCGATCGCCTGCTGGCACGCCGCCTGCGCTTTCGGAAGCGCGCTCGCGGTCGTGCCGTACTCGTCTTGCAGCAGGGCATCGACCTCGGCCTCGTGCAGGCAGACCTGACAGTTGGCGACGTCGAGGAAAGTCGTGTTCGTGATGTGGTCGCACGGAGCGGAGCAGACGGCCGCGATGCCGAGGTCGGGTGGCACAACGCCTTGTTGATCACAGCTCTTTCCGAGCAGGCCACCCATCGCCGCCGCCGCCGCCGCGATCGCCGCGTCGCGTTTGACGGTGTCGCAGGACTTGCCGAGGAGCGGCGCGTTCCGGCACTTCTGCCAGGCTTGCAGCTTGAGTTTCACGAACTTGTCGGCCGCCTTGCCGATCGCCACCTGGCAGGTGACGTTCGCGGCGGCGCCGAAGGCCCGCGGTGGAATCGCCAAGACGGGAAGGGCGAGGCCGAGGAGGACGGACAGGAGGGCCACCCGTTGCTGCCCATGACGCATGGGACACCTCCGTGTACGGCTCGCCGATACGCCTCGAGCGCGGAGAATGTCAATGGGCGCGTTCCATCACGCGCCGGCGGGGTCACCTTCCCGTCCACGCCGGGCGCCGCTTCTGGATGAATGCGCGCTGCGCTTCGCGCGCGTCCTCCGTCCGTCGCAGCGGTGCGCCGATCTCCTCTTGACGACGGTAGGCGTCCGCGAGCGCGAGGTGGAGAATCTCGCGCACGCCACGGCGGGTCTCACGCACGGCGAGCGGCGCGTTGGCGGCGATCGCATCGGCGGTTTCCAGCGCGGTCGTCATGAGCTCCGTGGCGTCGACGAGCCGATTGACGAGACCGATCTCGAGCGCACGCTCGGCATCGATCGGGCGTCCTGTGAGCAGGAGCTCGTGCGCGTGCACCCAGGAGATCTGGCGGGGCAGGAGGACGGTCGCGTTGCCGGTCGGGTAGAGCCCGAGCGCGACCTCTTCGAGGGCGAAGGTCGCGTGCGGCACGGCGTAGCGGATCTCGGCCGCCAGCATCAGGTCGAAGCCACCGGCGCGCGCGTGCCCGTTCACGGCGCAGACGAGGGGCGTTTCGAGGTCGAAGCCGGCGAGCAGTGCCGTCGCGACGCTCCGCAACCCCGCGAAGGTGTCGTCGTCGAGGTGCTCGCCACGCGCCAAACGCTGCGATGCGGGGATCGTCGTCTTCATGTCCATCCCGGCGCAGAACGCGCGCTCGCCGGCGCCGGTCAGCACGGCGCAGCGGATGTCGGCGTCGGCCGCGATGCGGCGCCACGCGGCGGCCAGCTCCCGGAGCGTCGGCGGATCGAGGGCGTTCGCCTGCTCGGGGCGGTCGATGGTGACGATCGCGACATGGGGATGGTCGGCGGGCAATTCGAGACGGGCAGTCATCGTCTGGGGAAAGCACGCTCCGGGCCGCACCGTCAATGATCGAGTCAGCGGGCGATGTCGCGCTGAGCCGCTGCGGCGTGAATCATCGCGTCGCCGCGGAGATCGCGCGCGCCGCCGCCACCGGAACGTCTACAGAGACGAAGTAAGCTCGCGGATAGAGATAGTCTTCGCCGGATTCGTCGATCACCCGCAGGAGCCGTCGCGCTTCAGCCGCGTCGTCGGGTACGACGCGGTAGACTTTACGGAGCTCCAGCGACGCGACGAAGCCTCTATTCTTGACGCACACGACGTACTTGGCAGGGCGGGTCTTGGATTTCATGGGCGCTCGAGAATACGCTTTACCTTGAGCTCTCTTCGTCCGATGCCGTGTGCCTCGTACCAGTGCATCTCACCACGGGCGATTGTACCATCTGGCAGCCGAACGTTGGCAACGCCTTTGAGCTTGCGCCAACGTCCGGGACCGTAGGCTTTGAAAAGCCGACGGGCCTCGCGGAGTCGACGGCCAACCGCGATGGTTCTGACGTCGGCAATCTCGCCGACGATTTCGAACACCACCTCGCGCTTGTCTCAGACGGAATGAGCAAGGGCATCGCTTCGAGTAGTGGCGGGACCATCGCGTAAGGACACGAGGACCACGACTATAGCAGCGGCTGCTCGGGCCAGATCGCACAGCGCCCCCGAGAACCTGACGGCGCTCTTTCAGCCTGGTCTCAATGTGTTGACGAGGGCGTAGCTTTCGAGTAGAAACATTCAACCAAATGGTTGAACGTTCCGCGCCGATCGACCGAACCCTTGCCGCGATCGCCGATTCGACACGCCGTGCGATCCTGGCGCGACTGGCTCTCGGAGAGGCGCGCGTCACCGACCTGGCGGAGCCGTTCGACCTGTCGTTGAACGCCATCTCCAAGCATCTGCGGGTGCTCGAGCGGGCGAGCCTGCTGCGGCGCGAGGTCCGCGGCCGCGAGCATCTGCTCTCGCTCGAGGCGCGACCATTGCGTGAGGCGGCGGAGTGGATCACCGCCTACCAGGCGTTCTGGGAGCATCGCCTCGACGCGCTCGACGCATTCCTAAGGCGGAAGAAGAAGCGGCGCGGAAGGAGAGAGACGTGACCGATCGGAAAGAGCCCGTGCTGCGAGTCGTACGGCGTCTGCCCGCCTCACCGGACGAAGTGTTCGACGCGTGGGTCGACGCCGAGAGCCTCCGCGAGTGGATGTGCCCGGGCACGACTCACGTCTCGGCCGCCGAGGTCGATCCGCGGGTCGGCGGGCGCTTCCGGATCGTGATGAGCGACGACGCAGGGGACACCGAGCACACCGGCGAATACCGCGAGCTTCGCCGCCCCGAGCGTCTGGTGTTCACGTGGATCTCCAAGAACACGCTCGACCGCGAGACGCTCGTCACCGTGGAGCTTCGACCGATCGGGCAGGAGACCGAGCTGACGCTTACGCACGAGCGTCTCCCCGACGACGAGGCGCGGCGCAAGCACGAGCGAGGCTGGACAACGATCCTCGAGAAGCTCGCCGCGCACCTCGGCAAGGGAACGGAGGACGGAAGATGAACCACCGAGTCGTCTCGAGAGAGGAGTGGGTAGAGGCCCGCAAGCAGCTCCTGACCGAGGAGAAAGAATTCACGCGATTGCGGGACCAGCTGAGCGCGCAGCGGCGCGATCTTCCGTGGGAGCGCGTGAGAAGAGCTACGTCTTCGACGGACCCACCGGCAAGGAGACCCTGCCGGAGCTCTTTGCTGGGAGAAGCCAGCTCATCGTCTACCACTTCATGTTCGGCCCGAGCTGGGAGGAGGGATGCAAGAGTTGCTCCTTCTGGGCCGACAACTTCAACGGCATCATCGTGCATCTGAATCAGCGCGACGTGACCATGGTCGCGATCTCCCGGGCGCCGTTCCCCAAGCTCGATGCGTTCCGAAAGCGCATGGGATGGAGCTTCAAGTGGCTGTCGTCGTTCGCGAGCGACTTCAACCGCGACTACCACGTCTCCTTCACGGAGGCCGAGCGGGCTACGGAAGTGGTCGGGATCAGCGTGTTCCACAAGGACGCGAGCGAGGACGTGTTCCACACCTATTCTTGCTACGCGCGCGGCGTGGACATGATGAATGGGGCGTACCACTACCTCGATCTTGTCCCCAAGGGTCGCGACGAAGGGGATCAGAAGCCGCACCCGCAAGCGTGGGTGCGCCATCACGACAAGTACGGCGTCTAGCCGAGATGCGCCGCGACGCCGACGATTCTTCGCGTCGCGAGTCTCACGAGTAAGCGCTCCGGCGAGGCGAGCGGTCTCAAGAACGCGACCTCCTTCACCGTGTTGACTTACAGTCTCATGATCGATAGGCAATTTGTAAGATCATGGAAACTGTGACTCTCTCGACTAAGTACCAACTCGTCCTCCCTCGCCGCGCCCGGGAGCACCTGCACCTTCGGCCAGGTATGAAGTTCACGGTGATGAGCAAAGGAGGCGTGATCTTCCTGATACCGGAACGCGCGATGCGTGAGTATCGCGGAATCGCAAAGGGAACGCGGACCCGCGGTCTGCGCGAGAAGAAGGATCGGCTCTGATTCTCGTCGACTCGAGCGGTTGGATCGAGTATCTTGCCGGCCGTCCGCGTGCGCGTCACTTCGCGCGCTACCTCGAAGGGCGTGAGCCGCTGCTCGTCTGCGCGATCGAGGTCTACGAAGTGTACAAGGTCGTGCGGCGTGATTTCTCCGAGGAGCGGGCCGTCGAGGCAGTCTCGGCGTTGCACCGCGCACGCATCGTGCCGGTCGACGAGCCGCTCGCGCTCGAGGCCGCTGACATCTCACTCCGGCTCGGGCTCGCGATGGCAGATTCCCTCGTTTACGCCACCGCCCAACGACATGGCGCGACGCTCGTCACCGGCGATACCGACTTCGAGGGCCTCCCCGACACGGTCGTCATTCGATAGCGCACCCGGCGTGTTGACCCTCATGACGTCGCCGCGTTAGGTTTACAGGGCTGCATCCGCATCGCTCGGATCGAGCGCGCCAGGCCCCCGAGCCAAACCGAGGAGGGTCGTATGCGATACCAGCGCCCAATGGTGGGCTCGCCACGCTCGCGCGGGTTCACCCTGATCGAGCTTCTCGTCGTGATCGCGATCATCGCGGTGCTCATCGGGCTCTTGCTCCCGGCCGTGCAGAAGGTTCGGGAGGCCGCCAACCGCGCGCGTGCCACCGAGAACCTGAAGCGACTCGGGGTCGCGATCGCGGACTTCGCCCAGTCGACCGGCCATCTGCCCACCACATTCGGCGAGATCGACGGCGCCAACGTCCCGAGTCAGATCTTTCCCCAGGGCTCCTTCGACGGCTTTGCGTTCGTGTTCACGCCCGGCCAGGGGACCAACTTCGAGATCGTGACCTCGCCGGCGATACCCGGCGTCACCGGCGGGGACGTCTGTCGCATCACCGAGGAACAGCGGATCCGTTGCGAAGCGGCGGCCGGCGCCGACGAGGGCCGCCGGGACCTCCGTCGCAAAATGCGCGGCGCGCTCGGCTTGCTCCTGCCGTACGTCGAGCAGAACAGCCTCGCGAAGATCGGGTGCGCCACCCGGCTCTTGGGGGACGGCTCGGTCCGGAAGTCGCTCGCCGAAACTGCGGACACGGGACAAACCGGTTCGATCGCGCCGCAGAACCTCGGCCAGCTGAACGTGCTCGCCATGGCACGCACCGTTACCGGCTCGCTCTTCGACGGCCAATCTTCCGCAGCGTGCGACGGATCGGTGACCGTCGCCGTCGACGCGACCCTCCAGCAGACACTCGCGCAGGTGAGCGCGGACATCCTCGCCGCGCTGCAGTTCGGCGCCGGCAACGAGCAGACGGCCCTGCTGCCCGCCGTCCAGTTCTCGCCCGAGGGCGGGCACGCGCGCGATCTGCTCTATGAGCTCACGGATCTGGTGAGCGGCCTCGGCTCGCCTTCAGGCTCGGAGCTCGCGGTCGGCGGGTCCCAGGGCCTGTGCGAGCTCGTGCAGTCGTCCTCCTCCAACCCGCGCCACGCCAAGTCGCTCTGCAAGGTGCTGACGAACGTCAACAGGGCGATCGCGGGTGACAAGACGGCCAAACGCGACAGGCTGCTCGCGAACTTCCGCGCCAAGCTCGGCAAGGACGTGGGTAGCATCAATCCGAGCGACGCCGCGACCCTCTCGAACTTGTCCTTCTTCCTGATGGAGGAGGAAGGAATCTTCTTCTGACGCGCACCGCCGGGTCGCGCAAAGTGGCGGTCAGCCGCGCGTGAAATCGCCGCGATTTACGAGCGTGCGACAGCGGGTCCGAGCCGCGCTTCGATCGCGACGATGCGCTCGCGGAGGTCGAGCGCCCACGTGAGCTTGTCGTCGATCCGGCGGATCTCGGCGCCGAGCGCAAGCTGACCGGCCCGCATCTCGGAGCGCAGCGCGCCGATCTCGGCTCTGACCGCACCGAACTCGGCGCCGGTCTCGGCTCTGACCGCTCCAAGATCGGCTCTCAGCGCGCCGATGTCGCCCTTGAGCGACTCGAGCTGCGGCGCGATCAGGTCCTGCATGGCCTGTTTCACCGCTTGGTAGATGTTCGCGGCCATGCGACGTACGTATCATCCCACACGCGCGAGCGGCAACGCGTACTCGTACGCGCCGCGAACGGAACGAAACGCGGCGTCAGTTCGCGGGCGACGGCGACACGGCCCCGACGTAGATCGCGGACGGATGGCTCGGACCGAGGTAGAGCGTGTCGATCCCGCCCGCCGAGTTGACGAGCGTCGAGAGCGTGAGCGTCTCGTGCGGAAAATCCCCGGTCGCGATCGTGAGCCTGAGCGAGTGGCCGGGCTGGATGACGGCGGAGGTCGGGAAGATCTCGATGTCGAGCTGCGTTGGCACGTTGGGCGTCAACGCGATCTGCGAGGCGTGCGTGTAGGGGTGCCACGGCTCGGTCACGCGCCGGCGCGCGTACACCGAGCAGTCGGCGACCGCCGAACGGCAGGGCGCCGGGTTCAACGATCGGAGCGAGGCGACGAGGGTGCCCGCCGTGATCTGGCTCGAGGCTCCGCTCGGGTCGACGTCGGAGAGCGTCGCGATGATCTGCGTGTCCGCCGCGGTCGAGCTGATCCAGATCGTCGCGTCGATCGGACCCGAGAGCGCATACGGAGCGGTGAAGGGCGGCGTCGTGAACGTTGCCGCCAGCGCCTCGGTCGGGCGCGCGTCGTTCTCGCAGGAGCTGCCGGACACCAACCCGGCCGTCCATTGACTCGTCGATCGCGAGCACGTCCCGTTCAGCGGGATCCACGGCACCGTCACGGTCGTCTCGCCGGCGTCGACCGCCGGAGCGAGCGATCCGGAGTAGAGCGACGCGCCCCCGCCCGGCGCCGCGGACAGGTACCACGAGCCATACTTGGTGCGCGCGGCGGGATACTTCTTGTCGGGAGCCCACTTGTCGGCGCCGAGATAGTACGTCTCGACCGTGGGGAAGCGTTCGATGCCGTTATCGATGCCTTTGAGCCAGCGATCGAACCACGCGAGCTGGAGGTTGTTCAGGCTGGGGATCAGATTGCCCACGGTATCGTAGACCGGAGTCGAGCCGTCGTCCGCGGTCAGGCCTTCGCCGGCAGTGGTGTGATACCAGGGTCCGATCAGCAGCTTCTTCTTGCGCGCGAGCTTGAGCGCGTTGAACAGGATCGGCTCGCCGCGTTGGAAGATGTCGTAGGTGCCGCCGACGATGAAGGTCGGAACCCTCACCTGCGCGATGTGCCGGATCGTCGAGCGCTCTTGGTAGAACGGCCCGTCGTACGCCTGCTCGGGGAAGGTCACGAGCGCCGACGGCAGCATCATCTCATAGCCGCCGAACGTCACGTCGAGTACGGCCGGGCCCCCGAATGCCGCGATGTCCATCGCATGCTGCGACTCGGCGTTCAGCGCGATCGCCGGCTCACTCTGCGCGTCCTGCGCCGGAACCATCGCGAGTCCGTTCACCAGCCCGAGCCAGAGCGGAATGAAGCCCGCATCGGTGTTGCCGCCGGCCCAGGTCACGTCGCGATAGGCATCCGACAGCGGGACGATCGGGAAGATGGCCTTCACCGCGGAGGTTCCCGGCTGCTCGACGGTGAGCAACTGATTGATCGCCGAGTAGCTGACGCCCGCGAGACCGACGACGCCGTTCGAGAACGGTCGCGATGCCGCCCACTGGACGAGCGTCACGCCGTCCTGCTGCTCGCGCGGTCCGAAGGAATCCCACGAGCCCTCGCTCGAGCCCGTCCCACGCACGTCGACGACGATCATCGCGTAACCGTTGGAGGGGAAGATCGTGTTGCCTTCCGCGACCCCCGCGCCTGACTTGCGATACGGTGTCTGGACGAGAATCGTCGGGCACGGGCAGCCGGTCGTCGGCACGTACTCGTCGGAGTCGAGCAGGACGCCGTCCGGCATCGCGATGCGTACGTCGGAAATGGTGTCGTACGATCCGGCGACGGCCGTGTGCGCAAACGACGTCGCCAGCGCTGCTGCGATCGTCAGTAGCCCGGCGAGAGTGCGGACGCGCGTCATTGGTAGGGCCCTCCCAGTTAAGTTGTGAGCCTGGGAACTGTATCGGCCGGGCCGGACGCGAGTAATTCCGCGAGTCGTCATTCGCGGGTGGAAACTCTCGGGAGTTCGGAGCTGTGTTTCGGGGGACGGGGCGCCGCGCATGCGCGTGATCGCTGGTCGCGACGGCGGACGTTCAGGGCGGGGGATGAATCGCAGGCCCGGCTGAGGCGGCGGGCTCTACGGCGTACTATCGGCTACGGCTCCCGCCACCATCGCGCGACGTCGATGTCGATCTCCGCGAACGGCTCGACGCGAACGGTGCCGCTGCCCTCGTACGTCGTGACGAGCAACCAGCGGTCGTCCGTGAGGCGGTACATCTCGAGCGTGTGCGCGGTCGGATCGACGATCCACAAGTGCTGAACGTGCTCGCGCGCGTAGATGCGCATCTTGCGACCGCGGTCGATACGCGTCGTACTCGGCGACACGACCTCGCACACCCAATCCGGTGGATCCGTAAACGCCGGCGCGTCGGGCAGCGTCGCGATCCGCGCGCGGCGCCATCCCGCGAGATCAGGTACGAGCACGTCCTCGCTGAGGTGCAGCTCGGGCTCGTAGAGAATCCACCACCCCCCGGGAGCACTCGAGCC
Organism: Deltaproteobacteria bacterium; assembly: GCA_016200545.1. Lineage (GTDB taxonomy): Bacteria > Desulfobacterota > Binatia > UTPRO1 > UTPRO1 > DP-19. The sequence goes on along the minus strand of JACQEO010000050.1, from coordinate 11,104 downwards.
GCCCGGCGGACCATTGAAGGCGACGAACAGAACGGCGCTGATCGCCGATGCGGCGAGTGCATGAGGCACGGCGGGACGCGGCGTCGTCACCAGCTCGCCGTCGATGATCTCGGCGACGAGCGGCTCCGGCACCTTGCGCAAATCGTCGTACGTCGCCTTCCGCCGCGCCGACTTCACGAGCGGACCATAGCACGCGGCACCGCCGAGCGACGATGGCTGCTCGAGCTTGCGTTAGCGTAACCGATCGGTTACGTATCGCTGCATGCGACAGCGGGCGGTCAAGACGACGAGGCTGGACCGGACTCTCACCGCGCTCGCCGACCCCACACGACGGCGGCTGCTCGATCGGGTCGGTCGACGGGCGGTGCGGGCCAGCGACGTCGGCGCTGGGCTGCCGATGACCCGGCCGGCGGTGTCGAAGCATCTGCGGATCTTGCGCGAGGCCGGGCTGATCGAGCCGGTGCCGCAGGGTCGCGAGGTGCTGTACCGCCTCGCGCGGCATGATGCCGCGCTCGCCGAGGTACGCCGCTACGTCGCGCGCATCAGCGTGACGTGGGACCGGGCGCTTGCCGCGTTCAAAGCGTTCGCCGAGCAGGAGGAAGACGCATGACGATCAGGAAGTCCATCTTCGTGAAGCGGCCGGTCGATCGGACGTTCCGCATCTTCACCGAGCGGATCGGCAGCTGGTGGCCGCTGAAGGAAGGCTTCTCGTTCGGCGGAGAGCGGGCCGCCGAGATCGTGCTCGAAGGGCGCGAAGGCGGACGCTTCTTCGAGCGGTTCGCCGACGGCGAAGAGTTCGAGATCGGTGTCGTCACCGCCTATGCGCCGCCGGACCGGGTGGTCTTCACCTGGGCGCCTCCGCAGTGGGACGCACCGACGGAGGTCGAGGTGCGCTTCTCGCCCGAGCAGGACGGCACGCGCGTCGACCTGGAGCACCGCGGGTGGGAGCGTGCCGGCACAAGGGCACGCGATCTGCACGATCGGTTCAGCGGCGGTTGGGAGCGCATCGTCGCCTGCTTCGCCGCGTATGGCGATCACACACAACCCAAAGGAGAAAGGACATGATGAAGCTGCACGTATTTCCACCGTCGCCGCGGGCGACGAAGGTATTGGCCCTCGCACGTCATCTCGAGCTCGACGTCGAGGTGCGCGTCGTCGACCTATTGAACGGCGGGCAGAACGCACCGGAGTTCGCGGCGCTGAACCCGAACAAGCGCATGCCGGTGCTCGAGGACGAGGGGTTCGTGCTCTGGGAGTCGAACGCCATTCTGCAGTACCTGGCGTCGAAGAAGCCGCGCAGCGGCGTCTGGCCCGCCGATGCCAAAGGCCAGGCCGACGTCCTCCGTTGGCAATCGTGGGAGGGAGCGCACTGGTTCCCCGCGTGCGCGATTCTCGCGTTCGAACGCCTGATCAAGAAGGTCACGGGCCAAGGTGAGCCGAACCCCGCCGAGATCGCGAGAGGCGAGGAGGCTTTCACCGCTGCGCGGAGGTGCTGAATGCGCATCTTCGCGGGCGGAAGTGGCTGCTCGACAACGACCTCACCATCGCCGACTTCGCGGTCGGATCACCGATGGCGGTGGCGCAGGCGGCGCAGTATCCGATTGCGAAGTACGGCGAGATTACGCGCTGGTACGGCGCGCTCGCATCGCTCCCCGCGTGGCAGAAGGTTCTCGCTCCGCTACCGTCGTGAGGTATGTGGCACGTCGGCGACGCGGCGGGTCGCGGCCAGCGCCTCGCCAGCGGTCCAGAGCGCGGCGCCGAGCAACGTCAGGTCTTTCATCAGAAAGCCGGCGTCGTCACCGACGTTCGGCGTCGTGACGAGGAAGCTCAACGTCGTGAGGAACATCACGGCGGCTCCCAGGCTGCCGAACGCCGAGAGCCGGGGCGACCACGCCCGAGCGCCGATCATCGTCGCGATCGCGAGCTCGATGACGCCGATGAACTCCGATCCACCTTGCGTGCCGAAGGCCGCGTTCACCCAGAACAGGAACGGGCTGTGAACGACCCAGGCTTCGATGTCGTGCGCCTCCTTGCTCGTCCACTTGAGCGCTCCGAAGAGCAGGAGGAAAAGGACCAGCGAGTACCGCAACGTCACCGCGCCGACGCGTTGAAGCCTTCGCGCCCACACGTCGGGATTCGCGTCCGCCGTCGTTTCCGCAGCCATTGTCAACGTTCGTGTGCTCATCGTCGTACCTCCTAGGTGTCGAGAGTAGATGTATGCGTCGCGCATATATCTACGCTCTCGCGCTCGGCGGTGCAAGTCCACCTTGTCGACAATATGCGGTGCGCATATGATCGCGAGGATGAGGACCAAGACTCGCAGGCGGATGGGCGGCGAGACGGCCGCGAACGTCGTCGGCGCGCTCGCGCGCGCCCTAGTCGATGCGATCGACGAGCGCGCCGCCGAGCCTGTGGGGCAGGGCGCGACGGGCGCGGCGGCGCTCGTCCACCTCTCGAAGTACGAGGGGGAGAACATCAACGCTCTCCGCACACCGCTCGATCTCTCGCATCCGGGCTGCGTCCGTTTGGTCGATCGGCTTGAGGAGAACAATCTCGTCGCCCGCGCCGAAGCACCCGACGGCCGTGCGGTGACCGTCGAGCTCACGCCCGGCGGCGCGGCGGCGGCGCGCACAATTCTACGGAAGCGCCAGCAAACACTGCGCGACGCCCTCGGCGGGCTGTCGGCCCGCGAGCTGGGGCTGCTCGGCCGCCTCGCGGGCAAGGTGTTGACGCGGATGGTGCATGACGAGCCGCACGCGCTCAGAATCTGCCGAGTCTGCGACTACCGCGTATGCCCAGACGGCGTGTGCCCGGTCGGCATCGCCGTCGAGAGCGCAGCGCCCGAGTAGCGTCGCAGCCGTACGCGCGCCCTACGAGCGCGCGGGATCCGACGTGTCATGACTGCATCCTATTTCTTCTTGATTGCTTCTCACGCAATGTATCAGAAATAGAGTGCACTCTCAGCGACGGTTTCGACCCGGTCACCCGCAGGAGCCGCCGCGCTGAGCCGGTAGACGGAAGCGACTCGCAGATGCCGCTGTTGGCGCGGCCGTGCGACGTCAGCGTTTCTTCGGACGCGGGTTCTTAGGTGGCGCGGCCGTCCGGCGAGGCCCGCGTACCTTGGGGACCGTGGCGTCGACAGAACGACGCGGGAGATCGTTTCGGAATCGAGCGGCGAACAAACGAAGGAACTCGACATCTTTGGGACGCCCTGCAAGCTCTTTCGACCGCAAGAGCTTCTCGAGACGTCCGACGCGTACCGGAGCGCGAGCAACCGTGAACGTGACCGGGTCCGCCGCCAGCGCGTCGTAGTGCAAACCCGTGATCGAAAGCATGAGATCGAGCTGCGCGCCCCTCGCATGCCGCGCCGTCAGGCTCGCGCCGCTGCGCACGATGTTGTGCAACACGACGTCATCTTCGAAATCGACGAAGGGCTCGCCGCCCGCTTCGAAGGTGAAGCCGACCTTCTGAAGCGCGGCGAACGCAGCGCGGAGCGTGGCGACATCCGGACGCAGCAGGATATCGATATCGAGGGTCGCGATCGCGCTCGCCTCGTCGGCTGCGTAAAAGTTGATGCCGCCGACACCAACGACGATGAAGTCGACGCCGCCACGTGCAAGCGCGCCCAGCCCAGCGACGAGCGCGCTATCGCGCTTCGACACGGAGGGCAGCCCGGCGCACCTCGCGCCGGAAGCCGAGGTGCTGCTCGATGGCGCGTAGCACCCAAGCCTTGTCCGTGCCCGGCACGTTCCAAGGGCGGCTCTCGAACCATAGCGCAACGCGACGAATGGCCACCGCCGTCCGCTGCGGAAGTGTCTTGCGGGACGAGCGCGAATCAGTGTGCGGCGCGGTAGGAAGACTGTGGGCCATGCGTGCCGCGTAGTATAGCGGACCTCGGACCAGGCGCACACCGACGAGTAGCTACTTGCCCGTCCACATCGGGCGCTACTTGCTGGTCGCGGTGGTAGTGGACGGGCACGAACTCAGCCCCGAAGCCGGTGCGGTTGCGCCGGCGCGTAACGAAGGGCGCCGGCTTGCGGACGAAAGGCTTCTGATGGCCTACAAGCTCCTCGACATGGCGCGGGCGCGGTGGCGTCGTTTCCATGGCGCGCACCTGCCGCCGCTCGTCCGAGCGGGCGTTATCTCCGTGGACGGAGCGCAGCAAGCGAGCAAGCGCAGCAAGCCGCGGGCGCGAGCCGCATACAGGATGGCGGATCAAATGCTCTTCGAATGCAGCCGACGCAGCGCATTGCGAAGGCGTGCCGCGCACCCTCACGGCTTCAGGCCGGTGACGATGCTCCAGTACCCAAACGTCGGCGTCACTTCGATCTTGCTGAAGCCCGCGTCGCGGAGCATCGCGCCAATCTCGCGTCCCGAATACTGCTGTCCCGGCATCGCCAGTAGCATGGCGACGTTGAAGGCAGCCACGCCGAACGGGCCGGTGCGGTCGTCGTTGAAGAGCATCTCGTGGACGACGACCCGACCGCCGGAGGGGAGGCTCGCGAAGCTTTTACGGGCGAGTTGGTGGCACTTCTCGGGCGGCCAGTCATGAAAAATCATCGAGTAGAAATGCAGGTCGGCATCGGGAAACGCATCCCGAAAGAAGTCAGCAGCGCGCGTACGAATGCGGGCTTCGAGCTCGTAGCGCGCCGCGAACTCGGTCGCGACGCGACAAACGGGCTCGATGTCGAGGACGACGGCGCGGAGTTCAGGCCAGCGAGACAGGGCACCGATCGCATGCGCGCCGGAGCCACCGCCGACGTCGAGCATCACGCGGTGCGTGGAGAGATCCACCACCTCGGGCCATGCGAGCGCCGGCCCGATGCTGATGCTGTGCATCCAGCGGGTGAACGAGGCGGCGAACTCCGCTCGGTCACGGCTCGCTTGGAAGGGATCGTCACTGCCGCCGAAGACGCCTTGCGGGGCGTTGGTCTCTACGGCCTTGCAGAGGCTCTCCACCGAATAGATGTCGTAGACGGCCATCATTCCGTCGAAGAATCCCCCGAAGTACGCTGGCCCCGTCCCGATGAGATAGTCCTCCGCAAGCGGGGTCAGGCTGTATCGCCCGTTCTCCAGCCGCGCGAGGCCGAGTGACGTCGTCACTGCAAGTAGCGTCTCCGCCGGGCGGCGCTGGAGCCCCTTGGCCGCGCACACCTCGTCCAGGGTCCGGGGGCGTTCGGCCAGCAGCGCGAAGAGTTTCAAACGATGTGCGACGAGCACGGCGGGGTAGCCCCAGATCCCGAAGACGATGTCCCAGATCGGACGATCGTCGCTGCGGGCGCGGGAGATTTTCGTAGTGGCGGCTCGAGAGGGCTCCATCATGGTTCCTCCTCGCTCGGCACGGGCCGGCCCATGTCGAACACGGTCTCGCGTGCGATGCGCGCGTCACGCATTTCAAAGATATGCACCAACCGCATCTCGATCTTCTCCCCTAGCTAGTCACCACGGCCAATACCCTTCGCGGGCGATCTCGAATCTCACGAGGCTGTCATCGACGACACGATCGCCGGTCGCGAATCTGCGCAGACACTCCCATTACACGTCCCGCATCGAGGCCCAGAGCGCGCGGTAGTTGGCGGCAACGGGCTCCTTCCCCGAGAAACGGCGATTGAGCCCATTCGGTGCTGGCGCCTCCCACACGATGTCGTCGGTGAACAGCGCGAGCGCCGTCTGGATTTCATGGGCCGCCTCGCTGTGAAAATGTGCCTCGACCGTCAAGAGATTCTCAGCGACGCGATCGTCACTCACGCACGGGCCTCCCTCGCGTGTCCCTGCACCGCCTCTCATGTCGTTGCTGGTGGAACGTTGACGTTCAGGCGCAGGACATTGTCAGGGTCGTATTCCCGCTTCAGTTGCGCGAGGCGCGCATAGTTGCCGCCGTAGGCCGCGCGCTTGCGTTCCTCGGGCTCGTCATCGAGGGAATTGACGTATACGACGTCTTTTGCAAAGCCGCGCGTCGCCTCCCACATCCGATCCACCCACACGACCGCCTCCGTTCCCGGCGACGCGTGCTCCCATTCGCCGTGGAGCCAGATGTCGTATCCCGCCGCCCGGATGGGGTACGCGTTGGCGTCGGGCGGGCGCTTGCTGATCGCGCCATGCAGTAGGAAGAAGCCGGCCCAGCTCGCATCGTTGGGCGGAAAATCAGCCGCGATCCGAGCCGCGTACTCCTCGGGAAGATCCGGCAGAATCCCCGCACGCTGGTAGCAGGGACGGCCCCAGACGTGGGGTCCCGCGGCGAGGCGCTGCGTTTCGAGATACGAGGCGCGCTTGATCGTGATCGATCGTGGCTTGCCGAGGGAGCGGAGCGGCGCCAGCGCCCGTTCACCGTCCTTGAGATCGCCGCTGTGACACGCAAACAAGAGTGCCGTCGGCTCGGCGTTGGCGCGTACCATAATGATTTGCGCATAGACTTCGTCGGAAGCGGTGCGGACGAAGTCGGTGAGGTACCGGAACGCGTCCCGGGTCTGCTCCGGCGCGTACACGAGGCTCGCGAACGTGCATTCGCGCAACGGATGTACGCGGAATTCGAAAGAGGTAACGATGCCGAGGTTGCCGCCACCGCCGCAGATGCCCCACAGAAGATCAGCGTACTCGTCCGGGCTGGCGCGGACGATGCGTCCGTCGGCGGTCACGACGTCAGCCGCGAGGATTTGATCGCAGGTCGCACCGAGCGTGCCCGCAAGGATGCCTTCGCCGCCGCCGAGCGCGAGCCCGCCCACGCCGACCGCGTGACACTGGCCCACGGGAACCACGAATCCTTGCCGCTGCAGCACCTGATCGAGCCCGCCGCCGGTGATCCCGGGTTGGACGTGCGCGATGCGCCGCTTCGGATCGATCGCGACCTTCGTCATTTGAGATAGGTCGATCACGATGCCGTCGTCGCAGGTCGAGAACCCCGCAAAACTGTGACCGCCCGAGCGTACGGCGATGGGCACAGCGCGCGTACGTCCAAACTCGAGCGCGCGAGCCACATCGTCCGCGCTGGCGCAGCGGACGATCGCCGCTGGATGGCGGTCGAAGCGGAAGTTCCACACCCGCCGCGCCGTCTCGTACTCGTGATCACCCGGGACGATCAGGCGTCCCTTGAGGCCCTTGGCGAGCTTCCGCAACCCGTCCGGATCGACGCCGCTGCTGGCCGAGCGCACACCGAGCACGCCGAACGACAGCGCTGCGCCGCCGATGGCGCTACGCCTCAGAAATTCACGCCGTGTAATACGCATCGCCCCTCGCGGTCACTGATCCGCAGCTCAGTAGAGAATCGACGGTAGGTACGCGCCCGCCGGCTCGTTGTAGAGTCCGATCGTCATCAGGGTCGCCTGCGCCGCGACGCGCAGACCATGCCCCAGGCACCACCGGAACAGCTCGGCGTTTCGCGTCGGGAGCAGAAACCCAGGTCCGCCGAACACTGGTGCGGCGCCGATCAGCGCTTGGAGATCTGTAGTCGTCTCTCCGACCGCATGCCCGAACCATGCGATCGACGTCGCGTAGCCGCTGATCCGATCGAGGTGCTCGACGACTGTCGCCGTTCCCTGCCGGATCGCGTCCAGCAGCTCACCGCCGCGTTCGTGACCATGAACGCCGCGGCACAATGCGTTGCACGCGGCAAGATCGCTCTCGATGGCGCGGCGGACGGCATACCCGGGGATCCGCAAGTCCAAGGGTTTGCCCTGGAGCGCGGAGAGCGTCTCGCGCGCCGCAAAGCCGAGCTTCGCGTAGAGCGACAGCGAACGGTAGTGATACGCGATCTGGACCAGCCGGATGCCGGGACACCGCTGCGCGGTTGCCCGCTCGATCGCATCGCACATGAGCTGGCGACCCAGCGTCCGATTCTGCACCGAAGGATCGACGGCAATCGGCCCGATGCCGACGATCGTCGAGCGTTCGTCGAGAAAGTTGCAGCCGGCGATCTGCCGGTCGAGCTCGGCGACAGTCGCGTAGAAACGTGGGTGCGAGAGCAGCGTCGAGACGAACGCGGTTGCGACCTCCACCGAAGGGAAGTCTGGCGGGAAGTGATGCTGCTCCGCGATCGCTTTGAACGCCGCGTATTCGATGCGGCCACACGCGTCGGCATCGTCGATGGTGGCCCGCCTGAGTATGGGCGTCGACCGAGACATTCGACAGATCCTCCTTCGTGGTGAGCAGAGGCGTGTCTCGACGGCGGGGATTCTGCAACAGACGAACGGGAGCCATCAAGGGGTAACGACAAAGCGACAGCTTGTCCAGAAATGGGAAAGCAGTCAGCCGGCACGGCCGGCACGGCGGGGCACGGCGGCACGGCTGGCACGGCGGCACGGCTGCACGGCTCGTCAACGTGCTCCATTGTGGCGCAGTTCGGGGTGAAAGGGCGCGTGAGTGCGATAGGACTCGGTTGATCGGGACGCGTGCAGCTCAACGGACCCAAGCCGCTGGGGTGGATCTGGTGTTGGGTGCGACTTGGAAACTGGCTACGCACCAACCGCGGCGTCGGCCGGCTGCTGCGCAATCAGACCCAGGACCCTCCGCGCTGCCTTCGGGATTTGCGTCCCCGGTCCAAAGATCGCTTTCACGCCCGCCTGCTCGAGAAACGCGTAGTCCTTCGGCGGAATGATGCCGCCGACCGTCACGACGACGTCGTCGGCGCCGAGCTTCTGGAGCTCCTTCACGAGCTGCGGGACGAGCGTCTTATGTCCGCCCGACTGCGTCGAGACGCCGATCACATGAACGTCGTTCTCGACTGCCTGCCGCGCGACCTCTTCCGGCGTCTGAAACAACGTCCCCACGTCGACGTCGAACCCCAAATCCGCAAAGGCCGTCGCAATCACTTTGGCCCCGCGATCATGCCCATCCTGCCCAATCTTCGCGACGAGCATGCGTGGGCGCCGGCCGTGTTTCTCGGCGAAGCGCTCGATATCTTTTGTCAGCGCCGTCCATTCGGCATCATTCCCGAACGACGACCCGTACACACCGCTGATCGACCGAATCTCCGCGTGATACCGCCCCCACACCTTCTCCATCGCGTCGGAGATTTCGCCGACGGTGGCACGTGCCCGTGCAGCCTCGACGCCGAGTTCCAGTAGATTCCCTTTCCCACTCTCCGCCGCCGCCGTCAGCGCATTCAGAGCAGACTCGACCTTCTTCTGATCTCGCGTCTCACGAATCTTCTTCAACCGCGCAATCTGCGACTCACGTACCGCGCGGTTGTCGATCTCGCGCGTATCGATCTCCGGCTCCTCTTCGAGCCGGAACTTGTTGACCCCGACGACGACATCCTCGACACGATCGATCCGCGCCTGCCGCCGCGCCGCCGTCTCCTCGATGCGCAGCTTCGGCATCCCCGCCTCGATCGCCTTCGTCATCCCCCCGAGCTTCTCGACCTCTTCAATGATCCCGAGCGCCTTCGCCGCGAGCGCATGCGTCAACGACTCCATGAAGTACGACCCACCCCACGGATCGATAATCTTTGGTATCCCGCTCTCGAGCTGGAGAATCAGCTGCGTGTTCCGCGCCACCCGAGCAGAGGCGTCGGTCGGCAACGCGATCGCCTCGTCGAACGAGTTGGTATGAAGCGACTGCGTCCCACCGAACACGGCAGCCATCGCCTCGACGGTCGTCCGGATGACGTTGTTGAACGGATCCTGCTCCGTGAGGCTCGCCCCCGACGTCTGACAATGCGTTCGCAGCATCAACGACGTCTGCTGCTTCGGTTGGAAGTGCTTCTTCATCAACGTCGCCCACAGCAGCCGCGCGGCGCGCAGCTTCGCGACCTCCATGTAGAAGTTCATCCCGATCGCGAAGAAGAACGACAATCGCCCCGCGAACTGATCGACGTCCAACCCCTTCGAGAGCGCCGCGCGCACGTACTCCAACCCGTCGGCGATCGTGAATGCGAGCTCGAGGTCGCACGTCGCTCCGGCTTCCTGCATGTGGTAGCCGCTGATCGAGATCGAGTTGAACTTCGGCATCTCGCGACTCGTGTACGCGATGATGTCGGCACAAATCCGCATCGAAGGCTTCGGCGGGTAGATGTAGGTGTTGCGGACCATGAACTCTTTCAAGATGTCGTTTTGGATGGTGCCGGTGAGCTTGGCGCGCGGGACGCCTTGCTCCTCGCCGGCGACGATGAAGCTCGCGAGGACGGGGAGGACGGCGCCGTTCATGGTCATGGAGACGGACATCTTGTCGAGCGGGACGCCGTCGAAGAGGATCTTCATGTCCTCGACGGAGTCGATGGCGACGCCCGCCTTGCCGACGTCGCCGACGACGCGCGGGTGATCCGAGTCGTAGCCACGGTGGGTGGCGAGGTCGAAGGCGACCGAGAGGCCCATCTGCCCGGCGGCGAGGTTCGCCCTATAGAAGGCGTTGGACTCCTCGGCGGTGGAGAAGCCGGCGTACTGGCGGATGGTCCACGGCTGGCCGGTGTACATCGTCGCGCGCGGCCCGCGCACGAACGGATAGACTCCCGGGGTGGTGTCGGTGAAGTCGAGATCCTTTACGTCGGCGGCGGTGTAGAGCGGCTTGACGTCGATGCCTTCAGGGGTGTGCCAGACGAGGTCGGAGGGGTCGGCGCCTTTGCGATCTTTGCGGGCGAGTTGGTCCCAGAGGGTCAGATCGGCGGGGTGTTTCGGCTCGGCCATGGGCTCGTAGGATGGTCGATTCGCGGCCGGTGTTCAACCGCGCGGATGGAGCACTCAATGCTAGTCTTGGCTTGAAGCGAGGCAAGAGATGAGACGGCTGCGGTATCTAGTGCGAATCAACAAGGATCTGGAGAGCGACTGGGGAGCCTCTGTCCCTGACCTGCCCGGATGCGTCGCCACCGGAAAGACGATTGATGCGACGCTCCGGCGGATCGGGAGAGCCATCGAGCTTCATTTGCGTGGGATGCGCGAGGATGGTCTCCGCCAACCGTTGCCAGGCAACGAGCGATCAAGCCGCGACGGACGGCGCGACAAGTCGACTTCTATGCGACGGTAGAGGTGGCGGCCTAGCTAGTTTCTGTCGCGAAACGACGGTTTTGCGCGCCAGGCGCGGCCGAGCGCGTCCTCGGCGCGGTCGAATTTTCTGCCAGTTGGAGCGAGATCGGCGACGGGAATGCCGCGTGGGGGTGATGGGCGGAGCCTCACGT
>JACQEO010000048.1 GCA_016200545.1 Deltaproteobacteria bacterium | reverse complement strand
TCAACCGGCGGCCGACCGTCCCTCAACAGGGCGATGGCCCGCTGTCGTCGCCGCTCCAATTGCCGTGCATTCCCCATAGGCCGCATCCCGCACCCCCACCGGCCCTGAGGATAGGACATTACTTACGCAGGAATCAATAGCTTGATCTCGTCGTCATAGTCCGTTGCGTCGAGGGCGAGTGCGGATGCGACGAGTCCCGCGACCGCCAACCCTGCCACCCCCAGCACGACGATCAGTCGCTGAACCCGCTGCACCCGCATTTGCTATATTCGCCCGAGCGGTCGTTCTGCACCGCACCAGGTGCGAATAGGCCAACGGCGAGTCGCTATTTCCCTGGACCGGCGCCGGACGCGTACGCTACGTTGACCCCCGCCGGGACCCTCGCATGAGCCTCACGCAGCTGAATCTCCTGAACATCGGACTGATGCTGGGCGCGTGCGTCGCCGCGTTTCTGTTTCCTTTCGAGCTCTTCTTGCTCGCCTACGCGGTGCTCGGTCCGCTCCACTACCTGACGCAGATCTCCTGGCTGCACGCGCGCGGCTACTTCACGAGCGGGCGCCGCGACGCCGTCGTGCTCGCGATCGGCGCCGTCGCGCTGCTGCTGCTGCGCTACGTGCTGCCGATCGACGACGCCGCCAGTTGGGCGACGGCCGTCGTCCTGATGACGTTCGCCGCCGCGCTGGCGTTCGTCGTCGCGACGACGCCCATGACGAAGGCGTTCGTCCTCGGCGCCGCTCTCGTCGTTTCCGCCTGGGTGAGCGGGATGGACGCCGCGCAGACGCTCTTCCTCACCTTCGTGCCGACGATCATCCACGTGTTCGTCTTCACCGCCGCGTTCATCCTCTACGGATCGTTGAAGGGCCGGAGCATGAGCGGCATCGCGTCGCTCGCCGTGTTCGTCGCCTGCACCGCGAGCTTCTTCGTGTACCGACCGGGCGCCGCGGCGCATCTGCCGAGCGCGTACGTGCGCGACACTTACGCGCTCTTCGCCGACCTGAACGTCGAGCTGGCGGCGTGGCTGCGATTGCCGTCGTTCGCCGCGCCCGACGACGTGTATCGATCGGCGGCCGGCCTCGCGCTCATGCGGTTCATCGCCTTCGCGTACACCTACCACTACCTCAACTGGTTCTCGAAGACGTCGATCATCCAGTGGCACAAGATCCCGCTCCTCTGGAGCGCGGTGAACCTCGCGCTCTGGTTCGCGGCGATGGGTCTGTACGCCTGGAACTACCGCATCGGTATGCTCGTGCTGTTCGCGCTCAGCTGGCTGCACGTCCTCCTCGAGTTCCCGCTCGACCAGCGGACGTTCGTCGGCATCGGCCGCGAGCTCGGGGCGTTGCTGCGAGCTCCCGTCCCGACGTCGGCGGTCACCGCCGGCATTGGCGGCGCCCACCGCGCCCCGCATCCGCGTCGCAGTGGGCAGTAGCGACCCACGCGCAGGCCACGACCCACGATGAGCCGGGTCGCCCTCGTCGCACCAGTACTGTTCCTGCTGACGGCGTGGCCCGCCCTCGAGGAGAATTCGGGCACCTACGACGAACCCTACCACCTCGCCTCCGGCTATACGTACGTGACCCGTGGCGATTTCCGACTCGGTCCGGAGCATCCGCCACTTGTCAAGGAGATCCTGGGGCTCACACTCGTCTCCCTCGCGCCGCGAATCGGCGCCGATGCCGAGCGCATGTTCACCGCCGCGCTGGAGCGTCCCGACGTGCAGTACATCTTCGGCGACCGCTTTCTCTACGGGGACAATCGGCCGCAGCCGCTCCTGTGGCGGACCCGAGCCGTCGTCCTCGCACTCGCGATGGCGCTGGTGCTGCTCGTCGCCGTGTGGGCTCGTGATGCCTTCGGCGCGGTCGGGGGCGCCGTCGCCGCCGGCGTCGCCGCGTTCGATCCCAACCTCCTCGCCCACGGTACCCTCGCGACGACCGACCTCGGCTTCACCCTGTTCTTCTTCGCCGCGCTCTTCCTGGTCCGGCGCATGTTTCGCGTCATCACGGTGGTCTCCGCCATCGCCACCGGTGTCGCCCTCGGTGCGGCGTTCGCCTCGAAGCACTCTGCCATGCTGCTGGTGCCGGCGGTGGCGGCGCTCGGCCTGGCGCGCCTGATCGACGCGACGCCCTGGCCGGTCGGCGACGACAGCCGATTGGTGATCGCCACCGCCCGCGGCCGTACGACGGCGCTCCTCGCGCTGTTCCTCCTCTGGTGCGTCGTGAGTTGGTCGAGCCTGTGGGCGTGCTACGGGTTTCGCTACGCCGCCAGTCCAAACGCCGGCGCGTCCCTTCCGCTGGCGGAGTGGACGCGGCGGATCCGATCGGAGCGCGTGCTCGCGGAGATCCTGGCGCGTGGCGAGCCGACGCCCGACGACGGTGCGCTCGCCCGGGCGGTGGACGTGCGTCCACCCCTGCTCAGCGAGCGCGTCCTCGAGACGGCGGCGCGTTACCGACTCGTACCGGAGGGCTATCTCTTCGGCCTTGCCGTCGCGAGCGCACTCGCACAGATCCGCAACGATTATCTGCTCGGCGCGATCTCCTTCACCGGTTGGACATGGTACTTTCCGTTCGCGCTGCTGGTGAAGACCCCCACCGCCACGCTGCTGATGACGGTCGCGGCGGTGCTGTTGCTTGTGACGGCGGGCGGTGCGGGGACATCCGACTCGTCAGGCGCGCGACAGCGGCGAGAAGCGACCTTCCTTGTCGTCGCGGCCGCGGTCGTTCTGGCCGGCACGATGACCTCGAGTGTCAACATCGGATACCGGCACGTCCTACCGATCGTTCCGCTACTGTGCGTGCTCGTCGGCTACGCCCCAGCGGAACTGGAGCGCCGCTACGGGCGGCGCGCCGCCGTCGCCTTCGGCAGCGTCGCTTGTCTGCTCGTCGCGGCCGAGGCGCTGGCCGCCCGACCGTTCTTCCTTCCGTTCTTCAACGCACCCGCGGGGGGCGCGCGCGGCGGCGTCCGTCTACTCTCGGACTCGAACCTCGATTGGGGTCAGGGATTGCCGGCGCTCCGCCGCTGGATGGCGGCGCAGCACGTGGCACGCGTGAATCTCTGTTACTTCGGTAGCGCCGACCCGGCGGCGTACGGCGTCGACTTCGTGCCCCTCGCCGGCTCGAACTTCGGCGACTTCGATGAGCTCGGAACCGTCGGCTACGCCGCGCGTACGCCGGTCGTGCCGGGCTACGTCGCGATCGGCGCCACGCACCTCCAGGGTACGTATCTGCCACCGGATCTTCGCCAGTCCTACGCGTTCCTGCGCGCTAAAGAGCCGGTCGCGGTGCCCGGCGGCTCCACGTACATCTACTGGGTCGACCGGTGGGGCGAATAGGACCACGAGTGCGTGGTACACGAGCGCCGAAAGCCGTCCGCAGGACCACCGCGCCGGCAGCGGGACACGCTGACGGCGTGGCCGGCGTGGAGCTCGGCGGTCTCACCCGCCGCGACAGCTTCGTCGCGCTGGCCCTCGCGGCCGTGGTCCTAGTTGCCGGGTTCGTCCGCCTCGTGCCCGGCGTCGTCGGCGCGTTCCACGACGACGCCGTGTACGCGATCACCGCCAAGGCGCTGGCACAAGGCGGCGGCTATCACCTGATCAACCTGCCGGGCGCGCCGCCACAGACGAAGTACCCGATTCTCTATCCCGCCGCCCTCGCGCTGTTGTGGCGCTCGGCGTCGACGCTCGAGGCGCGACTGCTGGCGATGCAAGTCGCCACCCTCGTCGCCGCCGCGCTCGCGCTCGCGGCCGCCTATCTCTACGTGGTCCGCTTCCGTTACGTCGAGCGCGTGCCGGCCCTCGCGGCCGGTGTGCTGTGCGCGTCGGCGCCGAATGTTCTCTACTACGCGAGCGCAGTGCTCAGCGAGATGCCGTTCGCGCTCCTCGTGGTCGCGAGCCTGTGGACGACTGAGGCGTACGTCCGCGTTGGACCGACGACGCCACGCCGCGCACTCGGCGCCGGGATCGTCGCCGCGCTCCCGTTCCTCTGCCGCAGCGCCGGGATCGTCGTCCCAGTGGCTGCGCTCGTCATCGCCGCGCGCGCGCGCCGCTCGCTGCTCTGGATGCTCGCCGGGGTGGCGCTGGTGACCTTGCCGTGGATCCTGTGGATGGTGCGCGGCGTCGGCGGTCTCGCCGCCGAGCCGATCGTCGGCTACCAGCAGGACTACCTCGGCCACTGGTCGACGGGCTATTTCGGATACGGGGCGCAATCGCGCCTCGTGCTCGCGGCGACGATCTTCGGGACCAACGTCCTGAAGGCGTGCACGGCGATCGGCGAGATCGCCTTCGAGGGCATGACACGATCCCTGTACGCGTACAGCGAGCGCGCGTGGGTCCTGACTACGGCGCTCGGCGCCGCTGCGTGGCTCGCGATCGCGGTGCGCGCGCGCCGTCTCGAGCTCCTGCCGTTCACCCTGCTCGCCTACCTGGCGCTCATCTGCTCGTGGCCCTGGCCGCCGGACCGGTTCTTGATCCCGATCCTGTTCTTTCTCGCGGCCGCGATCTTCGCGCTCGTCGCGCGCGCCGCCAAGCGAATCCTCCCGTCGCGCTTCCGCTCGCTTGCCGTCGCGGTCGCGCTCACCGCCGTCGTGCCGCTGAACGTGCAGACACTCGCCGAGTATGCGTCCGTGAGCACGCGCGCGCACTTCCCCTACTTCATGCTGCCGGACACGCCGGTCGCGTGGGCCTCGTATCGCGACGCGTTCGCGTGGCTCGACGCGCACGCCGCCGCGGACGACGTGCTCGCCGCAGACTTCGACTCGATGACCGCGCTCTACACCGGCCACCCGACGATTCGCCCCTTCGTCCCGCGTCCGAGCTCGCTCTACTACGGAGGCGACGCGCCGCCGCTCGGCTCGCCGAGCGATCTCGTCAGCGCCCTCGCCACGTATCGGGTGCGTTACCTATTCGTGTCGCCAATGCCGGCGTTTCCCGAGGAAGACGCATTCTACGAGCTCGTGGGCCGGGTGCAGGCGGAGCATCCGGGCCTCCTGCGACCGATGTATCGAGGGTCGGACCCACGCTTCGTCGTCTTCGAGATCGGCCCGGCCGACACCACCGCCGACCGCCCGCGCTGAACGCGCCTACTCCCACTCGATCGTCGCTGGCGGCTTCGAGGACACGTCGTAGACGACGCGATTGACGCCGGTGATCTCGTTGATGATGCGGTTCGAGAGCGTGGCGAGCAGATCGTACGGCAAGCGCGCCCAGTCGGCGGTCATGCCGTCGACGCTCTCGACGGCGCGGATGGCGACGACGTTCTCGTAGGTGCGCTCGTCGCCCATGACGCCGACGGTCTTCACCGGGAGGAGCACGGCGAACGCCTGCCAGAGCTTGTGGTAGAGGCCGGCGGCCTTGATCTCGTCGACGACGATGGTGTCGACGGCGCGGAGGACGGCGAGGCGCTCGGCGGTCACGGTGCCGAGGATGCGAATGGCGAGGCCGGGACCGGGAAACGGTTGGCGGCCGAGGATCTCGTCCGGCACCGCGAGGAGGCGTCCGAGCTCGCGCACCTCGTCCTTGAAGAGCTCGCGCAACGGCTCGACGAGCTTGAGCGCCATGCGCTCGGGGAGGCCGCCGACGTTGTGGTGGCTCTTGATCGTCGCCGACGGTCCCTTGAAGGACACCGACTCGATGACGTCGGGGTAGAGGGTACCCTGCGCGAGGTAGCCGACGCCCGGAATGGTACGCGCCTCGGCCTCGAACACCTCGATGAAGGTGCGCCCGATCGCGCGCCGCTTCGCCTCCGGATCTTCCACGTCCGCCAGCGCGTCGAGGAAGCGGGCGCTCGCGTCGACGACGCGCAGGCGGTCGCCGAAGCGCGCGCGGAAGACGGTCGCGACGCGCGCGGCCTCGTTGGCGCGGAGGACGCCGTTGTCGACGAAGACGCAGGTGAGGCGGTCGCCGACGGCGCGGTCGACGATCGCGGCGGTGACCGCCGAGTCGACGCCGCCGGAGAGCGCGCAGATGACGCGGGCGCCGTCGACCTCGGCGCGGATGCGCTCGACCTCGCGCCCGATGAAGTTCTCCATCGTCCAGGTGGGCTTCGCGTCGCAGATGCGAAAGAGGAAGTTCCGGTAGATCGCCGTGCCCTGGTCGGTGTGCGCCACCTCGGGGTGAAATTGGATGCCGTAGCGGCGCCGCGGGCGGTCGCGAAACGCGGCGATCGGCGAGTTTGTGCTCGACGCCAGCAACTCGAAGCCGGGCGGCATCGACTCGGTGCGGTCGCCGTGGCTCATCCACACGGAGAGCCCGTCCGGACCGACCTCGAGACCGGCGAAGAGGTCGCTGGTGTCGCGGATGGTGATGCGCGCGTGCCCGAACTCGCGGCGCGTCGCGCGCGCAACGCGCCCGCCCGCGTGTAACGTCAGTACGCCCATCCCGTAGCAGACGCCGAGGACCGGCACGCCGAGATCGAGAATCGCGGGGTCCGGAAGCGGCGCGCCCTCCGCGTACACGCTCGCCGGGCCGCCGGAGAGAATGATCCCCTCGGGCGCGAGCGCGCGCACCCGTGCGAGCGGCAGGTTGAACGGGTGGATCTCGCAGTAGACGTGCTGCTCGCGTACGCGCCGTGCGATGAGCTGTGTGTACTGGCTGCCGAAATCGAGAACGAGGATCATCGCGCCCCTCTCACCGCAGGAACACCGCCCCGAGGCCGCGTGCCACGAGGGCCTCGGCGATCTTCGTCTTCACCGTGATGGTGCGGATCGGCATGCGCGGGACGATCGCCTCGAGCGCGAGGTGGCGGCGCAGCTCCTCGCCTTCGAGCTCGTTCACGAGCAGACGGCGCGCGCCGTCGATGACGCGCTCGTTCGCCGAGGCGACGAACACGTTCGTCATCGCCAGCCGGAGCTCGTCGTCCTCGCGGCGGCCGTGCCCTTGCAGCGCCAGGGTGCGGCCGACGACGCTGTCCATGGCGTAGCAATCGATGATCATGTTGGCGAGGATCTCGAGGTGCTGCTGCTTGTCCTTGAGCGACGCCAGGCTGCGCTCGATCAGCAGGCGTGCGATGTAGGCGATGACGCGTTTGGCGACCTCGGCGGCGCGCACCTCGCGCTCGAGCGGGCCGGCGACGGGCGGCGGCCACGTCGCGGTGTCGCGGATCTCGCGCTCGACCTGCTGTAGGAAGTCGGTGTAGCCGAGGCGGCCCTGACCGATGCGTTTCACCAACGTCGCCGGGATGATGAGGCGGTTGATCTCGTTGGTGCCCTCGAAGATCCGATTGACGCGCGAGTCGCGGTAGTGGCGCTCGACCGGGTAGTCGGCGGTGAAGCCGTAGCCGCCGAGGACCTGCAATGCCTCGTCGGCGACGAAGTCGAGGGTCTCGGTGCCGAAAATTTTCAGAATGGAGCACTCGATCGTATATTCTTCGACCGCCTCTTTCACGAGCCGCGCGGCGGAGTCGGGCGTGTTGGCGTCGATCCCGTGCGCGGCCTCGTCCATGAGGCCGGCGGTTCGGTAGCTCATGCTATCGGCGACGTAGATGCGGGTCGCCATGTCGGCGAACTTGCGCTGGATCATCCCGAAGCTCGCGATCGGCCGACCGAACTGCGTACGTTCGGCGGCGTAGCCGAGCGCGACGGCGAGGCAATCCTTGGCGGCGCCCACGGCGCCGGCGCCGAGCTTGAAGCGGCCGACGTTCAGGATGTTGAAGGCGATTTTATGCCCTTGCCCGACCTCGCCGAGGACGCTGTCGGCGGCGACGGGGACGTCCTCGAGGATCAGCTGGCGCGTCGAGGAACCGCGGATGCCGAGCTTGTGCTCCTCGGGGCCGGTCGCGAGCCCTTGCGCGCCGCGCTCGACGAGGAAGGCGGTGAAGTGCTCGCCGTCGACCTTGGCGAAGACGGTGAAGAGATCGGCAAACCCGGCGTTGGTGATGAACTGCTTCGTGCCCGTCAAGCGGTAGCCGCCGTTCGGCTCGCGCGCGGCGCGCGTACGCGCGTTCAGCGCGTCGCTCCCCGCCTGCGGCTCGGTGAGCGCGTAGGAGGCGAGCCACTCGCCGCTCGCGAGCTTCGGGAGGTAGCGCTGCTTCTGGGCCTCGGTGCCGTAGTAGACGAGCGGCAAGGTGCCGATACCGGTGTGCGCACCCCACGAGACGCTGAACGAGGCGCAGAGGGCGCCGCGTTCGGAGACCAGCATCGACGTCGTCTTCGAGAGGCCCAGCCCGCCGTAGCGCTCGGGTACGTCGATCATGAGGAGGCCGAGCTCGCCGGCGCGTCGCAGCAGCGCCGCCATGACGCCTTCCTTCTTCGTCTCGATCTCGTCGAGGCGCGGCAGGACCTCGTGGCGGACGAAGTCCTCGGCAGTCTTGGCGTAGAGGAGGTCGTCCTCGGTGAAGCCCGCCCCGGTGAACTGCCCCGGCTGCCCGACCGGGGCGACGAGCCAGCTCGCGCCTGGCGGTGCACCCATCGTGTCCTCCCAGCCCGACTCCCTACTCCAGCCGATAGTTCGGCGCCTCTTTGGTGACGACGACGTCGTGGACGTGGCTCTCACGTACCGCGGCGGCGCCGACGCGCAGGAAGCGCGTGTTGGCTTGCAGCTCGGCGAGCGAGCGGCAGCCGCAGTAGCCCATCCCAGCCTTCAAACCGCCGACGAGCTGATGGATGTTGAAGGCGAGGCTCCCTTTGTACGCGACACGTCCCTCGATGCCTTCCGGGACGAGCTTGACGTCCGGCTCGTCGGCTTGGAAGTAGCGGTCGCGACTCCCCTCTTTCATCGCTTCGATCGAGCCCATCCCGCGGTAGAGCTTGTAGGTGCGGCCCTGGAAGAGAATCGTCTCGCCGGGGCTCTCCTCGGTGCCGGCGAAGAGACTGCCGATCATGATCGCGTGCGCGCCGGCGGCGAGCGCCTTGGTGATGTCGCCCGAGTAGCGCACGCCGCCGTCGGCGATGATCGGGACGTCGGTCCCGGCGACGCCCTTGGCGGCGCCGAGGACGGCGGTCAGCTGCGGCACGCCGACGCCGGAGATGATGCGGGTGGTGCAGATCGAGCCGACGCCCATGCCGACCTTGACGCCGTCGGCGCCGGCTTTCACCAGGGCGCGGGCGCCTTCCTCGGTGCCGACGTTGCCGGCGACCACCTCCATGTCGCGATAGCTCGCCTTGATGTCGCGCACGGTATCGAGGACGTTCTGCGAGTGACCGTGTGCAGTGTCGACGCCGAGGACGTCGACGCCGGCGCGCACCAGCGCCTCGACGCGCTCCTCGCGATCGGGACCGACGCCGACGGCACCGCCACAGCGTAAGCGCCCCTGCTCGTCCTTGCAGGCGAGCGGGTACTCGATCGTCTTCTGGATGTCCTTCACGGTGATGAGGCCGCGCAAGCGGTAGTCGTCGTCGACGACGAGGAGCTTCTCGATGCGGTTCGCGTGCAGGATGTCCTTCGCCTGCTCGAGGCTGACACCCGGCTTGGCGGTGACGAGGTTGTCCTTCGTCATCACCTCGGCGACCTTGCGGTCGAGGCGCTTCTCGAAGCGCAGGTCGCGGTGGGTGAGGATGCCGACGAGGCGACCGCCCTGCGTCACCGGTAGACCGGAGATGTGAAAGCGGCGCATGACTGCGAGCGCGTCCTCGATGCGCTGCTCGGGACTCACGGTCACCGGGTCGGAGATCATACCGCTCTCCGATTTCTTCACCTTCTCGACCTCGAGGGCTTGCGCCGCGACCGGCATGTTGCGGTGCACGAAGCCGATGCCGCCCTCTTGCGCGATCGCGATCGCCATCCGCGCTTCGGTGACCGTGTCCATGGCCGCGGAGACGAGCGGGATGTTGATGGCGATGCGGCGCGAAAGGCGGGTTGCGACATCGGCGTCGCGCGGTACGATCGCGCTCGCCGCGGGCACGAGCAGCACGTCGTCGAAGGTGAGACCCTCGGCGAGCTCACGCACGTCCATGACGACCTCCACAAGCGAAAAAGCCCCGTCGCGCGCAGCGAGCGGGGCTTTCTAGAGTGCGTCGAGAGGTGATCTGACCGTCCATGGCTTTGAGTAACAGAAGCTCGACGGAAGGACAAGCCAGAGCGCACCGCGCGCTGGCGCCGCGCTATCGGCGCGTGCTAGCGAGCCGGCGATGATCGCCCCGTTTCGCGCCGCGATGCCCGCGATCGACGCGTCGGCCTATGTCGTCGATAGCGCGGTCGTGATCGGCGACGTCATCGTCGGCGCCGAGAGCAGCGTCTGGTTCCACGCCGTCGTTCGCGGCGACGTCCATCCGATCCGTATCGGCCGACGTACGAACATTCAAGATCACGCGACCCTGCACGTCACGACCGGTCGCGCCGCGACGACCGTCGGCGACGACGTCACGATCGGCCACGGCGCCATCGTCCACGGGTGCACGATCGGTGATCGCACGCTCGTCGGCATGGGCGCGATCGTCCTCGACGGCGTCGAGGTCGGCGCCGAGTGTCTGATCGGCGCCGGCGCACTCCTCACGCCGGGCACACGCTTCGCGCCGGGCCAGCTCGTCGTCGGCAGTCCGGCGAGGGCCGTGCGCTCGCTCACCGTTGCCGAGCGCGCGTCGCTCCTCGCGTCGGCGGTGAACTACGCGCGCGTCGCCGCCGAGTATCGCGCCTCCGGACTCCGCTGACCGCGACGCCGCATTCGACGCGACGTTCCGGCATGACCCGCGAGGACGTCAGCGCTGCGGGCCGAGGAGGACGACGCACTCGGCGGCGTAGAGGAAGATCGTCGCCGACATGTAGATCCACACCATGACGGCGACGAGTGCGCCGAGCGAGCCGTAGACGACGTAGAACTGCGCCATGTTCGCGAGGTACCAGAGGAAGAACCGTCGCGCGACCTCCCAGAGGACGGTGCCGATGCATGCCCCGAGGAACGCTTCGCGCCAGCCGACGGGCGCGTGCGGAAAGACACGCAGCGCGAGCGTGAACGACGCCAGCACCAGCATCACCGAGGTCAGGTACTGGATGCGCAGCCCGTGCGCGAGCTGCAGCAGCAGCCCTTCCCCGAACGGCGCCAGGTCGGGATCGGCGTTCAGGGCGTGGAAGAGGACGCCGACGTAGAACGAGAACAGCAACACCACCCCCATCGCCACGACGACGCTCATCGACAGCAGGCGCGAGTGTACGAAGCCGCGGTGTTGACCGACGGCGAAGAGACGGTCGAGCGCGAACTCGGTGGCATGGAAGACAAGACCGGAGGCCACCACCAAGGTCCCCAAGCCGAGCCAGGAGAGCCGGCCACGGTTGGCGACGACCCATTCGAGATTGTGCGTGAAGTCATCGCTCAGATGGGGGATGAACTCACGCGCCGAGCCGAGCACGGCACGGAACGTCTCCTGCGAGGAGCCGACGACGTAGCCGAGGATCGCGATCACCAGGAAGAGCACCGGGATCAGCGACAGCAGCGCGTAGAACGAGATCGCCGCCGCGAGCGTCGGGCAGTCGTCAGCGTAGAACTTCCGCCCCGCGTCGCGTAGGACGGCCCACGCACGTGTCCCGCCGCGGCGCACGTCGGCGACGCCGAGCGCGTGCCGCCGCGATGCCGGAGCCGTCGTCATCGCCGCTTCGACGCGGCCGCGCCGTATGGTCATCGCCGGCCTCGGAACTGCACCCGCAGCGGCGTCCCCGTCACCCGGAACGCCGCCGCGATCTGCTTCTGGAGGTAGCGATGATAGCTCGGATGGATCGCCGTCGGGGCGTTGGTGAAGATCGCGATCGTCGGCGGCCGGCGCCCGACCTGGGTCGCGTAGAAGAGCTTCGGCCGCCGTCCGTGAGCGAGCGGCGGCTCCTTGGCGCGCACAACGGCCGCGAGCACCTCGTTGAGACGCGGCGTGCGGAGCTCGATCGCGTGCGCGGCGGCGATCCGCTTCACCGCCGGCAGGAGCGCATCGACACCGGCGCCCGTCCGCGCCGAGAGGGTCAGGACCGGCACCCCGGTGAGACTCGGATAATGGACGCGTACGTCGTCGACGAACGTCTTCGCGGCCGTGCGCTGCAGGTCCCACTTGTTCGCGACGACGAGGAGCCCCCGCCCTTCTTCCCACGCGCGGCTGGCGATGCGCATGTCCTGGTCGGTCGCCCCTTCCGAGGCGTCGAGCACGACGACGACGACGTCGGCGCGGCCGACCGTCTCGAGCGCCTTCGCCGCGGCGAACTTCTCGACCCGCTCGTGGATGCGCACGCGGCGACGTATGCCGGCGGTGTCGATGAGGAGGTAGCGTGTGCCCCCGACCTCGAGCAGGGTGTCGACGGCGTCGCGCGTCGTCCCCGCCGTTTCGTGGACGAGCGTCCGCGCGTAGCCGAGGAGGCGATTCACGAGAGAGGACTTACCGACGTTCGGGCGGCCGATGATGCCGACGCGGATCGCGGTGCTCTCACCGGGCGCCGCGGCCGCGGGCACGCGCGCGAGGATCGTCTCGATCAGGTCCGGGATGCCGTGTCCGTGCTCGGCGGAGACCGAGATCAGATCGGCGGCGCCGAGCCGATAAAACTCACCGGCGCCGGCCTCGCGGCGCGGCGAGTCGAGCTTGTTGACGACGAAGAGGACGGGGGCGCCGCGGCGCCGAAGCTCGCGCGCCGCCGCCTCGTCCGCCGCCGAGAGCCCGGCCTTGCCGTCGAGCACGTAGACGACGAGCGCCGCGTCGGCGATGGCGCCGAGACTGCACGCGCGCACGGCGACGTCGAGCCCGGCCGCACCCTCCGCCTCGAAGCCGCCGGTATCGACGAGCAGCACGGCGCGGTCACCGAACACGGCGACGCCCTCGTTGGCGTCGCGCGTGACGCCGGGCGTGGGATCGACGAGCGCCTTGCGGCGCCGGAGGAGACGGTTGAAGAGCGTCGACTTGCCGGCGTTCGGCCGTCCGACGAGGACGACGCGCGGCGGCGCCGCGCCGGCGACGATCGTCGCGGCGGCATCGTCACCGCCCGCGGCGGTGGCGGTCACGGCGTCACGCGCCGGCCGTCGCCTAGAGTCCGAGCTCGCGGAGGACACGCGGGTCCTTGCTCCATTCGCGGACGACCTTGACGTGCAGCTCGAGGAAGACGCGGCAGGCGAAGATCGTCTCGAGCTGTAGCCGCGCCGCCTGACCGATGCTGCGGATCCGCCGGCCGCGCTCGCCGATCACGATGCCTTTCTGCGTTGCGCGCTCGACGAGGATCGTCGCTTGGATCACGAGCAGGTTGCGCGCCGGCTCCTCGCGGAAGGTGTCGATCACGACCGCCGTCGTGTACGGCAGCTCGTCGCGCGTCTGCTCGACGATCTGCTCGCGGACGATCTCGGAGGCGAGGAAGCGTTCGCTCTGCTCGCTCACCTGCTCCGCCGGGTAGAGGTTCGGGCCCGCGGGAAGCGCGGCGGCGACGAGCGTCAGCAGCCGCTCGACGTTGTCGCCGGTGAGACCGCTCACCGGCACCACCTCGGCGCCCGGGAGCAGCCGCGCCACCTCGGCGCACGTCGGCAGCAACATCTGCCGCGTGGCGACGTCGCTCTTGTTGACGGCGACGATGCGCACGCGCGTTGCGACCTCCGCCGCGACCTCGCGATCCAGCGACCCGATCCCGGTCGCGCCGTCGACGACCAACAGCACCACGTCGGCGTCGCCGAGCGACTGACGAGCGGCCGCGACCATGCGGCTGTTGAGTGGCGTGCTGCCGCCGTGGATGCCGGGGGTGTCGACCAGGACGATCTGCGCCTCGGAGCGGGTGAGAATGCCGACGATGCGATTGCGCGTCGTCTGTGGCTTTGCCGAGACCGCTGCGAGCTTGGTGCCGACGAGCCGGTTGAGCAACGTCGATTTGCCGACGTTCGGCCGCCCGACGAGGGTCACGAAGCCGGCGCGGTGCGCCGCCGGTGCAGCGGTGCCTTGGATCGCGGTCGCCGCGTGCGCATCGCCAGGGGTCGCGGTCGTCGAGGACATCGGCAGCATGCTAGCTGCCAACCAGCGCGCTGGCGAGTAATTGAATACCGGGTTTTCAATACTGCCCCGTGCGCGCGGCGCGCGGAGCGCGCCGCGCTCCGATGGGCGTCGGCGCGCGGAGTAAATCCGCGCGCCTCCATCACGCGCGCTTCCCCCCCTACATAGGTGGGGGCGTTCAGCGGCGGAGCCCGGTCCGGAGCTCGCGGGCGAGCTGGTCGACGGTGCTGCTGGTGCCGCCGGCGAGCTTCCGGCGCCATTCGCCCTCGGTCTCGAAGCGGTTGTCGCCGATCGTCTCGGCCCAGGGCGCGATGACCTCGCGGATCGCGGCCGCGTCGGCGGGATCGCGGCGGTTCGCTTTGATCGCGGCGAGGACGTCGGGCACGACGCGCAGGAACGCGCGTAGCGCCATGCCGGTCCGGATGCTGTACTTCCGCCCCTTCCATGCGGTCTCGAAGACGCGCTCGATCTGCTTGAAGTAGTTCAAGAAGAAGCGCTTGGCGCCGTCGAGGAAACGGTCGGCGTCGCGGCCGCCGAGCGCCTGGACGGAGGTGAAGATGTTGCGCAGCTCCTCGGCGAGCGGTGCCTGCGCGACTTTGCCGCGGCCGACGCCGAAGAGCTTGATGTCGCCGTGCAGCGGCGACGACGCGTCCTCGGAGAGCGCGCGGATGATGTCGTGTCCGGCGGCGAGGACCTTGTCGGGATAGAGGCGCCGGCCGGCGAGGCTGATCAGGTGCGAGGGATTGAGCTTGGTGTGCTTGGCGTTGATCGTCACGAAGAGCTCGACCGCCTGATCGGGCGCGAGGCTGTCGAAGATCACCGCCGGCACCTGCACGTCCTGGATCGGACGGGTCTCGGCGAGCTGATGCAGCGCCAGTAGGCGATGCTGCCCGTCGAGCGCGCGCAGGACGCCCTGCTCGGTCGGCAGCTGCAGCATGCCGAGGGCACGGTTGCCGCCCCCTCGTTCGAACTCGAGGCGGCGGTCGGCGACCAGGAGGACGGCGCCGGGGATCGCCGGCAGGTTCGCCGCCTCGGCGCACTGATTGTAGTAGTCGATCAGCTCGACGATCTTCTTGCGGATCACCGGACGCTGGTACGCCTCGGCGCTGCGCGCGATGCGCTTCTCGAGAAGTTCCCAGTTGATCTTCGCCTTGCGCTTCTTTCCCGTACCGCCGCTCATCGGCACGACGCCGGCGTCGTAGGAGAGCACCTCGAAGCGCACCAGTCTCTCGACGTCGGTGCCGGTGAGGATCGCCTGGTAGAAGTCGACACCGAACTGCCGCACCCGCATGGCTGGAACCCCGATCATCGCTCGCCTCCCATTCCCGAGGCGCCCTTGCGTGCCGGCCGCACGCTCGCCTCGCCGCCTGGCGCCTTTTTGGGGGCCAGGGCCGCCGCTTCGACCTGGAGGGCGTGGAGCGCCTCCATGGCCGCCGCCTGTTCCGCGCTCTTCTTGCTCAATCCCTCACCACGCCCGAACGTCCGCCCGCCGACCGAGATCTGACTCACGAAGTGCTTGGCGTGATCCGGTCCGGTTTCGCGCACCAGCGTATACGTGGGTGTCGTCTTGAAAATCCGCTGCGTGATCTCCTGCAGCCGCGTCTTGCAGTCCTCGACGGCGCCACTGGCGCGCGCTTTGAGATCGGCGGCGAACTGTCGTGCCAGGACGCGCCGCGCGGCGACGAAGCCGCGGTCGAGGTAGATCGCGCCGAGCAGCGCCTCGTACGCGGCGGCGAGGATCGACTCCTTCTCGCGCCCGCCGCTCTTCTCCTCGCCCTTGCCGAGACGCAGCTCCTTGCCGAGGCCGAGCGTGCGCGCCTTTTCGGCGAGGACGCGGGCGTTCACCAACGAGGCGCGGAGCTTCGAGAGGTCGCCCTCTTGGTGGCGTGGAAACTGCTGCATGAGGAGGTCGCTGACGACCAGGTCGAGGACCGCGTCGCCGAGGAATTCGAGCTTCTCGTTGTTGCGGGTGCCGCCCGTAGGCGTCAGCGAGCGGTGCGTGAGCGCGGTCTCGAGCAGCTCCGGCTTGCGGAACTGATACGCCAGCCGCTCCTCGATCACGTGACTCACGCGTCGCTCCTGCATGCGACGGCGTCAATGTCGCTTCCGAGCGCAGCGGCGTCCGCTTCCGGGGCGAGCGCGGCAGCGATCCAGCCGCCGCCGACGACCTCGTCGCTACAGTAGAAGACCGCCGCCTGCCCCGGCGTGACGGCCGAGACCGGCGCCAGGAAGCGTGCCTCGACGCGATCGCCGTCGAGGACGCGCAGGCGCGCCGCGACCGGCACGTGGCGATGCCGGATGCGGACCGACGCCGTCTCGACCGGCCCGGCCATCCAGCGGACGCGCTCGGCGACGAGCCCGCCGGCCGCGAGCGCCGCGCGTGCGCCGATGCGGACGGTCGCGGTGTCGGCGTCGATCGCGGTCACGTAGCGCGCCGGGCCCCCCGCCACCCCGAGGCCGCGCCGCTGCCCGATCGTGAAACGATGCACGCCCGCGTGCGACGCGACCACGCGCCCGTCGTCGTCGATGACGGCGCCGGCGGGCGGGCGCGCATCGCTGCGCCGTTCGACGAAGCCGGCGTAGTCGCGATCGGGCACGAAGCAGATTTCCTGGCTCTCGGGCTTGTCGGCGACGCCGAGATCGAGCCGGCGCGCCAGCGCGCGTACGTCGTCCTTGGTGAGCTCGCCGAGTGGGAAGAGCGTACGCGCGAGCTGTGCCGGCGAGAGGCCGAAGAGAAAGTATGATTGGTCTTTCGCGGCGTCGCGCGCGCGCAGCAAACGCGTGCGGCCGTCGGTACCGGTGACGACGCGGGCATAGTGGCCGGTCGCGACGAAATCGGCACCGAGGGCGCCGGCACGCCGCCAGAGCTCGTCGAACTTGAGATCTTGGTTACAGAGGACGCAGGGGTTCGGCGTCCGACCGCGCAGGTACTCGCGGACGAAGACGTCCTGCACCTTGGTGCGGAAGGTCTCGGCGAGATTCCAGACGTAGTACGGCACGCCGAGACGCTCCGCGACCCGGCGCGCATCGCGGAAGTCTTCGAGCGAGCAGCAGCCCTGCCCTGCTCGGACACTCGCCGCCGGCTGCGCCGCGAGCAGCATGGAGACGCCGACCACCTCGTAGCCGGCGTCGTGGAGGAGCGCGGCGGCGACCGAGCTGTCGACGCCGCCGCTCATCGCGACTACGACGCGTGCGCCGGCCATGCGTTCTCCGTCCGCCGCGCACGCGCGCGCGCGAGAATCCGTGGCAGCACCGCGAGGATGGCCGCGACGTCGGCCGCGGTGCTCGCCCATCCGAAGCTGAAACGCACCGCGCTCGCCGCCGCGGCGCGGCTCCACCCCATCGCCTGCAGCACGTGTGACGGCTCGCTCGCGCCCGCGGCGCAGGCCGAGCCCGCCGACACCGCCACGCCCTCGAGGTCGAGGGCGCTGACGAGGCTCTCGCCGTCGAGATCGGCAAAGCCGACGTCGAGAATGTGGGGCGCGCGCGGCACCGGCGACGCCGCGGCGGCCGCCGACGTCGCACCCGCGGCCTCGCCGGCGACGCGAGCGTCCGGCGCGAGCGTCGCGATTTCGCGTTGGAGGTGCGTGACGAGCGCCGCGAGGCGTGCGGCCTCCTCCGGCAGGGCGGCGCGCGCGGCGGCGAACGCGGCCGCGAAGGCGGCGAGCGCGGCGGCGTTCTCCGTCCCGGGTCTGAGGCCGCGCTCCTGCGCTCCGCCGTGCTGCAGCGGTGCGAGCGGGGTCCCCTCGCGCACGTAGAGCGCGCCGGTGCCGGTGGGTGCGCCGAGCTTGTGACCGGAGAGCGTCACCAGATCACAGTCGAGCCCACGTACGTCGAGGGTCAGGACGGCGGCGGCCTGCGCGGCGTCGACGTGGACGCGTGCACCGCTGCGACGCGCCGCCGCCGCGAGGGCGGTGCACGCCTGCACGACGCCGGTTTCGGCGTTGACCAACGCGACCGAGAGCAGGTCGGGCGCCGCGGCGGCGACGGCCGTCGGATCGGTACGCCCGTCGGCTCCCACCGGCAGGACGCGGAGGTCGTGACCGCGCCGCGCCAGCGCCTCCGCCGTGCGCAGCACCGACGCGTGCTCGGTTGCGGGGACGGCGATGCGCAACCGCCGGCCCGCCGCGGCGGCGGCGACGCCGGCGAGCACGAGGTTGTTTGCCTCGGTCGCGCCGCTGGTGAAGACGATCTCGAGCGGGTGGGCGCCGATCGCCGCCGCGACCTCCTCGCGTGCCGACTCGAGGAGCGCGCGCGCGCGCGCGCCCGCCCAGTGGACGCTCGAGGCGTTGCCGGCGCCGCTCGCCAACGCGTCGTCGAGAACGCGCCTCGCCGCGGGCCGGAGCGGCGCGCCCGCCGCGTAGTCGGCGTAGATCCCCCTCATGCGGACGCGCTCATCCTTCGCTCAGGAACGCCTTCACCCGCTGCAGATCCTCGTCCTCCTCGACACGACGCTCGTCCGCGGTTCCCTGGCGCGCGGTGAGGTCGTCGATCTTGCGCTCGATTTTCTCCACGTGCGAGACGAGGACCGAGATCGCACGCGCCACCGGATCCGGCAGGTCGCCGTGATCGAGATCGATCAGCTCGAGACCGCCGCCATGCGCGGCTTCGCTGCGCACCACCCGCCCCGGAATACCGACCACCGTGGAGTTGGGCGGCACCGAATGAATCACCACCGAGCCGGCGCCGATGCGACTGCCGTGCCCGACCGTCACCGGACCGAGCACGGTCGCGCCGGTGGTGACGACCACGAAGTCCTCGATCGTCGGATGGCGCTTGCCTTTACTGAGACTCGTGCCGCCGAGCGTGACACCCTGGTAGAGTGTGACGTCGTCGCCGATCTCCGTGGTCTCGCCGATCACCACACCCATGCCGTGGTCGATGAAGACGCGGTGCCCGATCGTCGCCCCGGGATGGATGTCGACGCCGGTGAGGAAGCGGCCGACGTAGCTCATCAGCCGCGCCGGCAGCTTGAAGCCGCGACCCCAGAGCCAATGGGCGCCGCGGTAGATGACGAGCGCGTGCACGCCGGGATAGGTGAGGATAACGTCGAGGCGCGAGCGCGCCGCCGGGTCGCGCGCGAAGACGACCTCGACGTCCTCCTTGAGACGTTGCCAGACGCTCGCCATCAGCTCTCGCCGCCGCGACCGGCGACGCGCGCCGTCGCGGGTCCGGCCGTCGTACGCGTACCCGGCACGGCGGCGGCACGCGCTCGCGCGTCCTTGTAGAGCTTGTAGTCGAGGGAATCGACGAGCGCTTGCCAGCTCGCCTCGACCAGATTCGACGACACCCCCACCGTTCCCCAACGGTCGCGCGCGTCGCCCGACTCGATCAGGACGCGCACAACGGCACCGGTGCCGCCGTCGGAGCCGAGAACGCGGACCTTGAAGTCAAGCAGCGCGACCTCGTCGATCTCGGGAAAGAATTTGATCAACGCCTTCCGCAGGGCGCGGTCGAGTGCCTGCACCGGACCGTTGCCGGTCGCGGCGGTGTGTTCGATCTGGCCGTCGGGGCCGGCGAGCATGATCGTCGCCTCGGAGACCGAGGGCTCGTGCTCGATGCGCTTCTCGTCGATAACGCGGAAGCCGATCAGCCGGAAGCGGCGCGCGTAGCCGTGCAGCGCACGCTGCATCAGCAGCTCGAAGCTCGCCTCCGCGCCCTCGAACTGGTAGCCGCGGCTCTCGAGCGCCTTCAGCTCGTCGAGGAGCCCCTGCACTTCGGGGTCTTTGCCGTCGACGTCGATGCCGAACTCGCGTGCCTTGTAGACCAGGTTGCTGCGCCCGGAGAGGTCCGACAGCAACACGCGCTGGCGATTGCCGACGAGCGCGGGGTCGACGTGCTCATAGATCTCGCGCTCGCGCTGCACCGCCGCGACGTGCAGGCCGCCTTTGTGCGCAAACGCCGACTGGCCGACGTAGGGCTGGTTCTTCACCGGTTCGTGATTCGCGAGCTCGTCGATGAAGTGCGCGAGCGCCTGGAGGTCGGCGAGCGCGGCCGGCGCCACGCAGTCGTAGCCGAGCTTCAGCTGCAAGGTGGCGACGATCGAGCACAGGTTGGCGTTGCCGCAGCGCTCGCCGATGCCGTTGATCGTGCCCTGCACCTGCACCGCGCCGGCGGCGACCGCCGCCAGCGAGTTGGCGACCGCAAGCTCGGCGTCGTTGTGACAATGGATCCCGACCGGCGCCGTGATCGCGGCGCGCGCTGCCGCCGTCGCCTCCGCTACTTGCGCGGGCACGCTGCCGCCGCGCGTGTCGCACAAGCAGACGAGGGTCGCCCCCGCCTCCGCGGCGACGCGAATGCAAGCGAGCGCGTACTCGGGAGCGGCGCGATGGCCGTCGAAGAAGTGCTCGGCGTCGAAGATCACTTCGTCGACGCGGGATCGCAGATACCCGACCGTGTCGGCGATCAGCTCGAGGTTTTCCTCGAGCGGGATGCGGAGGTCGCGCAGAACCGGCAGGTCCCAGGTGCGGCCGACGATGGTCACGACCGGGGTCTCGGCCTCGAGAAGCATACGGACGTTGCGGTCGGCGGCGCAGGTGACGCCCGGCCGCCGCGTCGCGCCGAACGCCGCGACGCGCGTGCGCCCGAGGCGCCGCTGGCGCACCGCCGTGAAGAAGGCGGCGTCGCGCGGGTTCGAGCCCGGCCAGCCGCCTTCGAGATAGTGCATCCCGAAGGCGTCGAGCCGCTCGGCGATGCGCAGCTTGTCCTCGAGCGTGAACGCGACGTCCTCGCCCTGGCAGCCGTCACGCAAGGTGGTGTCGTAGAGCTGCACGACGCGCGCCGTGCCGACGCGCTCCGGGCGGCCGGAGGTGGCACCAGTCTCGCTCACGAGCTCTCCCCGGCGCCGAGAAACGCGTCATGCAGCACGCGCACCGCGAGCTCGACGTACTTGGCGGCGATCACGACCGAGGTCTTGATCTCCGAGGTCGAGATCATCTCGATGTTGATGCCGACCTCGGCGAGCGTGCGGAACATCTTGGCGGCGACGCCGGCGTGGCTGCGCATGCCGAGACCGACGATCGACACTTTGGCGACGTCGGTGTCGGTGCGCACGCCGGCGGCGCCGAGCTCGCGCGCGTGCGCCTCGACGAGGGCGTGTGCGCGGCGGAAGTCTGCCTGCGGCACGGTGAACGTGAGATCGGTCGTGCCGTCGGCGCTGGCGTTCTGGATGATCATGTCGACGCTGACGTTCGCGTCCGCGATCGGCCCGAAGACGCGCGCCGCGAGACCCGGCTGGTCGGGCACGCGCAGCAGCGTGATCTTCGCCTCGTCGCGGTCGTAGGTGACCCCGGAGACCAGGATGTCCTCCATGCTCGCTTCCTCCTCGACGACCCAGGTCCCCTCGGTCTCGGTGAAGGTCGAGCGCACGTGCAGAGGCACGCCGTAGCGCTTGGCGAACTCGACCGAGCGGATTTGCAGCACCTTCGTACCGAGGCTCGCGAGCTCGAGCATCTCGTCGTACGAGATGCGCGCCAGCTTGCGCGCGTTCGGGCAGAGGCGGGGGTCGCTGGTGAAGACGCCCTCGACGTCGGTGTAGATCTCGCAGCGGTCGGCGTGTAGCACCGCTGCGAGCGCGACCGCGCTGGTGTCCGATCCGCCGCGACCGAGGGTCGTGATGTTGTCCTTGACGTCGACACCTTGGAAGCCCGCCACCACCACTACCTTGCCGTCCGCGAGGGCGGCGCCGATGCGGGACGCGTCGATGCTCTTGATGCGCGCCTTGCCAAAGGCGCTGTCGGTCGCGATCCGGACCTGGTGGCCGAGGAACGAGAGCGCCGGGCAGCCGGCGACGTTGAGGGCGATCGCGAGCAGCGCGACCGTCACCTGCTCGCCGGTTGCGATCAGGACGTCTTTCTCGCGCTCATCGGCATCGGGACTGAGCTCGTGGGCGAGGCCGAGAAGACGGTTGGTCTCCCCCGCCATCGCCGACACCACGACGACGACGGCGTCGCCCGCGGTGCGGCAGGCCGCCACTCGGCTCGCGACGTTGCGGATGCGGGCGACGTCGCCGACGGAAGTTCCGCCGTATTTCTGAACGATTAGGCTCATTCTACGCGTGGCCGGGAAGCGCCGCGAGGAGCCGCACGGCTCGCTCGCCCCGCCCCTCGAACGTGAGGCGGCGCCCCGGCTCTGCGTAGTCTATCCGAACCCGAAGGCTGGCATCCAGCACGCCCACGGCCAGGCGATCGAACCACTCGACGGCGGTGACGGCGGTCTCCGAGGCGTACTCACGGAGCGCGCCGACGTCTGCCTCCCCGGGCGTGAGGCGATAGAGATCGAGGTGCACCAGCGGCAGGCGGCCGCGGTACTCGGCAACCATCGTGAAGGTCGGGCTCGCCACCTCCTCGGACGCGACGCCGAGTCCCGCCGCGAGGCCACGGACGAATGCCGTCTTGCCGGCGCCGAGCTCGCCCGCAAGCGCGATCACGTCGCCCGCCTGCGCGGCTGCGCCGATACGCCGGGCGACCGCCTCGGTTTCCTCGACCGAGGCGCTGGCGATGACGACCGGGCCCATCAGGCGGAGGTCGGCACGTCCGCGAGCGCCGCGGTCGCGGCGGGGAGCTCCTCGATCACGTCCGAGGCGAGAAGCCCGATCATCCCACGCCGCGCGGCGACGCGATCGGCCGCGTACCCGTGAAGGAACACACCGAGGCGCGCCGCGTCCGCCGCCGGATAGCCCTGCGCGAGGAGGCCGCCGATCACGCCGGCGAGAACGTCGCCGGTGCCGCCGCTGCCGAGGCCGGCGTTGCCCGAGCAGTTGATGGCGACCCGGCCGTCCGGCTCGGCGACGACGGTGCGGGCGCCCTTGAGGACGACGATCACGCCGCGCGCGGCGGCGAGGCGCCGTGCCGCCGCGATGCGGTCCGCCTGCACCTCGCCGGTCGTGAGGCCGCTGAGGCGCGCCATCTCGCCCGGGTGCGGCGTGACGATGCGCGGGCGCCCGGGAGCGCCCCAGGCGCCGTCGGGCGGCGCCGTCGCGAGGCAGTTGAGCGCGTCGGCGTCGACGACCATGGGAAGCGGTGCGTGCGTAACGAGCCAGGCGACGAGCGCCCGGCGCGCCTCGGACACGCCGATGCCGGGACCGGTGACGAGCGCGCTCTTGCCGTCGAGCAGCGCGGTGTACGCGGCGGATGAGGGAAAGGCGAAGCCGCCCTCGCCATCGTCGGGAAGCGGCGCCGTCATCTCCTCGAGGAGGCGGGCCGCGACCGCCTGCTGCTCGCCGGCGGGAATGCCGGCGGTGACGAGTCCGGCACCGGCGCGCGCCGCGGCGCGGCTCGCGAGTACGACGGCACCGGTCTTTCCGCGCCCGCCGGCGACGAGGAGGACGTGACCGTTGCTGCCCTTGTGCGACTCGGGATCGCGCCCACGGAGAAGGGCTGCGGCGTCGGCCGCGAGCACGGCTTCGGTCGTCGGCGCGACCGCCTGCAGCGCCGCGTCCGGGATCCCGATGTCGACGACGGCGAGCTCGCCGGCGTTGCGCGCGCCGGGATAGATCACCGTCCCGATCTTCGGCGCCGCGAAGGCGACGGTGAGCTCGGCCTCGATCGCGACCCCGAGCGGAACGCCGCGGTCGGCATCGAGACCCGAGGGGATGTCGAGAGCGACGGTCGGGAGACCGCTCGCGTTCACCAGCATGATCGCCTCGGCGGCAAGGCCGGTCAGCTCACCCGTCAGGCCGGTCCCGAAGAGGGCGTCGACGACGCATCCGCTCCGCGCCAGCGCGCGTTGCAGCGGGCCGAGGTCGCGCGCGGTGATCGTCGTCGTCTTGCCGCCGGCGCGCGCCCAAGCGCGCAGCTTGCCGCGCGCCGGCTCGCGCACGTCGGCGCGGCCGGCGGCGAGGATCACCTCGCAGCGGATCTTGCGGCGCTTCAACCCCCGCGCGACGACGAAGCCGTCGCCGCCGTTGTTGCCCTTGCCGGCGAGCACGACCACGCCCGCTTTGCGGACGTGCGGAAAGCGCGCGAGGAGTGCCGCGACCGCACCGTTCCCGGCGCGCTCCATCAAGACCGCCGCCGGCACGCCGCAGTGCTCGATGGTGAACGCGTCGATGCGCCGCATCTCGGCGGCGGTGGTGACGATCACGGGC
Source organism: Deltaproteobacteria bacterium (assembly GCA_016200545.1). Classification (GTDB taxonomy): domain Bacteria; phylum Desulfobacterota; class Binatia; order UTPRO1; family UTPRO1; genus DP-19. Next base: position 42,891 of record JACQEO010000048.1, on the reverse strand, counting down.
GCGGGCTCATGCCGCGACCAGCGCGCGCATCTCGCGCACGGCGCGCTCCATGCCGACGATCAACGCGCGCGCGACGATGCTGTGGCCGATGTTCAAGGTGTCGATGCCGGCGATCGCCGCGAGCGCGCGGGTGTTGTCGTAGCGGAGGCCGTGACCGGCGTTGACGACGAGGCCGAGGGCGCGGCCGCGGGCGGTGGCGGCCGCCAGGCCCGCGAGTTCGCCCGCCGCCGCGCTCGGGTCGCTATGCTCGGCGTAGCGGCCGGTGTGGAGCTCGACGGCGTCGGCGCCGATGCGGGCGCTCGCCTCGAGCTGGACGGGCTCGGGATCGACGAAGAGCGAGACGCAAATACCGCCGCGCTTGAGGCGGGCGACGGCCGCGCGCAACGCCGGCTCGTGAGCGGCGGCATCGAGGCCGCCCTCGGTCGTGACCTCCTGGCGCCGCTCCGGGACGAGACAGACGTCGGCCGGCCGCATCCGGAGCGCGATCGCGACCATCGCCGGCGTCGCCGCCATCTCGAGATTCAGCGGAACGCGCAGCGTCGCGCGCAAGGCAGCGACGTCTGCATCCTGGATGTGGCGGCGGTCCTCGCGGAGGTGGACGGTGATGGCGTCGGCGCCGCCCGCCTCCGCCGCCCGTGCCGCCTCGAGCGGCTCGGGATAGGCGACGCGGCGGACCTGTCGCAGGGTCGCGACGTGGTCGATGTTGACGCCGAGCCGCGCCAAGGTCACCCGCTCTTGGTGGCGGCGCGCTCGGTGCTGCGACTGGTGCCGAGCGCCGTCTTGACCGCGTCGGCGATGTCGGCGGCGTGCGCCTCGACTTGCGCCAGATCCTCGCCCTCGACCATGACGCGCGCCAGCGCTTCGGTCCCCGAGTAGCGGATGTAGACGCGGCCGCGACCGGCGAGCGCGCGCTCGACCGACTCGACCGCCGTTCGCACCGCCGGCACCTCGGCGAGGTCGCGCTTTTCGCGCACCGGCACGTTCACCAGCACCTGCGGGAACTTCTGCATGACGCGGGCGAGCCCCGACAACGGCAGGCCGCGCGCGCGCATGATGCCGAGGACGACGAGGGCGGTGATCATGCCGTCGCCGGTGGTGGTGTGATCGAGGAAGAGGACGTGGCCCGACTGCTCGCCGCCGAGGTTGAAGTTGCCGCGCTGCATCTCCTCGAGCACGTAACGGTCGCCGACCTGGGTCTTCACGATCGTGATGCCGAGGTCGCGCATGGCGAGCTCGAGACCGAAGTTGCTCATGTGGGTGGTGACCAAGGTGCTGCCGGCGAGGCGCCCGTGCTCCACCATCTCGCGCGCCGCGATCGCCAGCACGGCGTCGCCGTCGATCAGCTGCCCGCACTCGTCGACGAAGAGGCAGCGATCGCCGTCGCCGTCGAGCGCGACGCCGACGTGCGCGCGCTGCTCGAGCACGGCGGCCTGCAGCGCTGCCGGCGCGGTGGCGCCGCAGTCGCGATTGATGTTCTCGCCGTCGGGATCGGTGCCGATGGTCGTGACCGTGGCGCCGAGCTCCTCGAGCACCTCGGGGGCGACCTTGTAGGCGGCGCCGTTGGCGCAGTCGACGACGACCCTCAGGCCGTCGAGTGTGAGGTCGCGCGGGAAGGTGTTCTTCACGAACACGTTGTAGCGGCCGCGCGCGTCGTCGACGCGGAAGGCCTTGCCGATCTCGTCCGCGGTGGGACGCAGGTGGTCGATGTCGGTCTCGAGAACGAGACGCTCGATCTCGAGCTCGACGTCGTCGGGCAGCTTGAAGCCCTGGCTCGAGAAGAACTTGATGCCGTTGTCTTGGAACGGGTTGTGCGACGCCGAGATGACCGCACCAGCGTCGGCACGCATGCTGCGAGTGAGGAAAGCGATGCCCGGCGTCGGCATCACGCCGACCAACAGGACGTCGACGCCCATCGAACAGATGCCCGAGGCCATCGCGGTCTCGAGCATGTAGCCGGAGACGCGGGTGTCCTTGCCGATGACGATCTTGTGACGTCGCCCCGCGGCACGGCGGAAGACGTAGGCAACGGCGCGCCCGAGCCGCAGCGCCGTCTCCGAGGTCATCGGCTCGATGTTCGCGACCCCACGGACGCCGTCCGTCCCGAAGAGCTGGCGGGTGCGGCTACTGCCAGTGCCGTTCGTCGCGGGAGGAATGCTGGTCATCTGCGCGCTCCGCCTTTCTTGTCGAGGATCTCGAGGCTGACGGAGGCCGGGTCGCGCTTCACGAGCTCGATGCCGGCGGGGAGGACCACCGCCGGCTCCACCGAGTGCTCTCCAACCCCGAGCGGCGCCGCATCGACGTAGACGCTCCCCGGACCGAGCTCGAGACTTTGCACCCCACGCGCCGGACCTCGCACCGTGAGATTGACATGCGGCGGCCGCAGCTGAAAGGGGTGATCGGTATTGCGGACGTCGATCGCGACGCGCTTGAGCTCGCGGGTGATGCGGATCGGCTCGACCGCGATCTGCGCCAGCACCCGCTCCGGCGTGACCGAGAGCAGATGCTCGCCGCGCACGAGCGCGACCGGCCGTTGCAGCGCCGCAGTCACCCCGTTCAGGTCGAGCGGCTCGGTCTCGACCATTTGCAGGCCCTCGACGGTACTCGCCGGTCCGGTGACGACGACGCTGGACGGCACCAGACGGACGGTGTCGATCTTGTAACCGTCGGCGGGCTCCCCGGTACGGGTGAGCCGTACCGGGACCGTCACGTGGCGGATCTCCTCGAGGTGGACGGGGATGCGCGCCGGCTCGACGTCGAGGATGCGCACCCCGCGCGGCACACGGATCATCTCGTCATGAATTTTGAGGCGCATTTCCTGCCCAATCTCGATGGCGGAGAGATCGATGATGATCGGCGCGCGGCGGCCGTCGAGCGACGCGAGCAGCGCGCCCGGTCCGTTGAGCTTCACCGAGACCGTGTCGACGCGCTCGCGGGTGACGAGGACGGAGTGCTCGGGTGTGTTGCGGAACTCGATCGGAAACTGCAGGACCTCGGTCTCGCGCTTTCCCGCGTTGACGAAGAGCCAGAGGACGAAGGCCACGGCGAGTGCCGCGAGCTTGCCGAGCGCGTTGCGACGCAACGGCGCCGTGTACCGCTGCCAATCTCGAGCCGGAGCGCTCACGTGAGTAGCTGCTGCAATGTGCTGCGCAGGATACCGGCGTCGAGGTCGCGGGTGATGCGCCCCTCGCGGACGAGTGAAATCTTCCCTTCCTCCTCGGAGACGACGATCACGACCGCATCGGTCTCCTCGGTGAGCCCGATCGCAGCACGATGGCGGGTGCCGAGTGTCTTCGACACGTTCGGGTTGGTGGTGAGCGGCAGGAAACACCCCGCCACGACGATCCGTCCGTGCTGCACGACCAGCGCGCCGTCGTGCAGCGGCGACGAGGGAATGAAGATGCTCTGGATCAGTTCCTTCGTGACCTGCGCATCGAGGCGGGTGCCGCCCTCCATGTACTCGTTCAGCCCGACCTCACGCGCGATCACGATGAGGGCACCGATGCGCCGGCCGGCGAGCGTCACCGCGGCGCGCGTCAGCTCCTCGATCACTTGACCGTGCGCCACGCGCGGCAGGCCGCTGAAAAGCGGCCCTGTCCCCACCTGTGTCAGCATGCGGCGGATGTCGTGCTGGAAGACGACGACGACGATGATGAGGAGGACGTTGCCGATCGAATCGAGCACCCAGTTGACGGTATAGAGCTCGAAGTATTGCGCGCCCTGGTACACCGCGGCGAGAACGACGAGCCCCATGATCATCTGCACGGCGCGCGTGCCGCGAATCAGGAGCCCGAGCTGGTAGACGACGAATGCGATGATCAGCATGTCGACGACGTCTTGCCAGCGGAAATCGCGGAAGAGGCTCATCGTAGCCGCGCACTCATGCTCGTCAGCCCCGCACCCTGCCGAGGCGCGCCAGCGCGTCGGCGACGGCGAGGGCCGAGCGGGTCGCGCCGACGTCGTGGACACGCACGACGCGCGCGCCGCGCGCCGCCGCTAGTACCGCCGCCGCGAGTGACGCCGGCAGGCGCGCGTCGACGGGATCGCCGCTGAGCGCGCCGAGAAACCCCTTGCGCGACGCGCCGACGACGACCGGATACCCGAGGTCCACGAGGCGTTCCAACCCCGCGAGCAACGCCAGGTTGTGCTCGCAACGCTTGCCGAAGCCGATCCCCGGGTCGAGCCAGATGCGCTCGGCGGCGATGCCGGCCTCCCGTGCCGCCGCCGCGCGCGCCGCCAGGAACGCCGCAACCTCGCCCACCACGTCGCCGTAGGTCGGCGCGTCCTGCATCGTCGCCGGGTCGCCTTGCATGTGCATCAACACGATCGCGGCGCCGCGCTCGGCGACCAGCGGCAACATGCCGGCGTCGAAGCACCCCGCACTGACGTCGTTCACCATGTCGGCGCCGACTGCAAGCGCGGCGGCGGCGACCTCGGCCTTGGTGGTATCGACCGAGATCGGAAGCGTGGTCTCGGCACGCAGCGCCGCGATCACCGGCACGACGCGCGCGCGCTCCAGGGTGGCATCGATCGGCAGCGCCCCGGGACGCGTCGACTCGCCGCCGACGTCGATCACGTCCGCCCCCTCGGCGATGAGCCGCCGGGCGTGGGCGAGCGCCGCCTCCGGCGCGGCGTATCGTCCGCCGTCGGCGAATGAGTCGGGGGTGACGTTTAGAATGCCCATCACCACCGTCCGCCCCTCCGGCAGCCGCCGCCGCTCGACGCGCGTCGCGGCCATGCCCTTCACCGACGACGACCGTATCGCCGGTCCGCCCGCGGGCGGCCGCTCAGGCGCTCGCGGCGCCGACGTTGAGTCCGTTGCCCCCGCCGCAGCTACGGATGATGACGTCGATATCCGAGCCGTCGAGGCTCTCGCGCTCGAGCAGCGCCTCGGCCATGCGATGGAGAATCTCGATGTTCTCCTTCAGGAGGCTCTTCGCGCGCTGGTAGCCCTCGCCGATGATCCGCCGCAGCTCGTGGTCGATCTCGATCGCCGTGCTCTCCGAGTATTCGGCGGTTTGCGTGAAGTCGCGGCCGAGGAAGATCTGTTCCTCCTTCTTGCCGAAGGTCATGGGGCCGAGCTTCTCGCTCATACCCCATTCACAGACCATCTTGCGGGCGAGCTCGGTCGCCTTCTCGATGTCGTTGCCGGCGCCCGTCGTCGTGTGGCCGAGCACGATCTCCTCGGCGGCGCGGCCGCCGAAGAGGATCGTCAAGTTGTTCTCGAGGAATTGCTTGTCGTAGGTGTGGCGATCGTCCAGCGGCACCTGCTGCGTGAGGCCGAGCGCCATGCCGCGCGGGATGATCGTCACCTTGTGGACGGGATCGGCGCCGGGAAGCAACTTGGCGACGAGCGCATGGCCGGACTCGTGGTAGGCGGTGTTGCGGCGCTCTTCGAGGCTGATGATCATGCTCCGCCGCTCGGAGCCCATCATCACTTTGTCCTTGGCGACCTCGAAATCGATCATCATCACGCGCTCGCGATTATGACGCGCGGCGAGCAGCGCCGCCTCGTTGACGAGGTTTTCCAAGTCGGCGCCGGCGAAGCCGGGTGTGCCGCGTGCCAACAGCTCGACGTCGACGTCCTCCGCGACCGGCACGCGCCGGGTGTGGACGCGCAGGATGCCCTCGCGTCCTTTGACGTCGGGACGCGGTACCACGACACGGCGGTCGAAGCGCCCGGCGCGCAGCAGCGCCGGATCGAGGACATCGGGGCGATTGGTCGCCGCGATCATGATGACGCCCTCGTTGGTCTCGAAACCGTCCATCTCGACGAGGAGCTGATTCAAGGTCTGCTCGCGCTCGTCGTGGCCGCCGCCGAGGCCGGCGCCGCGATGGCGCCCGACGGCGTCGATCTCATCGATGAAGATGATGCAGGGCGCGTTCTTCTTTCCCTGCACGAAGAGGTCGCGGACGCGCGAGGCGCCGACGCCGACGAACATCTCGACGAAGTCCGAGCCGCTGATCGAGAAGAACGGCACGCCCGCCTCGCCGGCGACGCCGCGCGCGAGCAAGGTCTTGCCCGTCCCCGGCGGTCCGACGAGCAACACGCCCTTGGGGATGCGGCCGCCGAGCTTGGTGAACTTCTTGGGATCCTTGAGGAAGGCGATGATTTCCTCGAGCTCTTCCTTCGCCTCGTCGATGCCGGCGACGTCGTCGAACGTCACCTTGTGATGGTTTTCGGTGAGGAGCTTGGCGCGGCTCTTGCCGAACGACATCGCCTTGCCGCCACCCACCTGCATCTGGCGCATGAAGAACACCCAGAGCCCGATGAGGAGAATCATCGGGAACCAGTTCACCAGCAGCACGTACCAGAAGGGCTCGGGATCCTCGCGGCGGGCGTCGATCTTCACGCCCTTGGCGCGCAGGTCGGTGATCAGCTCGGGATATGCCGGGGAGAAGGTGCGGAACGATTCGCCGGTCGCGCGCTTGCCGTGAATGTCCTGGCCCTGGATCGTGACCTCGGTGACATCGCCCTTCTCGACCGCCGCCAGGAAGTCGCTGAAGATCATCTCTTGATCGCGCGCCGGCTGCTTGGTGAAGACGTTCACCAACAGCAGGACCATGAGAATGAGAAGAAGCCACAGCGCGAGGTTTCGCGAGAGCTGATTCACCGTCTTATCTCCCTTACGTATCGGCACGGCAGCGTGGGCAACGGTACCATAGGGGGGTACGAGGCGGCAATGTGTGCTATGCGTTGTGCGCCGCGTAGGGCGCAGCTTCCAGACGCAGGACCAGCACGCGTCGCGTCCCGGCAGCGACGAGGGCTCCCTCCCCACGGCCGCAGCGGGGCACCCACACGATCGCGTTGCCGTCGAGGACGAGCGGGTACCCGGCGCGGAGCGCTTGCGGCACGCGGCGGGTGATGAAGAGCCGCTTGATCGAGGTGTGACCGTCGAGGCCGAGGAGGCGCATGCGGTCCCCCGGGCGCCGGGTGCGCACGACGAGCGGACCGCTCACGGCGTCGGCGTCGAGCACGCATAGGTCGTCGCCGGGCGTGATGCTGCCGTCCGCCACGTTCTCGCAGAGCGACAGCCGCCAGCCGCCGGGGAGGTCGACGGCGCCGCCCGGGACGAGCACACGCTGGTACGGTTCCGCCGCCGCGTCGCCGTCGCCGACCTCGTAGGCGAGCGCCGTCGCCGTGCGGACGACCCATCCGCCCGGCACGCGCACCCGGCCGCCGCCGTGCGCGCGCTGCGCCAGAGCCAACGCGGCGTCGACGTGTCCGAACGCGAGGCGACGACCGCTGCCGACGCGCCGCCACCAGCGTCGCACGACACGGCGGGCGATCGGCGGCTCGAGGGCGCGCAGCACGGCGAGGTCGATGCCGTCGGCGACGCCCGGCACCGTCGCGGCGATGCCGTCGAGGAGGGTATCCTCGTCGCGCAGGACGTCGGCGAGACGCGCGAGCGCGCGCGCGAGCCGCGGGTTCAGCTCGCGAGCGAGCGCCGGCAGGTAACCGGCGCGGAGGCGCGTTCGCGCCAGGCCGTAGTCGAAGTTGCTGCGATCGCGTCGCCACGCGCGGCCGCGTGCGACCAGGAAGTGTCGCACCTGCACGCGGTCACAGAGGAGGAGCGGCCGGATGATCGCGCCGCGCCGCGGCCGAATGCCGCCGAGGCCGCGACGGCCGGCGCCCCGTACGACACGCAGCAGCACCGTTTCCGCCTGATCGTCGACGGTGTGCGCGGTCGCGATCTTGGTGGCGCCGCTCGCGGCGGCGGCGCGGGCGAGAAACTCGTAGCGGGCGTGCCGCGCCTGCGCCTCGACGTTACCGGGCGGGAGGCGCACTGCCTCGACGGTGAGCGGCACGCCGAGCTCGGCCGCGAGCGCCTCGACGAAGGTGCGATCGGCGGCGCTCTCGGCGCCGCGCAGCCCGTGGTCGAGGTGCGCCGCTACGAGACGGATGCCGAGCTCGTCGCGCAACTCGTGGAGCGCGGCGAGGAGCGCCACCGAGTCGGCGCCTCCGGAGACCGCCACGAGGACGACGTCACCCGTCCGCAGCAACTCGTAGCGGCGGACCGCCGCGCGCAGCGCGGCGAGCAGCGTCAGGGCCATCGGTGCATCAAAGCACCGCCGGGTGTCGCCGCTCAACCGCGCGCGGTCGGCTGCCGCGCCGCGACCAAATTGCGCCATCGCGCCGGCCGTGGCAGCCTGCGACGATGATCCGACGGACCGGCTCGGTGTACGCGATCGCTGCATGGTGGGCGCTCACCGCCGGCGGCGCGCTCATGATCTTCGCGAGCCGTGCCGCCGCCGCCGATCCGGAGCCGCTTCCCTCGGGCATGGAGGCGCTCGGCAGCGCCTCGCGTGGCGACGTCGTGCGCGCGCTCCGCAAGGTGCGACATCACTACGGTGACGACGCGATCGTGATCGAGACCCAGCTCCTCGTGAACGCGATGCGAAACGGCTCGATGCGTGCCACCGCCGTCAGCGTCGACGGCGTGCGGTCGCACGAGGACAAGCGCTACCTGGTGTTCGTCGTCGACACCGGCGTCGTCTTCGACAGCACCACGCGTGATGAGACGACGCGCGTCCACGTGCTGTGGGAAACGATCATGGTGCCGATGCTCGAGCGCCTCCAGCTCCAGGGGCTGCGCGTTCCCGCCGACGGCATCAAGGTGGCGATGCGGTACCATCATCGCCCGTATCGCACGCTCGACGAGCTGCGCGCGCACCTCGACCAGCCCGGCACCCCGGAGGAGACCGACTTCTACGTCCTCGGTCCCGATGTCGACGCGCTCATCGGTCGCAGCGAGACGCCGCACACGTTGCTCGCCCGCGCGCACGTCACCGTCGATGGCGCCGCGCGCGCGGTGGCGGTCGCGCCCGCGGACCTGCGAACCGCCCCGGGCCCCGACTAGTGTCCCGTCTCGGAAATCGCAGGTACGCCAGACCGTCGATCCATCTCCGCCGGCTGCGGCGTGCTCCCTGCGGCATAGCTCGCCGCTATGCCTCGGTCGCCCTCCTTGCCAGCGGCGCGGCTCGACGCCCTGGCGTACCCGCGATTTCCGAGACGGGACACTAGGCGACGCCGATGGAGCCGCTCATCGCCGTCGACCGCGTCGTGAAGACGTACGGCGCGCGCACGGCGCTCGCCGGCGTGAGTTTCACCGTCGCCCCGGGCGCAATCACCGGCCTCCTCGGCCCGAACGGCGCCGGCAAGTCGACGACGATCTCGATCATCGCGACGCTCCTCGACGCCGACACCGGCAGGGTTACCGTCGCCGGCCACCGGCTGCCGGCGGAGGCGGCCGCGGCGCGGCGTGTCCTCGGCTTCGTCCCGCAGCGTCTCGCCCTCTATCCGACGCTCACCGCCCGCGAGAATCTGCACTTCTTCGCGCGTATGCAGGGTCTCGCCGGCAGCGAGGCGGGCGCGGCGGTGACGCGCGCCCTGGCGCTCGTGGCGCTCGACGGCCGCGCCGACGAGCCGGTCGCGCAGTTCTCGGGCGGCATGCGCCGTCGCTTGAATCTCGCCGCCGGCATCCTCCATCGCCCGCGCATCGTCCTCCTCGACGAGCCGACCGCCGGCGTCGATCCGCAGTCGCGCGAGCGCATCTTCGAAGCGGTCGAGAGCCTGGCGCGCGACGGCGCCGCGGTGCTGTACAGCACGCACTACATGGAGGAAGCGGAGCGGCTCTGCGGGCGCGTCGTGCTTCTCGACGACGGCCGCGTCGTCGCGACCGGGACACCCGACGAGCTCATCGTCCAGACCGGCATGACCTTGAGCGTCCGCCTGCGTACCGCGCGGCCGCTGCCGACCGGTTGGCTCGACGGCGCCGCCGGCGCGCATGTGATCGGCGACGACCACGGCGCCGGAATTGCGGTTGCCGTCGACGACGGCGGCGCGGTGTCGCGCGTCCTGCTGGCGGTGGTGCGTGCCGGCGGCGAGGTCGTCGAGCTATCGGTCCACCACCCCAACCTCGCCGATGCGTTCTTCCATCTCACCGGGCGTGCGTTGCGCGATGAGGACGGGGCGTCGGCGTGATGCTCCGCGGGCTCGGCGCCGCGATCGGCAAGGATCTGCGCCTCCTCCTGCGCGATCGCGCCGGCCTCGTGTTTCTCGCCGTCGCGCCGATCGTCGTCATCACCGTCGCCGGCTTTTCGCTGGCGAGCCTCTACGGCGCAAGCGTGCGCGGCACCGCCGCCTACGAGCTGCCGATTGCCGACGAGGACGGCGGCCGCGTCGGACACGCGCTAGTGCAGGGGCTCGCCGACGTGCCCGTGGTCCGCCTTCATCCGGTGGCGACGCGCGACGCCGCACGTGACCTCGTGCGCGCGCACGTCGCCGGCGCGGCGCTGGTGATCCCGCCCGGCACCTCCGACGCCGTCGTCGCCGGCCACGGGGCGTCGCTGCTCCTCTATACGGATCCCGTCAAGTATCTCGAGGTCGCGAGCGTACGCGTCCTCGTGCAGGAGCTGCGCCATCGCGTCGAGGAGGCCGCGCGCGACCGCGCCGCCGCGCGCCTCGACAAGGCACGTACGCACGCGCGCGCGACCGGGCGGCGCTTCGAGCGCGCCGCGGTGCGACTGCGGAGCGAGCGCGCCCGCGTCGTCGACGCGCTCGCCGCGGCGCGCGCCGACGCGGAGCGTAGGATCGAGGACGCGCGCCGGCGTGCCGCGCGTGAGATCGCGACCGCGCTCGGGGCGATCGCCGCCGAGCGCGAGGCCGAGGCCCGCGCCCGGCTCGCCGTGGAGCTCGCGCCGCTGCGGCAATTCTTCACCGAGCTCAGCGCCCGCCAGGACGAGTTCGCGGCCTGGCTCGATGCCGTCCGCAAGCAGGCGGGGCGTTTCGCCGACGGCTTCCCGCCGCCGCCGGCGCCGCCCGCGATCCCGCCCGCGCTTCTCGCGCTGGCGACGAGCGATCCGGCCGTGCTCGCCGCGCGCCTCGTGCCCGCGGGCACGGCGTCGTTCGCGCCGACGCTGCCGCGCGTCGAGCTGCCGGCGCCACCGTCGCTGCCGGCGCTCGACCTGCCGGCGCTCGCGGAGCCGCCGACGCTCGCCCTTCCCGGAGCGCTGCGCATCGAGGAGGCGAGTGTCACCGGCGCCCCGGCGCGCCTCAACACGTTCGATCAGAACGTGCCGGGATTCAGCATCACGTTCCTGCTTCTCGGCATGCTCCTCGGCGTCTCTCTCGGCCTCCTCGACGAACGCGACTGGGGCACGCTCGAGCGGCTGCGCGCGATGCCGATGCCGTTCGCGACGGCGCTCGTCGCCAAGCTCCTCGCCCGTTTCCTCGTCGGCGTCCTGCAGATGCTGGCGCTCTTCGTGCTCGGATGGCTGGCCTTCGGCATCTCACTCGGGCCGCAGCCGTGGGCGCTCCTGCTGCCGACCGCCGGCATCGTGTTCGCGGGCACGGCGTTCGGGCTCGTCGTCGCCGGCGTCGCACGCAGCCGCGAGGCCGTCCTCCCGGTCGGCTCGATCGTCATCGTGACGATGGCGGCCGTCGGCGGCTGCTGGTGGCCGATCGACCTCGAGCCGCCGTGGATGCGTCAGGTCGCGCTGGCGCTGCCCACCACCTGGGCGATGGCGGCGTTCAATGACCTCATGATCCGTCGCCAGCCGCTCGCGGCCGCCCTCCGCCCGACCCTCGTTCTCTTCCTCCACGGCCTCGCGTATCTCGCCCTCGGCCTCGCCCTCTTCCGCCGCCGCGCGCTCTGACGCCGCGCCCGGACTCGGGAATCGTCAGGGGGGCGTGCTCGTCGGCACGGGTGTCGACGTGACGTCCCTGCAGGCGTCGATCGCGGGCAGGACGGCAGCGTTCCGCAGAATGTTCACGCCGTCCGTGACGGTGATGCGGCCATCAGCGTCGACGTCGCACACCGCGAGCGGACACGTACTCGGCAGTCCCGCCGCCGCACGCAGCGCGCTCACGCCGTCACTGACCGTGATATCGCCGTCGTTATTGGCATCCCCACAGATCGGTATGATCTGCGCGCCCGCGGGACGGTGCGTGAGAACGGCGGCGATGGTGAGGGCAACGAAGACGGTGCGCATGGTGCGACTCCTCTTGGTGACGTGCGTTGATCGCGGTGGCATTTCCTTTCGCCGCCAGGTTTGCTTGCTTCACGACGCGCGACACCGCGTACCAGGCCTTCAGCTACAAATCCCGGCGATGGCATTCGCTGAGGAGAAACCGATCGACCGCCGGCGTGGTCTGATACAGCGTCAGGAGATTCCTACTCGGCGCGTACTCGGCGTTGAAGAAGCTACCGTCCGAGAGCTGCCCGAACCCACAGCCGTTCTGCACGAGCGACAGTTGAAACGGCCCGCTGGCGGTGCTGAACCCGGTGCCGTTGGCGAATGCCTGGAACTGGTACGTTTGCCCCGGAGCAGAACAATCCCAAAATGAAGTCGCGTGCGCAGCATCTGACCCGTTGATCGCTCCCGATAGGTCGCATGTTTCTGGCGTTGGGCCGAAGAAGGTTGCGTTCAGCGCCACCTGATCGCTGATCAGCGTCCAGTCCTGCGAGTCGAAGCCGAACTGTGCCTGATCGCTTCCGAAACATCGGTAGTTGAGGATGAGGTTCGCAACGTTCGGATCATGGCTGTGTCCTTGCGGATCACACCAGAGGAACGCGGGCGGCCGGCCATCAGGGAAGAAGACGTTTCCTGTGAGCGTAAGATCATCGAGGTTCAGCGTAATGGCCCAACGCTCACCGCCAACGTCTTTCTGCGCGAACAGTCGGACGCCATCGGGCGACCATTGGACGCCGCCGGACGATGCGATGGAGGCAGTAGCAGATACGAGAAGCGTAAATGTAGCGAATACGAGGACGCGAGCGGTCGACATCTTAGATCCCCCCATGATTCGGTTGTGGGCAGTGCGTGCGGAGAGAAGAAAAACGAGTGGCGGCGCGTGGAATCGAACCACGGACCTAGGGATTATGAGACCCTCGCTCTAGCCATCTGAGCTACGCCGCCGCGACGCTGTTGGCGCGGGATCTTACCGGCGGCCTGCGTCGTTCGGCAAGCGCGGGCCACGATCCGGTGGTGTCTTAATTTGAAGGCCCGACGTCGATCCAGACCGGTTCGAGCTTGATGTCCGCGACATGCTCTTCGTTTCGGTCTCTGCGCGGGTCATCGAACCGGCGTGCCACGAGCGTCCCGTCAACGTGCCGCCAGATCGTCAACGCTGTTCTTTCAGTTCGCATGCGCGCGTGCACCTTATCAGCGAAGTGTGCGAGTGTTGCAGGCTCAGGTAGGCGTCGGGACGCGTACCAGCGCACAAGGTCGCGCCGGAGCTTGCCGGCTCCGTCCGGCTGAATTTTGCGTGCGCGACCGGTCTTTGAGCGGGTCATTCTACCGCATGCGACATCGGCGGAACCTTGCCCCTCTCGTACGGCCCTTCGCGCGTCGTGTTGCCGCAGACCGAACACTCGTACATCAGCTCGCCGTGCGGCATCACCGCCGGATCAGCAACAGTTCGCCAGGGCTTGTCCTGCGCGTTACAGCTCGCGCAGCTTCCGCCGGGTGCTGCCGTTGTGCCCGGTGGCCTCTTCGGGATGGGCTTCGCCTCTTTGTCGATCCAACGCGCCCATACGATGCCATCGCCCTCGGTCTCGATCTGCATTCACTGCTCCTTTCGGTGTTCGGCGGCGATCGCCGCACGCACAGTATCTATAGCCGTCTTGACGGGCGGCAGCGCTAGTACCGCAATCTCGTGAGTCTGCGCACTTGCATGCGCACGGTGAGAGATCCTGAGCCTATTCGTCCTCTCACACCTCTTCGCCCCAGGCGGTTTTGATTTTCTCCTTGCCGATCAGTTGGGCGGGCGAGTAGCCGCCGAGGTGGTGGCCCCCTCCGGGGTAGCCGACGACCTTCCACCCTACGTAGTCGCGATTGCCGCCGTACTTCGGATCGGCGAGGAAGCCGATGAGCGTATGCTCGCGCACGGTGGTGAAGAACTCGCCGGCCGTGGCATCACCGCGCGGCCAGCCCGCGGCCTTCCCCGACTCGAGCGCGGCCAGTATCTCGTCCTGCTGCGCGGACGAGAGGTCCACGAATGGCTTCGCGAACCGTCGTTTCGATACGGCGTCGAGTCCGGCGAGACCTTTTTTGTAGAGCGGCTTCATCTTCGCATCCTCGTGCGCCAGGGCCTTGTCGATGAAGTTCACGCAGTTCGCTTCGATGGCGCCGGGCTCGTGATCGGTAGGAATGATCCGTCCCGTGATGGCCTCGACAGTCTTCCACTCCGCTTCGCTCAGAACCTCACGGCGTGCGGTTTCCTGGGCGGCGCGGAGGGCGCGGGGTCGCGGCGTGTTGAGGAGCATCCAGAGCGAGCTGCCGTAGACGGCGCTGCGGAGCATGAACTCGCGGCGTGTCATAGGTTCTGCCGCTTCGCCTCGTGCACGAAGTGGTCGACGACGCGGTAGGCGTTGGCGAGGATAGTCAGCGTCGGGTTGTAGCCGCCCGAGGTCGGAAACACGCTGCTGTCGACGATCCAAAGATTCTCGACCTCGTGGCTGCGGCACCAGCGATCGATGACCGATCGCTTCGGGTCGTCGCCCATGCGGCAGGTGCCGTGAAAGTGCGCGCTGCCTTTCATCGCCGCGCGCTCGTTCGGAAGCGCGAAGGCCGCGGCGGACCACTTGTCCACCGCACCGGCCGCGTCCGCGAGGTCGAGCAGACGCGTCGTGAACCAGCGATTCATCGCGATGTCGTTGGGGTGTTGGCGGTGCGTGAGGCGCGGGGCCGGCAGACCGTAGTGGTCTTTGATCGACGGATCGAGATCGACGCGGTTCTCTTCCATGGGTAGATCCTCGAGGATGCCGACCGCGCCGATCGCGTGGGGAAATTTGCGCAGGTAGTCTTTGAGATCGGATCCCCACGTTCGCGTGGCGGGGTAGCCGGGAAGGCCGGTGAGCGCGAACGCGAGCGGCTGCTTCATGAGCATGTTGAATTCCGCAACCACGCCGCCGCGGATGAAGCCGCGCCGTGCATCGCTCGCGTGCAGGTCGTCGAGCGCAACGTGAGTCTCGAGGGCGGCGAAGCTCCGCGCCGGCTCGTCGATCGTGAAGTTGACCGCGGCGGCATGGTGAAAGGTCAGGTTGCGGCCGACGAGCCCGCTGCCGTTGGCGAGACCTTGCGGAAACGATCCGCTCGTCGACATCAGCAGCAGGTGCGGCGTACCGAAGGCGTTGCCGGCGACGACGATCTGCCGCGCGAAGACTTCGTGCTCCGCGCGCTTGTCGTCGAGGTAGCGAACGGAGCGCGCGCGGCCGTCCTTGCCGAGCGTGATCTCGCGCGCCATCGCCTGCGGCCGCAGGTCGAGCTTGCCGGTCGCGAGCGCCTTGGGAATGCAGACCGAGAGCGTCGTCGCCTTGGCGTTGATCGAGCAGCCGTACTGCTGGCAGGCGCCGCCGTACACGCATTCCGGACGGCCGCCGTACGGCTGCGAGTTGATCGCCATGGGCGTCGGGAACGGGTGGTAGCCGAGCTTGCGCGCGGCTCGTGCGATCCTGGCGCTCGCCGTTCGGCCCGGGTGCGCCGGGTTCGGGTAGCCCTTCTTGCGCGGTGACGCGAACGGGTTGCCGGCAGCGTCCCCCGCGACACCGAACTCCCACTCCGCGCGTTCGTAGAACGGCTCGAGCTCGTCGTAGGTGATCGGCCAGTCGGCGAGGCTGGCGCCGGCGACCGGGCCGTCGGTCGAAAGCACGTGGAAGTCGTCCGGCCGAAAGCGCCACGACCAGGCTGCCCAGTGCGTCATGGTGCCGCCGACGCAGTGGGCCGTCATGCTGAACTTGCCGGTCTCGGTAGGGCTCTTGGCATCGTAGCGGTACGTCTCGATTTGGTCGGGGGAGAAGACCTGGTCGCGAATCACGGTGCGCAGCTCGTCGTCGTCGAAGTCCGACGGCTTCAAGAACGGACCGCGCTGCAGCGCCACAACGCGCAAGCCCGCCGCGGTCAGCTGCTCGATCATGACCCCGCCGCCCGCGCCGGTGCCGATCACGCACACGTCGAACTCCTCATGCGTCGGCATACTCAGCTCCCCCGCAGCAGAGACTCGAGAACGGCGGCGCTCACCTCCTCGAGCTCGGCACACGCCAGAAACGTTGCCCGCGCCTGCGCATTCGTTTCGTGCTCGGCGAACGACCTCCACGTGGCCGCACCGGCGCGCTCGCCCTGGGCCTGTATGGCGAACTGCTGACGCAACGAGCGCCCGGCGAAGATCGAACGATTGAGCTCTTCGAGATCCGGCGCCGCGGTGCGGATGTCGCGCTGGATGGCGGCCGACCCGGTGTAGAGGGCTTCGACGCGACGGGCGATGTCTTCTTCACGATCGGCACAGGCGAGCAGCTCCGAGCTGGACGTCGGCTCGGTGACCCGCGCTGCCCATTCTCGATAGCGCGCCGCTGCCATGCGCTCGGCGATGGCGATGAAAAGCGGAGCCTGCTCCCGGGGGAGCCGCTGGAGAGCCGGGCCGAGAATCTCGGCGATGTTGGGGAGTCCGCTCTCAGGGGACGACATCCTGCACCTCCGCTATCGTCCTCGGAGCACCCGCGTCAACGGTCCGCGCCTCGCTCGGGCCCTTGCGCACCGTCGCGGCGCGCGCGATGTCTTGGTGCGTTGGGAAGGAGAACGCGATGCAGCTTGGGATGATCGGTCTCGGGCGGATGGGCGCCAACATGGTGCGTCGGTTGATGCGCGGCGGTCATGAATGCGTCGTGTGCGACCTCGCGGCGGACGCCGTCGGTGCGATCGCCAAGGAAGGGGCAATCCCCTCGACCTCGCTCGACGACTTCTTGCGGCGTCTGCGGACGCCGCGCGTGGTCTGGTTGATGGTACCCGCCGCGGCCGTCGACTCGACGCTCGCCGAGCTCGTACCACGGCTCGCGGCCGGGGACGTGGTCGTCGACGGCGGCAACTCGTACTATCGGGACGACGTCGACCGCGCGAAGCGCCTCGCGGCGGACGGTCTCCACTACGTCGACTGCGGCACCAGCGGCGGCGTGTGGGGCCTGGAGCGCGGCTACTGCCTCATGATCGGCGGCGAGCCCGACGTCGTGCGCCGCCTCGATCCGCTCTTCGCGACGCTCGCTCCCGGGCCGGGCACGCTCGCGCCGACGCCCGGGCGCGAGAGCCGCGGCGGTACCGCCGAACGCGGGTATCTGCACTGCGGAGCGAACGGCGCCGGTCACTTCGTGAAGATGGTACACAACGGCATCGAGTACGGACTCATGGCCGCCTACGCCGAAGGCCTGAACATCCTGCGGCACGCGAACGTCGGCACGCAGTCGCGCACCGCAGACGCCGAAACGACGCCGCTCCGCCATCCCGAGTACTATCAGTACGACTTCGACTTGGCGGACATCGCCGAAGTGTGGCGGCGCGGCAGCGTCGTCGCCTCGTGGCTTCTCGACCTCACGGCGGCGGCGTTCGCCAGCGATCCGCGGCTCGAGCGCTTCGGCGGCCACGTCTCCGACTCCGGCGAAGGGCGGTGGACGCTCGATGCCGCGATCGACGAGGCGGTCCCGGCGCACGTCCTCGCCGCCGCCCTCTTCCAGCGGTTCAGCTCGCGCGGCGAGGCGGAGTTCCAAGATCGGCTGCTCTCCGCGATGCGCTTCGAGTTCGGGGGTCACCACGAGAAGGCGCCGAGAACGTGAGCGCCGCCCTCTCGGACGCGTTGGTATTCTTCGGCGCGACTGGCGATCTCGCCTACAAGATGATCTTTCCCGCGCTGCAAGCGATGACCCGCCGCGGGCGGCTCGACGTGCCGGTGATCGGGGTCGCCAAGTCGGGAGCGACGCTCGCGGATCTGCGGGCGCGTGCGCGCGACAGTCTCGCGCGCCACGGCGGCGTCGACGAGCAAGCATTTGCGAAGCTCTCGGCGCGCCTGCGCTACGTCGACGGGGACTACGGTGATCCCGCGACGTACGCGGCGCTGCGCCAGGAGCTCGACGGGGCGACGCATCCGGCGCACTACCTCGCGATTCCGCCGCGGGCGTTCGGCACCGTGATCGAGGGGCTCGCCGCCTCGGGCTGCGCGCGCGACGCGCGCGTGATCGTCGAGAAGCCGTTCGGCCGCGACCTGGCGTCGGCACAGGCGCTGAACGCGACGATCCATCGCGTGTTCGACGAGTCGTCGGTCTTTCGCATCGATCACTATCTCGGCAAAGAGCCGGTGCAGAACCTGCTCCTCTTTCGCTTCGCGAACACGTTCCTCGAGCCGATCTGGAACCGCAACTACGTCGCCAGCGTCCAGATCACGATGGCCGAGAGTTTCGGCGTCCAAGGTCGCGGCCGCTTCTACGAGGAGGCCGGCGCGATCCGCGACGTCATCCAGAACCACATGCTCCAGGTCATCGGCTTCCTCGCCATGGAGGCGCCGACGACGACCTATGCCGAGTCGATCCACGACGAGCAGGTGAAGATCTTCCGCACGATTCGCCCGCTCAGTCCCGACGACCTCGTCCGCGGGCAGTTCCGCGGCTACCGCAACGAGGAAGGTGTCGCGCCCGACTCGACGGTGGAGACGTTCGCCGCCGTCCGGCTGCACATCGACTCGTGGCGTTGGGACGGCGTGCCGTTCTTCATCCGCGCCGGCAAATGCCTGCCGACGACGACGACCGAGGTCATGGTGACCCTCAAGCGGCCGCCGCTCAGCCACCTCGCCGACAACGACACCAACTACGTGCGCTTCCGCCTGAGCCCCGACGTCGTGATCGGCATCGGCGCGCGCGTGAAGCGGCCGGGTGAGGAGATGGTGACCGAGCCGACCGAGCTCAAGGTCGTCCACAAGCCGGAAGGCGACGAGATGGACGCCTACGAACGCCTCCTCGGCGACGCCATGGAAGGCGACCGGACGCTCTTCGCGCGCCAGGACGGGGTGGAGGCGGCGTGGGCGGTCGTCGAGCCGATTCTCCACGACGCGACGCCGGTGTACGAGTACGACTGCAGCACGTGGGGACCCGGCCAGGCGGACGCGTTGACGGCGGACGTCGGCGGCTGGCATTGCTGTGCACCGGTAAGTCCGTGAGCGCGAGGATGCCAGGTCCGAGGACACGGTAATGAGCGACCGATCGCCCGGAAACGGGCACGGCGAGGATGCGGGCCTGCGCGCGGTCGTGACGCACGCCCTCGAGTTGGTGACGGACGGCGCGGCGATCGGTCTCGGCAGCGGCCGCGCCGCGGCGGCGTTCATCGCAGGGCTCGGCGCCCGCGTCCGCGCCGGTCTTCGCGTGTGCGCCGTTCCGACGTCGAGCGCCTCGGCGAGCCAGGCGCGCGCGCTCGGCATACCGCTCATCGACCTCGACGGCGACCGCGAGCTCGATCTCACCGTCGACGGCGCCGATGAGGTCGCGCCCAGCCTGGATCTCATAAAGGGCTGGGGCGGCGCCCTCGTCCGCGAGCGCATCGTCGCCGCGGCGTCGCGACGTCAGGTGATCCTCGTCGGACCCGAAAAGCTCGTCGGCGCGCTCGGCGCGCGCGGCCGCATTCCCGTCGAGGTGATCCCGCTCGCGCGCGGCCTGGTCGCGCGCCAGGCCGCGGCGCTCGGCCTCACCGCGACGGTACGCGTTGGCGCGGACGGCACGCCGTTCGTGAGCGAAAACGGCAATCTCACGCTCGATTGCGCGCCGTCCGCGCCGCTCAGCGACGATGCGGCGGCGCGCGCGCTCGAGGCCGCTCTCCTCGCGATTCCCGGCGTCGTCGACACCGGGCTCTTCCTCGGCACGGCCGAGCGCGTCCTCGTCGGCCATCCCGACGGGCGGGTCGACGTCTTGCAGACGCGGCGATGAGCGCGATCGTCGACGTCGACGTGCAGCCCTCGGCCGACGCGGTCATGCGCGCCGCGGCGGAGCAGGTGGTCGACGCCGCCGTGGGCGCGGCGCGCGCGTCGGGCCGCTTTGCGATCGCCCTCGCCGGCGGCGCGACGCCGCGACAACTCTATACGCTCCTCGCGACGCCGCCCTACGTCGCCCGCGTCGAATGGCGGGCGGTACACGTGTTTTGGGGGGACGAGCGTGGCGTCCCGCCCGACGATCCGGCGAGTAACTATCGCATGGCACGCGCAACACTTCTCGCGCAGGTTTCCGTCGCGCCGGAGCACGTCCACCGTATTCACGGTGAGGAGGCGCCGCCCGTCGCCGCCACCGCCTATGAGCGCGAGCTGCGTGCCGCATTTGCGACGCCGACCGGGCCGCCGCGACCACTGGCGGGCGCGCGGCTCGATCTCGTGCTCCTCGGCATGGGCGACAACGGTCATACCGCCTCGCTCTTCCCGCATTCGCCGGTGCTCGACGAGCGCCAGCGCTGGGTCGTCGCCGACCACGTCGATGCCACCCCGCCGGCGCGCGTGACGCTCACGGCACCGGTGATCAACGCCGCCGCGCTGGCGCTCTTCCTGGTTGTCGGCGCCGCGAAAGCCGCGATGCTGCGACGTGTGCTCGAGGGCCCACGCGACCCCGCCGCGCTACCGGCGCAGCTCGTCGCACCCACCAACGGCCGCGTGCGCTGGATCGTCGACGCCGCCGCCGCAGCGCAACTCACGAAGTGCTGACGATGCCCGATACCTCGCCGATCCCGAGCACCGTCGTCTTCCTCGTCGACGTCGACAACACGCTCCTCGACAATGACCGCGTCACCGCCGATCTTCGCCGCTATCTGACGCGTGAAGTCGGCCCGGAACGCCAAGCCCACTACTTCACGATCTTCGAGGAGCTCCGCGCTGAGCTCGGCTACGCCGACTACCTCGGCGCGCTGCAGCGCTATCGGCGCGAGCACCCGCGCGATCCGCATCTGCTCGCGGTCTCCTCGTTCCTGGTGAACTATCCGTTTGCGAACCGCCTCTACCCGGGCTCGCTCGATGCCCTCGACCACCTCGCCGCGTTTGGACGGACGGTGATCCTCTCCGACGGCGACGTCGTCTTCCAGCCGCGCAAGGTCGAGCGCGCGGGCCTCTTCGATGCGGTCGAGCGCAACGTCCTCATCTACATCCACAAGGAGCAGGAGCTCGACGACGTCGAACGCCGCTATCCCGCCGAGCACTACGTGCTCATCGACGACAAGGTGCGCATCCTGACCGCCGTCAAACAGGTGTGGGGTGCGCGCTGCACGACGGTCTTCGTGCGTCAGGGCCACTACGCATATGCGCCCGACGTCGCCACCTATCCAACGCCCGACCTCACGGTGGCGCGCATCGGCGCGCTCACGGACCACGACCTCCCGGCGCTGCTCGGCATGGGACGAAGGAGTGACGCATGACAACCGCGAAGCTCGACCTCGGTGACGAGCGACCGCTGACGACCCTCCCCGCCTGGCAGGCCCTGGTGCGGCACCATGGCGAGATGCGCGACGTGCATCTCCGCACGCTCTTCGCCGACGACCCGCGGCGTGCCGAGCGGCTCACCGCCGAGGCGGCCGGGCTCTTCCTCGACTACTCGAAGCACCGCGTGACTGACGAGACGCTCCGGCTTCTCATCGCCCTCGCCGAGGAGTCGCGCCTGCGCGCCCGCATCGACGCCATGTTCGGCGGCGCGAAAATCAACATCACCGAGGGCCGCGCCGTCCTGCACATCGCGTTGCGGGCGCCGCGCGGCGCCACCATCGTCCTCGACGGCGCCAACGTCGTCCTCGACGTGCACGCCGTCCTCGATCGCATGGCCGATTTCGCGACCCGCGTCCGTGACGGGCGCTGGACCGGGCACACCGGCCGGCGCATCCGCGCCGTCGTCAACATCGGCATCGGCGGCTCGGATCTCGGGCCGGTCATGGCGTACGAAGCGCTCCGGTACTACGCCGATCGCGCCCTCACCCTCCGTTTCGTCTCCAACGTCGACGGCAGCGACTTCGTCGAGGCGACGCGCGATCTCGATCCCGCCGAGACGCTCTTCATCGTCTCCTCGAAAACGTTCACCACGCTCGAGACGATGACCAACGCGCAGAGCGCCCGTGTCTGGACGCTCGCCGCGCTCGGCGACGAGCGCGCCATCGCGCGGCACTTCGTCGCGGTCTCGACGAACGCCGCCGAGGTGGCCAAGTTCGGCATCGACCCGGCGAACATGTTCGGCTTCTGGGACTGGGTCGGCGGCCGCTACTCGATGGACGCGGCGATCGGCCTCTCGACGATGATCGCGATCGGTCCGGAGCACTTCCGCGCCATGCTCGAGGGCCTGCATGCCATGGACGAACACTTTCGGACGGCGCCCTTGGCGCGGAACCTACCGGTTCTGATGGGCCTGCTGACGATCTGGTACACCGACTTCTTCGCGGCGCAGACGGTCGCGGTGCTGCCCTACGATCAGTACCTGAAGCGCTTCCCCGCCTACCTCCAGCAGCTCACGATGGAGTCGAACGGCAAACACGTCACGCTCGACGGCCGGCGCGTCGACTACGCGACCGGCCCGATCTTCTGGGGCGAGCCCGGCACCAACGGCCAGCACTCCTTCTATCAGCTCATCCACCAGGGCACGCCGCTCATCCCCTGTGATTTCATCGGCTTTCTCGAGACGCTGAATCCCCTCGGCGAACACCACGATCTCCTCATGGCGAACGTCTTCGCGCAGACCGAGGCGCTCGCCTTCGGCAAGACGCCGGAGGAGGTTCGGACCGCGGGTGTCCCCGAGTGGCTCGTTCCGCATCGCACGTTCGAGGGCAATCGTCCGTCGTCGACGATCCTCGCCGAACGGCTGACGCCGCGCACGCTCGGCGCCCTGCTGGCACTCTACGAGCACAGCGTCTTCACCCAGGGCGTGATCTGGCGGATCGACTCCTTCGATCAGTGGGGCGTCGAGCTCGGGAAGGCGCTGGCGCAGCGGATCGTTCCGGAGCTGACGAGCGCCGGCGAGCCCGCGCTTGCACACGACAGCTCGACGAACGCGCTCATCACTCGCTACCGGCGTCATCGACGTTCCTAGACGTCTCAGGATGGAACGGCTTGCGAAGGATCACCGCCATGTTGGCCGACCGTCCCGTCAGAAGTACGTTCAGAGCATCGACGGCGCTGAATAGGCCCCCTCGGATGACGTTCCAAAGAGTGGATTCGATGAAACGGTGATCCGACGGCAGGAGGGCATCACAGACTCGACGTGGGAAGCGCTCCGCCAGGAGCGAGTGAAGACTCCAGGTCCAGAACGTACCGTTGGTGGAAAACGACGTTTCGACGTGCTCGAAGCCGGCGCGCTCGGCCAGCCGACGCGAGCTCCCTGGATTCAGAAGGACCCAATGACGCGGGACGTGAAGCCCTCCCCAGTGTCGACCAAAGAACTTCGCCTCCCACGTCGACGTGTTGGGAGTGATGAAAACGGTGATACCGCCGGGTTCGAGGAGATCGTAGACCTTTTTCAGGTACGAGAACGGGGAGGCCACGTGTTCGATCACGTGGGAGCTGTGAATGAAGTGGAATCGCGTGCCTGGCTCTGGGGTGTAGTCCTCGAAGCGAACGGCGTGCGCCTCGTAGCCTCGCTTTCTGCACACCTCAACCGCGCCGGGCAACATGTCGATACCCGTGCCGCGAATTCCATACGCTTCACGCATCGAGTCTAAAACACCCCCGCTTCCGCACCCGATGTCGAGCCACCGCGTCTGCGGATCGAACCGCACGTGTTTTTCTATTGGTTTGATTCGGCGCTTGAAGAGCCAATTCTGAATGCGGTGGAAGAGGCCGCTCTTCGCTGCGGCGACGTCGCCGCCGGAGCGCTCCTCCAAGACGTTCGTGTAGTAGTTTGGAGGATAGATCGTCGCCAGCTCTGATTCCGCCGGCCGTGGGTTCAGGAACCAGGCGCCACATTGCGAGCATTCGACAAAAGGGAACCGGTCGTCCGTGGTGTTGTCGTACTCGTGCTCTCGCACTTCGTACAGACGCCGTGGCTGGGTTGCGTCGCATACGGGGCAGCGTGCCACGTCTTGTTTTGCGATCCGTGACGCCACCGGCCGGGCGTAGGAATTCCCTGTCGGGTTCTGCGTTGCCTCGTCCGGTCGCCAGAGTCTCTTGATCGCAGCCAAATAGGAGGCTTCGAACGCCAGTCTCGGATCGGCGAATGCCTCCCCCTCGGTCAACCGCTCCCGCACCCGCGGAAGGAATTGATACGAGATCTGCGGCCAGAGGTGATGTTCGGCATGGTAACCGAAGTTGATCTTGCAGATGCACAGGCGCTCGAACAGGCTCGCGTTGACCGAGCGGACATACGTCGCCGGGGTACCCCTGAAGTATGGCGACGTCGGGTCGCCACCGTCGGACATCGGTGGCTGGTGCTCGACAATGGCCCGGATCTTGAAGAAGAGATCCTGGAGCGTGATGAGCGGAAGAATCCACAGCAGGAAATAGCCAAGTGGATGAACCAACGACAGGAGCACGAGGAGGACGAGTTGTGTTCCAAGGAGTGGCAGGAGGGATTGCGACAGTTGCGGCCCGGGGTCGTCATCCGCCGGAGACTTTTTGCGGGTTTCCAATAGGACGGCATAGACATGGTAAGCAAACTCAAACCCCGTGACGCTTCTCGCGATTTCAATCCACAAATTACTGCCGCTGATGTCCCGCTTGTAAATGTACTTTGTATCCGCATCGGTACTGTACGTTCGATGGTGAATGAAATGACGGTGGCGAAAGATCGGCAACGATACCGCTACCGGTGCGGCGAAGAGCCACGTGCCGATCCGATCATTCCATTTGCGATTCCGGGGGATGACGGCGTAGTGGACAAACTCGTGCGCAATGAGGTTGAGCCCGTGCTGGCCGCCGGCGATCAAAAAGAGCGCGACGGCAAGGCCCAAGAGATTCGGCCACCATGCGAAGACCGCGACGCCGGCGATGATCTGCAGCCACACGAGCGCAAAGTCGCGTACCGATCGCCACGCGACCGGCTGGCGGTACGTGCGCATTTCCTCCAGCGAAAGAAATCCCTTCAGCGAGGTGGAAACGGGAATGTCGGTAGCGATCGCTCCGTTCACGCCTGTGTCATCCGACGAGAGTTGGGCTGGGTTCAGCACTCAATCCCCTGATTATCCTTGGGCCTCGGGAACGTGGTGGGCATAACGCCTCCCGTCAGCCGGTTCAACGGTGCCCATCTGTTCCGCGAGGGAGCTCTTCGATCGCCTTCCGCTGGTCGTCGAGCGGGATGACGGCACGGAGCCTCAGCTCCGGCGTCTCGTGAGCCAGAGGGCTGCGTTCTTCGCTCGGGGGATCGACGTGCTCATCCCGTATGGCGCGGCAGCAAGCCCGGTGCCAGGCTATGTTCCTGATCCTCTTGGCCTTCCGCCGGACAAATCTGCAAGGCTCGCGCAAAAAGTCCCGATTTGCAGCGCCGGCGGGCGGCTCAGAGGTTCGCAGCCGTGAACTCGGCGTCGAGGTTGCGCTCGACGACCCGGCGCGTGCCACGCGAAACCTGAAGGAGACGGCGTGCTCCGACGTCGAGGCAGCTGAGCTTGTTGCCGTAGACGAGACCGGTGTCGAGGCCGAGGTGGAACGGCAATGCCACGCGGGCCTCGCGCTGCGGGGTGTGACCGAAGACGACCGTCCACGGCAGGTCGTGGCGCGCGGCGAAGAACTCCTCGCGGATCCACAGCAGATCTTCCTCCGCCTGTTGCTCGAGCGCGACGCCGGGCCGGATGCCGGCGTGAACGAAGAGGAAGCGATCGTGCCGATGCGTGAGCGCAAGTCCCCGCAAGAACTCCAGGTGATCGGCCGGGAAGGACGCTGCGGCCTCTGCGCCCCGCGTGCCGCGCGGAACGCCGTAGCTCGCAAGCGTCGCGCCGCCGCCGTTCGCGACGTAGACCTCGCCATGCCGGCCGGGGAAGCCGAGATAGGCGAGCAACATGTCCTCGTGGTTGCCGCGCAAGAAGACCGTCACCGCCTTTTCCGCGCGCAGTCGGAGCAGGCGCTCGACGAGCGCGCGGACGCGTGGGCCGCGGTCGACGTAGTCGCCGAGGAACACCAGCGTGTCCCCCGCTCCCGCCCCGATCCGTTCGAGCAGAACCTCGAGCTCGTCCGGGCAGCCGTGCAGGTCGCCGATCGCGAACACGCCCATCAGCCGCTCCCGTCGACGAGGCGGCGCAGACCCTCGCGATCGCCGAGCACCTCGAGCGCCGCGGCGTACGGATCCTGCGCGCCCGCGCGCACGCGCGCTACCAGCGGCGCGAACGCGCCGTCGATCCGCGCCTCGATCCGACCGGCGAGCGTGGCGCCCAGGACGTCGAGGAACTCGCGCACGCGATGCTCTGCCGTCGCGCGCCGCGCCGCGCCGTCGGTGGTGACGTGCCGCCGATGGGCGTCGATCGCGGCGGCGAGCTCGTCGATGCCGCGGTCGCGGGTGGCCTCCGTGAGGAGGACCGGGACGCTCCACGACGTCGTCGGCCGGAGCTGAAGCATTTGCTCGAGCTCGGCCTTCATGCGCAGCGCCCCCTCGCGATCGGCCTTGTTCACCACGAGGACGTGCGCGATCTCGAGGAGCCCCGCCTTCATCACCTGAATCGTGTCGCCCGCCTCCGGCACGAGTACGACGACGACCGTCTGCGCGACCTCCATGATGTCGAGCTCGGTCTGCCCTACCCCCACCGTCTCGATGAGGATCGTGTCCTTGCCGAACGCGTCGAGGAGGCGCGCGATCTGGCGCGTCGCGCGCGCGAGCCCGCCGCGCCGGCCGCGCGTGCTGAGGCTGCGGATGAAGACCTCCGGGTCGAGGCAATGCGTCTGCATGCGAATGCGGTCGCCGAGAACGGCGCCGCCGCTGAACGGACTCGAGGGATCAACCGCGATCACACCGACCGTGGCGCCGCGCCCACGCAGCGTGCCGACGAGACGATCGACCAGCGTCGACTTGCCCGCGCCGGGCGGTCCGGTGATGCCGATCACGTAGCTACGGCCGCCGTGCGGCGCGATGCGGGCGAGAATCGCCGCCAAGTCGGGAGCTTCGTTCTCGGCGCGGCTCATGAGCTTGGCGAGCGCCACCCGGTCGCCCGCGAGCATCCGCTCCACGAGATCCATCCCCGTCGCGCTCAGACGTGGGCCTCCGGAGACACGCCGTCCGGGCACGTCGCGGCGAGACGCCGGCACGCGATCTCCTCCGCCAGCGGCAGAACGCCCGCGACCGAGATCTCCGTCGCACCTTCGACGTGGAGACTCGTGATCGGCATGCCGGCGACACCGCACGGCGCAATGAGGTTGAAGGCGGCGAGGTCGGTCGTGACGTTCACCGCGAGGCCGTGCAGGCTGACGCCGTCCCGTACCCGGATGCCGACCGCACCGAGCTTCCCGCGGTCGGTCCAGACGCCATGCCCACGCGCATCACGACGCGCGACGACCCCGAAGCGCGCCGCGAGCTCGATCATGATCTGCTCCAACGTCCACACGAAGCTCGCGACCCCGAACCCGCGCGCCGCGAGCGCAACGATCGGATAGAGGACGAGCTGGCCGGGCCCGTGATAGGTCGCATGGCCGCCGCGCTCGCTGCCGACGCATGGAATGCCGCGCGTCGCGAGGACTGCCGCGGAGACGCGCAGCTCGGCGCGCGTGGCGCGCTTTCCGAGGGTGATCGTGGCAGGATGCTCGACCGCGAGGCACGTATCGGAACCGCCGGCGCGACGGCTGCGCCAGCACGCCTCTTGCTGCGCGAGCGCGGGCACGTAGGCGCACCGCCCGAGCCATCGCCATACGATCGGCGCGCTCATTCACGAGATGTACCGCGTGCTTGACTGACGCGCAAGCCGATGTTAGCCCCGGGCATGCCCGGGCGGCGCTATTATCAAAGCCGCTTCCTCGTGACCGGCATCTCACTCCTCATGCTGGGTGCCGGCAACGTCCTCATCGGAAGCCAGAAGCTCGTGCAGTATCAGCATGTCGTCGCCGAGGGTCGTGCGCGCGGCTACTTTCCCGATACCGGAACGTCGAGCAGCGTCCTGCGTCCGGTCGACGACGACGGCGAGCGCTACAACATCAGCCGCGCGAAGGTCGATCTCTACCACGTCGTCCTGAGCGGCGGCATCCTCATGCTCGCGGTCGGCGCCATTCTCACCGCCGCTGCCTGGGTGCGGGTGCGGGTGCAGCGCGAGGATGCGATGAGCGTCGGACGCGCGCCGCTACCCGAGGCACCACCCCGGGCGCCACGCTGAGTGGCGCCGGCGCCGTTCGCGGTCGGCCGCGCTGCCCCGGTTCTCGCTGCGCGATCATGCGTCGGAGCCGATCACGACGTGTCCGCGAAAAGGACAACGCTCCTCCACCCCGCGCCGTCCGTTGCCGTGAGGCGACGTACGTACGCGGCGTTACGTCGCACGTCTCGGGCACGCCGCTTGCGATTGCGAGTCCCTGCAGCCTCCGGCTGCACCTCACCCGCAGCCTGGTGTCAGAGCGAGCACGAGGCCTGGGGGTAGCGCCGGTCCGCCATGGGGGCGGATCGGCGTGCGGGTGAGGTCGCTGCGCGTCAATGCGATTCGGCTTGACAGCGCGAACGAGCACGACGTACAAAATCGTACAGTTCGCGTGGGTCGAGGGGTTGTAGTGGACGTGGCAGCGACGACGCTCGCAGTGGACGCCTCATTCGCGGCGTCTTTCCCGGTTCGGAGATTCGCGATGGGCGCGGTGACACCGCAGGCGCCCGTGCCGTTCTCCTCCTTGCGCACTCTTCCTCCGAAGGACACGACGGCGCCCGATGGCGGCGATCCTCATCATCGACCCCTCACCGACGATTAGGGAGACGCTGCGCATCGTGCTCGGAGGCGAGCACGCGGTGTCGGTCGCGTCGTCGTGGGACGAGATCTCGGGCGCACCGCCGGCGCTGGTGATCCTCGGCGCGCCGCCGCCACCGCGCGCCGCCGCCGCGGGTGCCGTCCGCGCCCGCGTCGCACCCAATGCGCCGCTGCTGCTCTTGAACGGCGCCGACGAGGTCGATCTGCGCGCGCTTGCGCCGGCCGGACACCGCGTCGAGTTCCTCCCGAAGCCTTTCGACGTTCACGCTCTCCGCGCTCGCGTGCGCGCGCTGCTCGCGCCCCTACCGCGCCGAATCCCCACAGAGGCGACCGTGGTACACCACCGGCGATGGATCGAGCCGCCCCTCCTTACCTCCGGCGCCGCGGCGCTGGCGCGGCGGGCGACGGTCGCCGATCTGCCGGTGCTGCTGATCGGCGAGCGCGGAACGGGGGTGACCGAGGTCGCACGCGCCATCCACTTCTTCGCCGGCGGAGGTGGACGCGTGGTCGCGCGTTCGGCTCGCGACATCGGCATGCGGCTCCTGACGCCGGACGACGGCGGCGGGGATGCACCGGGAGCCGTCGTGATCGAAGACGTACATCTCCTCTCTCGCGACGCGCAACACGTGCTGCTCGCCTCCCTCCGCGACCCAGACGAAACCAAGCCATCGATCCGCGTGTTCGCGACCACGGACGCCGACCTCGAGACGTGCGCCGCCAGCGGCGCATTCGCGCCCGAGCTCGCGTATGTGCTCGGCGTCCTGCCGGTCTTCCTCGCGCCGCTGCGCGAGCGCACCGCCGACATACCCTCCCTCGTCGAGGCTCTGACGCGGCCGCTCACCGCGCGCCTCCGGCTCGAGAGCATCACGTTCACCGACGCTGCGCTCGAGCGCCTGCAGCGCTATCTGTGGTTCGGCAACGTGGTCGAGCTCGAGACCGTCCTCGCGCGCACGCTCGCGGTGCATCGGCCGCGGATCGTCGAGCCGCAGATGCTGGAGTTCACCGCGGGCGACCCCGCACGCGCGTTGGAGCCCACCGAAGCCACGTATGCACCGTCAGCTCCGCCGACGGGTGCGGCGCCGAGCGCCGCATCGACCGCGGCGCCATCGACGCTGTCGGCCCCATCGCCTGTCGCCGCGCGCGCGCGCGTCCTCCCCCTCGAGCGTCGCCGCAGCGACGAGCCCGCGCCGAGCGCCATTGTCGATCGCCCGTCCGTTGCCATGAGCGGACGTCCGTTACAGTCGCCGGCGACCGAGCGTCGCGCCGGCGCGGACACGGAAGGCGCGGGCGACAGCAACGTTACCACCAGCGGTCCGAGCCTCGAGGTGTTGCTCGGCGAGCTGGCACACGAGCTGCGCAACCCGATGGTGACCATCAAGACCTTTGCGCAGCACCTCGACAGCGTCCTTGACGACGCCGAGGTACGAACGCGTTTCGCGAGCCTCACCGGCGAGGCGATCGCGCGCATGGACACGCTCCTGGAGACGCTTCTCGACTTCGCCCGCTTTCGCGTACCGTTGCGGCAGCGAGTCGATCTCGCGGCACTGCTTGTGCGAGCGCTCGACGAGCGTGCCGAGGACCTGGCGCGCAAGGACGTGCGCCTCGAGCACGTTGCCCGCGCCGCCGGACCGTTCGTCGTCGAGGCCGACGAGGCGCAGATGCTCTTCGCGTTTCGCAGCCTCGTCGACGGCCTCGTTCACGACCTGATGTCGCATGCACCGGTCCGGATCGCGACCGGCGACGACGGTACGCTCGAGGTCACGGTGCATGCCGACCGTGCGATCGCGGCGCGGCTCGCCGCCTACGTCGCCGATGCCGAGCGCGACGGAGAGACCGCGCCCCCGCTCGCATTCGCGCTCGCGGCGGCGCTGATTCGCCGCAACCACGGTAGGCTCGGCATCCGCGCCAGCGACGACGGCGCAACGATCATCACGGTGACGATTCCACGGACGGTCGCTCACGGGGAGCGATGAGGAGGCGGTGATGGAGAAGCGGAAGGTGCTGGTGGTGGACGACGACCCCGGGGTGCGCGAGTCGTTGCGCATGGTTCTGAAGGAACGCTACGAGCCACGGCTCACCAGCTCGGGCGAGGAGGCGCTCACGGCGTTCGCCGAGCTCCATCCCGACGTCGTGCTCCTCGACGTGCTGATGCCGGGGCTCGACGGGCTCGAGGTGCTGGAGCGTTTGAAGAGCGACGATCCACGGACGCCGGTGATCATGCTCACCGCCACGAAGACGGTGAAGACAGCGGTCACCGCCATGAAGCTCGGCGCGTTCGACTACGTCACCAAGCCCTTCGACGTCGAGGAGCTCCTCATCATCATCGAGCGCGCGACCCGCGACGCCGCGCGCGAGGCCGAGCTCGAGAGCCTGCGGTGGGAGGTCGGACGGCGCTACAACCCATCGAACATCATCGGCAACAACGTCCGCATGCAGCAGATCTTCCGTACGATCGGCATCGTCGCGCCTCTCAAGACCACCGTACTCATCACCGGTGAGAGCGGTACCGGCAAGGAGCTCATTGCCAAGGCGATCCACTACCAGAGTCCGCGCGCCGAGCGGCCGCTCGTCACCCTCAACTGCGCCGCCATTCCCGAGAACTTGCTCGAGAGCGAGCTCTTCGGCCACGAGCGCGGCTCCTTCACCGACGCGCATGCCCGCAAGCTCGGCCAGTTCGAGCTCGCCGACCAGGGCTCGATCTTCCTCGACGAGATCGGAGAGATGGCGCCGTCGCTGCAAGCGAAGCTGCTGCGGGTCATCGAGCAGGGCGAGTTGATGCGCGTCGGCGGCAAGCAGACGATCCACGTCGACGTCCGCATCATCGCCGCCACCAACCGCGATCTCGAGAAGGCGATGCGCGAAAGCGCATTCCGTCCCGATCTCTTCTACCGTCTGAATGTCGTCTCGATGCATCTCCCACCCCTGCGCGAGCGTCCCGAAGATCTGCCGCTCCTCATCAAGCACTTCGTGACGGCCAAGTCGCTACAGGTCGGGATTCCAGAGAAGCGCATCAGCGCCGAGGCGGTGGACGCGATGCTGCGCTACTCCTGGCCCGGGAACGTGCGCGAGATCGAGAACGTGATCGAGCGCGTCCTCGTCCTCTCCGACCACGATCCGATCGGCGTCGAAGACCTCCCCGAACAGGTGCGGGTTGGAAGGATCGAGGCGTCCTCGATTCAGCAGCAGGTGTTACGCCGGCAGAAGACGCTCACCGACGCCGTCGACGAGTTCGAGCGCGAGATCATCCAGGCTGCGCTCCAGCACGTCGACTTCAACCAGACGCGGGCGGCGGATCTCCTCAGCACCACGCGCCGCATCCTGAAATATCGCATGGACAAGCTGGGGATCGCCGCCGACGATTGACGACGGCGGCCGGTCGCAGCCGTGCGAGGTGTGGGCGACCGTGTAGCGCGAGCGCGTGGGCGTCGCGCTGCGACCGGTCAAGTTTCGCACTGCACGCGCGTTCAAATTTGGACGCGGAACGCGCGCCGTTTTGCGGACGACGGCACATCGGACACCCTGAAAGCCCCGTCAATCGGCATCTGCACGCACACTTAGCAGCCGCTCGCGGGCACCGCCGGCGTGGCATGGAACCTGCTCCCCCCCTGCTCCGTCATGGCTGCTCAAGGGAACGTGCTGATCGTCGAGGACGAGCCGGGTCCCGCCCTCGCCCTCAAGATGATTCTGAAACCCTATTACGACGTCTATACCGCCGAGCGCGGTGAGGCGGCGCTCGCGATCCTCAAGTCGACGGCGATCGATGTCGTCACGCTCGACCTCCGGATGCCGGGACTTTCCGGCATGCCGCTCCTCGGCAAGATGAAGGAGCACGACGCCGACATCGAGGTGATCGTCATCACCGGCTACGGATCGCTCGAGACCGCTGTCGAGAGCATCAATCTCAAGGTCTTCGCCTACGTCTCGAAGCCGTTCGACGTCCTCGAGATCCTCGAGACGACCAAGCGCGCGCTGCACAAGCGACGCGACCTTCAACGCCTCCGCCACATCAAGGAGGAGTTCTTCGCGAACCTGACGCACGAGTTCCGCACGCCCCTTTCAGCGATCATGGGCTACAGCTCGATCCTGCTCGACGAGCATGGCGGGACCCTGACCTCGGACCAGCGACACGCGCTCGATCGCATCCAGTCGAACTCGCACGATCTGCTCGCGTGCGTCGAGGGCATCTTCTTTCTCGCCGCCCTCGAGGCGGGGGAGATTCCGATCACGCCCTGGAGCTTCGACGCACGCCAGATCCTGGTGCCGCTCAAGACGCGTTACGCCGACGTGTTCCGCGAGAAAGGCGTGGCGCTGCAGATCACCGAGCTGCCGACGCTGCCGATCCGTACCGACGAGGAGAAGGTCGCGAAGATCGTCGACACCCTCGTCCTGAACGCCCTCAAGTTCACCGCCGAGGGATCGGTGACCGTCGACGCCACGGTGCGGCCCGACGCGACGCTCGAGATCCGGGTCCGCGACACCGGCATCGGCATGCGGCCCGAGGAGGTGCACGAGGTCCTCGAGGGTTTCCGCCAGGCGGACCCGACGGCTCGTAAGCGCTTCCGCGGCATCGGCCTCGGGCTGCGCCTCGTCACTCGCCTGCTCGAGGCGGTCGGCGGGAACCTCGACGTCGTCAGTACGCTCGGCGCCGGGACCGAGGTGATCGTGCAGATTCCACCGATCGCGGAAGAGTCGGAGCACGAGGGCCACGAAGCGACCGATCCCATCGCGACCATGACGGCGGCGCCTTTCAACGCGCGGGCGTCTGCATGACCGCCGTTCAGTTCGTCCACTGCCGCGACTGCGAGGAGCTCTTTCGCCCCTCGCCGCACGATCGCACTCCCGAGTATCGCCTCGGGGACGACGGCCCCGTCGCCGAGGTGCGCGACGACTGCATGGCCTTTCTCACGCGCCACGCGCGCCACGCGCTTGCGACACTGCGCGCAACCGCCGCGCCGGCGGCGCACGACGGACCGCTCTCCGATCCCATGGCGAGCACGGTCTGGGAGGTGTCCGACGGAGAGCAGGTCCTCCTCGTCCAGGCCTGGCGCCCCGCGCTCACCGCGCCGCTCCGCTACCGTCTGATACCGGGCCGGCTGGTCACCGAGAAGTCGGCGGTCGAGATCTCGGACGACGACATCCGTGGCGACGTCGACCGGGCACTCTACCCCGGGACCGCGCCGCATCGGAAGCTCGATGCCTTCGTCACGCGCTTCAAGACGGTCGCGTGGGATCTCGATCCCGCGACGCTTGATATCGTGTATGATCTTCCCGGCGACCCGACGTTGAGCGTCGCCAAACTTCCGGCGTGGGCGCTCGAGCGGCTCGCGGAGTCGGCGCGCCAGATCTTCGACCACGACGACGCGGCACGCATCGCGACCCACCTCGCGGAGAGCGCCGCCGACACGGATGCGTTCACGGTGCTTCTGCGCCAGCGCGTCTACGTCGCGTAGCGCGCCCGTTCCCGTCCCGTCGTGCCTCAGCGGCCCCAAT
Organism: Deltaproteobacteria bacterium; assembly: GCA_016200545.1. Taxonomy (GTDB): domain Bacteria; phylum Desulfobacterota; class Binatia; order UTPRO1; family UTPRO1; genus DP-19. The sequence continues at coordinate 8,790 of JACQEO010000048.1, read as the reverse complement.
ACAGGGGAGCCCAGATGCGCGCGGGGTCGGCGAGCAGGTTGACGAACTTTACCTCCGCCCAGTCGCCGGTGAGCTCGATCGCGGAGACCCCGCAGGTATCGATCCGCAGGCGCCGAAACTCCCTCACGTCGAGCCGCAGTGCCGCCGCGAGCACGAGCCGGAGGACGTCGCCGTGACTGACGACGCAGACGCGTAGCCCCGGCGTCGCCGCGAGCGCACGCCCGAGCGCGGCGAGCGCGCGCCCCTGTGCAGCACCGACCGATTCACCGCCGGGCGGCGACGTGGCGACCGCATTCTCGGAGAACGCCAGGTACACGGGATCGGCCACGAGCTCGTCGTAGGATCGCCCTTCCCAAGACCCGAAGTCGAGCTCGACGAGGTCGGGCTCGAGCGCGAGCGGCACGCCGAGCGCGGTCGCGATGATTTCGGCGGTCTCGCGTGCGCGCACGAGCGGACTGGTGAGCACCCGATCGGGCGCGAGCGCGCGCAGGAGTGGGAGGAGGGCCCGGCCCTGCGCGCGGCCGGCGTCGCTGAGCGCGATCGGCCGCCGTCCCATGACGCGACGGGCGAGTGTCCACTCGGTCTCGCCGTGACGGACGAGCAAGAGCGAGCCGCGCGCGCCGTTGAAGGAGGGCAGGATCGTCAGGCCGCGGCGTGCGTCGACGGCGCGCCGGGACTACGCAGCCCGCAGAACTCCTCGTAGTCGATGAGCGTGGTGATCGTCGGATGCTCGCCGCACATCGGGCACGCGGGATCGCGCGGCAGGCGGTTCACCCGCACCTCCATGCTGAGCGTGTCGAAGTGCACCATGCGACCGATGAGCGGCCGGCCCGCGCCGAGGATCAGCTTGATCGTCTCGAGTGCTTGTACGCAGCCGACGAGACCCGGCAGGACGCCGAGCACACCCGCTTCCGCGCAGCTTGGCGCCGCGCCCGGCGGTGGAGGCTCCGGAAAGAGGCAGCGGTAACAGGGGCCGCGGCCGGGCACGAACACCGACGCCATCCCCTCGAACTGGAAGATGCTGCCGTGAACGTTCGGCTTCCCCAGCATCACGCAGGCGTCGTTCACGAGATAGCGCGTGGGAAAATTGTCGCAGCCGTCGACGATGATGTCGTACTGCCGGAAAATATCGAGGGCGTTCTCGGAGCTCAGGCGCTCGGGATGCGGCACCACGCGCACGTCGGGATTGAGGCCCGCGATCGCGATCCGCGCCGACTCGACCTTCGACATACCGATGCGCTCGTTGCTGTGCAGGATCTGCCGCTGCAGGTTGCTGAGATCGACGACGTCGTGATCGACGATGCCGAGCGTGCCGACGCCGGCGGCGGCGAGGTAGAGCGCCGTCGGCGATCCGAGACCGCCGGCGCCGAGGAGGAGCACCTTGGCGGCGAGCAGCTTCGCCTGCCCTGCCTCGCCGACCTCAGGAAGGAGGAAGTGCCGACTGTAGCGGGTGAGCTGTTCAGGCGTGAACTGGTGATCTTGGGCGAACGGCAGGCCGGCGTTCTTCCACGCCGTGAAGCCGCCCGTCATCGAGACGACGTTCGTATAGCCCATCTCCTTGAGCGTCCGCGCCGCGATGAGCGAGCGCGTACCGCCGCCGCAGTAGGCGATCACCGGCGTCTGCTTGTCGGGAACGGTCTCTTCGACCCGAATCTCGAGAAAGCCGCGCGGCAGCGACACTGCGCCTTGGAGGTGCCCCTCGCGGAACTCCTCCTTCTCGCGTACGTCGAGGAGCGTCGCGGCGTGATCGCGTGCGAGGCGCTGGCGCACGTCCTCGACGCTGACCTCCGGAATCTCGCGCCGCGCCTCTTCCATCAACTGTTTGAAGGTCTTTGCCATTGAGTTCCCCTACGAGCGTCGCCGGGCGCGCTCGGCCTCGAGCGCGCTCCGCAGCTCGGCGATCAACCGGTCGGACCGCGCCGCGTGCACCATCGCGATGACGTTTGCCGACAGCACCAGGACGAGCGTCGCGACCGACCAGTACAGATGCGAGAGGATATCAGCGCCGCCGCGGAGAACCAACATCCCCTTCCCGAACGTCACCAGGAGGACGATGGTGGAAAGCAGCGTCGCCGCGACCGTTACCTTGCCCATGCGCGACTCCTAGCCCTGATGCCCGTCGTAGAGATCGGCGCGATACGCGAGCCAGTCGGCGACGCCGCGAGCGTATCGCGGCGAGACGAACATGCGGACGAGGCCGAGCCGGCGATACAACGGGAACCGCCGCGACAGGTAAAGCGGGCTCGCCGTGAGCCCGAGGAAGAACCGCAGCTTCTCGGCATCGAGGCGTCGCAGTAGGCCGCGCCGGATGAGGGCGAACAGAACCACCTCAGTGCATCCGCCGCGAGCCGAGATCGAACTCGCCTCCCTGCGACGCGTAGAGGCGAAACTCGAGGATCTCCCGCAGCCGACGCGCGCGCGCCTCACCACCTTCCTCCTCCACCAGACACTGCTTCTCGATCGGAGAGAGATCGAGCCAGGAGGCGAAGAAGTTGACCAGCGTCCGGTCCGAGAGCGCGGCGTCGCCGAGCACGCGGCCGGTGTCGTCGTCGCCGAACCGGCCGGTGTAACGCTCGATGATGCGCACCAGCGCTGCACGCAGGTCGGCGGGCAGCGGCGCTTCCTCCGACTGCGCGCGCCAGGTGACGCTCGCCTGCCGATAGAGCCGCTCGCGCTGCTCGCTCACGATCTCGAACTCGCGCAGCCCGGCGAGGACGATGTTGAACTTGCCGTCGGGGAGCGGTGTCGTCTCGACCATCTTGCCGACGCAACCGACGCGATACACCTCGGGCGCGGCGTGATACTCCGACTCCCAACCATCGCGCAGCAGCACTACCCCGATCAGCCTCGACCCCGCGAGCGCATCGCGCACCATCGTCCGATAACGCGGCTCGAAGACGTGCAGCGGCAACGGCACCTCGGGGAAGAGCACGACGTTCGGAAGCGGAAAAATCGGAATGAAGCGCGGCAGTTCCATGCGAGCAACGAGTGACAGAGTACGGCGACCGTCCGCGGGCTGTCAATCGCGACCGCGCCGGTCCGGCCCTCCGCGGCTGGTGAGGTCTGCGCGCGCACGCGACGCCGCCTGTACAGCGTGAAACCGGGCTGGTACCAGGACGGGTGCTCGATCGCCTGCCGATCCTCGTCGGTGCCGGCCAATGCACACACCACACGGACGATCTCGTCGACGCGCACGAGCCGCTCGCCCTCATGGAGGAAGCGGCGCGCGCGGCGTGCGTCGACGCCGGCCGTGCGGCGCTTGCGCGCCGCATCGACTCTGTACGAGTGGTGAACGTCCTCTCCGGCGTCGGCAACGATCCGGCGGGCGCGCTCGCCGCGCGCCTCGAGCTGCCGGCGGGCGAGCGCCTCTACACGGCGCTCGGCGGCAACGCGCCGCAGTGGCTGGTGAACCGAACCGCCGACGACCTCGCCGCCGGTCGCGTCCGACTCGCACTCCTCGCCGGCGCCGAGGCGATGCACACGCTCCGCCTCGCTGCCATGCGCGGCGTCGGCCTCACCTGGATGCGCGGATCGTCGCGGGCGACGACGATCGGCGACACGCGCCAGGGCTCACACCCCGACGAGTGGCGGCACGGCGCGCAGGTGCCGGCGCAGATCTACCCGCTCTTCGAGATCGCACTCCGCGCCCACGAGGGTCGCGAGCCGGCGGCACACTCGGCGCGGATCGCCGCGCTCTCGGCGAGCTTCGCAGGCGTCGCCGCCACGCATCCGCACGCCTGGTTCCGCGACGCCAAGTCCGCAGCGGAGATCATGACAATCACGCCGCAGAACCGCATGGTGGCCTTTCCGTACCCCAAGTTCATGAACGCGATCATGGGGGTCGATCAAGGAGCGGCCGTGCTGATGACGACGGCGGCCGAAGCGCGGCGCATGGGGATTCCCGAGTCGCGCTGGATCTACCTGCACGGGGGCGGTGACGCCCACGACCTCTGGTACGTCCGCGACCGCCTCGACTACCACTCTTCGGTCGGCATGCGAATCGCCTTCGAGGAGGCGCTCACGCAAGCCGGCATCGATGCGGCCGCGCTCGGCCCAGTCGACCTCTACAGCTGTTTCCCGGTCGCGGCCCAGTTCGCGGCGCGCGTTCTCGGCTTTCCGAGCGACGGCTCACGGCCGCTCACGGTGATCGGCGGACTCGCCTACTTCGGCGGCCCGGGCAACAACTACGTGATGCACGCCATCGCAACCATGGTCGACCGGCTGCGCGCCGCGCCGGCCTCGTTCGGCCTCGTCTCCGGGCTCGGCTGGTACATGACGAAGCACGCCGTCGGCATCTACGGCGCGGCCCCGCCGGCGCGCCCGTGGGAGCGGCCGGCGTGCACGCTGCGGCAGGCGGAGATCGACGCCCTGCCGCACCCGAGGTGCGTTGCGATCGCGGAGGGTCGGGCTCGCATCGAGACCTATACCGTTCTGCATGACCGCGAAGGCGTCGCGCACGAGGCCATCATCGTCGCGCGCTTCGACAACGGCACCCGCGTGTTCGCGAATGTCGATCCCGATCGCGACCTCTTCGCCACGCTCGAGCGCGAGGAAATGGTGGGCGCGCCGGGCGTCGTGCGGACCGCGCCCGACGGACGCAATCGTTTCCACCCGCTCAGCGGCTGACCCCGCGGCAACGCGCCGTGCGCCGGCGCCGCACGCTACACGTTGAAGCGGAAATGGATGATGTCGCCGTCGGCGACGACGTAGTCCTTGCCCTCGAGGCGCAGCTTCCCGGCCTCGCGGCAGCGCGCCTCGCTGCGATGGAGCATGAACTCCGTGAACGCGATCACCTCGGCACGGATGAAGCCGCGCTCGATGTCGCTGTGGATCTTGCCCGCCGCCTTGACCGCCGTGGTCCCGCGCCGGATCGGCCAGGCGCGGCACTCGTCCTCACCGGCGGTGAGGAAGCTGATCAGGTCGAGCAGTCCGTAGGCGGCGCGGATGAACTGATTCTTCGCGGGCTCGACGATGCCGAGGTCGGCGAGGAACGCGGCGCGGTCGGCTTCGTCGAGCTCTGCCAGCTCCATCTCGGTGCGCCCCGGGACTTGCACGAGCTCGAGCCCGCGGGCCGCTGTCCAGGCCGCCACCTCCGCGGGCGGCGCCGTCCCGATCGCCGACTCGTCGACGTTGAGCAGCACCAACAGCGGCATTCGACTCAAGAGATTGAATCCGGCGAGCGCGCTCACGTCCGCGGGTGTGAAGGCGCATGTCCGCAGCGGCCGTTCGCCGCCGAGATGTGCGTGGCAACGCTCCAGAAGGCGCTGCTCGCGCTCCTTCCCCTTTTCCTTCTTCAGGCGCTCGAGGCGCTTCTCGACGATCCCGAGGTCGGCGAGGATGAGCTCGGCGGCGAAGTTCTCGAGCTGCGCCAGCGGGCGCGGTCGTTCGCCGGTCGCATCCTCGAAGGCGGCGACAACCTGCGCCAGGGCATCGACGTCGCGCATCTGCACCAGCGTCGCCGGGTCGAGCGCCGCCCGCTCCTCACTGCGCCCGGGCACGTCGACGAAGCTGATCTCGGCGTACGTGACCTTCTTGGGACGGTGGATGTCGGCGAGCGCGACGATGCGCTCGTCGGGAACCTTGATGACGCCGAGATTCGGCCTGGTGACGTCTCCGTAGCCGCCCACCTGCGCGCGGAGCCCCGTCAGCGCATTGAAGATCGTCGTCTTGCCGGCGCCGCGAAAACCGACGATGCCGACCTTCATCGCGCCGTTCCCATGACGTCGCGCGTGGAAGGCGTGGTCGCGGCGGCACCGGATCCGTAGCAAAGATCGGCCTGTACGAGTGCGGCGATCGTCTTCGCGTCGCGGACCTCACCGCGCCGCACCATCGCCATCGCCTCCGCAAGCGGCACGCTGCGCACGGCGTCGATCACCTCGTCGCAGAAGCCGGGACAGGTGACGATCGAGCCGACCGCCTCGAGACGTCCCGCCTCGACGCCGGCCTCCTCGCGCAGCTCGCGTGCGGCGCACGCCAGAGGCGCCTCTCCGGGATCGAGCTTCCCCGCCGGTACCTCCCAGAGATAGCCGCCGACCGCGTGCCGATATTGCCGCAGCAATGTGACCGCGCCCACGGCGTCGAGCGCCGCCACCGCGGCGGCGCCGGGATGACGGACGATCTCGAGCTCCATGCGATGACCGTTCGGCAGCTCGACGTCCTCGATGGTGAGGTGCACGATGCGGCCGCGATAGACGTCGCGAAGGCGATTCATGACGAGGCTATAGACAATCGTCCATTGCGACGAAAGGGACGTCCGTTCCGAGCAGCGTCGAGTGAACGGCATCCCGGTGACGGTCGCGTGCGCGGGCTGACGCGCGATGCACGCCCGCGCTGTGCGGCTATCGACAGACGAGTTTCTGGTTGCCGAGGGTGCCGCCGCTGAACTGGCAACTCGGGACGCTCGGCGCCAGCTTGAAAACGACCTCGCCGCACTGATCGATGCCGGGGAGCGCGCCGGACGGGATCGCCGTGTCGTTCAGCTCGAAATCGACCGTTACCGGCTCTTGACCCGGCACCAGCGCGTAGGTGCCGTTCCCACCGGCGACGGCAACCCCGACGAGGTTCAATTTCTCGGCGATGACGATCTTCGCGATGCCGTTGTGCAGGGGCGGCTTGTTGACACGGTCGGAGTAGGTCCATTTCCGCGGCGGTGTCCCCGCAACCTTCCAACCGATCCGCTGGCCACCGATCGGGAAGATACCTCCGGGGATGTGCTCGTCGACGACGAGGTTCTGCGCGTGGTCAAGGATGCGGAGATGGACGCCGAACGTCTCCGGGGTGATCGCGGGGCCATCGGCGGGGATGGTGAACGCGCCCTTGAGGCCGAGCTTCTGGTCGCCCGCGAGGCCGTCGAGCCTGCTCATCGTGAGGCGCGGCTTCACCCACTCGCCCGTTCCCGGCGGGAGCGAGCATGGATCGCCGCCACCGATCTTGGGCGGGTTGAACGCGAGGCCGATGCAGAAGCCGTCACCGTCGCTGTCGTTGTCGGTATCGGCGGGACAGGGGTCGTCCCGGTCGCAGATGCCGTCGTGGTCGGAGTCGACGAGGAGGCAGCCTGACGAACAGCAGGCGTCGGTGCCGTTCAGAGCGCCATGGTCGCATTGCTCACCGATCTCGATGGTGCCATTGCCGCAGGACTCGAGCGTACAAGCCGCGCTGCAGCCGTCGCCATCCACGAGGTTGCCGTCGTCGCAGGATTCGCCGGGGTCGACGAAGCCGTCCCCACAACGTGGTGGCGCGCGGCGCGCCGACGGCACGCACAGCAGAGACGGTTTCTGGACGACGAGCTGCTCGGAGCCGAACTGGTTTGACGCCGTAACGCCCTGCCGCAGGAAGCTTGCCTGATGCGGGGCATCTTTGATCGTGTAGCAGTGCAGCTCCGAGCCGGGGTTGAGTACGCCCCCGCCGTTCTCGTCCGCGGGATTGCAAATGCTCGCGGGCTTCCTGACGGTGGTGAGCTTCGATTCGAACTGATCGGCAAGCATCAGCTGCTGCGGCACGAACCGCGGCGACCCGGCCGGGGGTTTCGCGCTGTAACATTTGAAGCGATCGATATGCAGTGGCGACGGCGCGCCGTCCTTCAACGACGGGACGCAGAGGAGTCCCGAGTGTTTCGCCACCAGAGACCGCGTACCGAATTCGTCGTCGACGACCACGGAGCGCGCGTCGAAGCGCCCTTGCCCGGCTGCGTCGTGGATGCGGTAGCACTGCAGGTGGGCGGTGGGATCGTCGATGCCCTGCCCGTTCGCGTCGACTGCATTGCAGAAGGACAGGGTCTTGCCGACCTCGGTGATTTTCGACTCGAACGCGTCGTCGAGCGCAACTTCCTGTACGATGGCGGTGGTACCGGCGGCGCTCTTCGCTCTGTAGCACTTGAAGTGATCGATGTTCGACGGCGACGACGGCGTCGGTGTCGGACCGGTGGTCGCGGTGAGGAGCACCGTCGGCGTGCTGGTGACGCTCGCGGTCGCCATCGGCGTGGGCGTGGCCGTGCGGGTCACCGTCGCCGTGGCACTCGGTGCCGCCGAGCCCTGTGGGGTCGGTGTCGGGCTCTGCCCGAGCGCGCTCGGGGTTATCGTGCCCGCCGGCGTCGGCGTCGGCGTCGTGGTCGGGCAGGTGAAGGCCGAGCAGTCCGCATTGCAGCAGGCCCCGTCGGCGGCCGCGCCCTTGTCGCACACCTCGCCCGCTTGCCGGATGCCGTCGCCGCAGACCGGGCAATTCGGATAGAATCCCGTCGCGAGCTCACGGGGATTGTCGATCGGCGCGGGGTTGAAGACCGCGCCCGTCCGCTGCGGAAGCTGCGCCGCCGGATGGGTCAGCACGATCACCCCCCCCGGCGGGGCGAGGTACTGCGAGGTCGCGGTGAGCGTCATCGGACCGAGGGAGATCAACTCGATGTCGGCGCCGCCGGGCACGTTGGTCACCGACGTGCCCCCCGTCCCGTCGATCCGGACGTTGGCGTTCACGGTCAGCTGGCAGCCGGCGAACGAGAGCGTCTCACTGCCGCCGTTGGTCGGCCCGGCGGTCGCGAGCACGCTCTTCGCGACGGTGAGCGCGCCGCCGGCGCCCCCTTGCGCGAGGCCCGACTCGAAATCGAGCGATCCCGCCTCGTTCTTTCCGTGCACGTCGATGAGGCTGTTCACGAGAATTGTCCCGCCGGCGTCGCCCGCGACGGTCCCGCCGCCGTCGCTGCCCCCGAGAGTGAGGGCTCCGTTCAGCGTCAGGTTCCGGCCGGCGCTCACCTCGACATCGCCCCCGGTGCCTCCCAGCTTGCTGCTGGTCGCATGGATG
>JACQEO010000049.1 GCA_016200545.1 Deltaproteobacteria bacterium | reverse complement strand
TATTCGCCGGGGCAGCTTCTCCAGTGTTCCCGAGTTGATCGTCGCCATCCAGGAATTCCTGAGCGCCAACAACGATGCGCCCAAACCGTTCGTCTGGACGGCCAGCGTGGAGAAGATTCTCGCGAAGATCAGTCATTGTAAGGCTATTTTAGAGACACTACACTAGGGCGTCGGAACGCAGCGTCCGATAAGCAGGATTATGTTAACCTGGAAGGCGATCCTGTTGCTGTCGACACCCGCGCCAGAATCCGCTAGATAACGGGCACCGCCCGCCTAGTAGGCCCCATGGCCTGCGGTTCCGGCGGTGACCGCGCCAGGCGGCACCCTGGTGGCGTCCGACCAGGACGAATGCGACAGGGATCGGGTTCTACCTGAGATGGCGTGGGCGACTCCGCTGAATTCGAAGAGTGCAGTTGATGCGGCTGGCGCGACGCTCGTCGACGACTCGCTCACTGAGATCCTTTCTGGCGATCCGTCTTTTGGAAATCGGCAGACGCTAGAAGCATGGGACAAGTACGATCATGCCTTGCAGGTGGTCAACAACTGGCGCTCCTCGCACAACTTTCCCCTCAACACTTTCCAATGCACGCTGAGGAGGAAAGCTCGTCAGGTAGATCCTCGCAGCCTCATCGCCCAGCGCATCAAGCGGATTTCGTCGATAGAGTTGAAGCTACGCCGCTTCCCATCGATGAAGCTCGCACAAATGCAGGATATCGGCGGCTGTCGCGCCGTCGTTCGTTCGATCCGACATGTCGATGGCCTCGTGCAACGCTACGAACAAAGCGACTTGAAGCATGCCCTCGACCACAAGGACGACTACATACGGCACCCACGTTCGTCCGGATACCGAGGCGTGCATCTGATCTATCGATACAACAGCGACAAGAAGGAAACGTGGAATGGACTCAAGCTTGAGATGCAGTTCCGGTCCCCACTTCAGCATGCATGGGCGACGGCGGTTGAGACCGTAGGCACGTTCATCCAGCAAGCGCTCAAATCGAGCCAGGGAGAAGAAGAATGGTTGCGCTTCTTCGCTCTAATGGGCGGAGCCCTCGCGCTTCGCGAGCGAACGGCGCCAGTTCCGGGCACGCCGACGCAAAAGACTGCACTCGTCCGTGAACTTCGTCAGTATGCCCGATCACTCGATGTCGAACGACGGTTGCGAACTTACGGGGAAGCTATTCAGACAACGGAGCAACCGGGGGTTCAGAACGCGCACTACTACATTCTAGCCCTTGATCCTGGCGCCCAGCGAGTCACGGTCAGAGGCTACCCGTACAAAGAACTAGAACGAGCGTCGAACGAGTACCTGGTAGTCGAGAAAGAAATCAAAAGCATTCCTGGCGCAGAGGCGGTTCTCGTATCCGTAGAATCGTTGGCGTCGCTGCGACGCGCATACCCCAATTACTTCCTCGATACGCGCGTGTTCATTGACGCCGTGAAGCGTGCGATTGGCTAATCCGAAGAGGGAGACAACTCGAATGAGTCAGCGATGGGGTTGCGGACGCCCCGGCTGGATCGCCTTCGCCAGCGCTTTGTCGAGCTTCCGCATATCCGCGTTCCGCAGCTCCTCGCGGAGCCGTTCATCCTCGGCACGAACGTCAGCGTTCACGCGCTTCTCGGCGCGCGAAAATGAAGCGTCCTTGTTCTTCTTGGGCATGCGGGTGCTTTAGCATGGAAACCGGCAGCCGGTCACGCACCGCACGTTGCTACAAGCGACCCGAAGGCATCGATGTCCTTCCGGTGATTGTGGCGGAACGAAAACTCGTTGAGGTAGAGCGGCAAGTAGTCCTTCGAGACGTGGTGGAAGGTGCCGACGATGCCGCGCTTGAGCAGCGACCAGAACTGATCAAGGTTCGCGGTGTGGACGACGCCACGCACGTACTCGCCGCGCGAATGGTTCACGGCCTCGTGCTTCGCGTTCGGGCCGTAGAACATGAACTTGTAGTTCTGTTCCTGGTCCGACGCGACGAGCGACACGTCCTCGCTGATGGTCTGTCGCACGAAGCGCTCCGTGGTCACGAAGTCCATGCGGTCAATGACCTGCGCGACGACGTTGCCCTTGCGCGCGATGGCGCCGATCACGCCGACCTTGCCGCCGATGCCACCCTTGACGTTCCGGCGCTTGTTCCGATGCTTGTTGCCCTCCTTGCCGCCGATGTAGGTCTCGTCGATCTCGACCACGCCAGAGAGCTTGAAGGCGTCGCCGCGCATCGCTGCACGCCAGCGGTGGCACATGTACCAACTGGTGCGCCAGTCCGAGCCGGAATCCTCGCCGAAGATCACGCGCTGAATCTGCAAGGCGCTGATGCCCTTCTTCGAGACCATCATCAGGTAGCCGACCTTGAACCAGAGCTTGAGCGGCACCTTGGTGTCCTGGAAGATCGTCGCGGTCAGGACGGAGAAGCGGTAGCCGTTCCGGCCGCCGCAGTCGGCGTTCTTGCAGGTCCAGTGGAAGGGTCGCGCCTTGAGGGCGTAGACCTTCTCGGTGGCGCCGCAGCGCGGGCAGGCGACCTTGCCCGGCCAGCGCTTGGCTACCAGGTAGGCTTTACAGGCGTCGTCGGTCGGAAACTGTCGGTCGAACGCATCGATGGTCTGCATGATGCGTAGACACTACCGCATCCTGGGCCGGGTGTCAACAGCAACAGAATCGCCACCTGGAACTAGCGACCTGACCCCAGACCTCACCGGCCCTCCGCCCCGCACAGCCGGTCGCGCCGGCGCACGCGCTGACGTAGTAGTGGCCGCGGACCCTCCCTCCGCACCGGCTTTGAAGCGGCTCGCGATGCGCTCGCGGAGCTGGGCGACGGCCTGTGTCGCGGCTTCGTCTTTCGAATTCGCATTCACCGCGCGCTGGAAGTACCCCATGGCGCTCGCTTCGCGCCCGGTGCGCAACGAGATCGTGCCGAGGGCACGCAGCGCCTCGCCGTCCTCGCGCAGCACCTCGTTGGCGCGGACGAAGAACGCGGCGGCGGCGGTGTAGTCGGCGCGGCCGTAACAGGCGCGGCCGAGGCCTTTCAGAGCCGAACCGTTCAACGGAAAGATCTTGAGAGCCTCCTCCAACTGGCCGAGGGCGGCTTGCGGGCGGGCGCGGCTCGAGAGGTCGCGCGCCAGCCGAACGAGGTTATCGCTCTCCGTCTGGAAGTCCGGGAGCTCGACCTTCACGCGCAGGCGGTGACCGCTCAACATGGCCTGTTTCACGGTCACCCTGGCGCCCAGGTACTCACGCAAAGCGCGTCGCATGCCGCGCTCGTCGACTGTCTCGAGGAAGAGCCGCCCGAGGCTGTCGTGCTTGTGGTCGTCGAGATGGATCAAGAGATCAAGCATCTTTTTCATGGCTCACACTCGCTCATAGGGGTCGAAGAGCTTTTTGTACTCGTCGAGCGCGAAACGGTCGGTCATACCAGCGATGTAGTCGGCGACGACGCGCGCCTTCGTCTCGCCCGACTCGATCCGTCGGTGGATGTGGGGAGGCATCTGCTGCGGCTCTTCCATGTAGGTCTGGAAGAGATCGGTCATGATCTTCTGCGCCTTCATCGCCATGCGCGTCACGCGATAGTGATTGTAGAGTCGCTCGAGCAGGACGCGCTTCAGGTGTCGGTTGCGCTCGGCCATCTCCGTGCTGAAGCCGGCGAGACGGACGCGACACCGGCGCACGTCGTCGAGGGTACGGATGCGGTGTTCTTCGATGCGGTCGCGGATCGCCTGGATCATGTCGGTTGCGAGTCGATCGATGATGCGCCGCACGGTTTGATAGCGCTGCACCGACGGGGTCGCGTCGGGATGCTGTCGCGTCACCCGCTCGTGAGCGTCGACCCAGAGCTCGACGCCGGCGAGGTCCGCGGGGTCGAGCATCGCCGACTTGAGGCCGTCGTCGATGTCGTGGCTATTGTAGGCGATTTCGTCGGCGTAATCGACGATCTGCGCCTCGAGGACGGGCTTCACCGCCGGCTCGAATTGCTGCACCAGCGGGCGATCGTACTCGGACGAGTGTTTGACGATTCCCTCGCGGACCTCCCAGGACAGATTGAGGCCGGGGAAGTCGGGATAACGCTCCTCGAGGACGTCGACGATGCGCAGGCTCTGCGCGTTGTGCTCGAAGCCGCCGTGCGGCTCCATGAGACGATTGAGGACGCGCTCCCCGGCGTGTCCAAAGGGCGTGTGCCCGAGGTCGTGGGAAAGCGCGACCGCCTCGCCGAGATCCTCGTTCAGACCGAGCGTGCGGCAGAGCGTGCGGGTGATCTGCGCAGCCTCGATCGAATGCGTGAGGCGCGTTCGGTAGTAGTCGCCTTCGTGGTTGACGAAAACCTGCGTCTTGTACTCCAGTCGGCGAAACGCCGAGCTGTGAATGATGCGATCGCGATCGCGTTGGAACGGCAGCCGAAACGTATGTTCAGGCTCCTCGTGCACCCTCCCGCGGGTAGCCGAGGAGCGGGTGGCGTAGCTGACGAGCGTCTCCGCCTCACGGCGTAGCAGCTCGTCACGAAGCGACTGAAGTGGCATACGGGAAGCCGAGCGAGGGGCGATCCTACACCCGAGCCCCGACTGCGGGCAACAAAAAGCGGGGCAGAGCTGGCGATAGGTTGAGGCGGGGATCGGAAGGACTACGGATTGATCAGCAAGTCGACCGTGGGGACGCGGACTGCCTTCTGAAAAATCAGCGTCTTGACCTCGGAATCGATCGTCCCGTCCCCATCGGCGTCGATCGTGCACGTATGGGGCTGATCAGTATTGATGGCGGTCGTGTACACCTTCACGCGCGCGTGTGAGCCCGGCGCGAGCTCCGGCAGCGGGCCGGCGAAGGTCGCGATGAACCTCAGCGGCGTTACCCCAACCGGGATGTTCTTCACGTCGGAGAAGTTGAGCGGTTGCTCGTTGGCGTCGACGAGCTTGATCCGCCCCGTTATGGCACCAGCGGCGATTGGCCCATTGCACGTCGCGACTGAGCGCGGCGGTGGGAAATCGGTGCCGGCGTCGCTCAGAACCTGGCGGGCGATCGGTTGGTAGGGACTCGAACCCTGCCGCGCTTGGAGCTCGACGACGATGCTCGCGAGTGTCGGCGTCGCCCGGCCGTTGCCGAGCAGCGCCGTGCCAGAAACCACCGTGATCGGGCTCTCGAGATTGCCTTCCGAGCAGTTGCAGCCGAAGGTGTCGATCCGGGCCGCGACACGCAGCGAGGCACACGCGAAGGCGCGCTCCTGGAGCGCGAGCAGTGACACGACGAGGGCGAGCACTGCCGCAGCGAGACGGAGCATGGCGGGAATTGGAGGCAAGAAAAATGCCATGCAGATCGGCGCGGGACTTCGCACCCTTCGGCTCCGTTCCTCACGGTGAACGCTGGTCTTTTTCGGCCTGGTTGGGGGTCGGCCGGCAGCGACGATCGGGCGGCTTCTACTCGCGATACTGCATGGGTCGTGCATGTGCGCGCGCTCCCTCGCAAGTCGTGTGAAAAAGGCTCACGCCGATCGTCTGACACGCCGTATGTCGTGTGCTAGCCACGGGGCCGTGCGGATCGTGGGTGTTGCCGCCGGCCTGGCGTTCGCCGTCCTGCTCGCCGTGCCGAGCTCGGCGACCGAGCCGGGCTTCGAGAAGACGCGTATTCCCCACCGCGATGCGAGCGGCCGCGCGACGATCGTCGAGATCAACCCGACGGTACCCGGGGCGCGTGCGTTTGTACGCGGCGACGAGCGGCCGGCGCCGGGGCGCGGAGAGCTGAGTCTTCCCTCGTCGGTGCCAACGCCGAGTCCCGGCCGAAGCCCCGCGTGACGGCGTTCGGAGCGGTCAGCGCCGAGACGCCGCGCTACTCGAAGAGAGCGTAGTTCAGCGCTCGGTCGAGGTTCGCGTCGAAGGTGTCGAGGACGCGGTCCAACGCCGCCGGCGTCAGGCCGAGTCGCGCCCAGGCCGCGGGCTCGATGCCGCCGATCGTGTGATCGCCGCCGGAGCCGTAGCCGAGCGCGCGCACGAGGATGTTCGCGAGGTGGACGATTGCCGTCTCGTCGCGAGCGCCGCACGCCCGCGCGGGCGTGTGATGGAGGACGATAGGCTCGGCGAGCACCACGGGAAAGCGCCAGCGCTCCATCAGCCAGGCGGCGATCTCGCTGTGGTCGATGCCGAGCAGCTCGTGCTCGAGCACGCGGAAGCTGCGGCTCTCGGCCATCGCGCGCGCGACGATGTGGTCGAAGACGTCCGGCATTTCCTTGTAGAGGACGATCTTGCCGAGGTCGTGGAGAAGCCCCGCGGCGGCGACCTCCTCGGCGTTTCCGAGCTCCGTGACACGGGCGAGCGCGCCGGCGGCGGCCGCGCAACCAACCGAGTGCTCGAAGAAGCCGCGCAGTCGCACCGCACTCGGGTCGAAGACGCTCGTCGACAGGACGACACTGCGAGTGACCGCGGTGCCGAGCATGAGCAGCGCTTCGCTCACCCGACTCACCGTCGACTGCGTGCTGTAGAACGCCGAGTTGGCAATGCGCAGAACCTGTGACGTCAGCGCCTGATCGACCTCGATGAGTTGCGCGACGCGATCGAAATCCACCTCTGGATCCTCGAGCGCGGCGACGACGCGCTCGAAGTGGCGCGGCAACGTCGGCACCGAACGCAACCGGGCGACACGTATGCGGAGCGTTGCCTCGTCGAGCGACCCCCGCGCGCCTGCGATCGGCGTCTGCGCGGTCAGCTCGGGATGCTCCGGTACAGGGGATGTCGACGGCGCGCATGGCGGCGTCGCGTCGTCGACGGCCTCACTGCGGCGCTCTCCATCCAAGCGCAACGCGCGCTTGCAGAGGTGGCGCGTGATCGCGAACTGCAGCGCCGTCATCGCCTCGTTGGCAGGCTCGCGGTCGAGGCGCTGCTCGAGCTCACGCAGCTGCGCGTCGAGCGGCTTCGTCCGCTCCCAGGGAGCGACGTCGCCGTTGTCGACGACGAGTACCGTTTGCAGTGCGAGCTTGCGGAGGGCGCGCACGACGCTCCGGGAGAGCAACGTCCCGCTCCCCACGATCAGGCGACCGTCCGCGTCCGCGATCGGGCGCGCGAGCCGCATGGACTCGTTCACGAACTCGAGCGGGACCCGAACCGACACGCGAGCACATCGGCGGATTCGCGTCGGAACTTGAGCGGCGGTTGCCCCCCTCCCCTCACCCTAGGTGGTTAAGAAGGCGTCGGAATCGGCGTTGGGCAGTCGGTGCAACAGGTGTTACTGGTGCCTATGGTGCCACCCGCTGCTGTGCAGCGGTCCGCGGACGACTTGATTTTGCACTTCGCGCCCACCACGCAATCCGTGTCGGCCGTACACGTAGCAGTCGCTGGCATGACTGGCGGCGGACCCGCCGGCCGGGACGACGAGCAGCATTCCCGTGATGAGCGCATTGATGAGTTTCATTTGTTCTCCCTCTCTTTCGCTTCGCGGATGGCAAGTGAATCGTGACGGAGAGTCAGGAGTGCGCGCGGATACGCGCTCCTGACTGACGCCGGGCTTACTGGATGCCGATCGAGACGCAGGGCACTGTCGATTCGCCGGTGATCCGCTGGAAGTTTCCGAGTAGCACCTCACACGCGTGCTTGTCGGGCTGAATCTCGCAGTCGTTCGCTTCGCAGTAGGCGACGCATAGACCGTACGCTGCGCCCCGAAGTCCTGCCGCCGGATCGCAGATCTGTTCCTCTGCCGGCGGCTGGCTGTCGGGCGTGCCGTCACCATACGCGAGTGCGAGCACGGGTGTCCCGACCAAGACCGCCGCGAACAGCCCAATGTGATACTTCGCAGTTGATTCATCGTCCTCCTTGCATCTGGGATGAATGTGAGCTTCGGGATCCGGAGCAAGCGACGGACCACGAGGTCCGGGTCGAGAGGGGAAGGGATCGCGCCGCGGCGACGTCTCCCGACTCGCGCCCGGTGCGCAATCCACCGTCAAGCGCGGCACTTTCGTCACAACCACGATTCGCTCCCCCTATAGGGAGTGCGAAGCCGGTGGATCGTGCCCGCGGCGTCGGCGAGCCCGACCGAGGTCAGGCCAAATGCTATCAGCGCGAAACTCCAACCCTCCCACCGCCGCGTCGTCATGTGAAATCACGTCCGTTCCAACCAGGTTGGTAGCAAGCTGGTAGCAGTGTCGGAGCCCACCGCTCGTCTGGACCTCAGCCGAGATGTCGCACGAGGATCACCGCTCTCAAGAGTCCGAACATCCGCGCGCATGCGGTCACTCAGCGCGCCCCGCGCGCCCACGAAGGAGGATCAACCATGCGTCGCTCATTTGTTGCCGTTGTTGCCGCTCTACTCGGACTCACCTTCAGCGTTCCCGTCGCTCAGGCGGTCGGACCGACCCTGCTATTCACGGTTCCAGGCGTCGTCAGCGTGGGAGACCTCGGAACATTCTTTCTCTGCACGTCGACCGCGACCACGAATCAGATGGTCAGCGTCCAGTTTCTTGATCGAACTGGGAATCCGGGAGGCAATGGCAGCTTCGACCTTCCACCCAACAACACTGTCATGTTTGGCACCAGGAATCCCGCGGGCCTACTTGTCGATGTGGATATGGCATCGCCAGGCATCGGCAAGGGATCCGCGCAGATCTCCTCGACCTCGAAAAAGCTGATCTGCAGCGCGTTCATCGCCGATTCAACCAACGCTACACTTACCTTCGGGACAAGCCTGAACGTGCTTGCGAAGCAGAAACAGAAGGGCGTCTGACCCCGAAGCTGACGATGCCGCACGCTCGGCGTGACCCGAGCGTGCGGTCATTCGCTCGTTTTTCGCCGCTGGCCGCGTGACCGTTTGAAACCATTAGTGCCCCCGGCGCGATTCGAACGCACGACCCCAGGATTAGGAATCCTGTGCTCTATCCACCTGAGCTACGGGGGCATTGCAGTGAGATCCGCGCCTTAGCGTACTCCGACTCGCGCGTCCATTCCGAACGTCATCAGTTCTACCACTTCGCCGTAGACAGCAAGGTCTGCCGGGGCACTGGATCGGAGATTCGCTATGCTGATAGACGAAGCCCCCACGACGCACAAACGGAGTGCTGGTCATGGATGGCGCGAACGTACTCGGGGAACGCAATTTCGGGCGCACGGCCCGTCGCGACGCGTGGTGGGTCCAGCCCCTCGCCGTCTTCGGCGTGCTGTCGGCATTCGTCGTCTACGCGACGTGGGCGGCGTTGCAGACCTCGTACTACACCTTCGGTCCGTATCTCTCGCCGTTCTACTCGCCGGAGCTGTTCGGCGATTCGGCGCACGCCTGGTTCGGGCCGAAGCCGGGGTGGTGGCCGGGCTGGCTGCCGTGGTCGCCGGCGCTTCTCATCCTCTGGGCGCCCGGCGGCTTCCGGCTGACCTGCTACTACTACCGCGGAGCGTACTACAAGGCGTTCTGGGCGGACCCACCGTCGTGCGCCGTGGGCGAGCCGCGGCGCAGCTACTGGGGCGAGGCGTCACTGCCACTGGTGATCCAGAACGCGCACCGCTACTTTCTCTACCTCGCGCTCCTCTTTCTCTGCGTGCTCTCGTACGATGTCTGGAAGGCGCTCTGGTTCGTCGACCCCGCGAGCGGTGAGACGCACTTCGGAATCGGCGTCGGTACGCTCGTGTTGGCTACCAACGTGATGCTGCTCGGCAGCTACACGCTCGGCTGCCACTCGCTGCGCCACCTCGTGGGTGGGCGCATCGATCGCCTCTCGCAGGCCCCAGCGCGCCTGCGCGCCTACCGTTGCGCGAGCTGCTTGAATCGCCGCCACATGTCGTGGGCGTGGGCGAGCTTGGTCGCGGTAGCGTTCGCCGATCTCTACGTGCGCCTGTGCGCGATGGGCATCTGGTCTGACTGGAGGCTTTTCTGATGGCGGAGTACCAGACCCACGAGCACGACGTGCTGGTGATCGGCGCGGGGGGCGCCGGTCTGCGGGCGGCGATCGAGGCGTCGGCGGCGGGCGTGTCGGTCGGTCTGATCTGCAAGTCGCTCCTCGGCAAGGCGCATACGGTGATGGCCGAGGGCGGCGTCGCGGCAGCGCTCGCCAACGTCGACGAGCGTGACGGCTGGCAGGTCCACTTCGCCGATACCATGCGCGGCGGCCAGTATGTGAACAATTGGCGCATGGCGGAGCTGCACGCCAAGGAGGCGCCGGGCGGCGTGCACGAGCTCGAGGCGTGGGGCGCGCTCTTCGACCGCACGTCGGACGGCCGCATCCTGCAGCGCCACTTCGGCGGCCACAAGTATCCGCGCCTCGCTCACGTCGGCGATCGCACCGGTCTCGAGATGATCCGCACGCTGCAGGACCACGCCATTCACCGCGGCATCACCGTCTACATGGAGCATACGATCCTCACGCTGCTCGAGGACGGCGAGCGCGTCGTCGGTGCGTTCGGCTACGACAGCGAGCGCGGCTTCTTCCACCTTTTCCATGCTCGTGCCGTGGTGCTCACCACCGGCGGCATCGGCCGCGCCTACAAGATCACCAGCAACAGCTGGGAGTACACCGGCGACGGCCAGGCGCTCGCCTACCATGCCGGCGCCGAGCTGGTCGACATGGAGTTCGTGCAATTCCATCCGACCGGCATGGTCTGGCCGCCGAGCGTGTGCGGCATTCTCGTCACCGAGGGCGTGCGCGGTGAGGGCGGCGTGCTCCGCAACAAGGAGGGCCGCCGCTTCATGTTCGACGACATCCCGGAGCTCTACCGCCAACAGACCGCCGACAGCGAGGAGGAGGGCTGGCGGTACACCCAGGGTGACCGCGACGCGCGCCGCCCGCCCGAGCTGCTCACACGCGACCACGTGGCGCGCTGCATCGTGCGCGAGATCAAGGCCGGCCGCGGCAGCCCGCACGGCGGCGTCTACCTCGACATCTCCTGGATCAAGGGCAAGCTCCCGAGCGCAGCCGAGCGCATCAAGAAGAAGCTCCCGAGCATGTACCACCAGTTCAAGCAGCTCGCCGACATCGACATCACCGCGGAGCCGATGGAGGTGGGGCCGACCACGCACTACATGATGGGCGGGGTGCGCGTGGATGCCGAGAGCCAGATGTCGACCACGCCCGGCCTCTTCGCCGCCGGCGAGTGCGCGGCGGGGCTCCACGGCGCCAATCGCCTGGGGGGCAACTCGCTCTCGGACCTCCTCGTGTTCGGCAAGCGCGCCGGTGCGTACGCTGCACGCTTCGCCACCGCGCACGGCTTCGGGCAAGTCCGCACGGATCAGGTGGAGACGGCGGCGCGGCGCGCGCTCGCCGCCTTCGATGGCGACGGGCGACCCGGTGGCGCCGAGTCACCCTACCGCGTACAGCACGATCTTCAGGAGCTGATGCAAAATCGCGTCGGCATCGTGCGACGCGAGGACGAGATGGTGCACGCCCGCGACGGCATCGCGCGTTTGCGCGAGCGCGCGACCCGGGTGCGGGTAGAGGGCAACCGGCAATACAACGCCGGCTGGCACACCGCGCTCGTGCTCGACAACCTCCTCACCGTCTCAGAGGCAATCACGTGTGCCGCGCTCGAGCGCCGCGAGAGCCGCGGCGCCCACTTCCGAGAGGATCACCCCGGCAAGGACGCGTCGGCTGGCGCCTTCAACCTCGTCGTGCGCAAAGGGCCGGACGACGAGATGCAGGTACGCCGCCAGCCGATCCCCGAGATGCGCCCGGATCTCAAGCGGATCGTCGAGGAGATGAAGTGATGCCAACCGCGACTTTCCGCATCTGGCGGGGCGACATCACGGGCGGCAAGTTCTGCGACTATCGAACCGACGTCGCTGAGGGCATGGTGGTCCTCGACGCGATTCACCGCGTCCAGGCCGAGCAGGTCCCCGATCTGGCGGTGCGCTGGAACTGCAAAGCCGGCAAGTGCGGGTCGTGCTCTGCCGAGGTGAACGGCATGCCGCGCCTCATGTGCATGACGCGGATGAATCAGCTGCCGATCGACGCACCGATCACGGTCGAGCCGATGCGCGCGTTCCCGCTCATCAAGGATCTCGTGACGGACGTGTCGTCGAACTATCGAGCCAAGCAGCGCATCACGCCTTTCAAGCCCCGTCCGCCCGACGCGGCGGACGGCACCTGGCGGATGGCGCAGGAGGACGTCGACCGCATCCAGGAGTTCCGCAAGTGCATCGAGTGCTTCCTCTGCCAGGACGTCTGTCACGTGCTGCGCGAGCATCGGCTGCACGAGCAGTTCATCGGCCCGCGCCTCCTCGTCCACGTCGCTGCCCTCGAGATGCACCCCCTCGACATCGAGAGCCGCGCCGAGGAGCTGCGCACGGTGCACGGCGTCGGCTACTGCAACATCACCAAGTGCTGCACCAAAGTATGCCCGGAGAGCATCACCATCACCGACAACGCCATCATCCCACTCAAGGAGCGGGTCGTGGACGAGTGCTACGACCCGCTGACCAAGCTCTTCCGGATCTTCCGGCCCGCACGAGCGCCGGAGGCGCCGGGGTAAGGAAGGAGCGAACCATGCTCGAGCTCAAGCCCCTCTCCCAGGAAGCGGTTCCCAGATCGGTGGCGCGTGCCGAGCGGTACCGCCTGCTGAACGAGCCGCAGGAGGCGGAAAGCATCTGCCGGGACGTGCTCCGTACCGATCCCGACCATCAGGAGGCGCTCGTCATGTTGCTACTCGCGTTGACCGATCAATTTGGCCGGAGATCCGACATCACGATCAATCAGGCACGCGTGGTGCTCGGGCGACTGCACGGCGAGTACGAGCGCGCCTACTACGACGGCGTGATCTCGGAGCGCTGGGGGAAGGCACAGCTCCGCATGGGTGCCCTCGGCCACGTCGCACACGACTGGCTGCGCGAGGCGATGAGCCTCTACGAGAAGGCCGAGAGGCTCAGCCCAACGGGCAACGAGGACGCGATCCTGCGCTGGAACGCTTGCGTCCGGATGCTCGAGAGCGACACAAGGCTCAAGCCGCGCGTCGAGGAGCCGAACGAAGCCGGCTTCGGCGACGGGCCGCCGGTCTGACGCTCGCTCTGCGACCTTCCCTCGGAGAGATCCCGCCCCAGGAATTATCTCTCATCCAGACCGTAGACCGCACAACGATCGCGCTTACCACTCGCTTACCACCCTCACCGAACATCACGGCACCTCACGTGACCCGGTGGCCGTTCGGCCCCGACGTTTGCGCATCTTTTGACGCGAGCCCCCCTGGCGAGCTAAAGCCGCGGCGTAGATTTTCTGCCGGGCGCCGAATGGCTTCTGACCCTTCCGACATCGACGTGCTCCGCGCGATCGCCGAGGGCACGGCGACGGCGTCAGCGGGCGAGTTCTTCCCGTCGCTCGTCTCCCACCTCTGCGACGCGCTCGACGCGCGCTACGCATTTGTCGCCGGCGTCACGGGAGATCTCCGCGCGCGAACGCTGGCATTCCGCACGCCACAGGGCTTCGAATCCGCGACCGAGTGGGACGTGACCGGCACGCCCTGTGAACGACTGGTCGGCGGGAATCCCTGCCACTACGCCGACGGCGTGAGCGAGCACTTTCCGAACGACGTGATCATCGCCAAACGCGGCATCGAGAGTTACCTCGGTGCGCAACTTCTCGCTTCCGACGGGGCGATCCTCGGATATCTCTGCGCCTTCGACACGCGGCCCATGCCGCACGAGCCGAGCAAGCTATCTATTTTCCGCATTTTCGCAGCACGGGCGGCTGCCGAGCTCGCGCGCCTGCGCGTCGAGCGGACGCTCGGAGAAAGCGAGGATCGCTTCCGCGATCTGTTCGACGAGGCTCCGATCGCATACGTCCACGAAGATCTCGAATCGCGGTTCATCAGAGCGAATCGTAGCGCGCTCAGGATCTTGGGCGTCAAGCCCGAGGAAGCCGTCGGTACCGTCGGAATCTCGCTCGTACCCGACACTCCCGATGCGCAGCGTCGCGTCCGTGAAGCGTTCGAGTCCATCGGCCGAGGAACCGATACGAGCGGCGTCGTGCTCGAGCTCCGCCGCAAGGACAACGGCAAACCGATTTGGCTCGAATGGTGGTCGAGGCCCGATCCCAGCGGCACCTACACGCGCACGATGTTCGTCGACATCACCGACCGCGTGCTGATGGAGCAGGAGCAAGCGCGACTCACGGAACAGAACCGTTACCTCCGTGAAGAGATCAAGTCCGTTCACAATTTCGAAGAGATCATCGGCAGAAGTCCGGCGCTGCTCGATGTGCTCGAGAAAGTCAAGCTGGTCGCCGCGACCGATGCCTCGGTCCTGATCACCGGCGAGACCGGCACGGGGAAGGAACTCATCGCCCGCGCCATCCACTCGGCCAGCCGGCGACACGACAAGCCGCTCATCAAGCTCAACTGTGCTGCCTTGCCGACTGGCCTCGTCGAGTCCGAGCTCTTCGGTCACGAGAAGGGCGCGTTCAGTGGAGCCATCGCGCGGCGTATCGGTCGCTTCGAGCTGGCGCACGGCGGGACGATCTTTCTCGACGAGATCGGCGAGGTACCGCTCGACGTGCAGGTGAAGCTTCTACGCGTGCTGCAAGAACGCGAGTTCGACCGCGTCGGCGGGAGCACGCCGATCAAGGCAGACGTTCGCGTCATCGCCGCCACGAATCGCGATCTTCTCCGCGCCATCAGCGAAGGGAAGTTCCGCCAAGATCTGTACTACCGCTTGAACGTGTTCCCGGTGCAGTTAGCGCCGCTGCGCGATCGTTCCGAGGACATCCCGCTGCTCGTCCACTACTTCGTGCGCCGCTCCGTCGCGCAAATCGGCCGGCAGATCGCGCGCACCCCGAACGAAGTGATGGATCGACTACGCCACTATGCATGGCCGGGCAACATCCGCGAGCTCGAGAACGTCGTCGCGCGTGCGGTCATTCTCTCGCCTGGCGAGGATCTCGTGGTCGAGCGGGAAGTGTTGCCGATCATCGCCGCCGATGAGACGCGCCCGAGCCGCGCGCGCGGAGAGAGCGCGCGAACCGAGCCCACCCCACCCGCCATCGTCGACGGAAGTGGTGGATCGACGCGCAGCCACGCGCTCAAAGACGTCGAGCGCGCACACATCATCGACGCGTTGCGCCGGACGAACTGGAAGATCGAAGGTCCGTCTGGCGCCGCGAGCGCACTGCGGCTGAACCCGAGCACGCTCCGCAGCCGCATCAAGAAGCTCAACATTCGCCGCAGCGGCGAGATTTCGTAGCGTCCGATATCTCTGGGGCGCGTCGAGAGCAGAGAGTCAGTTGCCGGAACCGTGACCGGACGAGGGCGCGGCGCCCGTGTTACTCCACATAATGTCCGGCTGCGACGGCACACCGGCGACGGGCGCCGGAGCATCCACCTCACGGGCCGCCGCGGACGCGATCGGCAACGTGAATGCGAAGACGCTGCCGTGGCCGAGCTCGCTCTCGACCCAGATCTTGCCGCCGTGCCGCTCAATGAGGAGCTTGCAGATGAAGAGACCGAGTCCGAGGCCGACGCTCGAGGCCTCGGGGCTGCGCTTGCGCGTCTCCTGATAGTGCCGCTCGAAGACGCGCGTCCTGCCCTGCGCGCTGATGCCGCAGCCGGTGTCGGCGACGCTCACCTGCAGCCATCCCGGCGCGGCCGTATCCACGTCGGCGGTGATGGTGATCGTGCCGCCGGGCGGCGTGAACTTGATCGCGTTGTCGACGAGGTTCAGCAAGACCTGACGCATGCGCTTCGCGTCGATGTACGCCGGCGGCAGGGCCTCGGCGATGCGCGCCGAGAGGGTGATCCCCTGGGCCGCGACCATACGGCGAAAGGGCGTGATGATCCCGCGCACCAACTCGTCGAGCTCGGTCGGTTGCGGGCACACGGGGAGCGGGCCCATCTCGGCGCGCGAGACGTCGAGCAGCTCGCCGATCAGCGAGGCGAGCTCGTCGACGTTGCTCGCGGCGCGCTGGAGGTGCTCCCGCTGCCGCGCGTTCACGTCGCCGTCGATGCCTTCGAGCAGGAGTGTCAGAAAGCCGTGGATGGAGTTGAGGGGCCCTCGCAGCTCGTGGGAGACTTGGCTGAGCACGCGATCGCGGAGCTCGAGTTGCTCGCGCTGGGCACGGGCCGCCGCCGCGTCCGCGCGCGCGCGCGCGGTGACATCGCGGATCGCGGTGGCGAGGAACCGCCCCTCGCCGGTGTCGATCGCCTCCCGACTGATCTCGAGCGGGATCTCGCAGCCGTCCTTGCGCAGGCCGCGTCGATCCTGCTCGGAGCGCGATTGATCCGTGGCTGCCTGCGGCAGCAGGATCTCGAGCGGCGTGCCGAGCATCTCCTCGCGCGGATATCCGAAAAGCGCCTCGGCCCGCGAGTTGACGAGCGTGATGCGCCCTTGCGCGTCGGCGATCACCATCGCGTCGGGATTGTGCTCGATGATGGCGCGGAAACGGAGTTCGCGGCGCCGCAGCTCCTCGTCCGCACGCCGCTTTTCGCGCCGGAGCTGGCAGAGATCGAGCGCACGTGCCACCGCCTGGGGCAAGCGCGCGAGACGATCCTTCAACAAATAGTCGGTGGCGCCTTGTTGCAGGCAGGCGACCGCCACTTCCTCGCTCACCGCGCCGGTCACGACGATCAGCGGAATGTCGAGGCCGCTGGCGGCGAGGAGCCGCATGACGCTCGGCGCATCGAATTGCGGAAGCAAGTAGTCGGAGAGGACCACGTCGAGCGCGCCGTCGAGCCGGGCCGCGAATTCCGCGGCGGTCTCGACGCGGCGCCATACCGGTTTGAAGCCGCTCGCGCGCAGCTCGGCGATCATGAGCTCGGCGTCCGACGCGTTGTCCTCGACGACGAGGACGCGCAACGGCTGCGGTAGTCGGACCTGCGGCACCGGCGGCCTCCTCTTACGCGGCCCGCAGCTGATTGATCAGCGGCCAGAGGGGAATACGCGTCGACATGGTCAGCGGGCAGGCGCCGAAAACGCGACGGGAAATCGCCGCTGTGAGGTGACGCGGCAACGACATGCTCATCGGAAACGAGCTGAGCAACCGACGTGCCTGGGGTGCGCCGCAACGCTCGACGCGGTCGGTCGACGAGCAACGCCGCGCTACGTAAGTGAACGCGCCAGCGAGACTTCACCGTCCACACGCACGAAGCCCGGGCACTATGATCACGGATCTCGTACGACATAATGCTCTTCATGTAGGGACAATAATGAATGACCGGGCCAAAATCCTGGCGAGATGTCTGCTGCGATTGTCGTTGAACGAGCGTCGAAACCTCGACGCGCCGCCGGCGTCGAAAACCCGGCGCTGAGCAGGCGTCACGTCTCGGGGTCGGCGCGCGTTGTCTTCGCCGCCGCCGTAGCTCGGAATTGGCCCGCGCAGCGATGAAGGTGTCGTCTCTGCACCCCGGGGGCACACTCCTCGATGACGCTCAGCCCGGGGCGGGCGAACAGCGTGCCGGCTATCACGATCTCCGCCCGGCGAGAGTGCGCGGCGTTCACCCACCTCCTGACCTTCTCCATGCACCCCACCTTCCCAGGACTAGAGCGAGGGATGGGAACGCCAGGTCATGCAAATCTGCACGCATGCGATCGCCGATTTTCTCAACGACATCGGAACCCGGCGCGGCACACCTCGTGCGCACTCGACACCGCATGCGTGTCGCTCGTGCGGTGGCCCTCGCCGCCATGCTCTTCCCTGCCCTGTGCACCGTGGCGCGTGCCCAGACCGCCTTTCCGGGCGCCACGGGGCGGCCAAACAACAGGGGCGATCAAGTCATCTTCTACTACGACGTGCGTGACGGGTTCACGAGCTTCGTGAGCATCCGCAATGAGGCCGCCTCCGAGCTGCGCGTCGAGCTGGTGTTCTACGGACCGCAGTTCACGGCGCCGTTCAGCCAAACAGTCACCGTACCGGCAACCCCCGGCACCAACGGCTTACCGGGGACCGGCGGCCTCGCGCTGATAGACGTCGGCGCGTTGCGGACGAGCGGCCTCGCCGCAACCCCCGGTGTGGTGATCGCCACCGCCGTCAACGAGATGGGTCAACCGATCGTGAGCCGCGGCCTCGCCGGCAACTTCACCGTCGCGAACGTCGCGACCGGCTCGGCCTGGGGGTCGCCGGGTGCGGCGCGCTCCGCCATTCATCCTCCCACCCCGGGCGCCGATGCGTGTGCACCGAAGCAACCGAACCCGACGCTGGGCAGCGTCATCGACGGCAGCACCGTCCTCTTGACGCCCATCCAGCCGGCGAATGCAGATCTCACGGCGTTCTACGATCCCGCCACGCTCGCCCCGGCGGCGCTCGGCGGCAATCAGTTGATCTTCGTCTCGTTCGTCGACGTGCCGGGTCCGACCTACGCGGCCGCTGCGGCGCCGACGCAGTGGAATTTCGAGGCGATACGCAACACCGGCGCGAGCCTCGGGCCGGAGCACGTCGACGTGAGCGGAGTCGTCGTGAGCGATCTCGTGTCCGTCATCGGCCCCGGCATCAGCGGATCGAGTGGCGCGATGCTGTTCAGCGCCGACCCGAGCCCGGCGCCGCTCACGCGCCTCATCTTCTTCACGGAGACGCTCGGAACGTTCAGCACCGGTTACCTCCTTCCCCGCCGCTGAGTTGCCGGCGACGGCGCCGCCAGCTACGACACGGCGGTCGCGACGTGCAAGGAGGGAACGATGACGGAGCTGATTCTCCATCACTATCCGATGTCGCCGTTTTCCGAGAAGGTCCGCAAAGTATTTGCGGCCAAACGCCTCGCCTGGCGTGGGGTCGAGCAACCGATGTGGAATCCGAAGCCGCAACTCGTGCCGCTGACAGGCGGATACCGGCGGATCCCGGTGCTGCAAATCGGCGCCGACGTCTACTGCGACACCGCCTGCATCCTGCGTGAGATCGAAGCGCGCCACCCGCAGCCCACGATCTTTCCGGGCGGTACCGGAGGCGCAGCCGAGATCCTCGCCTGGTGGGCGGACCGCCAGCTGTTCATGGCGGCCGCCACGCTCGTGCTTGCGGCGATGGGACCGTCGATGCCGCCCGAGTTCAAGGCCGACCGCGAGAAGATGGTGCCCGGTCTTCGGATCGATGCCCTCGCCGAACAAGCGCCGCACGCAAAGAACCAGCTCCGCGCCTACTGTGACGCGTTGAACCGCCAGCTCGCCGACCGCGCGTTCGTTCTCGGCGACGCGTTCAGTCTCGCGGACGCAGCCTGCTTCCACGTCCTGTGGTTCGCGCGCATGGATCCCGCGGCCGCGCGCCTCATCGCCGCGGCGCCCGCCGTCGCCGCCTGGTTCGACCGCGTCGACGCGATGGGCCACGGCGCATCCACCCCACTATCCGCCGACGAGGCGTTGGCGATCGCGGCCCGTAGCGATCCGGCGACGCCACCCGCCACCGATCCGGCCGATCCGAACGGAGCGAAGCCCGGGGACCGGGTGACCGTGACCGCCGACGATTACGCGCTCGATCCGGTCGCGGGCCAAATCGTCGCCCTGACGGCGAGCGACATCGCGATCCGGCGTCGCGATCCGCAGGTCGGCGAGATCGTCGTGCACTTCCCACAAGCCGGCTTTCGGCTCGCACCCGCGTGAGCGGAACGAGACGCCTCCGCCTCGCGCAGCATGACAACCAGTGACGGCCACGCCTTTCGCGCCGCGGTACTGATCCCGGCCTACCAGTGCGCCGCGACGATCGCGCCGGTCGTTGCGGACGCGCGTCGGCATTTCGATGCCGTCGTGGTGGTCGACGACGGCTCGGACGACGGCACCGCCGAACGTGCGCGTCTAGCGGGCGCGGAGGTGCTGTGCCACGCGCGCAACCGCGGTAAAGGGGCCGCGCTGCTCACCGGCATGCAGCACCTCGCGGCGCGAGGCTACACGCACGCGCTCACGATGGACGGCGACGGACAGCACCTCGGCGGCGAAATCCCGACGCTCCTCGCGGCAGCACGCACGGATCCCGCCGCGATCGTGATCGGCGTCCGCACCATCGGCTCACAGGAGGTCGCGGCGGCGAATCTCTTCGGAAATCGCGTCGCGAACGTGGCGATCCGTGTCGCCGCCGGAACGGTCGTCGGCGACACCCAGTCGGGATTCCGGGTCTATCCGCTGGCGACTGTGCTCCCACTTCCCGTCGACGGCAGGCGCTTCGAGTACGAGAGTACCGTCATCATCCGCGCCGCACGTGCCGAGATTCCCGTCAAGTCCGTGCCGGTCGCGGTCTACTATCCGCCCATCGCCGAGCGTCGCAGTCACTACCGCAAGGTCGTGGACACACTCCGCATCATTCGCGCAGTTGCCTCCTTGCTGATTCGCCATTGAGTCGGCGTCACGGTACTTTTTCGGCGCCCGCGGCTGCCGTAGGTCCTGGAAATCGGCGTGTTCGACGGCGTGCGCCGTGGCATTCGTCTTGCTCCCTTCCTCACTCGGAGGAAATGATCGTGGACAGACTTGCACCCGTGATTCGTGATCTCCGCAACCGTCTCAACCTCACCCAAGAGGAGTTCGCGCATGCGCTCGGCATCACCGTCAGCACGGTGAACCGGTGGGAGAAGGGTCACTCTGCCCCGAGCAAGCTCGCGCGCGCGTCGTTGGCACGCTTTGCGGGACGCCGAGGCGTCGCCATGGAAAGCCTTCTCGAAGATTCCGAGGACGAGATGATGCCCTCGCGTGCCTCCAACTAGCCCGATCCGTGTGACGTCGCGAGCGGTCCCCTGACGGGTCCGCCCGGCGTACTCTCATTTCTCGCGTCTTCCCGACAATTCATCGACGACGACGTACGCGGCCGGTGCGACCGACGCCCGAGCCCACGTGGCGTGCGGAGGGTGGCGACGCGGTGACGCCGCGCGCCCGAACCTGCGTTCGCAAACCTCCTACGCGGCGCTCGACGAGCTCGTCGGCGCGGGCGAGCAATTGGTCGTCGGTGGTGTATTTCTCGATCATGAAGCTCAGGTCGCCGAGGTCGTGAATGAGCATCTGGACGGCTTGCTCACGCCAACGACGGTCTTTCACGACCTGCAGCAGATCGACGACCACGTCCTCGAGCTCCGAGCTCTCGATGTCGAGCGCCATCGCCAACGCGCGCTCGACGTCGACGCCGCGACGCGCCTCCTTCAGATAGGCCGTGAGCAGCGCGCGTAGACGGGCGACGGTGGTCTCGTCGAACCAGACCTTGCGATCGCCGGCGAGCGTCGGATCGCTCTCGAGCAGGCTCTCGACCAGCGTCAGCGCTCCGCAGTGGCCAGCCTCATGGCGCGCCATGGAGAACCAGAATCCACGCAGCTCCTCGGTGTCCTTGAACGTGCGAACGAGCGCCGTATAGAGCGCCATCGTCTTCCGCTCGAGCTCGATCGCGACGTCGAGTACCTCGCGGATCGTCGCCCGGTGGCGGCGCGTCTTCATGACCCGGGCATAACAAGTCGCTCGGGGGTTTGGGAAGCGCATCACGTCCCGCGCTTTCGTTCCGTACCTCAGAACGATACAGAGGGAGCGGATGAGCGCTCGCATCTTGCTGTCCATGCTT
Organism: Deltaproteobacteria bacterium; assembly: GCA_016200545.1. GTDB lineage: Bacteria > Desulfobacterota > Binatia > UTPRO1 > UTPRO1 > DP-19. The sequence goes on along the minus strand of JACQEO010000049.1, from coordinate 86,398 downwards.
CTCCTGGTTCTCGCAGCGTGCGCCCGCCCTCCCGCCCGCGATCCCGCCGTGGTCGCGGACGTGGTCGCGTACGTCGACAAGATCAAGAAGTGGGAGCCCGTCGAAGCCGAAGTCTTGAAGGCCATCCACGACGTACGCCGTTCGCAGTACGTCGACGACGACTACGTGATCAGCACGCTCGGCGCCGCGATGGACGACGTCGAGCTCCATCTTGAAGACGTCGAGCGATTTCGGCCGCGCACCGCCCCGGTGGCTCAGGTCCACGAGCGCTACACGAAGGCGTGGCACGATCTGCACGACTCCTTCACGGCGATCATCGCCGCCATGGAGCGCAAGGACTACACGGCGCTCGCCCACGGTACCGAGGAGATGCAACGGGCGCGTGACGAGCTGGTGACCGTCGCGGCCGCGCTCAGCCTCCTCATGAAGGACACGGGTCTGAAGACGGAGGATGAGGACCTCGTCCCGTCGGAGGGAGCGGTCCCTTCCTGAGGCGCTCGCCGCTTTGACCCCTGCGACGCCCGGGGGTAGCGGTGATGACATGGCCGGCGACCTGCTCGACGAGGCGGCGCGGCTCATCGCCGATCTCGGCGGCTCCTATACGCGGGCGCGGCGCTACCGTGCCCTTGCCGCCGACTGCGAGGCGCGCTATCTCGCGCCCGCGCTCGCGATCGGGAGTGAGATGCGGGAACGGTCGCGCGATCCCGAACCCGATCGCGAGGCCTGCGCGGTAGCGGTCGCCGAGCTGCGGCGACTTGCGATCGCGTGCGAGGCGGCGATCGCCGCCGTGCGGGCGAGCGCGCTGTATCGCGCCGCCGTGCGCGCGTGGGACGAGGAACACTGGCGCGAGGTTGCCGCCCTCGCGCCGACGATCTTTGACGCCATCGAGCCGTTCGCGACGGTACGGCCGCTCCATTTCGCGGTCTCGGTAGCGGGGCGGCGCGGCGGTGAGCATTTCTTGCCACCGGCGACCGTCGCCGAGCGGCTCCTCGATCTGCTGCGGATCGGGCTCCCCGCTGCCGATCCGGTCCCCGAGCTCGGCGCCGACGAGACCCTGCGCGCGGTCGTCCTCGACGAGGATCCGGAGGCGATCGAGGCTCCGATCACCGTTATCGTCGCGCCCGAGGACGTCGTCTGGCCGCTCTTCCGGCTCGAGCCCGCCGGCGAGATCTTCGTGTACGCACCGCGCGTGCAGGCACGGATGCGCGTGCGCTGTGCGTCACACGTCGACGACGAGTGGTGGGCGGTGCGCCCCGAGGCGTACAGCCGCTACATCGCGGACCTCGAGCGCGAACTCGCGGCGCGTGGTGTCGACGACGTCGAGCGCGGCTGAGACGCTGCCGGCGCGCGCGGGGGGCTCAGCGCGTCAGCAGGGCGAAGACGTCAGAGCGTATCGTCGTCGACGTCGGCCGGGGCCGGCTCGAGCGGCGCTGCTTCATTCACGACCGATTCGTGCGACTCGTGCGTGGTGACGAGGGGCGCCTCGGCGACCTGGGTCTCGCGCACCGGTGAAACGGCGCCGTTGAACCGGAATCGCTCGCTGCCATCGAGGTAGTCCGGACGGATGAAGTAGTGGCCCTCGGTCGTGGGACGCCAGAGGCCCTTCGCCGTGCGCAGGTCGCCGCCCGTCGCCCAACCGCCGAAGCCGCCCAGCCCGGCGCCGACGACGCCGTAGACAAAACGGACCGGCAGGTAGAGGAGGCTCAAGCCGGTCGACGCGAACGCCAATCCGAACTCCGCTCCCGCACCGTGGCCGTGTTCGTAGACCATCCCACCGGTCGGGTTGGTGAAGTGTACCGCACCGCCGGCGTGCGGTGCAGCCGGATCGCAGCCACCGCCCATGCCTCCCGGTCCCGCCATCGCCGGTCCCGCCATCGCCATCATCGCCACCATTACGCCGACGAGGATCTTTCGCATGATGCGCCACCTCCGCGGAGTTGTTGCGCCATTTTGCCACTCCATGGACGAACGCGCAATGCATACTTGTGCGTCACCGCGAAGCCGGCGGTTGGTGCCTCCCCCCGCCCTCGACCCGTCATCAGTGCGTCGCCACCCCCATCACAACTTCTCCTCCAACGCACTCACCAACCGCCGCACTTCGGGGTCGCGATCGCGGCGCTTGTTGACGACCCGCACCGCGTGCAACACCGTCGTGTGGTCACGGCCGTAGCGCTCGCCGATCGCGGCGAGCGAGAGGCCCAAGACGTTCCGCAAGAAAAACATCGCGACTTGTCGGGCGAATACCAGGCGGGCCTCGCGACGTGGGGAGCGCAGCGCGCGCGCCTCAACCCCCAGCTCCGCGCCCACTAGCCTCTCGATGCGCTCCGCAGTCGCATGGCGCTGATCACCGCCGCGCATCGGTCCGACGACCTCCGCGGCGAGCGCGAGGTCGATCGTGCGTCCGGTGAGCGACGCCAGGGCACGGATGCGCGTCAAGGTGCCCTCGAGCTCCCGGACGCTGGTCGCCCGGATGCGCTCGGCGAGGAAGGCGACAACGTCGGCCGGTAGTACGATGCCCGCGTCGGCCGCTTTGCGCTCCAAGATGCCCCGGCGTGTCGCGGTATCGGGCGGCGTTACCTCGGTCATGAGACCACCCTCGAAGCGGCTGCGCAGCCCCGCTTCGAGGTTGGCGATCTCGCGCGGCGGTTTGTCCGACGAGACCACGATCTGCTTACCCGCCGCGCACAAGAGATTGAAGGTGTGAAGGAACTCCTCTTGCGTGCGCTCCTTGCCGGCAATGAACTGGACGTCGTCGACGAGCAGCGTGTCGATGCGCCGGAAGCGATGATGAAACGTCTCCATCTGTTGCCGCCGGACGGCGCTGACCATCTCGTTCACGAACAGCTCGGCGCCGATCGCGAGCACGCGGGCGCTGCGGAAGCGAGCGCGCAGCTCGCCGGCGATCGCATGGATGAGGTGCGTCTTGCCGAGCCCGACGCCGCCATAAATGCAGAGCGGGTTGTACTGGCGGCCAGGCGCAGCTGCGACCGCGCGCGCCGCCGCATGCGCCAGCTGGTTGCAGGTTCCCACGACGAAGCTCTCGAAGCTGGGCTCATGCGTCCCCATGCCGCGCGTTGCGGTGCGGATGCGTATCGGTGGTGGCGAAACCGACGCCGGAGCGCAGCCGTTCGCCGTGGTGCCCGCCGACTCGTTGCGCACCGCCGCTGCGCCGGAAGTCCCCACCGCCAGGACCACGGGCACCGCACGCCCTGCGACGCTCTCCACCGTCGTTCGAATGCGCTCGAGAAAGTGGCGCTGTACCCAACTCCGATGGAACGCACTCGGGGCTTCGACCGTCAATGTCTCGTCGGGATCGCCCGCCGTCCGAAGACATGAGATCCACGCAGTGAACTCTTGGCTCGGCACCACGAGCTGGAGCTCGGCCAGCGTCCGCTCCCACAATGTGCTCATCACCCCGAGCCCTCCCTCGCTTACTCGTCCCCGCGGCCTCCCCTTCCTCCCCGCACCGCCCCATCCGCACGATCCACGCCGACGTCACTTCCGAGGTTGTCCACACCCTGGGGATAGCTTCGCGTGCGCCGCAGGACGCGGAGTTGCGGCGTTCGTCCCTCGCACCGTGCACAGCGCGCGCGCGGCTCTCCCGTCGCGACCGTCACACGCGACGATCATGGCGGGTAGATTACCGTAAAACATTGATATGGTTTTGTTGCGAAAAATGTTCTACTGCGATTTTTTCCGGTGAACGTTCTGACTACTCTCTGCGGATGGTGAACGCAAGAAAAAAATCGAGCGCTGGGAAAAATAGCGTGCGGGCGCGATCGTTGCCGCGCGCGTGGCTCGCGGCACGCGATACGACGGCGCCCGAGCGACGGCGTCGCGTGTCGCGCGTTACCGCGCGTGGTCCCGACGTCCCTCCCACGGGTCGCGCCGGGTGTGCCGTTCCGGCGCGGATCGCGCCTGCAGCGCCCTCGAATCGTGCGATGTTTGCTTGATCTTGACATCGACGCGCCAACTCCGTTACGGAAGGCGAGCTTTGAGATGGGCGCGGGCGGGTCTGCTCGTGGAATACCGATCCACGACTCTGGATCGCCAATTCAAGGAGGTGGCTGATGAAAGTCGGACTGCGCTTCGCGGTAACGTCGGTGTTGCTGGTGGCGTTCGCGGTCGGCTGCACCTGCATGCAGAAGCCCTGGGGAATGGGCGCCCTCGAGGGCGCCGGTGTCGGCGCGATCGGCGGCGGCATCGCCGCTGGGGCGGGCGCCAACAACTCGGGCGCGTTCAACGTCGGCAACGATAACGAGGACAAAGGGGTCGCGGCCGCAAGCGGCGCCGTCGGCGGCGCGATCGTCGGCGCGATCATCGGACACTGCTTGTTGGATCGCGAGGCCGTCGTCGCACAAGCACCACCTCCTCCGCCTCCCGCTGCCGCGCCGCCTGTACAGAGGAAGATCGTGCTTCGCGGCGTCAATTTCGACTTCAACAAGGCGAATATCCGCGCCGACGCCGCCGGGATCCTCCGTGAAGCGGCGACCATCCTCAAGGACAATCCCAACGTGCAGATCTCGGTCGAGGGCCATACCGATTCGGTCGGGAGCGATCCGTACAATCTGAAACTCTCGTTGCAGCGTGCGACCTCGGTGAAGCAGTTCCTCGCCAAGGAAGGGGTTCCGGACTCACGGCTCTCCGTCCGCGGACTCGGCGAGACGCAGCCGGTCGCCAGTAACGATACCGACGACGGCCGCGCGCAGAACCGCCGCGTCGAGCTCAAAGTCGCCGAGTAGTCGCCCAAAGCTTCGACGCTTGCATTGATCTGATCCGGTGCCGCCGGGAGACGTGAGTCTCCCGGCGATCCGGGGGCGCACGCTGCGAACCCGTGGTCTCCGCAGCACCCGCCTCGGCGGTGCACAAGCGCCCGTTCCGGTTCGCCGTCCCGCCCGGTGCATCGTCCGGATGGCCAGCGTGGCACGGATGTCGGCGCATCTCCGCATGCTGTCGCATCCCCGCATGACGAGTCCGACGCAACGATCGCCTTCTTGATGCTACGCGACCTGCTTCCCTTCCAGCCGTCATGGCGGCGCACGGCGCACCGGAGAGTCCTCTCGCTTCTCGGTCGCCTTCGGGGAGGCAGCCGTGCTCGGTACTCGCGCGCGGCGCCTACGGACGAGAGCACTGTGCCGCGAAGACGAAGCCTGCGTAAGGTCTCGGCAATACTGGCGTGCAACGTTCGCGTGGAACGTACCGGTTTCGCCCGCATCGAGGCCAAGGGCGGCTGTCTCACGACTGGCGACACCTCGAGGATCGAAGGCGACATCGACCCATTCGTCGACACGATCGCCTGCATGAGGATCGTGACGGCGCCGATCTCGAGGTTACGCGTGCGAGGATTCCCTGCGTCACCAACGCGGGTGCAGCGCCTCCCTCTACCCGGCGCCGCGCGCCAGTGCCCGAAGAAGCAAGCGGCGTTGCATCCGTGCAAACCGTGCAGGACTGAGACCCCCTGTGCGCCCTAGAGCTGCCGATAACCTCATGAAATTACTTCGGGCGATGGCACGCGTGTTGCTGAACCCGCAGCTGATCGCTCCGTGATGCCGCCCGCTGGCTGCCGTGCCCGCTGTGGCCGCTGTCCGACGACACCGTGAACCGTACTTCTGCTCAATCGTCCATGTCTCCTGAACACTTGCCGGGTCAAGCGGCGCTAGGCCGCATCAGGCGATGAGACGTGCTCCAACCTCGGGTCGGCCGCAAATCGGATGCCGGTGGTCGCCTCGTCGTGCATCGCGTCGCTGTGCGCCTACGTCGACAACTAGGCGCAGGCTGCTCGCGGCTGGCGACCCAGAGCGACGCGCGTCATCGCCGCCCTCGTCCTCGCCGGCGCCGTCGGCGTCGGTCTACCCGCTACGACCTTCGCGACCTACCCCCATCGGCAAGTACTTGCTTCCCGTCAACGACATTCCCCAGGGCCTGCACGCCGGGGACTATAACGGCGACGGCGCCCCAGACGTGATCGTCGCCGATCAAGGCTCGCAGGATCTGACAATTCTGCGGAACGCCGGCAGTGGCCACTTTGCCTTCTGGACGAGCATCTCCGCGACGGCGCGTCCTCGTGGCGCCGTCTGCGCTGATTTCAGCAACGATGGGCTCTCGGACGTCGCCGCCAGCGATCGTGACGCCGGCATCGCCGTCATCTATCTGCAAAAGGCGACGGGAGGATTTCAGAAGACCGCAACCTTCGCGGTCGGCAAGCAGCCCAACTCCGTCCAGGCGGCGGACCTCGACCACGACGGCAACATGGATTTCGTGGTGATCAGTACGAGCCAAAGGATCATGTCGATGCGTTTTGGGGACGGCACGGGTGCTTTTCCGCGCTCGACCACGACCGTGCTTCCGATGAGGACGCCGGTCTACGCTGCCATCGGCGATTTCAATCTCGACAACAATCTCGACATCGCGGTCGCGGGTGGCGGAAACGGTTCGCGCGCGCTGATCTTTTACATGGGCGATGGCCACGGCATCTTCACGCTGTCTTCGACCACCGTGCCTTCGCTGCCCATCCCGCACACGATCTCGATGGTCAACCTCGACAACGACGGCATCGCGGATCTCGCGGTGCTCTCGCGAGATGGAACGGTGACGATCTATCTCGGATCCGCATCGGGCTCCTTCACGCTTGCCAAGACACTTTTGCTGCCGCAGACCGCGCAGTCGATGGACTTTGCCGATTTCGACGGCGACGGCATCCTCGACATGGCCGCTGGACTCATCCAGTTCAACAGCGTCATGATTTTGCGCGGGCTCGGCGGATTGAAGTTTGTGCCCCTCTCCAATGATCTCCTCCCGGACGACACGATCGTGCAGCCGTCGGGCAGCGGAATTCCACGCACGGAAACGTTCGACGACAACACCCCTTCCACGGACATCGTCCGGGTCAACAATGGGACGAGGGCCCTGGAGAAGGTCGACATCGCCGAGGGAACGACGATGGAGACGGTCCCACTCGCGCTCGTCCAAGATCCGCCGACCACCGTCCTTCTCGCAGACATGAACAACGACGGCGTCCCCGATGCGGTCGTGGCGACCCACGGTCACCGCAGCGTCGGATTGGAGGTTTTCTTCGGCAACACGAGCGCCGGGTACGACGTCCCACCGCTCGGCATCGAGACGTGCGGTAACGGCGTCCTCGAGCCCGGCCAGGTGTGTGGCATCCTCGGCGCGAACAGTTGCAAAGGCTGCGTGCCGCAGATCGGTGCAACGCTCGTCTCCATCGCCGCGGGCGACTTCGACGGTGACGGGAATCAGGATCTGGTCGTCGTCGGCGCTCCGGGGCGGCTGTGGCTCTTGTTGGGAAACGGCAAGGGGCAGTTCAGCGCGGTCCGCATGCTCGGGACGACCGCCACCAAGATGCCCGCGGTGATCGGTGACTTCGACGGCGATGGCGCGTTGGACATCGTCGCCGTGCTCCACCAGGCCGGCGCACGTGGTCTCACGCTGCTGCGTAACGATGGCACCGGCAACTTCACCAACACTGCGATTCCCATCGACGCGACAGTGAAGGGTCCACTCCTCGCGGCCGATTTCGATCGCAACGGCGCGATGGACCTCGCCGTGGAAACATCCGGACACAGAGCGTGCGGCATTGCGCTTCTCTTCAACGACGGAAGCGGCGCGATGCCGAGCACGATGACGATCCCAACCGCGCGCGGCCTGCAGGCACTGTCGGCCGCCGATTTCAATGAAGATGGATGGCTCGATCTGCTGGGGTCGTTCGGTTCCGGTGGCCGGAGCACGATGATGCTCTACACCGGGCAACCCGGCGGTCAGTTCGCGAACGGCGTACCGGCCATCGACGGCGGTAGCACGGGCAGCGTCAAGAGCGCGGCCGCCACGATCGTCGACGTCAACGATGACAGTCACCAGGACGTCGTCGTCTGCCGATCGGCACCGGTAACCAGCTGCAACCCGTACTTCGGAACCGGAACCGGCAGCTTCCTTCAGGAAACAACAGTGAGTCCCGCCGGCGTCCGCTGCAACGCCGACTCCGATTGGGACGCCGACACCGACGGCGACCGACGCCGGCAACGGCCAGACTCCGGGACCGACGTCCACACCGAAGCCGAGCGCGACGCAGACACTGGGGCCGACGGGCAGCCTCACTCTGTACCGATCGAGCGCGGTCGGAGTTTACAGCAGAACCGACATGACCAGCGGTGGGACAGATCCGTGGGCGGTCGCAGTCGCCGACGTCAACCATGACGATGCGCCCGATCTTTTGGTGATCAATTCCCAAGGACTCCCAGATGCGGGCACTCTCGTGATCTTCTTGAACGATGGATCGGGAAACTTCACGAAGGGGACGGTTCACCGGCGCGGTCGAAAGAATCCCAGGGATCTCTGTACGGGGGATTCCAACGGCGACGGGAACACCGACGTCGCTGTGGCAAGCACGAGAACCGCCGACATCCTCATGCTCTTCGGAAACGGCGATGACACCTGGAATCGCCGCGAAGTGGCCATCCCGGTCGGCAGTGCCCCGCGCACCGTGGCTTGCGTAGACGTCGACGGGGACGGGAAGACCGACGTCGTCTTCGGGCGAGCCAATCGCGACGACATCGACATCATTCAAACAGCGAACTAGGGCGCCATGCACATCCAGGGGGGACATCGTATGAGAAAGCGAGCGCACAACGCCCTATTGTTCGCACTGGCGCTGGCAATCGTGATGACGAGCGTCACGGCGAGTTTCGCGTTACATAAATTCACTCCGCCGGTCGTCCAGGTGACGAGCATGGGCGCAGGCGAGGTCGGCAAATATATCACGAAGGACCCCAGTAATTGGGTGTTCGAATCGAACGGCGATCCGCTCGGAAACGGCAGTACTGGGTGGCAGATCTTCATGTTCGACTTGATCATGCGTGATTTCGCCGGACAACCCGGGATCTCCCAGATCACCTTCGGTGCCCACAACGCGCGCAATCCGGCGATGTCCAACGACATCCAGTTCGTGCCCTTCAAAGTGGCGTTCGAGGCGGATGGCGATTTCTGCGCAGATCCACTGAACGCCTGTGACGCCTATGCCTCGCCGACGACGGGTCGCCAGATCTTCGTGTACTCGACCGACACGCAGCTGATCCACCAGGTGACGGCCGGGCCCGGCGATTGCCAAAACCCGAGCCTGAGCTTCTGGGGTCAATCGCTCGTTTTCCAGTCGTCGACGGACCTTCTCGGAGGCGGGACGATGGGTACCGTCCCAGAGATCTATCTGGTCGATCTGAGCCAGCTCGGTCCGCAGTGCTGGCAGGTGCCCTGCCCGCAGCCGCAGGGCGGTCCCGGTACCGCCGCCCTTACGCGTGTCACCGTCGGCGGTGGCACACACGCTGTCGTCAATTCGGTCGGTAAGCTGGTCATCTTCGAATCACGGGGCGATTTGATGGGGGGTGGCGCGCATCCGGGAACGCAGCAGATATACGTCTGGGCGAGAGGGGTCCTGTCGCAGGTGACCCGTGGGGTAACCGACGCGCGCTTTCCGTCGATCACTTCGAGCGGCAGGGGCATGGCCTTCGAATGGGATCAGCCTGGGCCGAATGGTCTCATGAGCCAGATTTTCCTGGCAAAGGTCTCGCCAAGGCATCCGACGAAGATTGTTCAAGTGACGAACGGAATGTCTTCGAGCCGAGCCCCCTCTCTCGCGCCGAACGGACGGCGAGTGACGTTTTCGTCGACCGCGGACCTTCTAAACAACGGCACTAGTGGAAGCAGCCAAATTTTCCAGTATATCGTGCCACGGCATAGGCTGATCCAGTACACCCGAGTGCCGGAGGGAGCACAGGCGGGACAGTCGACGAACTTCCAGTTCTTTGGTTTCGTGTCGTCCGCCGACCTACGGCACAACGGCAACCTCACACAGCAAGCATTCGTAATCAACCCGTCCAAGATTGCACCGGCCGATTTTTTGACGCCCTTCCCTGGCACGCCCACGGCGCAACCGACGAGCACCCCGGTACCGTCGCCGGGTGTGCCAGCGAGCATCCACCTCGGTGTCTTGAACGTCGTGCAGGACAACGGCGACGGCACGGCGACCAGCATCGTGAGCGCAACGGTCGCCGACGGGTCCGGCATCGCCGTTCCTGACGGTATTTTGGTGGGGTTCAGCTTCACCCCCGCGGATCCCAGTATCACCATAAGCAACGGCGCGACGGATCAATCACCCCTCTGCGACACCACGACCTTCGAGGCCTCGACCGGCGTGCACATCGGGAACCAGCCGGGGATAGCCCGCGCCTGCCTCGTCTATCCACTCGCCTTGGTGGGGCAATCGAAGATCCTTTCCGCGTCCGTTCCAGGTTTGGGAGGGACGATCAACGCATTCCTGACTTACGTCCTGCAGGCCCCGGGGATCATCGGTCCAACCCGCACGCCGACGCCGACTCCCACGGCGACGCCGACACCAACTCCAACGGTGACACCACCGAATCCGTGCGCGAATCCGACCGTCATCCCGGCAGCGGGTGGGACCTTCAGCGGCATCACCAGCGGCGGGAGCACGCAGACCGGCAGCTGCGCCCTGATCGACAATGCGCCCGAGCAGGTCTTCCAGTGGACCCCGGCGCTCTCCGGTGTCGCCACCATACAGACGTGCGGCGGCGGGACCACCTTCGACACGGTCCTCTACATCCGCGACAAGAACTGCGGTGCGGGTACGCAACTGGCGTGCGCCGACGACACGGTGGGCTGTATGACGGCCACTGGCCCGAACTCGGGTTCGGTCATCACGCCGACGGTGGTGGCCGGCAACACGTACTTCATCGTCGTCGACGGCTTCAACGGCGCGAGCGGCGCGTTCGACCTCTTGGTCGTACCGCCGGGGGTACCTACACCCACACCGACGCCCACGGCGACCACGACTCCCATTCCGACAGTGACGGCGACGCCGAATGCGTGCTTCAATCCGACCGTCGTGCCGGCAGCGGGTGGGACCTTCAGCGGTACCACCAGCGGGCCGAGCACGCAGAGCGGCACCTGCGCCCTGATCGACAATGCCCCCGAGCAGGTCTTCCAGTGGACCCCGGCGCTCTCCGGTGTCGCCACCATACAGACGTGCGGCGTGGCGACCACGTTCGACACGGTCCTCTACATTCGCGACAAGAACTGCGGTTCAGGTACGCAGGTCGCGTGCTCCGACGACGCGCTGAGCTGTGCGACGGCCACTGGTCCGAACGATGGCTCGGTCGTCACACCGACGGTGGTGGCCGGCAACACGTACTTCATCGTCGTCGACGGCTTCAACGGCGCGAGCGGCGCGTTCAACCTCTCGATCGTGCCGCCGGCGCTACCCACACCCACACCGACGGCGACGCTCACGGCGACGCCCACGGTGACCCCCACGGTCACCGTCACGCCGACCGTGACGGCGACGGCGACACCGATACCGACAGCGACGGCGACCACGATCCCCGTCCCGACGGTAACGGCGACGCCGAATGCGTGCTTGAATTCGATCGTCATCCCGGCAGCGGGTGGGACCTTCGGCGGTACTACCAGCGGGCCGAGCACGCTGACCGGCACCTGCGCCCTGATCGACAATGCGCCCGAGCAGGTCTTCCAGTGGACCCCGGCGTTCTCCGGTGTCGCCACCATACAGACGTGCGGCGTGGCGACCACGTTCGACACGGTCCTCTACATTCGCGACAAGAACTGCGGTGCGGGTACGCAGGTGGCGTGCACCGACGACACGCTGAGCTGTGCGACGGCCAGTGGTCCGAACGATGGCTCGGTCGTCACGCCGACGGTGGTGGCCGGCAACACGTACTTCATCGTCGTCGACGGCTTCAACGGCGCGAGCGGCACGTTCAGCCTCTTGGTCGTGCCGCCGGCGGCGCCCACGCCCACGCCGACGGTGACCGCCACGGCGACCCCCACGGTCACCGCGACCACCACGGCCACCGTCACACCGACCCCCACCAAGACGGCGACGCCGACGGCGACCCCCACAGTCACGGCCACCGTTACGCCGACCGAGACCGCGACGCCGACGCCGACCGAGACGGCCACGCCGACGCCGACGGTGACGGTGACCGTCACACCCACCGCCACGGTGACCGTGACGCCTACTCCGACGATCACATCGACACCGACGCCGACGGCGACGGTGACCGTCACACCCACCGCGACGGTAACCGTGACGCCTACTCCGACGATCACACCGACACCGACGCCGACGGCGACGGTGACCGTCACACCCACCGCGACGGTGACCGTGACGCCTACTCCGACGATCACACCGACACCGACGCCGACGGCGACCGAGACCGTCACACCCACCGCGACGGTAACCGTGACGCCTACTCCGACGATCACACCGCCGACGCCGACCGAAACGGCCACGCCGACGCCGACCGAAACGGCCACGCCGACGCCGACCGAAACGGCCACGCCGACGCCGACCGAAACGGCCACGCCGACGCCGACCGAAACGGCCACGCCGACGCCGACGGTGACGGTGACCGTCACACCCCCCGCCACGGTGACCGTGACGCCTACTCCGACGATCACACCGACACCGACGCCGACCGAAACGGCCACGCCGACGCCGACGGTGACGGTGACCGTCACACCCACTGCGACGGTAACCGTGACGCCCACTCCGACGATCACACCGACACCGACGCCGACCCCCACGGCCACCGTCACGCCGACGCCGACCCCCACGGCCACGGTCACGCCGACGGTGACTGTGACGCCGACTGAGACCGCCACGCCGACGCCGATCGACACGCCGACGCCGATCGACACACCGACCGAGACTGCGACGCCGGATCCGACGGCCACCGCGACCCCCTAGCGTACGGGGATCGTCGCCGGCGGCGGCCGTTCTGACGGTGGGCCCGCGGGAGCGCACGTCGCTTCCGCGGGCCTTCGTGTATTCGGGGGCGCGGACCGGTCGCGATCAGACGACGCGGACGCGGGACGCGTCTTGTCCGGGCGGAACCGGGACGCGGAGATGCTGCTTGTTCGTGAGTCGCAGCAGCACCTTCATCGAGTTCTCGAACTCTTCGATCGGCCGCACTTCGAAGAGCCCTTCGGCGACCATGCGATTGAAGAGCTCTTCGCCGAGCGGCGTGCGGAGGATGGTGATCGTCCAATCCATGGCGCCGACGCCGCCACACGAGATGTCGGCGAGCTCGGCTGAAAAATCCCCGCAATGGTGGCATTCCGAGCGCGCGTATTCCTGCGCCGCCTTGAGCTTCATCTCCACCATGCTGCCGTCGTGCTTGTAGATGAGCACTTTGCCCTTGACGTTGAACTTCTTGATGTCGGAGAGCGGAATGCCCATCTCACCCTCGATCTTCTCGACCATCAAGCCTTCGTAGGTGAACACCTCCGTGCACAGGAGCCCGATGTTGAGCGCGACGCGCGCGCCATACCCCTTCAAGAACTTCGTCTGGCGCTCGATGTGCTTCTCTTTCTTGCGGCCGTTGACGAGGTAGGAGGCGTCGACGAGCTGCATCTTGCGGACCGGCGTGACCTGGCAGGGCACGCCAACGAACGCCACGCGCTCGAGACCGAGGCGCTCGGCATCGGCGAGCGCGAGGTTGTTCGGACAGTAGGTGTACCAGGACCCGGCGCTGGTCAGCAGTTCGTCGACCGTCGTCACCATTTTCGGCATCGGCTGGGCCGGGCGTGCCGGATCGGCGACCGAGACGGCGGCGCCGTCGATGATGCCGCGCTCGAGCGCCCAGCGCAGCATCGCGGTCACCACGCCGCCGTCCTGCGCGCGGCCGAGAACGTCGCTGTCGGTGCAGCGCGCGACGACGACGCGACGGTAGACCCCGAACGCGCCCTTCAAGGGTTGGTCGGCGCCGTAGAGGAGGTCGGCGAGCTCGAACTCGCGCGGGTTCAGCCGCGGGCACACCTGCGCGCAGACATCGCAGCCGATCCCCTCGCTGATGCCGCAGTAGTCGTGCGCGGCGCTCGCCTTGGCGACCTGCTTGGGCTTGCCGTCGATATAGTCGATGACGTTGTGCGGGCAGACGAGAACGCACGAGCCGCACTCGCAGCAGCTCCCGAACTCCACTACCTCGTTCATCATCGCTTTGAAGCTCGGATTGGCTGGCACGCGCGGAGCATAGGAAGGTGGGTGAGACGAGTCAATTTGCGGCTGTCACCGCGGCGAACGCAGCGGCGTCGTCAAACCGAGTCCTGCGCCGAGGACCGACGTCACGGTCCGGCGCCACGCTCGAGAAGGCGCGCGATGGTCGCCGCCGTCGCGCCGTCGACTCCGCGCCGCTTCCACTGCGCGATCACCCGTTGCGCCTCGGCCGCGTCGGCGGGCGCCGCTGCGTCGAGAACGACGTGCGTGCGTACGCGGCGGCGCAGCAGTGCGTCGACGGTGCGCGCGATCGCGTACTCGACGCCGGCGCCAAAGACTACGGCGTCGCGGACGCCAGCCGCGAGATGATCGAAGACGAGGTGCCCGACCGGATCGGCGTCGACCGCCGCGCCGCATCCGCTCGCGACGTAGTACGCGTGCGCGCGGTCGAGCGCGGGCGCGCTAGCGGCTCCGGGCTCGCCGACGATGACGGGGGACGCCGGGATGCAGCCCGGGGCGCTCGCCGCGCCCGCGGTGCCGGCGAGGCAGTGCGGCGGCGCGACGACGTCCGACGGCTGTGCCGCGGTGGCACCTGCGTGCCGGCAGCAAACGCCGCCCTCGCGGATACCAAGCGCGGCGGCGAGCGCGAACAGCTCGGTGACGGTGCGCGCCGTCTCGGCGTCGACGATCGGCCACGCACCGCTCGGCCAGAGATCCTGCTGCGCGCAGACGGCGAGGAACAGTGTCGAGCCGGGGAGCACCGCCCTCGCCCCAGCCGGCTGCCCTATTCGCTCGCGTACGAGAGGAGCGCGAACACGTCGGGCGCCGCGAGACGCGCCCGGCCCTTCAAGAACGCCAGCTCGATGATGAACGCGCAGGCGACGACCTCGCCGTCGAGCCGGCGGACGAGTTCGATCGCCGCCGACGCGGTGCCGCCGGTCGCGAGCAGATCGTCGACGATCAGGACCCGGCTGTGGTCGCCGAAGGCGTCGCGATGAATCTCGAGGGTATCGGACCCGTACTCGAGCTCGTAGCGGGCGGCGTAGCGCTCGGACGGCAACTTGCCGGGCTTGCGGACGAGCGCGAGACCGAGGCCGAGACGATAGGCGACCGCCGCGCCGATGATGAACCCACGTGACTCGATGCCGAGGACCATGTCGACGCGTCCCCGATAGCGGTCGGCGATGCGATCGACCACCTCCTGCAACGCCGGGCCGGCGGCGAGGAGCGGCGTGATGTCCTTGAAGACGATGCCGCGCTTGGGGAAATCGCGGATGTCGCGAATGTAGGTCTTCAACTCATCGAGGGTCATGTAGCGTCGTCCTTCGCGCGCTGCGCGCTCTGTCGCGCCGCCGTCTGGCCGGGCAGGAAGAAGATCGGATTGCGGGCGATGTTGTCCTTGCGGACCTCGAAGTGGAGGTTCGGTCCTGAGGTGCGCCCCGTCCGTCCGAGGCGGGCGACCATGTCGCCCTGGTGCACCCGGTCCCCCGCGTGCACCAAGTTCTCCTCGTTGTGCGCGTATACGGTCGCGTAGCCGCCGCCGTGCTCGACGATGACGACGTTGCCGTAGCCACGCAACGTATCGCTGTAGATGACGTGCCCCTCGCGGGCGGCGTATACCGGCGTGCCGGGAGGCGCGCCGATGTCGATACCGTCGTGGAAGCTCTGGCCGCGCGGACCGAACGAGGACGTGAGCGTGCCGCTCGCGAGCGGCCAGATGAATCCGCCCTCGCCGTGCGGAAAGTCGCGCAGCTCCGGCACGTCCACGACGGCACGCTTCGGCGTGATGAGGTTCACCGGCAGCACCTGTTTTCCGCCTGGGATGAAGAGCCGCTGCCCGACCTCGACGCGGTCGGGATCGGCGAGATTGTTGACCCGCGCGAGCTCACGGTGTGAGATTCCGTACGCCTTGCCGATCCGATAGAGATTTTCGCCCGGTCGCACCTCGTGCACGATGCCGGACCCCAAGACCTTCGGCTCGTGAATCGCCGCGCTGCATCCAGCCGCGACGATCAGTACCATCGCCGTCCATGTCGCGCGCGTGCCTGATCGTCGCGCTCGACCCAACGCGTTCCACCGCATCCGCTCCACCACCACACCCTCCGCGCCGCCCCGCGGCACCCGCGGCCCCCCTCGTTGCGGTGCGCTCGATGTCCTGCGCACCGCCCACGCGGATCACCGCTCCCATCCGTAGCGCCCAACGAGCTTCACGAATCGGCAGTCGCCGAAGTACTCCTCGTGCAGGCGTGACCCTTCCTTACGTATTCGGACGAGCGTTTGCAATTCTTCCTCGCCGATTGGGAAAACGAGCCGGCCGCCGTCGGCGAGCTGGGTAATGAGCGGCCGCGGCACCTGCGGCGTGCCGGCGGTCACGACGATCGCGTCGAACGGCGCCTCGTCGCTCCACCCGAGAGTGCCGTCGCCGACGCGGATCGCAACGTTGTAGTAGCCGAGACGGTCGAGGAGCTGCCGTGCGGCCGTCGCCAGGGTCGAGATCCGCTCGACGGAGAAGACGTTGGCAACCAGCTCTGCGAGCACCGCCGTCTGGTAGCCGCAGCCGGTACCGATCTCGAGGACGCGCTCCGTGCCGCGCAAGCCCAGCGCCTCGGTCATGAGACCGACCATGAACGGCTGCGAGATCGTCTGGCGGGCGCCGATCGGGAGCGGCTTGTCGTCGTACGCGCGCGCCTCCAGCGCCTCCTCCACGAAGCGATGCCGCTCGACGCGCGCCATCGCCGCGAGAACCCGCGGGTCGGCGATACCCCGTCCGACGAGCTGCTCCTCGATCATGCGGGCGCGCGCCCGCTCGTAGCTCATGGCCACTCGAGCGCGAGGCGCCCGAGTGCCTCGAACGACGGATAGTGGGTGAGATCGAGATGGATGGGCGTGATCGAGATGGCGCCGTCCTGGACGGCCGCGAAGTCGGTGCCGGGCTCGTCGATGAAATCGAGCTCGTCGCCACCGATCCAGTAGTACTTCTTGCCGCGGGGATCGGTCTTCTCGACCAGCGCCTCACCGTAGCGGCGCTTGCCTTGGCGTGTGATGCGGTATCCGCGCATGCGCTCGCGCGCGATCCCCGGTACGTTGACGTTGAGGAGGGTGTCGGCGGGAAAAGGGTGGGCGATCACTTGCGCCGCCAGCCGCGCGGCGAAGCTCGCGGCCGCGCTGAAGTCGAACGCGTCGCGCGCGACGAGCGAGAGCGCAACCGACGGAATGCCGAGCAGCGTGCCCTCCATCGCCGCGGAGACCGTCCCCGAGTAGGTGATGTCGTCGCCGAGGTTGGCGCCCTTGTTGATGCCGGAGAGGACGAGACCCGGGCGCATCGGCAGGATGCCCGACACGGCGAGGTTCACGCAGTCGGTCGGCGTACCGTCGACCGCGAACTGCCGCGGCGCGATCTCCTCGACCCTGAGCGGACGGTGGAGCGTCAGCGAATGGCTGACCGCGCTCTGCTCGCGGTCCGGGGCGACCACGTAGACGTCACCGAGCGACTCGACGGACTCGGCCAGCGCTCGGATGCCTTCCGAGCGGATACCGTCGTCGTTACAGACGAGGATGATCATGCGGGTGGCTGCCGGAGCGCTGGCGAGGACGGACCCATGGGGCCACGCCCCTGTCATCGGGACCGCTCCGCTCCTCCCCTCACCTCCTCCATCATCCCGCCGCGAAACCGCCGGTACGCTACGCCAAGCAGCCTCGATTGACAACGTGAATCTGCGGGCGGCGCTCCGCGCGGAGGCAACGGCCACCGTGAAGAGCGCCGCCGTCCCGCGGCGCGTCCGCGCGATGAGTCGGGGCGGCCGGATTTGAACCGGCGACCACACGCACCCCAAGCGTGTGCGCTACCAGGCTGCGCCACGCCCCGCACCGATGCACTCGACGCGCCCGATGGGTACCACGCGACCCGCACCCATCGCAAATCACAGAGCCCCGCGGTCAGGAACTTGACGCGGCCGCCGCGGTGCGCGCTCGGGCCTCGCACGGGCACATCCTGACACGGGACGCGTCACGTTTCCCGCCGGAATGCGTCGTCGGGTGTCAAGTTTGTACCGTTGCAGAATGCTGTGTGCTCCGATCATGGCGACGAAACCACGACCGTCACGACAATTGCCCGCGCGGGCGCACGTGGCCTGGGCCTTGCTCCGTCGGAAAGCGCCCCGGCATTCGGGTGAGCCCAGCCGTCCGATCGGACGCGAGAGGAGTCGTGATGATGAAGAGCCAGGCAGACGGAGGCGTGTCACTCGAGTCGCTGGCCGATGGGGGAAACGACGCGCGACGCTTCTCGGTGCGCGATAGCCTGAGCGACGTGCTCGGTCCCGACGTCATCCTCCCACAACAGTTCTTCGACGGCCCCCGTTGCGACAGCGACTTCTCGCCAGAGAAGGCGCTCATGCTCGCGGTCCTCGAGGACGCGATCCGCTGCTTTCAGGAGTACTTTCGTACCACTCGTGCGCGCCCCCGCATGTTGTCGCGGCAGGCTGAGCGCTGGATCCGCACGCGTGATTGGAACTGGCCCTTCTCTTTCAACAACGTTTGCGACGCCCTCAGCATCGATCCCGACTGCATGCGCGACACGCTCCTGCGCATGAAGTACGACCGCCTCATGGACGAGCAGCGTCCGCGCGCCAACGGCGCCGCCCGCCCTGCTCGCATCGTTCGATTGTCCGCGCGCGCCAAAGGCGGCAAGAGATAGCCACCGCAGGCGGCCGAGCGCGGCCCATCTGCTGCGTTGCTCGGTCGTTCGCTTGTGCGGCGTAGCTCCCGCTACACCTCCGCGCTCACTTCCTCGCGCCTTGCATCTGGGCCACGCTCGACCGCCTGCTCTGTGATAGTTGCAACCGTTGAGGGGGCGCCGGGCGCTTCGCGCCGGTGCCATCCAGAATCAACCACACCATCATTGAAGAGGTGACCGTGGTGATACGCGGCGAAAGCCGCATGAGGGAGGCGCGCGAATTTACTTCGCGCGCCGACGCCCATCGGAGCACCGGGCGCGAAGCGGCCGGGCGCACGGGGGCTTATGATGGATTAATGGTTTTCTTGAGGACCTGGCTGGCTTTGAAGGTGAGGACTTTGCGGCCGGTGATGATGATCTCTTCGCCGGTTTGGGGATTACGACCTTTGCGGGGACGCTTTTGGTTCACCACGAAGTTGCCGAAGCCGGAGATCTTGACCTTGTCGCCGTGCTCGAGACGCGTCTTGATGATCTCGAAGATCGATTCGACGATCTCAGACGCTTCTTTTTTCGAGAAGCCGACCTTCTCGTAGATTCGCTCGACAATGTCGGCCTTCGTCATCGTCGCGCCCTTCTCGGGCGCGCCCGCTCCATCATTCACCGGCGCACCTCCACGGGTAGGCGCTCTGTGAGGTGCGCGACGAGCTCCTGATGCAACGTATTCACCTCCTCGTCCGTGAGCGTGCGATCAGATGCTCGATAGGAAATCGAGTAGGCGATGCTCTTCTTACCCTCTGGAATCGGGGCCCCGGCATATTGGTCGAACACCCGCACTTCCTCCACGAGAGGTGGTGCGACTTCGCTTATCGCATCGAGAATCTGTTGCGCCTGGAAACCGCTGTCGACCACGATGGCGACGTCCCGAAGAACTGCGGGAAAACGCGGAAGTGGCCGAAAAACAATGCGGCGCGGACAGTACTGAACGACTCTGATCATGTCAAGTTCGGCAACCCAGGTGTCACCGTCGAGACCACGTGCGGCGCTGACGTCGGGATGAAGGGCGCCGGCAACTCCGCAGAGGACGCCGCCGATCGTGATGCGCGCCGCCTTGCCGGGATGGAGGTACGGCGCTTCGTTCTGCAGCGACTCCCACATCACGGGCGCGAGCGCGAGACGATCGAAGGCGAGCGCCAACCCGCCCTTCAAGTCGGCGAAGCTCGCGGGGCGCGGCGGCTCACCGATCACGGCCGATGGCCACGCGCCGGCGAGGACGATGCCGAGCGCTTTGCCTTCGTGGTAGCGTTCGCCGTCGCACGCGTACACCCGTCCGATGGCGTAGCCGGCCACCAGCGGCTCGCCCTGACGTCGGTTGACGTCGAGCGCTTGGAGGAGGCCCGGCACGAGGCTTCGGCGCAGCTCGGCGGCGTCGGATGAGGGTGCGTTGCGCAGGGCCACGGGCTTGCCCGAAAGGTCCGGGAGACCCGGGAACATGCGATTCTCCTCGGCCCCGATCATCGCGAGGGCGATCATTTCCGTGAGCCCGCACGTGCGCAGCGTCTGCCGGAAGCGCTCCTCGGGATCGCGGTGTGGGCCGAAGCCGGGTCCCCCGGCGACAATCGCGGGCGTGGTGGCGGGGATCGTCTCATAGCCCGAGAGCCGCGCCACCTCCTCGATGAGATCGACCTCGCTCTGAAGATCGCTCCGATAGCTCGGCGGTACGACGCGCAACGCGGCGCGTGCGTGGCCGGCAACCGTGGCGCCGAGGGCACGGAGCGGTCGTTCGATCTCCGCGGCGGTGAGCGTGGTGCCGAGGAGCGCGTTGACGCGCGCCACACGCACGCGGATGGTCGGCAAGCGGGCGCCCCGCCCCACCTGCTTGTCGATGACGCCGCGCGCGATCGTACCGCTCGCGGTGCCGGCGATGAGCCCGGCGGCGCGGTCGAGGGCGGCGACGGTCGCGACGGGGTCGATGCCGCGCTCGAAACGGTACGAGGAGTCGCTGGTGATGCCCAGTCGGCGCGCCGTCCGCCGAATGCCGGCCGGGGTGAAGTACGCCGACTCGAGGAGGACGTCCGTCGTATCGGCGCGGATCTCGGAGTCGGCGCCGCCCATGATGCCGGCGAGCGCCACCGGGCCGCGTCCGTCGGTAATGACGAGGTCGTCCGGGATGAGCTCGCGCTCGACGCCGTCGAGGGTGACGAATGACTGCCGAGTTCCCGCGCGACGCGCACTGATCCGGCCGTTCGCCACATGCGCGAGATCGAACGCATGTAACGGCTGGCCGCGCTCGAGCATGACGTAGTTGGTTACGTCGACGACGTTGCTGATCGGGTGAAGCCCGATCAGCGCGAGGCGGGTCCGCATCCACAGCGGTGACGGGGCGACGCACACGCCGTGCAGCACCCGTACGGCATACCGCGGACAGAGGTCGGGCGCCTCGACCGCGACACGCACGGCGGACGTCGTCGGAGGATCGTCTTCACGGAGCGCCGGCGCAGGCACCTGGAGCTTCGCACCGGTGAGCGCGGCGATCTCGCGGGCGATACCGAGAACGCTCAGGCAGTCGCCGCGATTGGGGGTGACCGCGAGATCGATGACGGTATCCTCGGCGCCGAGATAGTCGACGAGCCGCCGGCCGATCGACGCATCCGGCGGCAAGATCAGAATGCCGTCCGTG
This sequence comes from Deltaproteobacteria bacterium, assembly GCA_016200545.1. Lineage (GTDB taxonomy): Bacteria > Desulfobacterota > Binatia > UTPRO1 > UTPRO1 > DP-19. The sequence goes on along the minus strand of JACQEO010000049.1, from coordinate 65,005 downwards.
GCGTCGTCCGGCAGCGCCAACTCTCGCGCCGCGCACAGCATGCCCTCCGAGATCTGACCACGAATCGTCGCGCGCTCGATACGGCGGTCACCGGGAAGGTCGCTGCCCGGCGGCGCGAGCGCGACCTTGTCGCCCGCCTGCATGTTGCTCGCGCCGCACACGACGCGCACCAGTGGACCCTGCGCGCGTCGTACCTCGCAGAGGCGCAGCCGGTCGGCGTTTGGGTGCGCCGCAACGTTCACGATCTCGACGACCTCGACGGCACCCCAGATCGGCCGATGTACCGCGACGGCCTCGACCTCGAGGCCGGCCATGACGAGCGCCTCGCAGAGCTCGTCTATGGGTAGGACGAGCTCGACGAACTCTCGCAGCCAGTTGAGCGTGAGTTTCACTGCCGGTACCCTAGCTCAGAACTGGCGCAGGAAGCGGAGGTCGTTCTGGAACAGCAGGCGGATGTCGGTGATGCCGTACTTCAGCATCGCCACGCGCTCGATGCCGACGCCGAACGCAAACCCAGTCACCACCTCCGGATCGTAGCCGACGGCGCGGAACACCGCGGGATGGATCATGCCGGCGCCGAGAATCTCGAGCCACCCGGTCGCCTTGCACACGCGGCACGTGCCGCCATTCACTGCACGCGCGCCGCCGCAGATGACGCAGCTGATGTCAATCTCGGCGCTCGGCTCGGTGAAGGGAAAGAAGCTCGGCCGAAAGCGCAATCGGGTGTCGTCGCCGAACATGCGTTGCACGAAGAGCGACAGCACGCCTTTCAGGTCGCCGAAGGTGACCGCTCGATCGACGAGAAAGCCCTCGACCTGATGGAACATCGGCGAGTGGGTGACGTCGTCGTCGTGGCGGAAGACCGCGCCCGGCGCGATCGCGGCGATCGGCGGCTCCTGGTTCTCCATCACGCGGATCTGCACCGGCGAGGTGTGGGTGCGGAGAATGTGGGTGTGGTCGACGAAGAAGGTGTCGTGCATGTCGCGCGCGGGATGATCGCTCGGAATGTTGAGGGCCTCGAAGTTGTGGTACTCGTCCTCGATGTGCGGTCCTTCATAGACCGAGAAGCCGAGGCTGACGAAGATCGCCACCGCCTCGTCGAGAGCGGCGGTGAGCGGGTGCACGTGCCCGTAGGGCCAGACGCGCCCCGGAAGCGTCACGTCGAGGCGCTCGCGTTCGAGCTCGTGCTGCCTGCGCTCGGCTTTCCAGCGTTCACGAAGCGCCGTGATGCACTCGTCGACGCGGCGTTTGAGCGCGTTCGCGAGCTCGCCGACGGCGGGACGCTCCTCGGGCGCGAGAGCGCCCACTCCGCGCATGACTTCGGTGAGGCGTCCCTTGCGTCCGAGGTACGCGATGCGGACGCGCTCGAGATCCTCATCGGATCGACAGCCGTCGAGCGCGTTCTCGATCTCCGCGCCGAGGGCGTCGAGCGTCGCCTTCATGCGATCAGTCGGGAGTGACAGGCGCCGGCCGGGCGGCGCATCGGGGCACGGTCAGGCGGCCGCGATGCGCGCCAGGTCACCGAACGCGCCGGGGTCGCGGACGGCGAGATCGGCCAGAACCTTGCGGTCGAGGTCGACGCCGGCCTTTTTTAGGCCTTGCATCAGCCGGCTGTAGCTCAGCCCGTGCAGGCGCGCAGCGGCGTTGATGCGTACGATCCAGAGGCTACGGAAGTCGCGCTTTCGGACCTTGCGATCGCGGTACGCGTAGACGAGTCCCTTCTCGACCGTCTCGCGTGCTTGCCGATACCCACGACGCCGGCCACCGACGTTGCCTTTCGCGAGCTTCAGAACCTTCTTGTGGCGGCGGCGTGTCTTGGTGCCGCGCTTTACCCGTGGCATCGTTCTCGCTCCCCTCGCCCGCTTACAGGTACGGGATCAACCGGCGGACGTTCCGGCTGTCGACCTCGGCCACGGTCGTCGCGTGGCGCAGATTGCGCTTCTGCTTGCGCGTCTTGCACGAGAGTTGATGGCGCTTGTACGCCTTGCCTCGCTTCACCTTACCGCTTCCTGTCACGGTGAAGCGCTTGGCCGCTCCGCGGCGCGTCTTCATCTTCGGCATGCGTGTGGATCCTCTCACGGCCGGCGCTCAGCGCGGCTGCAGCATCATCGACATGTTGCGGCCTTCGAGCCGCGGACTGACCTCCATATTGCTCAAATCCTTGACCTTTTCAAATACGCCGAGGAGGAGGTCGCGACCGATCTCGGGATGCGTGATCTCGCGGCCGCGGAAGAAAACCGAGACCTTCACACGCTGGCTGCGGTCGAGGAACTTGCGGATGTGACCGACCTTGAAGTCCACGTCGTGCACGCTCGTCCGGGAGCCCATCTTCACTTCCTTCACGGTGACGTAGACCTGCTTCTTCTTCGACTCCTGCGCCTTCTTCTTCTTTTCGTAGCGGAACTTCCCGTAATCCATGATGCGACAGACGGGCGGGCTCGCGGTGGGCGCGATCTCGACGAGATCGAGCTCCTTCTGCTCGGCGATGCGCAGGGCATCGGAGGTCGGCAGGACGCCGAGCTGGCCGCCGTCGGCGTCGATCACTCGTACCTCACGGGAGTGGATCTGATGGTTGATGCGGACCTGGGCTTCTTTGACGCTTATGGGACACCTCCTGGCGCGCCCGGGCGCGCTTCCGTCGCGATGCTTGCGATGAAGCTCGGCAGGTCGCTCGCCGGCAGCGCGCCCGCGCCCCGCCGGCGCGGCGCGACGGTCTGCGCCGCGACCTCTTTCTCGCCGATCACCAGCACGATCGGTACCTTTTGCAGCTCGGCCTCGCGAATCTTGTAGCCGAGCTTCTCGTTGCGGAGATCCGCTTCCGCGCGCAACCCGGACGCCCGCAACGTCGCCACCACCTGCTGGGCGTAGGCCTGCTGTTGGTCGGTCACCGTGATGAGGCGCACCTGTACCGGCGCGAGCCAGAGCGGAAAATCACCAGCACAGTGCTCGAGCAGGATCGCCATGAAGCGCTCGATCGACCCGAGGAGCGCGCGATGGATCATCACCGGGCGCTCCTCCTTGCCTTCCCGATTGATGAAGTGGAGGTCGAAGCGCTCGGGCAGGGAGAAGTCGAGCTGGACGGTGCCGAGCTGCCATTCGCGGCGCATCGCATCGAGGATACAAAAATCGATCTTCGGACCGTAGAAGGCGCCCTCCCCGGGGTGCACCTCGAAGGCGATGCCGCGGCGCTTGAGGACCTCCCGCAATGTGCGCTCGGCGCGTTCCCACGTCGCCGCGTCGCCGATCGAACGCTCCGGTCGTGTGCCGAGATAAATGCGGCGCTCGGAGAAGCCGAAGAGGTCGTAGGTGCGGAAGATCATCTCGACGACGCTCGTCACCTCGGCGTCGATCTGCTCGGGCGCGCAGAAGATGTGCGCGTCGTCCTGCGAGAACGAGCGCACGCGGGTGAGCCCGGCGGTGACACCGGAACGCTCGTAGCGATGCAGACGCCCGAAGTCGGCGAGGCGGAGCGGCAGGTCACGGTAGGAGCGCTTGCCGTCGGCATAGAGGAGACAGTGACTCGGGCAGTTCATCGGCTTCACCGCCATCTGGCGCTCGTCGGCCTCGGTGAAGTACATGTTCTCACGGTAGTTCTCGTAGTGTCCGGAGCGTTTCCAGAGTTCGACGTCGAGGATTTGTGGGGTGAGCACCTCGTCGTAGCCGAACTCTCGATAGAGGTCGCGGATATAGGCGACGAGCGTATTGTAGACGATCGCGCCCTTCGGGTGGAAAAACGGACTGGCCGGCGCCTCGGGATGGAAGCTGAAGAGGTCGAGCTCGCGTCCGAGGCGGCGATGGTCGCGGCGCTTCGCCTCCTCGAGAAGCGCGAGATGCTCCTTCAGCTGCTTCGGCGTGGGAAATGCGGTCCCGTAGATGCGCTGCAGCATCTCGTTGCGCTCGTCACCGCGCCAATACGCCCCGGCGACGCTCGTCAGCTTGAAGGCGCGCAGTCGCCCCGTCGACGGCACGTGCGGTCCGCGGCAGAGATCGGTGAAATCGCCCTGGGTATAGAGCGATACGTGATCCTCCGGGATGCCCTCGATGATCTCGACCTTGTAGTGCTCACCCATCTCCCGGAAGAGTGCGATCGCCTCCGCGCGCCGCATCTCCCGACGGCTCACGGGGATGTTCTCGCTCGCGAGCTCGCGCATGGTCGCCTCGATGCGCTCGAGGTCTTCGGGGGTGAACGGCTGGGCGCGCTTGAAGTCGTAATAGAAGCCGCTCTCGATGACCGGGCCGATCGTCACCTGCGTGTTCGGAAAGAGTCGCTTCACCGCATGCGCGAGGAGATGCGCGCTCGAGTGTCGGAGCACGTCGAGTCCCTCGGGCGAGTCGGGAAAGACGGGGGCGAGGGTCGCATCGGCGACGAGTCCGCGCGAGAGGTCGAGCACATGATCGCCGACCTTGACCGCGATCGCCTCACCGACGCGACGTTCCCCGAGCGCACGCAAGGCGTCGGCAGCCGTGGTCCCGCGTGCCACGAACGCTTCGGCACCGCTCGGCAGAGCCACTCGGATCCCATCGTCGGTCATGCGGTGAGATGAAGGAGCCGGCCTGATAGGCACGGGCGGGATTGAACCGCCGGCCTCTTCCGTGTCAAGGAAGCGCTCTCCCACTGAGCTACGTGCCTGAAATTCGATAACAGATTGATTTGCCTATCAATCACGATTCGGAGTGTCAAGGCGCGAACGCGTGGGACGACGCCGTCGCCGGGACAATCGCGTTGACGCGAGTGCGCGTCGACCGCAATATGCATCGACGCATCATGGTGACCGCCGTCCCCCCCACGATCGACGCGCTTCACGACGAGCTCAGCCACCTCGACGATCCGACCTACACGCCCGAGGTGTGCGGCGAGATGACGGCGCTCATCGCCGAGATCAACGTGCTCAAGCGCGAGCGCGACGCGGTCATCCTCGCCCACAATTATCAGCGGCCGGAGATCTTCCACGTCGCCGACTTCATCGGCGACTCACTCGAGCTGGCGCGCGAGGCCACCAAAGTCTCCGCTGGCACGATCGTGTTCTGCGGCGTTCACTTCATGGCCGAGACCGCCAAGATCCTGAACCCCAAGAAGACGGTGCTGCTGCCGGACCTCCGCGCCGGCTGCAGTCTCGCCGACAGCGTCACCGGCGAGTCACTGGAGGAGCGGAAGACGGAGCTGCGCGCGCTCTACCCCGACCTCCAGGTGATGTGCTACGTCAACACGACCGCCGACGTGAAGGCGGCGTCGGACGTGTGCTGCACCTCGAGCAACGCCGTCACGATCGCGCGCGCCCTTCCGACCGATCACATCCTCTTCGTACCCGACCAGAATCTCGCCGCATACGTGCAGAAGGAGACCGGCAAGACCGTGATCGCGTGGGACGGGAACTGCTACGTGCATCATCAGATCCGTCCCGAGCAGCTGCGCGCCGTGAAGGAGCGGTTGCCGCACGTCGAGATCCTCGCCCATCCCGAATGCCGCGCCGACGTGCTGGCGCTCGCCGACCAGGTGCTCAGCACGAGCGGCATGATCCGCCACGCGCGCGAGAGCGCGGCGACCGAGTTTCTCGTCGTGACCGAGTGCGGCCTCTCCGACCGCTTGCTCCTCGAGCTTCCCGGGAAGCGCTTCTTCCGAGCCTGCAAGCTCTGCCAGTACATGAAGATGATCACGCTCGAGGGCACGCGCGATGCGCTCCTGTTCCGCCGCCACGAGATCGTGCTCGCCGAGGACGTGCGGCAGGGCGCGGCACGGGCGCTCGAACGCATGCTCGAGTTCGCGTGAGCCCGCGTGGCGCGCGGCGCCGACCCTGAGCGCCCGCCGCGTCCGTGCTGTGGCGCGCCGCGCGCGGCACGGCCGTCGCGTCGAGCTGGCAGCGCCGGCCGGATGGCGCTCGCGATCACCGTCGTCCTTCTGCGCGCCGCGACGACGCGGGCGGAGGCGCCGGTCGTGAACGTGAAACCCCACGAGACCTTCAGCGTCACGTATACCGTCGAGATCCCGAGCCCCGCCGCCACAGTCGCCCTCGTTCGCTGGGAGCTCGCCGGTATCGACGAGGTGAAGCGCATCCGACTGCGCTTCGACCCGGAGCGGTTCGACGGCTTCGAGGGCAGCGGCGTCGTCGAACGGCGCCGCGGCGAGATCGTCTGGTCGCCCAACGCACCGTACGCGCACCTCACCTACCGGGCAGCCCTGCTTCACCGTCACGCGCCCGGAAAGGGGTTCGACAGCTACGTCGGCGACGGCTGGATCGTCACGCGGACGAGCGCGCTCTTTCCCCGCAGCGCGGTCCTCTTCAACCGCAACATCGAGGCCGAGCCGGAGTCCCGGGCACGCCTGGTCTTCCGGTTGCCGTCGCGCTGGGACGTGGTCACGGTGATGCCGGTCGCGGGGCCGCGCCAGTTCCTCGTCGAGAGCCGCGAACGCTTCGATCACCCACGCGGCTGGCTGATGCTCGGGCGCGTTCATCGCACCGACGCGACGGTGCAGGGAACGGCGGTGACGATTGCCGGCGTGCCCGGTGCGGGCGTTCCCCCCGATCGCGTGCTTGCCCTCCTCGACCGTGCCGTACCGATCGTCCACGAGCTCCTCGGCGGTACGCGCGCGCGTCTCGTGATCGTGATCGGTGCCGATCCGATGTGGCGCGGCGGCCTCAGTGGCGAGGACTCCTTCTACATGCACGGGAATCGACCGCTGCAGACGCCCGATCGCACCAGCCCATACTTGCACGAGCTCTTCCACGTGAGTGCGCCCTTTCGGCCCGCCGCGGACGCGCACTGGGTTACCGAGGGCCTGGCGGAGTTTTATTCGATCGAGATTCAGCGCCGGATCGGAATTCTTGATGACGCCGGGTACACCAAGGCGCTGCGCCTCTTCGCGCGCTATGGGCTCTGGGGCCACGATTTCACCCGCGACCAGGCGCCCGCCATCCACAACAACAGCGCGCCCCTCGTGCTCTACGCCCTCGACCGCCGCATTCGCCGCGGGACGGCGGGCGCGCGCGGGCTCGACGACGTCGTCGGCGTCGTGGCACGCGCGGGCGGCGTCGTGACGACGGCGCGCTTCCTCGGCGCCGTCCGCCAGGTCGCCGGCGAGAACTATGCCGCGTTCTTCCGCCGCCACGTCTATCAGGGCGAACGCCCCTCGCTTCCCGAGGTGGGGATCGGCGGGGCCGCACGGACGGCGGCGACCCGCCCCTGAGCATGCCCGCTTATCGGGCGTCCCGGACGGCGGTATGATGCGGGCGATGCGACTGTTTCCCTGGCGTTCGTTGCGGTTGCGCGTCGTCGCGCTCCTCGTGCTGACGGTGGTGCTGGTGCTCGCCGCGGCGACGGCGCTCGACATCCGGCTGTCGACGCGGATCGCCGAGCGCAACTTGCAGGAGCGCGCGTTGACGCTCGCCAAAGAGATCGACATCCTTCTCGGGTCGCTCTGGGGACGCACGGACCTCCGCAATTTCCACCATCGTCTCGGTGAGCTGGCACGGACGCATCGCAACGTGGCCGACGTCGAGATCCTGCTGCCGGTCGGCAACCAGTGGCGTCTGCTCGGCAGCTCCGGCCGTGCCCGTCCCACCGAGCCGATCCCGCTCGACCGGCTGGCGATGGAGCTCGACCGCCCGCTGTGGGAGCTCCTGCCGGGGAGCGCGCACCTCGGTCTCGCGGTCGCGCCCTTTCACCTCGGCCAGCGTGTCATCGGCTCGATCCGCGTCAAGGCGTCGCTCGCCGAGGTCGAGCGGCTGAGCAACCTCCAGGCGCGGCAGGCGCTGTTGCTGACGCTGCTCTCGGTGCTCGGCATCTCCGCCGTGCTCGGGCTCATTCTGACGCGCACGATCGCCCGTCCGATCCGCCTGCTCGTCGACGCCATGAACGCGGCGCGCGGCGGCCGTCTCGACACTCGCGTCCACTTGCGCGGCAGCGACGAACTGCAGCAGCTCGGCGATCACTTCAATCGCATGCTCGAGACCATCGCGACCGCCGACCAAGAGAATCGCGAGCTGGTGGGACGACTCAGCCGCTTCAACGACGAACTCGAGACACGGGTCGCGGCGGCGACCGCCGACATCGCTGCCAAGAACCTCGAGTTGCAGCGCATCAACGAGCAGCTCTGGCACGTCCAGAAGCAACTCGGCCGCGCCGAGCGCCTGGCCGCGCTCGGCCAGATGACCGCGGCGATCGCGCACGAGCTCGGCACGCCGTTGAACTCGGTGCTCGGCTACACACAGCTCCTGCAGAAGGAGGTGACGTCGCGCGATGGACGCGAGAAGCTCGCGATCATCGAGTCGCAGGTGCGGGTGATGAGCCAGGCGATCCGCAACGCCCTCGATCAGACGCGCACGCCGAGTCTCGAGCGGCGTCCGGTCGCGATCGCGCCGCTAATCGAGGATACGCTGCGCCTGCTCGACCCGGTCCTGCGTGCCAAGCGGATCGCGGTCACACGCGACCTCGCGGCGGCACCGGCGACGATCGCCGCTGATCCGCGCGGCATCCAGCAAATCTTGTTGAACGTGCTCACCAACGCGGTCGACGCCGTCGAGGAGGGCGGGAGCATCGTGGTGTACGCCGAGGCGGCGAGCGACAACGGCGGTCCGCCGGGATTGGTGGTGCGCATCAGCGACAACGGCAAGGGTATCGGCTCCGAGGACATCACGCGTGTTTTTCAGCCGTTCTTCACCACCAAGGGCGTCGGACGCGGGACCGGCCTCGGGCTGACGATCAGCCAGGACATCGCGCGCGCCCATGACGGCAGCGTGCGCGTGCAGAGCCGGCGCGGCCAGGGCACGACGGTCGAGATCACGATCGGTCCCGGAGAGAGCGTATGACGGCGCAGCTCCTGGTCATCGACGACGACGCGGTCACGCGCGAGCTGCTCACCGAGGTACTGCAGAGCGAGGGCTATCTCGTCGCCGCCTGCGACAGCGGCCCCCGCGCCCTCGAGCGTGCCGAGCACGAGCATTTCGACCTCGCGGTCACCGACGTACGGATGCCGGAGATGGACGGCATCGCGGTAACCCGGGCGCTCAAGGCGCGCGACCCGGCGATCCAGGTGATCGTCATGACCGCGTTCGGGTCCGTCGAGACCGCCGTCGAGGCGATCCGGCACGGCGCGTTCGACTACGTCAGCAAGCCGATGAACCTCGAGGAGATCAAGTCGACGGTACGCCGCGCCCTCGGCGAGCGTCGGCTCACCCACACGAGCGAGAACGGCGATCGCGGCGCCGAGGACACCTACGGCGGCGTCGTCGGACGCAGCCCGGCGATGGTCGACGTCTACAAGACCGTCGCGCGTGTGGCACCGTCGCGCAGCACCGTCCTCGTCGAGGGCGAGAGCGGGACCGGCAAGGAGCTGATCGCGGCGGCGTTACACCGCCACAGCGGCCGTGCGACCGATCGCTTCGTAGCCGTCGACTGCGGATCACTCACCGACACGCTCCTCGAAAGCGAGCTCTTCGGCTACGTTCGCGGCGCCTTCACCGGCGCCGTGAGCGAAAAGAAGGGGCTCTTCGAAGAAGCGAGCGGCGGGACCATTTTCCTCGACGAGATCGGCGACATCGGCGCACCCATGCAGGCGAAGCTGCTGCGCGTCCTGCAGGAGTACGAGATCAAACGCGTCGGCGGGCAGGAATGGATCAAGGTCGACGTGCGCGTCGTCGCCGCGACCAATCGCAATCTCGAGCAGCTGGTGCAGCGCGGCAGCTTCCGCGAGGACCTCTTTTATCGCCTGAAGGTGGTCACCATCACCTTGCCGCCGCTGCGCGAGCGGCGCGAGGACATCCCGCTCCTCGCCGAGCATTTTCTGCGGCGTTACGCGGAGCGCAACGAGAAGCACATCTCCCACCTGACCGACGAAGCGATGGTCTTGTTGATGGACTATCCCTGGCCGGGCAACATCCGTGAGCTCGAGCACTGCATCGAACGCGCGGTGGCGCTCGCGAGCGGGACGGTGCTCACTCCCGAGGATCTCGCCCCCGAGCTGCACTCCACCCTCGAGGCGACGTTGCACCGCGGGACTCCGACGCTCGAGGAGGTGAAGCGCCGTTACCTCGCGCACGTGCTGGCGGAGACCGGCGGGAACATCTCGCGCGCGGCAACGATCCTCGGCGTCGATCGCCGCTCGCTCTACCGGATGCTGCGGCGCTACGGGCTTCGCGCCTCCTGAGGCCTTTCGCCCCACCTCCGGCGCCATTCGGTCTCATCGGCGTAAGCGCTTGGTATTCCTCGATCAGCCGCGACGCCAGCGCGAGAAGGTGTGCGCTTCGCGCTGGAGGAGCGCGATAGGGACGGCGAAAAGACACGCGATTCCGGCGCCGAGCGCCTTGGCATCGTCGTTGCTGTCCTCGCTCTCGAATGCGCGTCTTGATCATCGACGACGATCGCACGTTCTGTCGCTACCTCGGTGAGGTGCTCGGCGAGCTCGGTCACACGACGGACTGGGTGAGCGATGGCCTGGTAGGATTCGAGCGCTGCCTGCGGCAGTCGTACGACGTGGTCATCTGCGACGTACGGATGCCGCTGATCCTCGGGACCGAGCTGGTCTCCGAACTGCAGCGTGATCGTCCGACGCAGCGAGTGATCCTCATCTCCGCGTTCGCCGATGATCACTTGGTGGCGCAAGCGGCCCAATGCGGCGCGCGGCTGCTCTCGAAACCGTTCGATGCCCCGGTCCTGGCGGGAATGCTCGCCGAGATCGCGGACGAGCGCGTGCCGATGGCCGACTCCCAACCCACATTGCGACAGGAGCAACGATGAGCTCAGAAGCCGGAACGGTTCCTCTCGAACGCGAGCGACGTCTCGTGCTGGCGATCCTGGAGGAGGCGGTGCGCAGCTATCAACACTACGCGTTCGCAACCAATCGCCGCGGTCGCCGCCTCTTCGGCGAGACCTGCGAATGGTTCGACTCGCACGACAACACGTGGATCTTTTCGTTCGAGAACATTTGCTACGCCCTCGATCTCGATCCGGAGCACATCCGCGAAGGCTTGACGCGTTGGCGGCAGGATCAAGCGCGGCGCCGTCCCGTCGCCGCGGCGCCACACACTGCCGTCGCCGCCGCCTACCGTCTCCGCCGCGCCGCCGGCTGATCCGGCGCGGCGGCGACGCCGCCCTGCGCTCGGCGCGGTGAATTTGCCGCCGCCCGCACTTCTTCATATAGCAGGATGCATGCGCCGTACGGCATCGCGTCCTCGTTCCGGAGCGCGCGCCCCGCGTTCGCGCCCGCCTTCGATCCGCCGCCTTCTCGTCGCCGACGCGCTGCGCTCATGGGTGCCGCCGACAGTCGCCGTCACGGTTCTCGCCGTGACCATGCTACTCGACGCACTCGAGTTGGTACCGGACGGCGTTGCGGCGGCGGTCGCGGTCGTAGCGTTCTTGGTGCTCGGCTCCTTCATCGTCATTGCGCCGCTCGTCGCCGACGAGCACGACGGGCGCGTGTCGCTGGCGGTCGCCATCGCGGCGGGGGTGGTCGCGATCGTCGTGCTCGCATACCCCTTCGCGGTTCGGCTCTTTCCCGGCGCACCGCTGCGACAGCTGCCGCTCACCGCCGCCGCGAAGGGTGTGCTCGTCGCCACGGCCGACCGGGAGTCGCGCGTCGACGTCGTCGTCGACGCCCACCTGCCGCTGGCATCGGACCGGCGTGATCGGACGGTCCACTACGACGTCGATCTCGTCGACGACGGCGGAGTCCACGAGCAGCTCTCCGGCGAGCTCGGTGACAGCTGGCGGATGCGGCGACTCGGACGACGCGGCACGGCCCCGAGCCATTTCGAACACCTCTCCGCGATGCACGTCGTCGACGTCGGCAGCGGGGCGATGCACGTCGCCGACGTGACCCTCACCGGCGACCAGGGCGCGACCGCGATCGCGACCGTCTACCGTGACCGGACTCCGCCGGCAGCGCTCCTCTACGCGGGGGCGGTGCTGGCCGTATTCGCTGCCCTCGTGCTCGATCTCTGGTGGGATCCCAGCGCCGGGTCGACCGCGACGATGGTGACGGCGAGTGCCTGCGCGGCGGCGCTCGTCTTCACCGCCGAGGGCGCGGGCCATCCCGGGATTCGCGACGTGATCGGCGCCGCGCTCGTGGGCGCCGTCGTCGGGGTGCCCGCCGGTACCACGGCCGCGTGGCTCGGGCGCGTGCTCGCACCCTCCGCACGCACGCGCCGTCGGGTGTGAACGCGGCGGACGCCGACGCGGGATCCGGCGACGCGAGCGATCCATTGACGCTCGGCGTCGCGCTGCTCGCGAGCTCGATGCTGGCGCGCTCGCCGTTGCGCGCCTGACCGCGCCCCTACCGTCGCGACGAGCGTAGACGCTGGACGAGGTCGCGTGCCACCCCCGCCACGCGCTCGGGCGTGAACCCGAGCTCCGCGAGCACGACCTCGCCGGGTGCCGAGGCGCCGTAGCGATCGACGCCGATCGCGATCCCGCGCTCGCCGATCCAGTGTTCCCAGCCGAAGGTGACACCTGCCTCGATCGATATGCGCGCCACGACCGACGGCGGCAGCACCGCATCCCGGTAGGCTGGATCTTGTTCGGCGAACGCGTCCCAGCATGGCATCGAGACGACGCGCGTGCGAATGCCGTCTTGCGCGAGCTGCGCGCGCGCCGCGAGCGCCAGTGATACCTCGGAGCCGGTGGCGATCAGGATCGCGTCGGGCGCGCCGCCGTCGGCATCGGCGAGCACGTACGCGCCGCGTGCCACATCGGCGCCAGCACCGAGTCGGGTACGATCGAGTATCGGCAGCTTTTGCCGCCCCAGCACGAGCGCCACCGGCCGGGTGCGCTGCGTCAGCGCCCAGCGCCAGGCCTGCACCGTCTCATTGGCATCGGCCGGGCGGACGACGGCGAGGTTCGGCATCGCACGCAGCGACATCAGGTGCTCGACCGGTTGATGCGTCGGACCGTCCTCACCAAGCGCGATCGAGTCGTGCGTCCACACGAAGACGACCGGCAGCCCGTTCAACGCCGCGAGGCGCACGGACGGCCGCATATAGTCGGAGAAGCAGAAGAAGGTTGCGACGAACGGGCGCAGGCCGTGGTGATAGGCGATACCGTTCGCGATCGCGCCCATGGCGTGCTCGCGGACCCCGAAGTGGAGGTTGCGGCCGGCGCCGGTCTGACCGTCGAACGAGCCGGCGTCCTTGAGGGCGGTGCTCGTCGATACCGAGAGATCGGCGTCGCCGCCGATGATTTCGGGAACACGCTTGGCGAGCGCGTTCAGCGCCTTCCCCGATGCCTGACGCGTCGCCTGGGCGTCACCTTGGCCGAAGGTCGGGAGGTCGCCGTCCCAGCCCTCGGGCAACTCGCCCGCGAGTGCGCGGCGGAACTCGGCGGCGAGGTCCGGCTGCGCGGCGGCATAGGCGTCGAAGCGGCGACTCCACGCCTGCTCGGCCTCGCGGCCGCGGTCAACCGCTTCGCGAAAGTGCGCCAGCGCCGCCGCGGGCGCGGCGAACGAACGCTCGGGGTCGAACCCAAGCGCCTGTTTCGTGAGCTTCACCTCCTCGACACCGAGCGGACTGCCGTGCGCTTCGGAGGTGCCGTGCTTGTGCGGCGAGCCGTAGCCGATCGTCGTCTGCACGACGAGGATCGAGGGACGCGTCGTGTCCGCCTCGGCCTCGCTGAGGGCGGCGTCGATCGCGGCGACGTCGGTGTCGCCGTGCTCGACGTGCAGGACCTGCCAGCCGTACGCGGCGTAGCGCGCGCCGACGTCCTCGCGCGAGAACGCGAGCGAGGTCGGACCGTCGAGGGAGATGCCGTTGCTGTCGTAGAGGAAGATGAGCTTGCCGAGCCGGAGGTGCCCGGCGAGCGAGCTGGCCTCGCAGGAGACGCCCTCCATGAGGTCGCCGTCCGAGACGATGGCGTACGTCCGATGATCGACGATCGTGTGGTCCGGGCGGTTGAAGCGATGCGCGAGCGCGCGCTCGGCCATCGCCATGCCGACGGCGTTGCCGGCACCCTGTCCGAGCGGGCCTGTCGTCGCCTCAACACCCGCCGTGAGATGGATCTCCGGATGTCCCGGGGTGCGGCTCCCCCACTGTCGGAACGCCCGCAGATCGTCGAGCTCGAGGTCGTAGCCGGTGAGGTACAGGAGGCAGTACAGCAACATGCTGCCGTGTCCCGCCGAGAGCACGAAGCGGTCTCGGTCCGGCCAGTGCGGGTTGCGCGGATTGTGCCGCAGATGGCGTTGCCAGAGCGCGTACGCCATCGGCGCCGCTCCCAGCGGCAACCCGGGATGCCCCGAGTTCGCCTTCTGCACGGCATCGATGGCGAGCGTGCGGATGGTGTTGATGCTGAGCTGCTCGAGCGATTGCGTGGCCCGCTCCATCACTAGTCCTCCCCGCGTCCCAGCCATATCCCGGACCCGCGGCCGATCTCAAATCGCCGGCGCGCTCAGTCGCGCGGCAGCAGGGCGACGTCCGCGAGCTGGCGATCGAGCACCGCGGGATCCGACGTCGGCAGCTCGCAGGCGCCGCGCGTACAGACGTACGCGGTGCTGCGCCCGCCGAGGGCGCGCTTGTCCGCGAGCCAGGGCATGAGGGCCGCCTGCGCCGCGAGTTCGTCCTCGCGTGCGACGACGAGCACCCGATTCGGAACGAAGCGTGCGTAGGCGGTCCTGACGAGGCGCGGATCGTCTCCTACACCGGGATTGACGATCACGATCTCGCGGGCGCGATCGAGGAGAAAATCGACGACGCCGAGGAGACGTGGAGCGCGCGTCGGGGCGCGGCCGAGCGCGGGCGCGAGCGCGCGGACCGTGTCCTCGGCGCGCCGGCGGGGCGTCTCGTCGCCGGTGAACTCGGCGAGACGCAGCAAGCTCTCGGCGGCGACGGCGTTGCCCGAGGGCGCCGGCAGATCGTCGTCGGGCTTGCGGCGCGCGAGCGTCGACGCGACGTCGTCCGCGGTCGCGAAGAAACCCCCCTGCCCCGCGTCCCAGAATCGCGCCGCGAGCGTCGCGTGCAGCGCCAGCGCGGCACGCACCCACGCCGGGTCGAAGGTCGCCTCGTAGAGGTCGAGGAGCCCAGCGGCGAGATCAGCGTAGTCGTCGAGGAACGCGTCTCCTCGTGGCATGCCCCCGGTCACGCTGCGCGGTAGTCGCCCCTCGGCGCCACGCGCGTCGAGAAGAAAGCGTGCCGCGGCGCGCGCGTCCTCGATGAACTTCGGCACGCCGAGAATTGCGCCGCCGCGCGCCAAGGCGCTGATCATCAGGCCGTTCCACGCGGTGACGATCTTGGTGTCGGTTCGCGGCCGCGGCCGGCGGGCGCGGCGCTCATAGAGCGCGCGGCGCGCCTCGCTCAAGACGAAGCGCAGCCGCTCGGGGTCGCTGCCGAGCTCGTGGGCGACGGTGTCGAGCGGACGCGGCGCGTGTAGGATCGTCGCGCCGTCGAAGTTTCCGCGCTCGTCGACGTCGTAGAACGCCAGCACGGCGGCCGCCATGCCGGGATTCAGCACGTCGCGGATCTCCGCCGGCGTCCAGACGAAGAACGCCCCCTCGCGTCCGTCGCTGTCGGCATCGGTCGCCGTGTAGAAGCCGCCCTCGGGCGCGGTCATCTCGCGCGCGACGTAGTCGAGGATCTCGCGCGCCACGTCCGCAAAGTCCTGCCGGCGCGTCACCTGGTAGGCGTCGAGATACGCCATCGCGAGTTGGGCATTGTCGGCGAGGATTTTCTCGAAGTGCGGGACCTCCCACGCAGCGTCGGTCGCGTAACGATGGAAGCCGCCGCCGACGTGATCGTGGATTCCGCCCGCCGCCATCGCCTCGAGCGTGCGCGTCACCATCGCGAGCGCACGCGCGTCGCCGCTGCGGCGGTGATAGCGGAGGAGGAACTCGAGCGCGGCGGGCGCCGGGAACTTAGCGGCACCGCCGAAGCCGCCGTGTGCGTCGTCGAAGGTGGCGGCGTACTCCGCGAAGGCGCGCCGCAGGACGTCGGCACCGGGGAGCGTGTCGCCCGGTGGCGGCGCCGCGAGCGCGCGGACGCGCTCGGTCACCGCGTCCGCCTGCTGCGCGACACGCAGCGGATTCTCGTCGTACGTCGCGCGCAGCTGGCGCAGCAAGGTGAGGAAGCCGACCCGGGTACCGCGGTCGCCGTCGCGCGCGGGAATGTAGGTCGCACCGTAGAACGGTTGCCGCGTCGGGGTCAGCCAGACCGTCATCGGCCAGCCGCCGTTGCCGTTGAGCGTGAGGACCGCCTCCATGTAGGTCGTGTCGAGGTCGGGACGCTCCTCGCGGTCGACCTTGATAGCGACGTAGTTGGCGTTCAGGTACGCAGCGATCTCCGCGTCGTCGAACGACTCTTCCTCCATCACGTGACACCAGTGGCACGTCGAGTAGCCAATGCTGAGAAGGACAGGACGATGCTCGATCAAAGCGCGCGCGAACGCCTCGTCGCCCCACGGATACCAGTCGACCGGGTTGTGGGCATGCTGCAGGAGATACGGACTGCTCTCCAGAATGAGACGATTCGTGTAGCGCGGCGTACCATCGGCGCCGCGCTGACGCGTGCGCGGCGGCTCGCGCGCATCGACGGTCGCCGCCGCGCGTTCGAGGCGTACCTGGAGCGCGGGCGCGAACGGTCCTGCGCCGGGTAGTGGCTCGAGCGCGATCGTCGGCGTGCTCGGTGCGGGCGCGCGTCCCGCTAGATCGATCCCGGCGAGCGCCGCGACGACGAGCCCGACCGCTCCGAGCGCGAGCGCGGCGCGACGTCCAGGGCGGCGCGCGCGCGACCGCGTTGACGCCGAGTCGGACCTCACGGCGCCGGCGCCGCCAGAACGTGGTCGTCGATCCAGCGCAGCAACAGCGCGCCCGCGTGCGCGGCGGCGTCCTCGGCCGGCACCGTGGCGGCGAGCGCCGTGCACATGTCGCCGAAGGTGCCCCTGGCACGCAGCACCACGAGCGCGGCGATCTCAGCGGCGTCCATCGGCGACTGATAGACACGGAACTCGTCGCGCCAGACACGCAACATGGTCCCGCCCGGCTTCCACGTGTCGCTCGCGTCGCCTGCGGCCGCCCAGATCGTGTGTGCCGGCCAGCGCACCTCGAGGATTTGCAGCGCCGGCACCGGATGCAGGCGCAGCGCGGCCCACTCCCCCGGCGGCACACGCTGGAGATCGGCGAGCGTCAGCACCGCAGCGTCAGGCGCGTAGAAGACCGCGAGTCGTGCCCACTCCAGACGCGCGACATCGGGAACGAACGGCGGCACCTCCGCCGACGCGCGTGTCGCGAGAAAATCGGCGAAGCCGCTCCCGACGTAGCGCAGCGACGCATGGCGCGAAGGCGTCGCCGTGAGATAGGCGCGCGCAAGGGCGTGGAAGCGCGCATCGCCGACGAGCGCCGCGACACGCGGGAAATCCTCCAGCAGCGCGTCGGCGATCCGCATCCAGTACATCTGCGCGTAGACGTCGACGCGTGCCGCCGCGTCGAGGGCACCGCGGCTCTCGATCACGGCGAGGAGAGCCGGATCGGGATCCGTCGTCCCCGCGGTGCCGCTGTCGAGGGCGCGGAAGAACGCCAGCTGGAGCTCACGCAGATTCGGCATACGCTCCGAGAACCTCCGCCTCGACGGCACGTGCCCGCTCCGCCTCGGCGGCGAGCACCGGAAACTCGGGGATCTCCTCGTCCCACTCGACCAGCGTCGACACCCGCCCGCACTGCCGCAGCGCCAGGCGATACAAGTCCCACACCGGGTCGGGCACCGGCCCGACGTGGCTGTCGAGGAGGTGCGTCCCTTTGTCGGTGTGCCCGGCGAGGTGGATCTGCCCGACCCGCGCCGCCGGGATCGCGGCGACGTACGTCGCCGCATCGAAGCCATGATTGCACGCGCTCACGTAGATGTTGTTGACGTCGAGAAGGATGCCGCAGTCGGCGCGGTCGGCGAGTCCCGCGAGAAATTCCCACTCCGGCATCACCGAGTGCGCGTACGTGAGATAGCTCGAGACGTTCTCGACGAGAATCTGTCGGCCGAGGCGCTCCTGCACCGCCGTGACGCGCGCCGCGACGTGCGCCAGCGCTTCCTCGGTGAACGGCAGCGGCAGGAGGTCGTGGGCGTAGTGGTCGCCGACGCTGCCCCAGCAGAGATGATCCGAGATCCACGCCGGCTCGAAGCGGCGCGCGAGCGCGGCGAGCTCGTCGAAGTAGACCGCGCTCAAAGGATCCGTCGAGCCGAGCGACAGCGACACACCGTGGAGCACGACCGGCGCCAGCTCGCGGGTGCGCGCGAGGACCGCCAACGGACGGCCCCCCGGCAACATGAAGTTCTCGGAGATGACCTCGAACCAGTCCGCGCGCGCCGTCCCGTCCGTGATCTGCGGATAGTGCTGCGTGCGCAGCCCGAGCCCGTGCCCCAAATACGGAACGCTCAACGCCATGACCGCATCTTTCCCTGCCCAGAGGCCGCCGTCGAGGGCCTCACGATCAGCATCGCCGCGTCGCGCCCACGCATCGCCCAGGTTCGATGCCGCGTGACGGTGGACGTCACGGGGCGGCCGCGGCGACCGTGAACCGGCCGTGCAACCGTGCTAGGACTGCGGCCGTGATCCCGTGTCGGGCTTCGCCGCCGAATTTCCACGCCACGCTCGAGGAGCACGGGCTCGCGCCGCTCACGCGCGGCATCGTGACGACGCTGCAGGTGAATGTCGGGAAGCTCTGCAATCAGGCGTGCCACCACTGCCACGTCGACGCCGGGCCGACGCGCAGGGAGATCATGCGCCCCACGACCGCGGCGCGCGTCCTTGCGCTCCTCGCCGCGAGTCGGGCGATAACAGCGGTCGACTTGACCGGCGGTGCGCCCGAGCTGAACCCGAGCTTTCGCGATCTCGTCCGCGGTGCGCGCCGTCTTGGACGCCGCGTATTGGTGCGCTGTAACCTCACCGTGCTCTTCGTGCCCGGCATGGAAGACCTGCCCGAATTCTACCGCGAGTACGAGGTCGAGCTGATCTGCTCGCTCCCCTGCTACACGGCGGAGAACGTCGATCGTCAGCGCGGCCGCGGAGTCTTTGACCAGAGCATCGCGGCTCTGCGGGCACTAAATCGCCTCGGCTACGGCGGCGCCGGGTCGGAGCTCCGACTCGACCTCGTCTACAATCCGGTCGGTGCCTTCCTGCCACCCCCCCAGGCCGACCTCGAGGCGCGGTACAAGACCGAGCTGGCAGCGCTCTTCGGCATCGAGTTTCATCGCTTGCTGACGATCACCAACATGCCGATCGAACGCTTCGCCGAGACGCTGCGGCGTGAAGGGCGACTTGCGAGCTATCTCGGGCTCCTGGTCAATCACTTCAATCCGGCGACGGTCGAGGGGTTGATGTGTCGCTCGCTGCTGAGCGTCGGCTGGGATGGCGCCCTCTACGACTGCGACTTCAATCAAATGCTGACCCTGCCGCTCGCAGGGAGCGACGCCGCGGCGACGATCTGGACGCTCGCCTCGTGCGACGATCTCACCGGCTTGCCGATCGTCACCGCGGGCCATTGCTTCGGCTGCACGGCGGGCGCCGGCTCGAGCTGCGGCGGCGAGCTCGCGCGCGACGCACCATCCTGATCGCTCAGGCTCAGATGTCTCGCCGCGGGTCCGTTTCGGTGATGCGCTTCGCTACTGTCGTCGCCGGATGCGTCACCTTCGGCGTCCTTCGACGCTCGCTCCTGGGTTGATGGCTCGTCGCTCCGGCCGTAACCGTAATTGATCCCGACCCGGCGACTTGATACCTCAGCGGCACGGCGCACATGCGCACGGAGGCGACATGGGTAGAACGCGGTTGATGGCGGAGCAGTATCGGTCGCTCGGATTGCTCCTACTCCTGGTGGCGGCCGTGACGGCGACGATCGTCGCGAGCTGCGGGGGGGGCGGTGGCTCGTCGAACGGCGGTCTCTGCGAGCAATGCGGCGTCTCGCCCGACGGTCCGTGCCAAAGCGACGCCTTTGTCGTGCCGGACGCGACGCAACCGGAGCCATGCCCTTCGCCGGACTCGACGAACCCCAATCACTGCGTCAAGATCGCGCTCATCTGCCGGCGCAAGGTGGACAGCGCGCAGCAGCGCTGTTACCCGATTGGCAGCGACGCCGGCAATCCCGATTTCAACTTCCGCTGCGATGGTTCGCGTCCAGGCGGCACCGCCCTTCCCGAGCCGACCACGACCCCCGTGCCCAGTCACACTTTGACGCCCGTCTCCACCAGTACTCCGATCGCGAACCAAGTGTGCGGGAATGGCAGCATCGAGGGAACGGAGGAGTGTGAGCCCGGCAATCTCGACGGCAAGAGCTGCGCCTCCTTCTGCGATAGCGGCGCCGGAAACCTGAACTGCGTCGGCTGCGTTTTCGACTTCTCCCAATGCACCGGAGGCAACTGCTCGCGCTGAGACGCCGCGGCCAGCGCCTGCGCGATCCGCATCCGCCATCGCGAATCGAGCGATCGACGCATCGTGCGTGGCAACTTCGCGCCTTGCGTTTCCGTCAGTCGCTACGATAAGGTGCAGCGCATGGGGCGCTTGGAGTCGAAAAGGAGGCGTGGAGATGGAGCTGCCAAAGTGCCAGAAGTGCAATAACGGACTGTTGATACCGTTGTCCGACTACGGTCAAGAGGGCGCGTCCGTGATGTTCAAGGCGTGGGTCTGTACCAATCCCGAATGCGGCTTCTCGCTGCGGGTCGACAAAGGCGACGTTACGTACGGCAAGAAGGTCGAGCACAAGCACTAAGCTCTCTTCTCCCTCCATCTTCCCAAGGAAGCGCGATGCGTGCGCTTCCTTTTTTTTGCCCGTGACCCCGTGAGCGCCGAACGGCGACCGGCGCGCGAAGGAACGCAGCGACGTCATCCAGCGCCTCGCGGTTGCTTGCGTGGCCGCGCGGGGCTGGCTTATGGTGCCCGCCGTGAACTTCGACCTCTCGCCCGAGCAGGACATGTTGCGGCGAACGGTGCGCGAGTTCGCGGAGCGCGAGATCGCGCCACGCGCCGCGGAGCTCGATCGGAACGAGGAGTTTTCGTGCGAGCTGACGCGCGCCATGGGCGAGCTCGGACTCTTCGGCATGACGGTGTCCCCGGACTACGGCGGCCACGGCCTCGACTACCTGTCGTACATCATCGCGGTCGAGGAGATCGCTCGCGTCGACGGCTCCCATGCCGCGACCGTGGCCGCCGAGAATTCCCTCGGCATCGGACCGCTCTACTACTTTGGTTCCGAGGCGCAGAAGCGGCGCTATCTGCCCGACCTTTGCAGCGGCGTGCGGCTCTGGGGCTTCGGCTTGACGGAGCCGTCGGCGGGCTCCGACGCCGGCGGCACGAAGACGACCGCACGGCTCGAAGGCGACCGCTGGATCATCAACGGTAGCAAGATCTTCATTACCAACGCCGGGACGCCGATGACCGCCGGGTCGACGGTGCAATGCGTGACCGGCACGCGCCCGGACGGCAGCAAGGAGTACAGCTGCATCATCGTCGAGCAGGACGCGCCCGGGTTTACGACGCGGAGCATGCACCGCAAGCTCGTCTGGCGCGCGTCGAATACGGCGGAGCTCTACTTCGACAACGTCAGCGTCCCGCGCGAGAACATCCTCGGCGAGCGCGGCACCGGCTTCAAGCAGATGCTCGAGACGCTCGACAGCGGGCGGCTGTCGATCGCCGCGATGGGCCTCGGGGGCGCGCAAGGCGCGTACGAGGCGGCGCTCGCCTACGCCCGCGAGCGCACCCAGTTCGGGAAGCCGATCAGCCACTTCCAGGCGAACGCGTTCAAGCTCGCCGACATGGCGACCGAGATCGAGGCGACGCGCAACCTGCTCTACAAGGCGTGCTGGTTGCGCGACCAGGGTCGGACCTTTCGCAAAGAAGCGGCGATGGCGAAGCTCTGGGCGTCGGAGGTGATGCGGCGGGTGACGCACGCCGCGGTACAGATCTTCGGGGGCTACGGCCTCATGGAGGAGTATCCCGTGGCGCGCTTCTACCGCGACCAGCGTCTTCTCGAAATCGGCGAGGGGACGTCGGAGGTGCAGCGCCTGGTGATCTCGCGCCTCCTCGGTTGTTACGATTGATGTCGCCGCCGCTCCTGCTCACATCGTCGCACGCGCGTGTCACCGAGGGGTCGTGACGACGATCTTCCTGAACAGGCGGGTGCGCACCTTCCGTGACGACGGCGCGGCGGTCGACGCGCTCGTCGTCTGCGACGGGCGGGTCGTGGCGAGCGGTGATGCGCCGGCGATGCGGAGCCTCGCCGGCGCCGCGGCGGAGGTCGTCGAGCTGCGCGGCGCGGCGCTGTTGCCGGGGCTGATCGACACCCATCCGCATCTCATGCACTTCGGCGTCTTGGCGTTTCCTCTCGTCGATCTCGCCGACGCCATGTCGCACGACGACATCGTCGCCCGCATCGCCACCCGTGCGGCGTCGACGCCGGCGGGCGAGTGGATCATGACGACGCCGGTCGGCGAGCCCCACTACTTCCTGCGACGCTCGTACCGCGACCTCGCCGAAGGCACCCTTCCCGATCGCGCCGTGCTCGACCGCGCGACCACACGCCATCCGGTGATGATCCAGGCGTGGGCACCCGTCATTCCGAACGTCTGCGCGCTCAACTCGGCGGCGCTCGCCCGCCTCGGCATCACCCGGCAGACACCCGATCAGGTCGAGCACGTCTGGATCGAGAAGGATCGCGGCGGCGAGCCGATCGGCATCCTCAGGGGATCGGTGACGAACTACTACACCGGGGACGCGTTCATGAACGGCCTCCTCCGCCAACTGCCGCTACTGCAACCGACGGCGATCGTCCCCGGTACGATCAACGCGATGGCGCGCTACAACGCGCTCGGCGTGACCACCGTCTACGAGGGACACGCCATGGAGGTGCCGCTCATCGAAACGTATCGCATGCTCCGCGACCAGGGCGCGCTCAGTGTCCGCGTCCTCGCGGCACCGGAAGTGGAGAACTACTCCCTGCCTTGGGACGGACCGCTGTCGCTCGACGAGTTCGCCGCCCGTCTCGAGCAGGCGCGCGCCATGGTCGACGTGCGCGACGACCTCTTCCGGGTGAGCGGCGTCACGTTGTCCCGTGGTGGCCCGTGTTGGCCCGGCTTCCTCCTCATGCGCGAGCCGTACCGCGGACCGTACGGCGAGCCGACGACCGGTGTGTCCTTCGTCTCCGCCGAGAAGGCCGCGCTCGCGATGGACTTCTGCGCCCGTCACGATCTGCGCCTGAACGTGATCGTCGCCGGCACCGGCGAGCACGCCGAGTACCTGACACAGCTCGAAGCCGTCGCCGCGCAGCGCGACATCCGCGCGCGCCATTGGATCTTGCAGCACGCGTTCTTCGTCGAGCCGTCGGCCGCCCGCCGCTACGCGGCACTGGGGATGGATGTGACGACGAGCATGTCCTTCTCGTGGGGCAAGGGCGATCTGTTCCTCGAGCGTATCGGGACGCACGTCCTCGAACATCTGATTCCACTCCGTCGCCTCCTCGACGCCGGCATGACGGTCGCCTGCGGCAGCGACTGGGGGCCGAAGAACATCTTCGAGCACATCCAGCTCGCCCTGACCCACCGCTTCGCGGTGAGCGGGCGGAGCAACCTCGGACCCGCGCAGCGGGTGACGCGCACCGAGGCGTTGGCGATGTGGATGCGTGACGCCGCGCGCGTACTCCAATGGGACGGCATCGGCACCCTTGGTCCGGGTGATCACGCCGACCTCGTGATCGTCGACCGCGACCCGCTCGAATGCGCGCTCGACGATCTCCCCGGCACCCGCGTCCTGCGCACGGTCCTCGGCGGCCGTACGGTCTACGACGCGGGGGCGCTGTGAGAACCGTGCGTGTGCGACGCCGCGCGGCCGCCGCGCTCGCGGCCGCGCTTCTCGCCGCGCCCGCGCCGGCATGCGAGCACGGCGGCGGGCCGCCGCCGCGTCCGCGCCCGCCCGCAACCCTAATGCGCGGCCTGGGCGACCTCCACCACCCGATCGTGACCGTGAGTCTCGGAGCGCAGCGGTTTTTCGATCAGGGTCTCCGTCTCCTCTACGCGTTCAATCACGACGAGGCCGCACGCGCGTTCAGCCGTGCCGCGGAGCTCGATCCGAAAGCGCCGATGCCGGTCTGGGGCATCGCGCTCGCCCTCGGTCCGAACATCAACCTCGACGTCGACCCGGCGCGCGAGCAGGAGGCCTACGCGGCCGTGCAGCGGGCACGCGCGCTCGCGGCTGACGCGCGCGAGGACGAGCGCGCCTACGTGGAGGCGCTGGCGCGCCGCTACTCGGACGATCCCGACGCCGATCTGAAGGCGTTCGCGGTCGCCTATGCAGACGCGATGCGCGACGTCGCCACACGCCATCCCGACGATCTCGACGCCGCCGCCCTCTTCGCGGAGAGTCTCATGGATCTCCGCCCATGGCAGCTCTGGACGGCCGACGGCAAACCGGCCGCGGACACTGACGAGATCGTCACCGTCCTCGAGCGTGTCCTGCAACGAGACCCGCGTCACCTCGGGGCGAACCACTACTACATCCACGCCCTGGAGGCTTCGCCGCATCCCGAGCGCGCGCTCGCGAGCGCCGCGCGCCTGACGACGCTGGCGCCGGCGGCCGGTCATCTCGTCCACATGCCGGCGCACATCTACATGCGGACCGGCGACTACGCGGCTGCGTCGCGCGCCAACGAGGCTGCGGCCGAGGCGGATCGCGCCTACCTCCGCGGCGGGGCCGACGTCGCCGGGGTCTACCCGCTCATCTACTACACGCACAACTTGCACTTCCTCACCGCGTCGCGCGCCATGGCCGGCGAGTCGGCGGCGGCCGAGCGCGCCGCCGCGGCGGTCGTCGCGAACGTGGCGCAGCTCGCGCCAGCGGGCCTGATGGCGGGGATGGTCGAGTACTTCGCGCCGACGCCGCTCTTCGTCGCGCTGCGCTTTCGACACTGGGATACGCTGGCACGCTCCCCGGCCCCTGATCCGCGTCTCGGCGGCGCGGCCGCGCTCTGGCACTTCGCACGCGGCGTCGCGTTTGCGGCGACGGGCGCGCGCGCGCGGGCGCTGGCGGAGCGCGAGGCGTTCGATGCTGCGCGCACGGCTCTTCCCAAGGACGCGCTCTTCAACTTGAATCGCACCGACGACGTTCTCGGCGTAGCACGCGCGGTCTTCGACGCGCGTCTGGCGGCCGTCGCCGGCGACCGCGAGGCTGCCGTCAGCGAGTGGCGGCACGCCGTGGAGCGCCAGGACGCGCTCGCCTACGACGAGCCGCCTGCCTGGTATTACCCGGTGCGCGAGTCACTTGGCGCCGCACTCTACGTCGCCGGACGCCCGGCCGAGGCGGAAGCCGTGTTCCGCGACGACTTGAGTCGCAACCCGCGGAACGGGCGCTCACTGTTCGGTCTCCACCAGTCGCTCCGTGCCCAAGGGAAGACGGTCGCGGCCGACGCGGTCGAGCGCGAGTTTCGCATCGCGTGGGCGCACGCCGACGTCCAGTTGCGGATGGAAGAGTTGTAGTCCAGAAACGTGCGCGTCGCATTCACTCCGACGTAGGAGCACTTCCCGCGTCGGAGCACCCGGGATTCACTCCCGGGTGCGACGCCCATCGCGAGGCGCAGCCGAGCGGGGGCAGTTATCGAATGAGGCACTGGACGGCCTTGAACTCGGGGGCCTCGGCAGTGCGGAGCAGCTCGAGGAGGGCGCTCTCGACGGTCGCCGGGATGACCCCGGCGCTGAGCATCTTCTCCCAGCCGATCGCCGCGTCCTCGGCGCGGCGGGATGACGTCGTATCGCGCGGCAGGTGCACGGCGTAGCCCGCGGCAATCAGATCGTGCGCCGTCTGACTGACGCAGGCATGCGTTTCGATGCCGGCGAGGACGACCTGCCGGCGTCGCAAGCGAGCGAGCGTCGACACGAAGAGCGGCGTACCGCAGCAGCTGAGGCTCAGCTTCTCGATCGGCGCCACCCCGCGCGGCAGGTGCTCGGCAACCTCGGCAGCGGTGTGGCCGAGGCCCTTCGGATACTGTTCGGTGGCGAGCACGGGGACCCCGAGGGCAGCGGCCCCCTGCACGAGCACGGCGACGGCGCGAGCGACGCGCTCGTACTCGTGCAGCACGCTCCGATACGCTTCCTGCACGTCGATCACGACCACAACTGCGGCGTCGCGATCGAGAAGTCGCGGATGACGGGGCGTGCCCGCGGGCACGACTCAGTGCCTCGTCAGGCTCTCGCTCTCGGCGTTCACGCCGAGGAGGGCCGCGAGAGCGTCACACGCTTCGTTGAGCGGGCCCTCGACGGTATCACTCACCAACTGCTCGACGGCGGCGAGGTCGTCGGGTCCGGGAGGCTCCGACTCGTGGTGCATACCGTGAAGCGCCCAGGCGACCGTGCTCAAACGGTTGCGGACCTCGGTGAGTAGCGCGAGGGCCTTCTCCGGCGACATCTCGGGAGACTCCTTGCCCTTCTGTGCCATGCCTCCTCCTA
The DNA here is from genome assembly GCA_016200545.1 of Deltaproteobacteria bacterium. Taxonomy (GTDB): domain Bacteria; phylum Desulfobacterota; class Binatia; order UTPRO1; family UTPRO1; genus DP-19. Next base: position 38,630 of record JACQEO010000049.1, on the reverse strand, counting down.
ATCCCGCATCCGCCGGCTCCACCAATGCTTGGCACGGCGGACGTGGCGCCCGGTCAAGTGAGCACCGGTCGGAGCTCCACTGTAGACTGCGCCGGACGTCGCGGCAATCGGCGTATTTATTTGATAACGCCCCCGCTCGCTACGCTCGCGATGGGCGTCGCCACCCGGAGTGAATCCGGGTGGCTCCCCGCTTCGCCCCCGCTCGCTGCGCTCGCGATGGGCGTCGCACCTGGGAGTAAATCCCGGGTGCTCCTGGAGAGCGCGGCTGGCGCCGGTGTGGGGTCGCAGCCGCCGCGCGGGACGACGAAGGTGTCGCCGGTACGGCGAATGGCGACGCGCGCCTTCTCCGGCCCGGCCGCGATGAGCAGGCGCGCCAGCGCCTCGCCGAGCGGTTCCTTGCCGAGACGGAACGTGTCCCAGTGCACCGGCACGAGGTAGCAAGCGTCGGTCATGGTGAACATGCGCCACGCCTGCTCAGGATCGGCGTGGTTCATGATCCACGGATCATAGGCGCCGATACCGAAGATCGCGACGTCGATGCGCGGCGCGTGTGCCAGCGCGCCGAAGGCCTCGGTGTAAGCGGTGTCGCTCGCGAACAGCACGCGGTGCTCGCCCTTGGTGAGCAGGTAGCCGTTGTAGCCGCGCCAGCCGTCCCACGGCCAGCGCTTCCCCCAGTGGTTTACCGGTACGGCCTCGATGCTGACGTCACCGGCCTCGACGTGCTCGCCCCACCCGAGCTCGACGACACGCGCGAAGCCGAGGTCGTCGACGAGGTCGCGTGTCTGCCGCGGCGTCACCAACAGGGGCACCGCGGTCAGGCACCGCAGCGACGGGCGATCGAGACTGTCCATGTGCGCGTGCGAAACGAGGACGGCCGTGATCGGCGGCAGGTCTTCGGGTGCGAGTGCGGCGCGCACGACGCGCGTTGGCCCGATCGTCACGCCCGCGACCTTGATCCCGATGCGCGCGAAGAACGCCGGATCGGTGAGGATACGCGTACCGGCAAAGTCGATCAGCACCGACGCGTGGCCGATGTAGGCGATCGTCAGGTCGTCCGCCAACCACGAGCGAGGATCAGGACGCACCGGCGCGGCGATCGGTCGTCGCCACGGGCCGCCGCAGGCATAGACGACGACGCCGGCGGCGGCGATCGCCGAGACGGCGGTCATCCAGCGAGCGCGGTGGCGAAACACGCGACGAGGGGCCTCAGCGCGGCTCGTCGTGGTGCTCGTGATGGCCCTCCGGCATCGGTACCACGACGGAGGACACGAGCTTCGCGGCGCTGCCCTTCACGCGCACGCAGCCACGGTTGTAGATGCCGGTGAGGAACGCCGTCGCGTCGATCTGGACGTCGGTGAGCAACGTCGCCTCGGGGACGCTCGCAATCGCGCGCGCGACCGCGTCCGCGAGCGAGGGCCGGTGGAGCCGCACGAGGAGAATCGAGCTGCCGCAGTCCTCGCCCGTCGCCCCGGTCGCGAGCACCATCGTCGGTGGATAGGCCTCGGCGCCGAGGACGCCAGGCAGGGTCGCGACGCGAGCGGCACAGCCGACCGTCACCAGGCAGACGGCGAGCGCCGCGCGCGTCACGACCCGCATGGGGCGTTTCATCCGTTCAGTGGCGCGCGAGGAGGCGCTCGCGCACCTCGTTCATCTGCCGGCGTGCCGGCTCGGAGAACCAGACGTCGAGGAAGTCACGATCGATGCGCGCGCGACTCTCGGCGATGCGGGCGAGCGTCGGGGCGAGGAGATGCGCCTTGATCGTCGCGTATGCCTCGAGCGAGTCCGGGGCGATCGCGCGCGCGACGGCGATCGCGCGCGGCAGCAGCGCGTCCGACTCGACGATCTCGTCGACGAGACCACGAGCGCGCGCCTCGTCCGGCGTGTAGAGGGCGCCGGTGAGCATCACCTCGCGCAGGCGCTCGGGCGAGAGCGCGTGGCGCGCGATCTCGAAGGGCACGCCCGGAAACGGAATGCCGACCTGCACCTCGTTGAGACCGATCTGCGCGTCGTCGTTGTCGACGACGATGCGCAGATCGCAGGCGAGCGCGATGACGCAGCCGCCGGCGATCGCGTGACCGTTCACGGCGGCGATCGTCGGACGCGGCAGCGAGAACCACGCCAGGACGGTCTCGCTCAGACGGTCGACGAACGTCGCAAGCGTCGTCCGGTCGAATTCGTAGAGCTCGAGGAGGTTGAGCCCGGCCGAGAAGCAGCTGCCCATTCCGGTGAGCACGACCGGAAGCGGCGCCGCGCTCTGGATGTCGGCGATCGCCGCCTGCAAGTCGCTGAAGAAGTCGTCGTCGAGCGCATTGACCTTGTTGGAGGTCATGGTGACGACGGCGACGTCGTCGATCTGCTCGATGGTCCAGCCGCCCACGTCCGTGCTCGAGCGCTCAGGGAGCGAGGCGCACCGACTCGATGACGACCGCGGTGACAGGTACGTTTTGATTCGGCCCCTTCGTGGTGGTCGGCACCGCGGCGATCTTCTTCACCACGTCCATGCCGTTCGCGACCTTGCCGAAGACCGCGTATCCGAAGCCCGCCGGCGTTTCGTCGCGGTGGTCGAGGAAGGCGTTGTCGACGATGTTGACGAAGAATTGCGCCGTCGCACTATCGACGACCCCGGTGCGGGCCATCGCGAGCGTACCGACGGTGTTCTTCAGGCCGTTCCCCGCCTCGTTCTTGATGGGCGCACGCGTCGGCTTCTGCTGCATGTCGGCGCCGAAGCCGCCACCCTGGATCATGAAGGTCTGGATGACGCGATGGAAGATCGTGCCGTCGTAAAACTTGGCGTCGACGTAGTCGAGAAAGTTCTTGACGCTGATCGGCGCCTTGTCGGGATAGAGCTCGATCGTCAGCTCGCCGAGCGACGTCTTCATGATGACCCGCGGCGCTTTCGCCGGCGCGGCGTTCTTCGCCGGCGCCGGGCTCTTGCCCGCATCGGCGGCCTGCGCCGTCGCTACCGAGACCAGTATCATCGACAAAATCGCGAACATGACCGTCTGTATCATGCGCCCTCCTGATCGACCGCCGTCCTATCCCATGCTCGTTTGGAGGGTCAAGGCGACGCCCACACGGCCGCGAGCGGTTCATCTAGTGTGGACGCCGTCGATCGCCTACAGTGCCTCGCGCGTTCCACAGCGGAATCGGAAAGAGGAGCACGCGATGCGCACGATCAGCGGCTTGGAGGAGATGCAGGGCCTCGTCGGCCAGGAGCTTGGCGTCAGCGATTGGCACCCGGTCACGCAGGAGGAGATCGACCTCTTCGCGCGTGCTACGCACGACCATCAGTGGATCCACGTCGATCCCGAGCGCTGCCGCCGCGAGTCGCCGTTCGGTGGACCGATCGCGCACGGCTACTACACGCTCGCGCTCGCACCCTATCTCCTGGCGCAGATCCTGCGCGTCGACGGCGTGCGCATGGGCGTCAACTACGGCCTCAACAAGATGCGCCTCCCGAGCCCGCTTCCGGTGGGCGCCAAGGTGCGGGCGCACGCGACCTTGAACGGCTTCGAGGCGACGCAGGGCGGCGCCAGCACGACGATCGGCCTCACCTTCGAGGTCGAGAATCAGGTGAAGCCGACGTGCGTCGCCGAGGTGATCTACCCGCTACTATCGCTGAGCGCGCGGCGAACCGCCATCAGCTGCGGAACGCAGGCATGACCCGCGTGCGGAACAGCTCGAGCGCCTCGAGGTCGAACGGCGCGCGCAGGGCGAGGTTGATGCGCGCCGCGCCGGCGTCGCGGTAGGCGGCGACGCGGTCGATCACCTGCTCCGGAGTACCGATCAGCATCCCGGGCTCGAGAAACGACAGCATCGACCCGAACTGTTCGGCGAGCGCCTCGTGCTTGCGGCGCGCGCCGGCTTCGTCGGACGCCAGGGCCAGGCCGAGATTCACGGTGCGCATGACCGCCGCCGGGTCGCGGCCCTCACGCTCACACCACGCGCTGAGGACGGCGCTCTTGGCGGCGAACACTTCTGGGGCGACGAACGGCACGTTCCAGCCGTCGGCACGCTGCGCGACGATGCGCAGCAAGCGGCGCTCGCCCATGCCGCCGATCCAGATTTGCGGCCGGCCGAGCGGCCGCGGCTCGCAGCGCGCGTCGCGGAGCTGATAGTAGCGTCCCTCGAAGGTGACGGACTCCTCGTCGAAGAGGCGGCGGATGAGGGCCGCCTGCTCGTCGAGGCGATCGAGGCGCTCGCGCAACGACGGGAACGGTAGTCCGAACGCCTCGCACTCCGACTGGTGCCAGCCGATCCCGAGGCCGAGGTGCATGCGTCCCCCGCTCACGTGGTCGATCGTCACCGCCGCCTTCGCGAGCACGGCGGGATGCCGGTAGAGGATGCAGAATACCAGACACCCGACGGTCACACGCATCGTCTCGGCGGCAAGCGCCGTCATCGTCGCCACGCCCTCGAGGCACGGGCCGCGCGTCTCGCCGATGACCGCCGTCGTGAAGTGGTCCCAGACCGAGATCCAGTCGAAGTCGCCCTGGTCGGCGGCGCGCCACGCCGCGCGCAGCTCCGCGATCGTACAGTGCTGCGGTCCGGTGTGGATCCCGAAGCGGAGCATCGTGACTCCTTTTCGCTCGAACGGGGGCTCGTGTCCACGAGATGGGCCCGGTCCTGCCCATCGACTAGAGGTGCTAGAATTACCTTGCCGCAGTCGACACGCGCATGGGCGAAGCAAAACTACTCGTGGTCGCGTGGGATGGCGCCGACCGGATTACCGTCGACACGCTGATCGAGCGTGGGGTGCTCCCGAATCTTGCGAAGCTGCGCGCGCGCGGCGGAAGCGGCACACTGGCAAGCCTACCTGGACTCGCGGACGACGCGAGTTGGAGCTCCATTGCGACGACCGTCGAGCCCGGGATCCACGGGCGCTTCCACCATCTACAGCCAGCACCTGACAGCTACCGCTCCATGAGTGTCGGGCGCGATCGGATGACGACGCCGCCGTTTTGGGAGCTCGTCGCGAGGGCGGGACGGAGAGTAGCGGTGCTCGACATTCCCAAGTCGCTGATGGGGCACGATCGCAACTTGCGCGAGCTGGCGAACTGGATGCCGCACGGCGAAGATCCAGGCGGCGTCGTGTCTAGTCCGTTCCATCTCGCACGTCGAGTCGCGCAACGCCACGCAGGGGAAGCGCCCTTCGATTGCCATCGGCTAATCGAGCCTGGTGACGTCGCGTCTTTCACGTCGTCCGTGCTGAAACGGCTGCGACTTCGTGCGGAGATCGCACTCGAATGGCTCACCGAGGAATCGTGGGATCTGTTTCTCGTTGCGTTTGCGGAGAGTCACTGCATCGGACACCACTGTTGGCACCTTCACGACGCCGATCATCCGGCGCACGATCCAACGCTGCACGATACCATCGGCGACCCCGTCGCCGAGGTGTATCGGGCGCAAGATGAAGCCCTCGGCGAGCTCACGGACGCCGCCGGGCCCGATGCTACCGTCGTCGTCTTCTCGCCGCTCGGGATGGGCCCCAACTACAGCGGCGATCGGTTCGTCGATGAAATACTGAGACGCCTCGATGGCAGGCCTGATGAAGCGATCTGTCCGGCAGCCGGCTCGGCCGAACCTACATCTCGCCTTTGGGGCTGGGCAGCTGCATTCCTTTCCCCATTTCGCAACGCCTTCGATGACCGGGCGTTCAAAGATCGCCGGTACTTCCACCTCCAGCACGACGCGACGAGCAGCGCCGTCCGCCTCAACGTCGCGGGACGGGAGCCCGCAGGCGTCATCCAACCCGGAGCGGACTACGATTCGCACTGCGAGACATTGAGCGAGGAGTTCCTCGCGATACGCGATCCCGCCTGCGACCGGCGGCTGGTTGAGGAAGTGGTGAAGGTCGTCGACCGCTATCCCGGACCCTTCGCGGACCGATTCGCCGACCTGCTGGTCGTGTGGAGCAACCGCGCGCCGATCACAGCGCTGGCGTCGCCAGGCATCGGCACGATCAAAGCGGGGCCCTCACCAGAGCGCACGGGCAACCATCGCGACGGTGGTTGGTTCGTACTGGCGAGCGGCGACCACAGCGCACTGACGATGCCTCACCCATGCTCGCTCGTAGATCTCGGACCGGTCATTGCCGGGTTGCTTGCCGTGTCGCTACCGGAACCTGAGTCGCGATAGCCGGCGGTGTTCCGTCGTGCTCGATCGCGAGCTCCCTGCTGGACGACGGTGCGAGGGGCGTGGTATCGGCGTCACCAGTCGGCCTTGCGGCCCCATCGCAGTTGTCACGACGTCCAACATGAACGGTATGTCGACCCGGATGAAGCTGGCGGCATGAAGCGCGACCGGGTCTTCGAGCACACCGCGGCGCGTGCGAGCGACTTCGCCTTCAATCGGGAAGTGGCCGCGGTCTTCGACGACATGCTCGTGCGCAGCATTCCGCTTTATGCGGAGCAGCAGTGCATGATCCGGGAGATCGCGGAGAAGTTCTGGATCGCCGACACCACCCTCTACGACCTCGGCTGCTCCACCGCGACCACGCTGCTCGCGCTGTGCCGGGCGATCCCCGGCCCCGCCCGCTTCGTCGGCTACGACAGCTCACTGCCGATGCTCGAGCGGGCACGGCAGAAGGTACGCGGCAGCGGCTTCGAGGGTCGCATCGAGCTGCGAGCCGGCGACCTCAACGAAGATCTGGCGCTGCTCGAGCTCCGCAACGCCAGCGTGGTGACGCTCTGTTGGACGCTTCAGTTCATTCGCCCGCTGCGGCGCGACGCCGTCGTGCGATGGATCTACGACGGGCTGGTCGAGGATGGGGTCCTCGTAGTGACCGAGAAGGTGCTCACCAACGACTCGCACATGAACCGGTTCTTCGTCGATCTCTACTACGACTTCAAGCGGCGGAACGGCTACTCCGACAACGAGATCCTCCGCAAGCGCGAGGCCCTCGAGAATGTCCTCATCCCGTATCGCGCCGAGGAGAATCAAGATCTCTTCCGCCGCAACGGCTTCGAAATCGTCGAGCAGTTTTTCCGCTGGTACAATTTCAGCGGCTTTCTGTGCGTGAAGAAGCCGGCGCTCCGATGATCGGCCAGCACCGCGCCGCCCGCGCCGTGCGCGCGATCGGCACGGCGCTCCTGCCCGTGGACGTGCGGAACTGGATCCGCACCCAGCAGCGGCGGTACGGTCTCCAATGGACTCGCGTGGGAACCGTCGAGTTCGGGCACCTCCGACGCGTGTCGCCGATCAGTCCGGTGTTCGCCTTCGACCGCGGCCAGCTCGTCGACCGCTACTACATCGAGCAGTTCCTGTCCGCCTGCAGCGTCGACGTCCGCGGATGCGTGCTCGAGATGATGGACGATACCTACACGCGCAAGTTCGGCGGCGCGCGCGTCACGCGGAACGACGTCTTCCACTCCGTCGCGGGCAATCCGCGCGCGACCATCGTGGCCGACCTGACCGGCGAGAACTCCATCCCGGACGACGCCTTCGACTGCATCATCTGCACGCAGACGCTGCAGTTCATCTACGACTTCCGCGCCGCGCTCCGCGAGCTGCACCGGATCCTCAAGCCGGGCGGGGTCCTCTTGCTGACCACCCACGGGACGAGCCGGATCGGCCGCCGCGAGGGCGTCGACTCGTGGGGCGAGTACTGGCGCTTCACGGCGCAGTCGATGCGGCGACTGCTCACGGAGACGTTTTCTGGGGCAGATGTCCGGATCGACGTCTACGGCAACGTGCTCGCCGCGGTCGCGAACCTCCACTGCCTGGCAGCAGAGGAGCTGACACGCGCGGAGCTGGATCACCGCGACCCGGACTACGAGGTACTGCTCGCGGTGCGGGCCGTGAAGGAGCGATGAGGCTTCACGACGAGCGGCGGCCATCCAGAGATGTCGTCGCTTAGTCCGGCCTTATCAACCGAGCGAGGCGCGCGCTCCGAGCGTCGCCAGCCGTGCGACCAGATCCTCGCTGTCGATCACGCCGCCGAGGTCGCAGGGGACACCCGGGCGAGCCACCCCGATGCAGCGCGACAGGACGGGCGTGCTCGCCGCAATCACGAAGCCCTCGATCTCGATCTCGCCGTACCGGCCCTCGACGATCGACTGCTGGTGGAGTGTCCGCTCTGTCTCCTCGGCATTGGCCGGCAGCACCTCGAGATCGATCCCGCCCGGACCGCCGGGCATCGCCTGGTTCAGATCGACCAGGACCGATATGAACTTGTCCAGCCTCGCCTGGTCGAAATAGATGACGAGGCGTTTCACCACGCGCGCTCCGTTGGCGACGAAGGCCACTTTGGCTCCCGGCGCTCCGCAGTTGATCGCGAGCCCGACAAGCCGCTCGCCCGATCCCACCGGGATGCTGAGTCTGTCTCCGCGGCGCAGCACGGCATGCCAGGCGCTGCGGTGGCTGGAGGCGCGGCGCACCCGCCGATCGGAGGCCACGAGATCGGCCGCCGGAATCGCCCGCATCGGGACCACCCTGCTGGTCCATTCTCGCGGCGTCGCCCGCACTGCTTCCAGCACCCGGAAGGCACGCGCAAAGGCCTCCGCGACGATCGGCGTCGTCTCCACCGCCATGTGGAACGGATCGCGCAGCATCCGATCCCATGCACCGCCCCGCCGAAACGCCCTGCGGTAGAAGTCCGCAATGCTCATCACGTGCACGCTCTCCTCGCGACAGATCTTGCGGTACAGTTTCTCGGCGCCGCTCGGGCGGTCTCGGCCATGCGTGGTCGGCACGATCGTCAGCAGGGGCGTGCAGTCCCGCGCGCGGAGAGCGAAGATCAGGCTGCGAAGTGATAGAGAGGCCTCCTCGACCGTCCGCAGCCGCTCCTGCAACGCGCCCTCCTCGTTGATCTCGTAGTCGATCAGTACGTAGTCGAAGGCCGAGCTGTCCTCGGCCAGTAGCGCATAGATCCCGGCCGTCGAAGTCGATGCGCCGATCGACCGGTTGGTGATCTCGAAGCCTGGAACACGCCCGAGATGGTCGACGAAGGAATAGGGCCCGATCGCGTTGGAGGACCCGAGCACCAGCAATTTCATCGCCGCTCGCGGGTCATGCTTTGGAAGATCACTCCCAACGAGATCAGGGCTGTGAAAGACAGCGGGTGCAGAAAACGGTAGGAACTCTGCACGGCGCCTGCACAGGTCACGGCGAGAAGCAACCCGCTCGCGATGCAGAGGCTGGCGGCGCCCGGACGGTTCTTGCGAGGGCTGCACCATACACTCAGCACCCCGAGAATCGGCGACACGACGAGAATCATGTACCACGGCCCGCCGGCCAGATGGTAGCGTTTGCTCAACGTCATCGTGGCGTGGCTCCGTGAGAAATCCACGCCGAACCAGCGCTGGAGCTCCGCGACGAAACTTGGTGGGAGCGGCAACACGGAGCCTTGCTCAGTGAGTAGTTCCTGTCGGAGAGCGTCGGGTCTTTGCCAGTATTCGGCGTACGTCGCTAGCGTCAGATGCGCGATGCCAACGGGATCTCGACGGATGATGCGGAGGCACATCCGCTTCATCGCGCCGTTGGCCACATAGGCGTTCCCGGCAAAGGCTTCGCGAACGCGCGCGACCAGACCGGCTTGATCCCAGCGTTGGCGCCAGCGCAGGTCCAGCGCTTGCAAGGGGATCTCTGCGTCCATGCGTTGCCGCTCGACGACGAGGGCCAAGCGCGGATCGTCTGCATCGCTCGGATGAACCAGTGGTGCCCAGGCGGACGCCAAGAAGAACCCGTCTTCGTACTGATAGGCTGGGGGCGACCCGAACAGGTCCCCGACGAGATGGCGGTAGCCCGCGTGTAGGGCGGCGATCGCAACCCCGGCCACCGCGAGGTGCGTGAGGTACCAGGTGAAGCCACTCATCCCTCCCCTCGACCGCGAGCGTTCGTGCCACGCCAGTACCGGAAGGAGCAGCACGCTCACCACGACGACCGGCACATATGCTATCCGGAGACTCACCACCGCCACTCCGACTATCGCCGCAGCGACCAGCGGCGTCATGGCGGGGCAACGCAGGTACCGCAGGCCCAGTAACAGCTGCGTGCTCCAGAGCAGCAATGTGAACGCTTCCGTCAAAACCATACGCTCGTGGAGGATCTGAAGCGGGTCGAGGGCAAGGAGGATCGCGGCTGTGATCGCGACGACCGGCCGGACCTCGAAGTAGTCCAGCAGCGCGACGGCAAGCAGCCAGGCCGTTGCTCCTGCCGCCGCGGTTTGAGCCAGCACGAGGCCGGTCAGGGTCCCCGGCCATAGAGCCAACCAGCGGATCAGCCAACCGTAGACGAACGATCGGTTGGGCGGAAGGTGACCGGACACGGCGGTCATGACATATGCTCGTGAGTCGCCCATGAAGAACAGGGGTGCGGGGTCGAGGAAGATCCCGGTGAGCTCGATGCTAGCGATCAGGACCGCCGCTATGAGCAGCGCACGGCGCGTCGCCACGGCAGGCGTGGTGGGCGTCGCGGGCGTCGTGCTCACGGCACCGTTGCTGATCGCGAGCCGCGAGCCTTCATTCCGGAGGCGCGACCGTCGGACGGTGCGGCGGAAACACCGAGGCCGGCAGCAGCAGGACGCCGCAACGCAGGCCCCCGATCACGGCTGCCGTGATGAAGGTGAGGTTCGCCAGGTAGTGCACGCCGGCGAGCTCGACGGTTTCCCACGGCCCCAGGCCCGCCTGCCGCACGTCGCGGAGCGCACGCCAGAGGAAGGGAACGGCGAGCACCGCGATGAGCGCCGCCGACCACAGGTGGCCGAGCACGGCGAGCACGGCGGCCACGAGGAGGAGGGCGTGCGCGACGTGATAGTCCGTCACGAACGCGCAGACGAGCCAGGGAAAGGGCTCGATCTCGACGTGACGGGTGATGGTGTGCCGCACCGAGTCCACCCAGTGCAGGTAGACGCCGGTGACGCCCGTCTTCGCGTAGGGTCGGCCGAGCTTGATGCCCCAGCCCCAGAGCTGACGCATCATCGCACCGAGGTTCTTGCGCGCCTTATGGCGGATGGTCATGTCGACCTCACGGCAGAGCACCCACGTGGGGCTGCGCACCGCTCGGAAGCAAATGTCCACATCCTCGCTCGTGCTCGCTTCCGAGTCGTACATCCCGATCTCGGCCGCGCAGCGTTTGCGGATGGCGAGGTTGTTGTTGGAGAACGCGAAGTAGCCCATCCGGTATCGATGGACGACGCCGAGGGACGGCATGACGGGGAACTCGATGATCATCGCGAGCCCTCAGAGTTTGTTGTGGTGAAAGAGGCCATAGTACGTGTCGACCATCGTCGGCTCCTGCGCCGGCCAGTGGAGTACCCAACCGCCGACGATGCCGATGTTGTCGGCCCGCATGAAGCCACGCTCCACGCCCGTCAGCCACTCGGGATCGACGGCGCAGTCGTCGTCGGTGAAGGCGATCACTTCGTGGCTCGCGTGCTCGATCACGAGATTGCGAGCGCGTGGAATGCTCGGCTCGGCGAGGAAGACGTAGCGGATCGGGAGGCGCGACGCGGACTCCTCGATCACGGCGCGCGTACCGTCGGTCGAGCCGTTGTCCACCACCACGACCTCGTCCGGGCGCCGCGTGAGCCGCTCGAGGGAGGCGAGCGCCTGGCGCAGGTCGGTGGCGCGATTGCGCGTGATGATCCCCACGCTGATGGCGAGCCCCTGGTGGTGGTCGTCGAGCTCGATCGTCGTCGCGCCGGTCAGCGCCTGGCGCATGAACTGGTGCAGGCAGCGATAGAGGTTGGGCGCGGCGGGACGTCGATCGACGAGGCCGCGGTGGAAGCGGAAGTCAGCCAGCAGGTCCGCCAAGAAGGGACGAATCGCGGGATACCGTCGTGCGTAGTGGTCGACGATGGCGGTCGTGGTCACGAGGTACGATCGCGGCTCGGACACGATCGCGAGCGAGCGGAGCATGGAAAACGCGTTGCCGATCGTATCGAGGTCGTCCTCGCGATAGACGCACGGAACCGAGGCCTTCGGTACCCACCCTTCGTGGCGCGCATACATCGTGGCGAGCGCGCCGGCGCACCGCGACGCCTCCGCCGTCTGCTCGTCGTAGAGCGAGCGCGGCATCGTGCAGTCGGCTTTGCCATCGATCCAGGCGTACACGTTGGCATGCACCAACGGATGCAGGGGCACGACATCGGTGTAGGTGTCCTGGTGGGAGACGACGAAGACGATGCCCTCGGCCCGCACCAGCAGCGCGTCGCCGGCTGCGCCGTGTCGGCGCATCGCCTGGAGGAGGCGACGGATGGAGCCGTAGGCGCCGCCCCCGATCTCCGCACAAAGCATGCTGCGGTCGGCCGGAAAGTAGAAGAGCTGCGGCATGAGTCCGAGCGGCACCGGCGCGAGCAGCCGCTGATGTGTCGGCTCGACGGCTGCGGCGTGGAGCACGGCTTCGACGCTCGCCCGCGGAGCCGCCAATTGCACCGAGGCGTGTGCGCCGCTGGCGGTGCCGTCGGCGTCCTCCACGGTGAACCTGAGCGTCACGCCCTCTTCGCGCCGCCGCACCTCCGCGGGAAAGGCTGCGACGAGACGGAGGAACGACGTACAGAGGCGTTCCGGCGCCGCCCACTGGAAGAAGAGCGCGCGGTCGGGATGCGTGCCGAAGAGCCGTCCGGACTCGGCGCGGATCTTCTCGACGACCTCCGTGAGCTCGATGCTCTGGGCAGCGGCCTGGAGCTTGGTGAAGAGTCGCTTCCAGAAGAGCTGGGAGTGCGACTGCGGTTCGCCGGTGACCAGCGCCGTACGCACCAGGGCATCGCACTCGGAGAAGATCTCACCGGTCGTCACCCGCGCCGGCCCGAGGTCGATCGGAAAGGGCTCTCCCCACAGGCGCACGAGCCGTCCCTGCTTCATGCGCACGCGGAACGAATCGAGGAGCGGGAAGCCGGCCTGGACCTCGTCGAGAAAGATGAGGTTCGCGGCCTTCTCGTCCCACCGCCCGAGAAAAGGAAAGAAGCGGCGCACGCGCTCGTACGTACGCCCGACCTCGTAGTGAACACCCTCGCTGCGAGGTGCCGATTCCCCGAGTACGATGATGAAATCGATGTCGGAATGTCCATACAGACAGCCGCCGTCGAAAAACGACCCACACCCGTAGATCGAGTGGACCCCCGCATGGCGCCTGAGCCGCGCGACCACGGTGCGCAGGCCGAACGCGTAGACCTCGTGGAACATACGTCCGAAAGGCCCCACCCCACTGAGCAGCACGGCGAGCCCCTGGACGAGGCGCAGCGCGGTCGAGCGCGCGGCGGGAAGCGCGAAAAGCAGCCGGCTCCCGAGGGTCTCTGCGGTGGTGGTTATCCGACGTCCTCGGAGATCGTCGTCAGGCGGGGCGTGGGTTCGCTCAGTTGCAAGGCGCGTGCGGCGGTGAGTTGTCGCGGGCCGATGCGTCATCGCGTACCATGCTCGCTTCCGGCCCCGCAACGCCCATCCGGCATGGCGAGGGCGCCGATCGCGCTCGGCCGGCGCGGACGTGGATCGCGCCTTCGCCAGACACAATGATATAGTAGACGATGAGGTTGTACTGCGCTCACGATGCCGGTCACCCGACGAACCAGCTGGGCTGCACGCACACGGTTCCGACTTCGCATCGCGAAGGAGGTCGCCGGTCGCTACCGCTGGCTGCTGCGTGACCAGGCGTTGCTGCGCTTTAAACGCCAGGCGCTAAGGCGAAGCCGTTGGATAATGCGCGCGCTGCTGCGACTCCGCGTGATGCGGGACTTGTCGGGTATGAACCTCGGCGGCCTCGACCTCCGCGCTCTCGACCTGCGTGGTGTGAAGCTCGACGGCGCGGATCTCGCCGGTGCGATTCTCGACGCGACCAGGCTCGACGTCGGGCACCTTGCCGGCGCCACGCTCCGCGACACGACGATCTACGGCATCGACCTCACCGACCCGCGCCTGCGCGAGCTCGACCTGCAGGGGGCCAGACTCCGCGGTGTCGAGATCGACATCGAGCGAGCGCCTTGCCTGTTCCTGCGTGGAGTGAACCTGTGCGGAGAGGATTTGCACGGCGTACGTCTTGCGGGCGCCGATCTCCGCGGAGCCAACCTCAATGGCACGAATCTCAGCGCGGCGGACCTGTCGGGCGTGGATCTCGGTGGCCGCGCGAGTCTCGCCGGAGCCGATCTCCGTGGGGTCGACCTGCGCGAAGCCAACCTCTACCGGGCGGACCTCACGGGCGCGAACCTTGCGGGGGCGAACCTGCAGCGGGCGAACCTCCGTGGAACGCTGCTGCTGGGTACGAATCTCGACGAGGCGGATCTCCGGGACGCCGGGCTGGATGACCGGCCGGTCTCGGCCGAGCCGTCGGAGCACAATCGGGATCCTCGATGAGGCTCCGCTCTCACTCCACGTCCATGCTATGCTGCGCCCCAAGGGGAAAGAGATGATCGTATCACCAGACCCGACGGCCCCGCTCGCCCCATCGCCGACGCTGACGCGGCCGCTCGATCGGCTTGCCCTGCAACTCACGCTGTACTGCAATCTCGAGTGCAAGATGTGCAGCGTCTGGGAGATCCGGAAGAACGGCGTGCCACTCGATCTGGCCAAGAAACTCTTGGCCGATGCCCGCGCCTTGGGCGCACGCACCTTCATTCCGTTCGGCGCCGAGAGCTTCATGCGGAAGGATTTCCTCGACGTCGTCGAGTACGCGCACGCGATCGGCTACTGGTATCAATCGATCGTGACCAACGGAACGATGATCACCGACGCGCACCTCGACCGGCTGCAGCAGACTCCATCCGTGAAGCTCCACATCTCCATCGATGGTCCCCGCGAGATTCACGATGAGCTCCGGGGCGAGGGAATGTATGCGAAATCCGTCGCGACGGCGCGTAAGTGCGTCGAGCGCGGCATCGGCATCGGTCTCTCGGGCGTGATCTTGCGCGAAACGCTCGATTCGCTCGAGCATCTCGTCGATCTCGCGGCCGACCTCGGCGTTCGAGAGGTCTCGTTCCAGCCGTTCCAGACGGAGATCTCGGGCTTGCACAAGGACATCCCTCGCTTCTCGTTACAGCGCGAGGCGAAAGAGACGATCACTAGACGGCTGGAGGAAGTGTGCGCGCTCGCGGCGCGCCGGGACGTGTGGATTTTTACCGAGGCACTGTTCGGCGTCATTCCGGACTATCTCGCCTACGGAAAGCGCCCAATTCCGCGCGGCGGCTGCTATCTGCCGTCGAAGTTTCTCCTGGTCGACTGGCGCGGCGACGTCTACCCGTGCTTCTTCATGTGGAGCGAGGCGGACCGCATGGGCAACGTCTATCGCGACGAGTTGCAGAGCATCTGGCACTCGATCCACCACAAGCAGTTGCAGCTCCTCGCTCTCACGGAGCGCTGCCCAGGGTGCCTCGCAGCGTGCTCCGACGTGCCCTCCTTCACCAAGACCGCCGCCGTCAGCGAGACGTCGGCGCGAAGACTCGCAGGCGCGGCGTAGCTGGTTCACCCTGCCCTCATGGGCTTCCTCCGAGGCGTCAACCTGCCGTACTTCTTCGACGCGTACGGACGCGACCTGGCACCCAACGCGCTACTCGCGGCGGGGCCGTTCGAGGTCGACCCGATGGCGGTCTATCGCCCCCTACTGGAGGCCCGGGAGATCGGGTTCGAGGCGGTTCGCGTCTGGCTGTGCGAGGGCGGCGAAGGTCTCCTCATGAAGGACGGCGAGGTGTCGGGCATCCATCCGGTGCTCGTCGAATCGGTCGCAATCCTCCAGGAGTGTGCCCATCTGTGCGGTCTCAAGCTCTACTGGACCCTGCTCGATGGCCACAGCTGGCGGCGCATGAACGACTCGTTCACGCGGTCGATCCTCGCCGATCCGCATCACGCGGCGCGCTTCGCCGAGCGGGTCGTGACTCCGCTGGCGCGCCGCCTCGAGCCGAAGGTGACCTTCGCCGTCGAGATCGTCAACGCGCCGGAGGCGCTGACGGCGGAGGGCGCCGGCGAACCCCGCGCCGACGCGATTTCGTGGGACGTGCTCGGGATGGCGATTCGGACGCTGGGGGGCGCCGTCCGAGCCGAGCACGGCGCGATCCTGGTGAGCGCCGGCACCTCGCGTCGCCTTCTCCCGCTGCTCTGGCGGAGCGGTGCGGGGGTCAGCGCCATCGACGTCCACGTCGGCAATCCCCATGGCGGCATCCCGTCGCGCGAGGAGTTGGCGACGGCGCTGCAAGACCAGCGGGTGCGGGATCGTTCAATCCCTTTGGTCGCCGGTTGCGAGTGCGTGCCCGAGGATCTCGAGTCGACGGCCGCGTCCGTCCCGTTGCACGAGCTTGCCTCGACGGCCGAACGCGAGGGATACGCCGCCGCGTTTCTCGGGCGGCTCGACGGCGACTACATCGACACCACGACACCCGAGCGATCGTTCACGACAACCGCCCGAGAGATGCAGACGCGCCGTGCCCGTCTTGGCTCGACACGCGACTGATCATTGCACCGCCGGAAGGACGGGCTCGAGATCGCCAACCAGGCGCGCCGCGATCGTCTGATTGCCGCGCGCGTTGGTGTGGCCGTCCATCGGAATCTTCATCTCGTTCCGCGGGGCCTTGGGGAAGATGTCGTGGTAGTCGAGGAGACGAATCCCGAGCGGATCGAGGCACGAGGCGAGGTCCAACGGCCCGCCGTTGGGATGCAACACGACGGTGAGCTCCACCGGACCGAGCTGCTCGTGGAGAAGCCGGCGGGCCTTCGCGAAGACGGCGCAGGCGAGCTCGAGCTGGGAGCGCGTGGTCTGGGGAGGCCAGGCGATGTTCAAGAGCTGCATGAGCCTACTCTGCCCGAGCGTCCGCGCCAAGAACGAGTAGACCGGACGCGTGGTCTCGAAGAATCCGTCTCGCACCGGCTCGCCGCCCTCCAGGCGATAGTACGGGAGATTCTTCACCCAGCTCATGGTGGCGCTACCACCGATCAACCGGTTCAGGTGATAGGCGGGAAAAACGTAGACGACCGCTCCCACGGGCTCGGCCACCTCTCGGCGCAGATCCGAGCTCTCGAGACGCGCGAGCATGTGCTGGGGACCGTACCCGCGAAAGGCATAGTTGTAGATATGCGTGTCGGGTAGCAAGCGGCTCACGAAGTAGGGAAGCGTCTCGTCGTTTTGCAGGCCCTCGCCGAACGTGTTCGAGCATCCGAAAAACAGGAGGAAGCGGCGATAGTCGGCCTGCGGATCCGCGGGAACGACGCGTCGTCGATACTCGTCGAAGCTGTACGTCGCCTCGTAGATGAGACGCTCACCGAGCCGGACCTGCGTGGTGGTCTGCATCGACGCCGCAGGCCGCCATCCGAGGGCGTCGCTCGGCTCCATGTACGGAGCTGAGGGTTGCTCCGTGCGGAGCGGCTGCCCTGGCTTGACCACCTCGGCGACCTTCTCGGCCACCAAGAGTGCCACCGCCACCAACAGGCACCCGACCGCGAACGCGATCCAATTCCCGAGACGGAAGAGGCCCTTCACCCAGGGCGGTTTCGGTCGCGCGTGCGATACTGACGGTAGCGGAGTCACCGGCTGCCGATTCTCCGACGAGAAGAGCGAGAGAGACAATAGAACATCCCCCACTTCGCGTGTACACGCGCATCGGCCGCGATGGATTCCCTCGGCTTTTCCCGCGTCCCCACGTAGAGTACATTGCGCGCCACGCCACGGCGCCAGAAGGATCCGGTCGATGACAGCGATGACAGCGTTCCCCGTTGCCGGCGATGCCGCCCGAGAATACTTCGACTTCTACGGAGTCGGCATCGAGGTGGGGAGCACGTCGCCGGAGCTGGTCGAGGAGGTGCGACGTGACTTCGCCTATTTCCATCGGCCGGCGAGCAACCCATCCGACGGCGTTTGCATCGAGGTGCGGCTGGCGTCGCCCCCCTATGACACCTTGCCGCCGCTCCGCGCCTCGGTCTTCACACCGCGCAACGTCTGCTTTCGCGACACCCACGTCACCTACATCGACTACTTCGGCCAGGCCTTGGCCGTCTTCGAGCGCGCGACCAAGCGCTGCGTGGTGTACGGGACCGATCCCGACCTGCTCCACGAGATCGTCTATCTGTTCATCCTGTCCACCGTCGGCCAAGCGCTCGACGCCCGTGGGATCCATCGCGTGCACGCGCTCGGGGTGAGTCATCGCGGGCGCGGCATCCTCCTGCTGCTGCCTTCCGGTGGCGGGAAGAGCACCATGGCGCTCGAGCTGATGCGGCGACCGGAGTTTTTGCTTTTGGGCGAGGACACCCCGCTCATCGATCGCGCTGGACGCATCTTGCCGTTTCCACTGCGCCTCGGCGTCCGACCCGACCAGAAGATCGACGTGCCGCCGCAGTATCTGCGCACCGTCCGACGCATGGAGTTCAATCCCAAGACACTGATCGACATCGAATACGTACGCGATCGGATCGGCGGCGTCACCGAGCCGAGCCTGGTGTTGGTGGGCGAGCGCAACCTGGGGGCGACGTCGGAAATCGTCCCGATGCCGCGACACGAGGCACTGAAGGCGCTCGTCAAGTACCTGATCGTCGGGCTCGGCATCTACCAAGGGATGGAGTTTCTCCTGGAGCGAGGGCTCTGGGAGCTCACCGGAAAGCTCGGCGTCGCCGCATCGCGCCTGCGAAACGGCGTCCGCTTGCTCGGCCGCGCTCCGGCGCATCGCTTCGTGCTCGGCCGCGACATCGCGAAGAACTACGAGACCCTGCTCGCCTTCCTCGAGCGCTCGTGATGCGCCGCGCAGATGGTCGCCCGCGTGCAACGGATCGACGAGTGACGACGGCACGCGCCGCAACGGCAACAGCGGCCGCGACGCTCCTCCTCTCGACGCTCGGGGTCGCGTCGCTCGGCGCTCACGAGGGTCATAGCGCGCCGCCGGCGACGAGCGCGCCCCGTCCGGCGGCCGCCGCCGCAACCGCGAACGGGGCGGAGGCATGCCCGTCACCCGCCGTGGCGGCGCTGCGCCTGCAAGCGCGCTACGATGCGACCAAGAACTTCCGCGCCGACTTCCGCCAAGCGACGACGGTCGCCGCCCTCAGCCAGGGCGACGAGGCGTTCGGCAACGTCGTCTTCATGAAGCCGGGGCGGATGCATTGGGAGTTCCAGACGCCGCAGCGGCAGTCGATGGTCGCCGACGGCACGACCCTGTGGATCTATCAGCCCACCGACCGGCAGGTGCTGAAGGCGCCGTTCGACGCCGCCTTCGTCTCGACGACGCCGATATCATTTCTCGCCGGCGTCGGACGAATCAAGGACGACTTCCAGATCGAGCAGGATCCGCGTGGCTGCAACGCGCAGCGCATCTACTTGAAGCTCGTCCCGAAGAACGCGCAAGACGTCGGCAGCCTGACCCTCGCGGTGTTGCGCTCGACCTACGACATCGTCGAGGCTACCGTCACCGACCCGGTTGGCAACGTGACGACCCTCAGCTTCTCCAACGTCCAGCGGAACGTCGATCTCCCCGACGACGAGTTCCGCTTCGCCGTTCCCGAGGGCGTCGACGTGATCGCCGCCCCGCGCGGCGCCGCCGCACCCTAGGTCGACGCCCCGTCGGTCCGGCATACTGCCCTGCATGCGACCTTGGACCGATCAGATCGACGGGCGATCCGCGCGACGCTGGTTGTCGCTCTTGCTTCTCGTTGCCCTGACGACCCGGCTCGCGTGGGCGGCCGTCATGCTCGAACGGGAACCGCGCTTCGACGAACTCGGTTATGTCGGGCACGCGGAGCGGCTCTACGCTGGACAGGGCTACGTGGATGAGGCGGGTCAGCCGAGCGATTTTTGGCCGGTGGGATTTCCACTCGTTCTGGCGGCAACCTATGGCCTGTTTGGCAGCCATCCGACCACCGCCGTCGGGCTTCAGATCATCATCGGTACACTCACCTGCGTGCTCGTCTCGACCATCGGTGAACGGGTCTTGGGCCGATCGATCGGCCGCGTCGCCGCGCTCGTCATGGCGCTCTACCCGACACACGTCTTCTACGGCACCCTGCTGCTCACCGAGCCGCTGTTCACGTTGCTCCTGCTCGCGAGCTGCGCGCTGTTGCTGTGGAGCCTGCGCAGTGGGGTCGCCGGCGCGATCGCGGCGGGCGCCGTCCTCGGCGCGGCGATCCTCACCCGTCCCGTCCTCCTTTTGCTCCCCGGCCTGGTCCCGCTGTGGTACGCCGCCAACGGGATCCGTCTCCGACGCGCCCTGTTGCTCGGCGGCCTGGTGTCGTGCGCAGCGCTGGCGGTCGTGAGTCCCTGGCTGGCACGCAATCACCACTTGTCCGGAACCTGGACGGACGTCAGCTCGACCGGCGGCTACAATTTCCTCATCGGCAACGACCGCGCCGCGTTCGGCGGCTATGCGCACGCGGCCGATCTCAAGGAACGCCTGCGAGCGGGTGCGGGCTACGACTGGTCGCGCGGCTACCGTCTCGGGTGGGAAGCCGTCCGTGCCGCCCCGGTCGCCGCCGCGCGGCGCGCTCTCCAGAAGATCTCCTACTTCTTCGCGCTCGAGACCGACGGCGTACTGTGGAATCTCAAAGGCCTCCGTGCGCCGGTGCCGCTCGCAGCCACGGCGACACTCCTCGTCCTCGCCAACGTCGCCTACGTGCTGGTCGTGAGTGGTTGCCTGCTCGGAATGCTCAGCCCCTCGCCCCATCGCGCCGCCACGACGCTCTTCCTGGTCGTCAGCAGCTACGTATTGCTCATGACCGTCGTGTTCGTCGGGGATCCCCGCTATCATTTCCCGCTCGTGCCGTTCGCGGCGCTGATGTTCGGCAAGGCGCTGCTGTACGACGGGCCGGAGCTGCGAGACGGTCTGCGGCGCGGAGAGCCGGCGGCGCGCCGTCGCCTCACGCAATGGACGATCCTCAACGCCGCGTTCGTTCTCTTGCTACTCGGGAACCTCTGGCTGAAACATTTGGAGGCGCAGACACTCTGAGCCGCCGCGTCATGCACGCGGCGAGGGAGTCCGCGGTCGCTCGACGGTGCCGTCTCGCGATTTCTCCGTGGACGACTATCGTCAACTGTGCAACTCTCGCGCGCGACTGTGACCGATGGATGGCGGCTTCCGAGATCACTACGAGCGCTACTCGCTGGCCGTCCGAGGTCTTCTATTTCGCAGTCTGCCTCGCTTCTGCGGTCGTGCTCACCTGGCCGTTGGCTCGGGTCTTCACCACGCGTCTCGCTGGCGGCGCAGGCGACCCGCACCTGACTCTTTGGTCGATGCGTTGGATGCACGACGCGTTGATCTCATTGCAAAACCCGTTCTTTACCAAAAGATTGTATCATCCGCAGGGAACTACGCTCGTCTTCCATACCTTCGACGTGCCAAGCACGCTTCTGGTCCTCCCGCTCTGGGGCCTGCTACCCGAGGTCGCGATCTACAATACCGCCGTGCTCGTCGCGTTCGCTCTCACGGCGTACGGGATGTTCCGGCTCGCTCGAGAGCTTACTGTCGACGTCCTGTGCGCGCTGCTGTCCGGAATTATCTTCGCTGCCGTGCCCTACCACTTCGCTCACCTCCAAGGTCATCTCCATCTGATGTCGATGGGCTGGCTTCCTCTCTATGCTGCTCAACTCCTCCGAATTATTTCCGGTCAGGCACGCCGTCGTAATGCTGTCCTCGCCGGCGTATTTCTCGCGCTCGCGTCGCTCGCGTCGTGGTATCATTTGCTCTTCGCAGCAGTGATCACGGCTCCGCTCCTCGGCTACAGGGTCACGCATCAGCGCACAGCATGTCTTTCGACGAGGTTTTTGCAGCAGCTGCTCGTCCTCGCCGGGACATGGTTCATCCTCGCTGGGCCTCTACTCGTGGCGATGATCGTCGCGAAACACCGGGAAGAAATCATCGGCGCCCACGATGCGCTGGTCTTCTCCGCCGACGCGTATTCGTTCTTCAGTCCAAGCGCGATCCAGACCTGGTGCCTCGCAGGCGCACGGGCGAGCAGACTTTGGGGACAGAAGGTCGGAGAACACGCCACCTACATGGGATTCACGGTCCTCTCGTTGGCCCTGATCGGAGCTACGAAACACCGCCTCGGTCGTGTATTCTTGCTGATCGCTTTCCTCGGCGCCGCACTCTCGCTCGGCCCTTATTTGCAGTCGAACGGCAAGGTCCTCGGATGGAAGATGCCCTATTGGTACCTCGAGCACTTCGTCCCCGCTCTTCGGTTCACGGGTGTGCCGGTGCGTGTGGGCTACGTGCTGTATTTTGGCTTGATTGCTGCGGCAGCGACGGGTCTCGCGCGTTTGCGGAAGCTCGTTCCCGAGGCACGCCTGTCCGCGAGTCTCGTAGTCGTCATCTCGGCGCTGGCCCTCTACGAGTACTGGCCGTGCCCCGTGGCGACATCCGAATGCCCCACGCCGTCGATAATGCGAGCCTGGGCGAACGATCCCGGTGACTGGGCCGTCTTGGATGTCTCGGATGGCTGGCGCCAGATGTGGCACGCGACGATCCATCGCAAGCCTATCCTGGGGGGATATCTCGGACGCGTACCGAAACGCCTGGAAGACTGGATGCTCACACAACCGGTGATTCGCGCCATCAAGTTGCCTGATGCGCAATTGCGGCTGTCACGCGTCGATCCACAGATACATTTCACCTGGACCTTCCCGCGCGACGACGGCACGCTGGTCGGCGATCGGTTCACTGCGAAATGGAGCGGGACACTTCTCGCTCCGACTGATGGCGTCTACAATTTCTGGTTGTCGACGACCGTCGGTACCCGCTTGCAAGTCGGCACGCGTAGAGCCGCGGGAAGCATGGGGGTGTATTCCTACGGAGGACGGCTCCACGATGAGGCCGGGGCGCTCTACCTCCACGCGGGCGCATACCCGTTGTTCTTGACGGCGATGGAGGTTGATGGAGACGCGGAGATACATCTCAGCTGGGCGCCGCCGGGTGGAGAGCGGCAGATCGTGCCCGCACAAGCGCTGCGCGCGTCAGACGGGCGTCCGGGTCTCGATGGAGAGTACCTGCAGCACATTCCGCCGCTTTCCGGACTTGGTCGCACGCAAGGACGCGCGGCCCTGCGTCAGCTGGCGATCCGCTACGTGATCACTTCCGATGCCGACAACTCTTGCGTAGAACGCGAGCTGGGATTGACCGAAATCTACCGCGGCGAGGATGTGCGCGTGTATGAGATCCCCGATTTGGATGCGTAAAGCCGCGAGCGGCTCGTAGCCCACGTCGTCGAGCTCCTCGCTCAACCGCCCGTGCCGTAGACCTCGAGCTCACCGACCGAGATGAAGTCGGCGTTGCCGCCCGGCGCGCCGTCGAGACGGATACCGTCGCCGGTAACCGGCGGGAAGGTGAGTACGTAGGTCTCGTAGCTCACACCGTCGTTGGCGGGGTACGCGGGCGTGATCGTGAGACCTGCGACGGTTATCCAAACGCCACTCTGGCGAACCTGGACGCTCAGGGTATCGAACCAGCCGCCGTCGGCGAAATTCTTGCCTTCCTGGAAGACGACACGCGTGAAGCTTTGCGGGCTCGCGAAGGTGTAGCCGATCCAGTCCTCGGCGGCGGCGGCGCCGGTGTAGGTATCGTACTGGCGCGCGGAGTCGGTATTGCCCACGGGCGGCTTGTCACCGTCGCGGATCACACCGAGGTTCGTGCTGCCGCCGCCTGTCGGGACCGTGACGCGCGCGATGATCGTCCCGAACGGCGCCAGGTTCGCTGTGCTCGGCGTCGCGGTCGGTCCCACGGTCGGTACTCCGGTCGGGGTCACGACGGGCGTCGGCGCGCTGGCGCCGACGACAAGGCCACCGTAGACCTCGAGCTCGCCCACCGAGATGAAGTCGGCGCTCCCGCCCGGCGCGCCGTCGAGACGGATGCCGTCGCCGGTAACCGCCGAGAAGTCGAATGTGTACGTCTCGTAGCTCACGCCGTCGTTGGCGGGATACGCGGGCGTGCTCGTGAGGCCCGCGACCGCAGTCCAGACGCCGTTTCGTCGGACCTGTACCGCGAGGGTGGTGAACCAGCCGCCGTCGGCGAAGTTCTTGCCTTCTTGGAAGACGACACGCGTGAACGTCTGCGCGATCGGATAGGTGTACCCGATCCAGTCGTCGGCAGCGACCGCGCCGGTGTAGGTGTCGTACTGGCGCGCGGAGTCGGTATTGCCGACGGGCGGCTTGTCGCCATCGCGGATCACTTCGAGGTTCTTGTTCCCGCCGCCGAGGGGCGCGGTGATGCGGGCGACGATCGTACCGAGATGCGTGAGGTTACATGGCGTCACCTCGACCTGGCAGGTGGCCGAACAGCAGTCGCCGCCGATCGAGTTGCCGTCGTCGCACTGCTCGCCGGTGTCGCGCACGCCGTTGCCGCACGTACCCACGCCCGGCGTCGGCGTGCGCGTCGGGGTGGAGATGCCCGTCGGTGTCGGGGTCTTCGAACGGGTCGGGGTCGCCGTGGGCGCGGCGCCCGGTGTCGTGGTCGACGTCGCGCCCCCGGTGAAGCTCGCGACATAGGTGATCGGCACCGCGGGAGCAGTCACGAGGTGGCTGCGCGCGCCCCCATCCGACCACGAGCTCCACGTATAGGTGACGCCGCCGAGCGACTGCGGCGATGGCGCGCTCAACGAATTCGCCGAGCCGACGATCGCCGTTCGCGCGAACGGCGTCGTGCCGTTGCCCGAGCCGACTGCGAGCGTCAGTGCCGTCGGCACCGAGTTGAACGAGAGCGTCACCGTGTTCGGGTACAGCAGTACGCTCTTCGTATCCTGGAGCCCGCCGGCGTCGGTCGCCGTGAGCTGCAACTCGAGAAAGCTCGGATACGAGTGATCGGGTGCCGCAAACGATCCGCTCGCGACACCCGCGAACGTCTGAATCGTGTGCGTGTGGCAGTTGGACGGACAGTGATGGACGATGAGCGTCCACGTCAGCGCCGAGTTCGGCAGCGTGCCCTGTTGCGGGTCCGTCGCCGAGCCGGAAAAGGACACCGTCGTGCCAACGTTCCATTTCGTCGACGCGAGCGGCGTCGTGATGGTCGCCGTCGGCGCCGTGTTGCCGACCGTGATCAGAATCGAATCGGTGTCCTGCGCGCCATGCGAGTCCGTCACACGCAGGCGCACCCTGTACGTCCCGGCCTTCTTGTAGGTACGCGACGGGGCAACTGCGGTCGCGTCGCCGAAGACGCCGTCACCGTTCAGATCCCAGGAGTACTGGAGCGTGTCGCCCGGATCGAGGTCGAAGGAACCCGAGCCGTCGAAGTGCACACTGAGTGGTGTCACCCCGTTCGTCTTGTCGGCCTGGATGAGCGCGATCGGCGGCTGGTTGCTACTCGTGTAGCTGATACGATGAATGGCGCCGTTCAGGTCGGCATAGAATAGGTCTCCTCCGGGACCGATCTCGAGATCGACGGGACCCGACGCGCCGGCGGCGAAGGTGACGCGCACGTTCGGGTCGGGATCCCCATTGGCGTCGGCTAGAAGCGCCCAGATGCAGCTTCGGCTGTAGTCCGCAAAGAAGAGCGCGCCGTCGTAGATGTCGGGGTATGCACCGGTCCCATAAAACGCGAGACCCGAGATCGACGAACTCCCCGAGCCGCAGCTCTCTCCCGGGATCACTTGTTGGTCGTGCTTGTACGTGAGGACGGGATCAGTCGCCGAGCCGGGCGCGTTGTAGAGACTCTGGCAGAGGTTCAGGCCGGCGGCTTCGTAGGCGGGCTGCCGGCCGATGCCTTCGTAACAGGGCCAGCCGAAATTCTCGACGATCGAGTCTGTCGCGTCGCCGATGCGGTCGATCTCTTCCCAGTCGCTCCACCCGACGTCGCCGATCCAGATCTCGTTCGTGCCCGGACGCGTCGTGATGCGAAACGGATTCCGCAAGCCGTAGGCGATGATCCGACCGGCGTTCGGATACGTCGCGACGAGGGGGTTGTCCGGGAGCGCGGCACCGGTCGCCGGGTCGACGCGCAGGATCGCGCCGCTGAAAGCGACGGGGTCGCTCGTGGTGCGGATGTCCTGGGCGCGGAGCGCGCCGCCCTCCGCGGTCGGAGGTGCCTGCGTACCGCCGACACCACCCGGCGGATCGCCGCAGGGATTGACCTGCGGGTAGCCGGTCTGGCCCCAGTCGGCGAAATCGAAGCTCGCCCCTTCTCCGCCGCTCACGTAGAGCGCACCGTCCGACGCAAAGGTGAGGCTCCCGATCGAATGACTCGGGAATTGCTGGCACCAGTTTTCGAGCAGCACCTGCTCGGTACCGACCATGACGTCGCCCGATGCCTGCAGGCGCGAGACGCGCCCGGCAACGACGCAGCCGTTCGTATTCGAGCCCGGCGGATCGGGACAGTTATCGGACGTGCCACCGAAGGTTCCCCAGCGCGGCGGTGTGCCCCCCGGCGCCGCGTCGAGCGTGTAGAGCACGTACACATACGGCTTGGTCGGGAAGCTCGGATCGAGCGCGAGCCCGAGGAGCCCGCGATCCCAGTAGTTGTGCACGTTTGTCCGCAGATCGGCGAAGATCGTCGGCGTCGGGTCGGTCAGGCTGTCGAAGACCTTGATGAGGCCGCTCTTCTCGGCGACGAACACGCGCCCGTCGGCGGCGAATCTGAGCGCGGTGGGTTGAACGAGGCCGCTGAAGACGACCGACTCTTGGAAGCCGCTCGGAAGCGTGACGGCGAACGTCGCGCCGGGAAGAGCGAGCGCGGTCAGGGCGGCGCTCAACGTCGCGACCAGCCGCCGTCGCGTGCACGGACGTGCGCGTCCGGCGGCGAGCATCGAAACCGTGCCTTCAGTCACGAGTTGTCCTCCGCGCGTCGACCGGCGGCGAACCTAGTATCGGTTCGATCGGAAGGCAATCACAATCGTCGCGGAGGCCACGCTCGTCGAGGCACCGCGGAGCGGCGGCACGATCTCAGGGACGAACGGCGGCGTCGAGCGCGGTCGCGACCGCGCGATAGCCGGCGGCGTTCCACTGCATGTCCGAGTGGAAGAACTCTCCGGCCTGCTGGTCGTGCGCACGGCGACGCCACCGATCGCTTCTACCTGGCGACGCGTCTCGACACTCTCGTCCGCGCATCGGGCGAAACGTGGCCGGACGTCAAGCTCGTCGTGCTCGAAGACTTGCTCTGCAACGCCTCGCAAATACCGACCCGGCTCACCGACGATATTGTCGCCCTCGCGGCTCATGATAATCGCATTGCATTCTTGCGACGATAGCATTGCGTGTTTGCAACGATACTGTCGACTGTGCGCTACCGACGGTCGCGGCGCGGTGCAAGGAAACACGCGTTGAGACGGGCGGGACTTGCAATTCTCCGTCCCCATGTATGGAATGGGCATGTAGGAATGGGCGGGCCAGGGGCGGTCCGCAACCGCGCCCACATGCGCGTACGAGGAGGAGATGGGTAGCGACTAGAAGACACCACCGAACATCTTGATACCGCCACTATTCCGCTTCTCCTCACTCATGCAGCAACCCATCCGCCTCCGCGCCCATCCATGGCGCACATTAGTCGTCGCCGTCGTGATCCTGCTGGGCCCTCACGCGACGTGGGCAACCGTCCCGGTCGGGTTTCAAGACACCGTAGTCGCCACCGGCCTCAACGGCCCAGCCGTGCTCGCCTTCGCACCGGATGGTCGCCTGTTCATCGGCGAGCACGCGAGCGGCAAGATCCGTGTGGTGAAGAACGGCGCGCTCCTCGCCACGTCGTTCCTCGATCTCAACACGTTCATGCCCGCGGGCACCTATTTCGACAACTACTCGGAGCGCGGGCTGCTCGGCATCGCCTTCGATCCAGCCTTCGCGACCAACGAACTGCTCTACGTCTACTACACGATCTGCAAGCAACCGGGGAATCCGCCCCAGCCGGGTACGAGCACCTGCGTCTCGGCGAAGAACCGCATCGCTCGTTTCCACGCCAACGGCGACGTCGTCGACCCGAGTAGCCACACGGTCATCCTCGACGACATCGCCTCCGATGCCGGCAACCACAACTCGGGGTGGATTGCGTTCGGCCCCACGGACGGCAAGCTCTACGCGACCGCGGGCGATGGCGGCGCGACGTCGACGAACGCGCAGGATCTGTCGAATCTGAGCGGCAAGGTGCTGCGGATCAACGCGGACGGCAGCGTCCCTGCTGACAATCCTTTCGCGGGACAAGCCGGCAAGCGCGGCGAGATCTGGGCTTACGGGTTGCGCAACCCGTGGCGCTGCCGCTTCCGCTCCGACGCCCGTCTGTTGTGCGCCGACGTGGGAAACGCGACGTGGGAAGAGCTCAACGTCATCTTCAAGGCCAACAACTACGGCTGGCCGACGACGGAGGGCCCCTTCGACCTCGCGATCTATCCGACCTTCACCCCACCGATCGCCTGGTACAACCACAACAGCTCCTCCGCCGCCATCATCGGCGGAGACTTCGGATCGGCCACCACCTTCCCCGGCGATTACCAGCAGAGCTATTTCTTCGGCGACTACGCGCTCGGGCTCATCAAGCGCGCCGTGTTGGATACGTCGGGAACGCAAGTCACGTCCGTCCAAGACTTCGCGACGAACCTCGCTGCAAACAACGTGTCCGACATCGTCGCTGGACCCGACGGCGCGCTCTACTACACGAGCTGCTCAACCAACACGGTGCGGAAGATCGCGGCCGTGACCGGCAACAGATCGCCGGTCGCCAACGCGAGCGCCAGCCCGACTCAAGGGATTCCGCCGCTCACCGTACAATTCTCCAGCGCAGGTTCGGCGGATCCCGACGGTGACCCCATCACGTTCAGCTGGGACTTTGGTGACGGCACGGCACCGACGACGGCGGCAAACCCGAGCCACGTCTACCAGAACGCGGGCCCGTACACGGCGCAGCTCACGGTGAGCGACGGCAAGGCGACGCCTGGGCCGGGTATCGCCACGGTCGCAATCGCGGTCGGCAATCCGCCGGTGCTCACGATCAGCCAGCCGATCGATGGAGCGACGTTCGTCGCCGGTAGCACGATCAACCTGGTCGGCGGCGCGACCGACCCGGATCAAGGCGCGTTGCCGTCGTCCGCGCTTCACTGGCAAATCATCTTCCATCACGCCGACCACATTCATCCCTACATCGCCGACATCGTCGGATCGCCTCAGAGCTTCGTCACCACGACGATTGGCGAGTCATCACCGGACATCGCCTACGAGATCGCGCTGAGCGCGACGGACGCGACAGGCCTCACGTCGACGAAGTCGGTCGTTGTGCTGCCCCAGACGTCGGACTTCACGCTCGCGACCCAGCCGCCGGGCATGCTGGTCACGCTCGATGGGCAGACCCAGACAACCTCCGCGACCATCACGGGCGTGGTCGGCTTTCAGCGTACGCTCGGCGCGCCCTCACCGCAGACAGTTGGGACGACATCGTACCATTTCGTCGGCTGGTCGGACGGTGGCGCGCAGACCCACACGATCGCGACGCAGAGCTCACCGAGGACATACACGGCGACCTTCGCGCTCAACAGCACTCCGACCGTCACCTCGACGACCACGGCGACGCCCACGGCCATGCCTACTCCCACACCACTACCGTCTTTCACACCGCCACCCACGCCGACGCCCACGGCCACGGCGGTCGCCACCGATCTGACCGCCCTCGGTACGATCGTCGCGCTGATCACCGCACCGACGGGCGGCGGTAACAAAGACCCTGAGGTCATCCGCGACGGCGACTTCCCGCCCGTCGGGAGCACCGACTCCTCCCGCCAGTACGACACCTACCACAACGGGACGGTGGCGGAGGATTGGATCGGCTACACGTTCGCGACGCCGCGCACGTTCCAGCGCGTCATCTTCCAGGAGGGCAAAAACTTCGCCGACGGCGGCTGGTTCGATACCCTCGCCGTCCAGGTCCGCCAAAACGGTATCTGGACCACCGTTGCGGGTCTCACCAGCACGCCTGCGTATCCGCCCAACGACGGCACGTCGTTTGAGACCTACACGCTCGACTTCACGCCGACGACCGGCGACGGGATCCGTGTCGACGGCGCCCCCGGCGGTAGCGCCCACTTCATCTCGGTCGGCGAGCTCCGCGTCTTCGGCACCGTACCGACGCCGACGCCGTCACCGACGCCGACCGTGATCGCGACACCCACCGCGTCACCGACCGCGACGCTGACCACGACGCTGACCACGACTCCGACGTCCACAGCGACCACGACGCCGACGGTCTCGCTGACCGCGACGCCCAGCCCATTGCCGACGCTGACGCTGACCGCAACGCCGGTCGCCTTGCCAACAGCGACCGTGTCACCGACGCCCACGGGGACCGCGACTGGAACCGCTTCGCCCGTCGTCACTCCCACCGCCTCACCGACACCCTCCCTAACGGCGACGACGACCGCGACCCCGACCGCTGCGGTGACCACCACAGGCACAGCGACGCCCACGTCCACATCCACCTCGATGCCGTTGTCCGTCACGCCCCTCCCCACGTCGACGGCCGCGGCCACGCCGGTCGGCAGCGATCTGACCGCCCTCGGCACGATCGTCGCGCTGATCACCGCACCGACCGGCGGCGGCAACAAAGACCCCGAGGTCATCCGCGACGGCGACTTCCCGCCCGTCGGGAGCACCGACTCCTCCCGCCAGTACGACACCTACCACAACGGGACGGTGGCGGAGGATTGGATCGGCTACACGTTCGCGACGCCGCGCACGTTTCAACGCGTCGTCTTCCAGGAGGGCAAAAACTTCGCCGACGGCGGCTGGTTCGATACCCTCGCCGTCCAGGTCCGCCAAAACGGTACCTGGACCACCGTTGCGGGTCTCACCAGCACGCCTGCGTATCCGCCCAACGACGGTACGAGCTTCGAGACCTACACGCTCGACTTCACGCCGACGACCGGCGACGGGATTCGTATCGACGGCGCCCCTGGCGGCAGCGCCCACTTCATCTCGGTCGGTGAGCTCCGCGTCTTCGGCACCGTACCGACGCCGACGCCGTCACCGACGCCGACCGTGATCGCGACACCCACCGCGTCACCGACCACGACGCTGACCACGACTCCGCCGTCCACAGCGACTACGACACCGACGGTCTCGCTGACCGCAACGCCGGTCGCCTCGCCAACAGCGACCGTGTCACCGACGCCTACGAGAACCGCCACGCCCACAGCGTTACCGACCCCCACGATGACCGTGTCCCCGACGGTGTCGCCTACGGCGACGGCAACCACAACACCCACGCTGTCACCGACGGCCACGCCAACCGTCACTCCGAGCCCGTCAGCAACACTCACGCTAACCGCGACCCCGGTCGCTGCGGTGACCACCACAGGAACGGCGACGCCCACGTCCACATCCACCCCAACGCCGCTCCCGACCGTCACGGTGCTCCCCTCGCCGGCACCCACGGCCACCTCGGTCGGCAGCGATCTGACCGACCTCGGCACCATCATCGCGCTCGTCACCACACCGACCGGCGGCGGTAACAAAGACCCCGAGGTCATTCGCAACGGCGACTTCCCGCCCGTCGGAAGCACCGACTCCTCCCGCCAGTACGACACCTACACTGGCGGCAGCGCCCCCGAGGATTGGATCGGCTACACCTTCGCCGCGCCGCCGACGTTCCAGCGCGTCGTCTTCCAGGAGGGTAAGAACTTCGCTGACGGCGGCTGGTTCGATACCTTCGCCGTCCAGGTCCGCCAAAACGGTATCTGGACCACCGTTGCGGGTCTCACCAGCACGCCCGCATATCCGCCCAATGACGGCACGAGCTTCGAGACCTACACGCTCGACTTTACGCCGACGACCGGCGACGGGATCCGTATCGACGGCGCCCCGGGTGGCAGCGCCCATTTCATCTCGGTCGGCGAGCTCCGCGTCTTCGGCACCACCCCGATGCCCACGGTCACAGCGGCGCCCACCGTGACGGCGACACCGACCACGACCGCAACCCCCACCGTCATAGCGACGCCCATGAGCACCGCGACGCCCACGCTGACGACCCCAACGCCGACGATGACGGCCACGCCGACGATCACGGCGACGCAGATGCCGACCCCGACAGGGGTCGGGACCGATCTCCATGCCGATGCGCTCGCCTGTTACAGCTTCGAGGCTGGGCTCGAGACGGCCGACGATTGCGGGGCGAGCAACACGCTCACAGACAACAACACGGTCGGCTCCGCCACTGCGCCGGTGCCGGTACCGCGCGGGTCGCGCTGGGCGGATTTCACGCCGGGCGATGCCTATACCTGCAGCGATGCCAACTGTCCGGCGCTCGATCTTCACGGCCCGATGCAAGGAGTGACGATCGCGTGTTGGGTGCAACCGCGCACGGTCGGCGGCAATGTCTGGAAGACGATCCTCGCCAAAGGCGATCAGAGCGGCGCGAACTGCGCCTACCGTATCCGCATCGCCGGCGACACGAGTAAGTTCCAGTTCAGCACCATCAACGCGGCGCGGCTCGGCTCGCTCCAGACGGTCTCGTCGACGGCCACTGCAGTCGCCGGCACCCGCTACTTCGTACTGGGCTCGAGTGCGGGCACGACGGCGGCGAACAGTCTGCGGCTTCGGGTGTTCGGCGCGGGGCTCGACGAGGTGAGCGTGCTCACGCCGACCGCGGGCGGCATGACGGACTCCACGGGGCGATTCAAGATCGGGGCGATGGGTGACAGCACCGATACGCTCAAGGATTTCTTCGATGGCCCGATCGACTCATGCGTGGTGCTCCGGCGTCAGTTGACGCCCGAGGAAGAATGCTCGCTCTGCCGGTTCGACTATACCGGCACGCAATCGGACCGCGGCCCGCTCTGTAACTCGTGCACGTAGCCGCTCGGGCCGACGCCCACCCCAACCGCCACCCCGACGCCGACCGTCACCGCCACGGCGACCGTCACGCCGACACCTACCGGTCAGCGCCACGCCCACGGCGACGCCGACCCCAATCGACCTGACGCAGGTCGGTACCATCATCGCGCGCGTCACCAACTCGACGGGCGCCGGCACCAACATCGCGGTCATCCGCGATGGCGATAGACCGCCCGTCGGCAGCACGGACAGCTCACGCCAGTACGACACCTTCACCAGCACATGGACAGCCACTGAAGATTGGATCGGCTACAGCTATCCGACTACGCACAGCCAGCAAGAGTCCTGGCCGCGATTGAAGCGTTCGCATGGTGTCGGTACCTCGCCGGGGATTGTGGTCGCCAAAAGGCGGCGGGTCGGCGCGAGGTGTCAAACAGGGGGATATCGGACACGACAACGGGCGACTCCAACCCTCCGTGCGCAAACCCCATCTAGCAGGCGGGCCGGCGTCGCAGCATCCACGACGTTATGACGACGCTCTGGATGGTGCTCGCGTTGCTGGCCTTCGCGTCGCCCGCCGGGCCGCTGCGCTCGCGCCTGGCCTCGCGGCGGAGCGATTCGACACGGACGATCGAGGTCGATCATCGCACCCGCACCTACCTCGTCCACGTTCCCCCGACCTACGACGGCCACACTCCGTTGCCGGTCGTCCTCGTCCTGCACGGCGGGCTCTCGAACGCGGAGACGACGGTGCGGTTCACCGCGCTCAGCGACAAGGCGGACCAGGCGGGATTCCTCGCCGTCTACCCGAGCGGCACTGGCCGCCTGCCGCGCGCCCTCACCTGGAACGGTGGTAGCTGCTGCGGCTACGCCGAGCGCGAGCACGTCGACGACGTCGCCTTCGTGCGCGCGCTGCTCGACGATCTCATCACCCACTTCACGATCGATCCCAAGCGCGTCTACGCGACCGGCATCTCGAACGGCGGTATCATGGGGTACCGTCTCGCCGCGGAGCTCTCCGATCGCATCGCCGCGATCGCCTCGGTGTCGGGGCCGATCGGCACCGAAGCGATCCATCCGTCGCGACCGGTCTCGATCATGCACTTCCACGGGACCGCCGACGAGTTCGCGCCCTTCGCCGGCGGCAGCGGTCGGAAGAGCCTGTCGTCGATCCACTTTCACTCGGTCGCCGAGTCGATCGCCGCCTGGGTGAAGGCAGACGGGTGCGCCGAGAAGCCCGCTGTGACCGCGCTCCCGGCCGCGCCCGGCGACGACACGCGCGTCCGCAGCGAGACCTACGCGCCGTGCCGCGATGGCGCGGAAGTCATCCTCTACGTCGTCGAAGGCGGCGGCCACACCTGGCCGGGACGCGAACCGCGTCTCGGCTTCCTCGGGACGTCGACCCGGAGCGTATCGGCGAACAACCGCATGTGGGAGTTCTTTCAGCGACACCCGCTGCGCTGACTCACGCGCGTTCCGCTCCCGCTGCCTCGAGATCGCCGGTGGCATTCGCTCCCCTTCGCTGAGCCCGTCGATCTCGACGAGAAGTTCGTCGATAGTCAGCCGACGGTCGCGGCCGCGGCCGCGACCTCTGCCTCGATCTCGACGGTGAACCCGAGCGCTTCGACCATCCGGTGCGTCGGTTCGGCCGCGAGGCCGTCGGTAGTGAGATAGCCGTCGATGAAGATGGAGTTGGCGGGATAGAGCGCCAGTGCCTGCCAGGAGCCGAGATTGCGCTCGCGACCGCCGGCGGCGCGGATCTCGGTCGCGGGATTGGTGAAGCGGAAGAGGCAAAGCGCTTTCAGGCCGCGGCTCGCGGCGACCGACTCGCCGTCGCCGAACGGCGTTCCCGCAATCGGGTGCAGGAAGTTCACCGGCAATGAGTCGACACCGAGCTCGCGGAGCGCGAACGCGAGATCGACGACGTCGTCGTCGCTCTCGCCCATACCGATGATACCGCCGCAGCAGGTGGCAAGTCCGGCGCGCTGTACGGCACGCACCGTGGCAACGCGATCGGCGTAGGTGTGCGTCGTGCAGATCGACGGATGGAAGCGCTCGCTGGTGTTGAGATTGTGGTTCACCCAGCCGACGCCCGCGTCTTTCAGCGCCCGCGCCTGCTCGTCGTCCATGAGGCCGAGCGAGACGCAGATCTCCAGCGTCGGAAAGCGCGCCTTGATCGCGCGCGTCGCCTCTCCGAGCTGGCTGATGTCGCGCGCGCTCGGGCCTCGACCGCTCGTCACCATGCAATAGCGCCGCGCACCGCGCGCCACCGCCGTCTCTGCGCCCTCGATGAGGCGCTCGGTGGGGAGGAGCCGGTAGGTGTCGATCGTCGCCGTCGAGACCGCCGACTGCGAGCAGTAGTGGCAATCCTCGGGACAGAGTCCGCTGCGCGCGTTGCGCAGCATGCAGAGTTTCACGCGCCGTCCGAAGTGGCGCTCGCGGACGCGGAACGCCGCCAGCAAGAGCGGCCGCAGATCGTCGTCGGGTGCGCGCAGCACCATGAGCGCCTCGTCGCGCGTGAGTGCCTCGCCAGCGAGCGCACGCTCGGCGTAGCTGTCGTACACCGGGCGCGCGCCCGGTTGCTCGCCGGCGCCCGTGTCCAAGAACGTCGCCATCCCCTCGCCGTTCACAACCACCCCCGCTGGCGCGCGTAGAAAAACGGGCCGCCGAGATACATCGCGAAGCCGATCGCGTAGACGAAGGCGAGATCGGCCTCTTCCTCGCTGGCAACGATCCCGCGGTCGAGCAGCTCCTTCGCCTTCCGCCAGATCGCGCGCACGCAGCGCTCGACGATCTCGTCGGCACCGGCGACGCGGTCGCCGTGCGGCGCTGCGAGGCTCGCGAGCTCGGCGTAGGGTGCGCCCTTCTTCCCTCCCGACCAATCGTAGAACCCGCCGCTCGACTTGAGGCCGAAGCGACCGCGATCGCGGAGCTGTACGACGAGCGGCGGCCGCTCGGGCGGCGCGACGCGCGCCAGGACGTCGAACATGCCGGCGGCGACGTCGACGCCGGCTTGGTCCGCAACCTCGAATGGTCCCATCGGGAAGACGCGTTCGCGCATCACGCCGTCGATGGTCTCGATCGGCGTGCCCTCACGGTAGAGCGTCTCGGCCTCGCGGAAGTACTCGGCGAGCCCGGCATTGACGAGGAAGCCTGGCGAGCCGTCGTGGAGGAAAACCGGCACTTTGCCGATCTTGCGGACGAAACCGTGCAGGGCGGCCGACACCTCGGGCGGCGTCTCGGGAGTGTGGACCACCTCGACGAGCGCCCGCAGTGGATGCTCCGCCGGACTGAAGAAGTGCAGGTTCGCCATCTGAGCCGGCGCGCCGCCGCCCTCGCCGAAGAAGCGCCCGAGGAATCCTGGACCCATCGAGCTGCTGTTCGAGCTGACGATCGCGTCGGGGCGGACGACGCGCGCGAGGCGCCGGTAGAAATCGGCCTTGGCCTCGGGATCCTCCTTGCGCGCCTCGATGATCAGGTCGCAGCTCGCCAGCGTCGCGAGGTCGGTCGCGACCGCGACCGACGCCACCTCGGCGTCCGCCGCCGCGGCGTCGAGCCGACCGCGCTCGATCAGCGGCGCGTACTTCTGCCGCATGCGCGCCGGTGCCCCGGCGGCGAGCGCAGGGACCGGTACGTGACCGACGACCTCGTAGCCGGCGCGACGTGCGAGGAACGCGATCGCGTTTCCCATGTAGCCGTCGAAGCCGTCGACGCCGACGCGGCGGATGGGACGCGGCGTGACCTTGGCGAGCGCCGGTGGTAGCTTCGTCACCCGCTGCTGGGTGAAGAAGAAGCGCATGCCAGCCTTGGCCTCGCTCGACGACGCCACTTCGAGAAAGCGGTCGCGCTCGAGCTGGATCGCCTCCTTCAGCGGCAGCTGCGCGCCGCGGGTGATCACCTCGAGGGCGACGAACGGGGCGCGCGGATGCTGGCGTCCCTGCGTCGCCTTGAGGATCGTTGGTAGAACCATCGGCGCCACCTGCGACGCGAGCGAGAAGTCGGGCGCCGGCCGGCGGAGGGTCGGCACGGTCTCGCGCAGATAGCCTGCCGCGAACGCTTCGACGCTCGCGCCCTCGGGAACGAGCGCGTCGAGCATGTGAATGGGGAGCGCCTTGTCGGCACCGAGCGTCTTTCCTTGTAGGATCACGCTGAGGGCTGCCTCGCCGCGCATCGGATCGTCGGAATTGACGAGGCCGGCCCGCCGTGGCAGGCGTTGCGTGCCGCCGAGTCCGGGGAAGATGTTGAGCAAGATTTCCGGAAACCCGACCGACGAGCGGCGCGTCGCGACGATCGCGCGGCAGGCGAGCGCGAGTTCGTAGATGCCGCCGAGGCAGACGCCGTCGAACGCCGCGACCCAGGGGATCGGACCGTCCTCGATGCGGAAGAGGACGGTATTGCCGCGATCGATGAGCGCGGCGAGATCGGCGGCGCTACCCTGCATGAGCTCGCCGATGTTGGCGCCGGCGCCGAGACCGTAGCGGTTGCCGAGCAGCACGACGCCGGCGAGCGGGGTGCTTGCGTGCCGCGCGCGCACGTCGGCCTCGACACGCTCGAGATCCTCGACGGCCGCGCGCGAGAGCGTGTTCATCCCGCCCGAGTCGAAGCTGACGATCGCGACGTCCTGGTCGATCCGAATCTGAAACTGGCCCATGCGTTCTCCCTCGTCGCGCCGTTCTTCCGGCCCGCCGATCCTTTGTCAACCAGCGCGCCGCGCCCACGTTCACGAGCGCACTATTCCACCACAACCAGGTTCGGCGCCGCAGCTTCGGCCGGGAGCACCCGGGATTCACTCCCGGGTGCGACGCCCATCGCGAGGCGCAGCCGAGCGGGGGCAAAGTCCCCGAAGGCGAAATGTTACAAATCGTCGACGAGCGTGGTGCTGAGATACCGTTCCGCCGAGCTCGGGAACACCACCACGATGAACGCCCCGGCGAGCTCTTTGCGCGCCGCTACCTGCAGCGCCGCCCAGGCCGCGGCGCCGCTGCTGATGCCGCAGGGGATCCCTTCTTCGCACGCCACGGCGCGCGCGGTGCGCAGCGCGTCGTCGTCCCGCACCTGCACGATCTCGTCGATGATGCCGGTGTTGAGGATCTCGGGGATGAAGCCGGCGCCGATCCCCTGGAGCTTGTGCGGGCCGGGCGCGCCGCCCGAGAGCACGGGCGAGGCCGCGGGCTCGATCGCGATCGCGCGGAAGCTCGGCTTCTTTTGCTTCAAGACCTCGGCGACGCCGGTGATCGTGCCGCCGGTGCCGACGCCGGAAATCAACACGTCGACGGCGCCGTCGCTGTCGTCCCAGATCTCGAGCGCGGTCGTGCGGCGGTGGATGTCGGGATTGGCGGGATTCTGGAACTGCTGCGGCATGAACGCGTTCGGCGTCGTGCGCACCAGCTCCTCCGCGGCCTTGATGGCCTGGCGCATGCCGCCGGCGGCGGGTGTCAGCACGAGCTCGGCGCCGAGAAGCTTCAGGAGCTTTCGCCGCTCCACCGACATCGAGTCCGGCATCGTGAGGATGAGACGGTAGCCACGCGCCGCAGCGACGAACGCCAGCGCGATGCCGGTGTTGCCGCTCGTCGGCTCGATGATCACCGCTCCCGGTCCGAGGAGGCCGGCGCGTTCGGCGGCGTCGATCATGTTGACGCCGATCCGATCTTTGACGCTCGAGAGCGGATTGAAGAACTCGAGCTTGGCGTAGAGAAGGACGTCGAGCCCGCGCGTGATGCGGTTCAGGCGGACCATGGGCGTCCGCCCGATCGTCTGCGTGATGTCGTCGAAGAGCCGGGCCATCGTCCTCTCCTTCTGAGCGGGCGCAGGTCGCGCGAGGCCCACCCTATCCGCCCGGCCGGCACCTCGCCATCGGCGCGTGCGAACGATCTAGTCTAGTTTCTGTCGCGAAACGCCTCTAGCCCGCGTGGGACAAGGGTTTCCAGCGTCCTAGCAGGCGTCATTTGCGAGTCGCGCGGCGTCGATTGTTCAAGGAAGGGCGCTTTTCGTCGCGACTTTTGGCTGT
Source organism: Deltaproteobacteria bacterium (assembly GCA_016200545.1). Classification (GTDB taxonomy): domain Bacteria; phylum Desulfobacterota; class Binatia; order UTPRO1; family UTPRO1; genus DP-19. The sequence goes on along the minus strand of JACQEO010000049.1, from coordinate 10 downwards.
GGATTTCGGT